>CAYNIM010000019.1:0-44393 GCA_964397335.1 uncultured Flavobacterium sp.
TAATAAAAAGTTTTATTTGTTTAATCCTGTATCATTTTTTCAGGACGTTACATTAGTAGCGTACACAATATTGTAACTCCATTTGTAAACCGTTATATATATCATGAAATACTTGTTGTTTGTTGGGTCTGTTTTATTGAAAGCAATATTTATAATTATTCTACTCGGTACGTTTTAATTATTTATTTTCGATAAATTACAATGTTTTTTATTAAGTATTAGGCTGGTATAATATTAATTACTAAATTTGCCGAACTTTTTAGCTGGAGTTCGGTTTTGGGCTAAAGTATTGAGATGTAAATAATAACAACTTCTGTGGAAACTTCTTAATCAAACCGTGAGAACAGAATACAAATTAAATAAATCAGATATGTCTGAACAAACACAAAACGCACAGGAATTCTTAGAATCTTTTAACTGGGATCGTTATGAAAACGGTATTGATTCAGTAGATGAAACAAATCTTAAAGAATTCGAAGAATTAGTTGAAAAAACGTTCATTTCTACAAACGATGAAGAAGTAGTAGAAGGTGTAGTTGTAAGAATCACTGACAGAGATGCTATCGTTGACATCAACGCTAAATCTGAAGGTGTGATTTCATTGAACGAATTCCGTTACAACCCTAACTTAGCCGTAGGTGACAAAGTAGAAGTTTTAATCGACGTAAGAGAAGATAAAAACGGACAATTGGTTTTGTCTCACCGTAAAGCTCGTATCATCAAAGCATGGGATCGTGTAATTGCTGCTCATGACACAGGTGAAATCGTTAATGGATTTGTTAAATGCAGAACTAAAGGTGGTATGATTGTAGATGTATTTGGAATTGAAGCATTCTTGCCAGGTTCTCAAATCGACGTGAAACCAATTCGCGACTACGATCAGTATGTAAACAAAACTATGGAGTTCAAAGTTGTTAAGATCAACCACGAATTCAAAAACGTAGTAGTATCTCACAAAGCTTTGATCGAAGCTGATATCGAAGAACAGAAAAAAGAAATCATCGGTCAATTAGAAAAAGGACAAGTTTTAGAAGGTGTAGTGAAAAACATCACTTCTTACGGGGTATTTATCGACCTTGGAGGTGTTGATGGTCTTATCCACATCACTGATTTGTCTTGGTCTCGTATCAATCACCCATCTGAGGTATTGGAATTAGATCAAAAATTAAACGTTGTTATCTTAGACTTTGATGATGAGAAAACACGTATTCAATTAGGTTTAAAACAATTGCATGCTCACCCATGGGATGCTTTAGATGCTAACTTAAACGTTGGTGATAAAGTAAAAGGTAAAGTAGTTGTTTTGGCTGATTACGGTGCTTTCATCGAAGTTTCTGAAGGTGTAGAAGGATTGATCCACGTTTCTGAAATGTCATGGTCAACTCACTTACGTTCTGCTCAAGACTTTGTAAAAGTTGGAGATGAAATCGAAGCAGTTATCTTGACTTTAGATCGTGAAGATCGTAAAATGTCTCTAGGTATCAAACAATTAACTAATGACCCTTGGACTGATATTACTGTTAAATACCCTATAGGTTCTAAACACACTGGTATCGTTCGTAACTTTACTAACTTCGGGATTTTCGTAGAATTGGAAGAAGGAATCGATGGTTTAATTTATATTTCTGACCTTTCTTGGACTAAGAAAATCAAACACCCATCTGAATTTGTAAATGTAGGAGATCAGTTAGACGTAATTGTTTTAGAATTAGATGTTGAAGGACGTAAATTATCTTTAGGTCACAAACAAACTACTGAAAACCCTTGGGATGCTCATGAAAAAACTTACGGTGTAGCAACAGTTCACAACGGAGTTATTGCAGACATGAACGATAAAGGTGCTACAATTAATCTTGAAGAAGATGTAGTTGCTTTTATCCCAACTCGTTACTTAGAAAAAGAAGACGGAAGTAAATTGAAAAAAGGAGATACTGCTGATTTCAAAATCATTGAATTCAACAAAGAATTCAAAAGAGTTGTAGCTTCTCATACTGCTACTTTCCGTGATGAAGAAGAGAAAAACGTTAAAGGAGCTGAAGAGAAATCTGCTGCTTCTGAGAAAACAACTTTAGGAGATATCGACGCTTTAGCTGAATTGAAAGCTAAAATGGAAGGTAAAAACTAATCAAAGGTTTTTCTAAACATTATAAAATCTCGATAGACTTATCTATCGAGATTTTTTTTATAAATTAAACTCCAACCTTTTATAAATATTTAACGCTTTTCGAATCCCTAATTACTAAATTTGCTTAAATTTATTTATGATGAGAAAGTTAATATACGGTTACAGATATTTATTTATAACATTAGCCGTTTTGTCTGCAATTATTTTGACCTTGTTTTACAATGCTTTGAAACCTCAAAAACAATTACCAATTTACACTCCGGCTATGGTCAACCCTGAATTAGTCGATACTTTGGTGCAGCATCAAAACAACAAGTTGAAACATGTGATTGCTGATTTCTCTTTCCAAAATCAAAATAACGAAACTATTACACAAGAGGATTACAAAGATGTAATTTATGTGGCCGATTTCTTTTTTACTACTTGTCCTACAATTTGTCCAATCATGAAAGATAATATGGTTTGGCTTCAAGATAAAATTAAAGATTTTCCAGATGTAAAGTTACTTTCCTTCTCTGTTACACCCGAAATTGATACGCCCGAAGTGCTTCATGAATACGCTAAAGAAAAAGGTGTGATTGATGAAAAATGGAACATGCTTACTGGCGATAAAAAAGAAATTTATTACTTAGCAAGACAATCTTTTCTCGCAGTAAAAACAGGAAGTCCTGAAGAATTGTATGATATGGTTCATACAGAAAATTTTATCTTGGTTGATAAGAATGGACGAATTAGAGGTTTTTACGACGGTACCCTTTTGAATGAAGAAAGTGAAGATTCTAAAAACGTTGAACAGCTTTTGGAAGACATCCTTTGGCTACGCGAGCAATAATAATTTTTCAAACTTCTAAATAGCTTCATTTCAAATTTTATTTCCAAATTAACACGCTATTAGTATCGAAAGTTTCCTATTTCCTTTTAAAATGTCTAGATTTGCAATCTGTATTGAATCTAATTAAAAGAATATGACTCTTGATCAATTACCAAAGAGCCAACCTGCTGTGATTAAAACAATCAACACCGAGCATGTGCCCTTAAAATTAATAGAAATGGGATGTATATCCGGTTCTATCATCGAAATATTGCAAATTGCACCTTTTGCAGATCCAATTTATATTAAAGTGAACGATTCTTTTTTAAGTATAAGAAGAGATCTGGCACAACAAATAGAGGTTGAACTAATTTAAATTTTCTATGAATTCATTAAAAGTTGCATTAGTCGGAAACCCTAATGTAGGAAAAACATCTGTCTTCAATTCTTTGACTGGATTGAATCAGCACGTTGGAAATTATCCTGGAATCACCGTTGAACGTAAAGCAGGAAAAACCCAACTATCTAAAGAGGTTAATGCTACCGTAGTCGATTTGCCGGGAACTTATTCAGTATACCCAAATTCTATTGATGAAAAGATTGCTTTACAAGCGCTTTTTGATACAAACAATAAAGATTTTCCTGATGTTGTTGTGGTTGTTGCTGATGTTGAAAATCTGAAAAGAAATTTATTGATTTTTTCACAGGTTAAAGACCTCGGATTCCCTACGATTTTAGCTTTGAATATGGCTGATCAGATGGAACAAAAAGGCATCAATATAGATATTGCCGCTTTAGAAAATAAATTGCAAACACGAATTGTTTTATTATCTGCCCGAAAAAATAAAGGCATAGAAGATTTAAAACAAAGTATCCTTCAATACAAAGAGCTTTCAGTTGAAAAATTATTTGACTTAAAAGAAATCGATTCAGAGTATTTTGAAACACTCGAGTCTTTATATCCAACACAAAATCCATATAAAGTTTGGCTTACCCAAACCAAAACGTTTGCTTTTGATGGAATTAGCCCATTGGTTTCTAGCAACACAGCGTTACAAAAGCAAGAAAGCGAACTTAAACGAATGTTGCACAGAGAAACAATCAAGCGTTATCAGTTGCTTGGCGACATTTTAAAGGAAGTTTACAGTGTTGATGCAAGTAAAGCAAAGGATTTAAGGATGCGATTTGACCGTATATTGACTCATAAATTCTGGGGTTACGTAATATTCTTATTCGTCTTGTTGCTTATATATGGTTCTATTTTTGAACTAGCCGCATATCCGATGGATTTTGTTGATGGTCTTTTTGGTGATTTATCTACATGGGCCGCAGCAACATTGCCAGAAGGTAAATTAACAGAGTTAATTACAGATGGTATCCTGCCAGGATTGGGAGGTGTATTAATGTTTGTACCTCAAATTGCTATATTGTTTTTTCTGATTTCCATTTTAGAAGAAACCGGATATATGAGTAGAGTGGTCTTTTTGATGGATCGCATTATGAAACCATTTGGATTGAGTGGAAAATCTGTTGTTCCTTTGGTTTCAGGTACTGCTTGTGCTATTCCTGCAATCATGGCGGCAAGAAATATCGAAAATCCAAAAGAAAGATTAATTACCATGTTGGTAACACCTTTTACCACTTGTTCGGCTCGAATTCCTGTATATATCATCATCATTTCACTTATCATTCCTCAGACTTATTTACTTGGGTTTATTCCGTTGCAAGCTTTGGTAATGACCGGAATGTATCTTTTAGGATTCCTCGCAGCTATTGGCGCTGGTTGGGTTTTAAAAAAGTTTATAAAAGCCGATATAAAATCATACTTTATCATTGAAATGCCAGAATATAAATTACCTATTTTGAAAAATGTGCTACTTAATATGTACGAGAAATCCTTGTCGTATGTTGTAGGAGCTGGTAAGATAATTTTGGCGCTTTCTGTTGTTATTTGGTTTTTGGGTGCTCATGGTCCGGCCGATACTTTTGGAAACGCAGAGGAAATTGTTAAGGAACGATACACTTCTTATAGCGAAGACGAATTAGAAAATGTAATCGCCGAATATCAATTAGAAAGTTCTTATATCGGGATGATTGGTCGCGCAATTGAACCAGTTTTTAAACCTTTGGGTTACGATTGGAAAATAAGTATCGCTGTTTTAACTTCTTTTGCAGCTCGCGAGGTTTTTGTAGGAAACTTAGCTGTTTTGTATAATCTGGGAGCAGATCTTGATGTGGAAGAAGACAGTGGCACAATTCTAACAACTTTATCAAATGAGAAGCGTCCAGATGGAACTCCGGTTTATACATTTGCAACTGGCATGTCACTTCTAATGTTCTATGCTTTTGCTATGCAATGTTTGTCTACAGTCGGGGTTATGAAAAAAGAAACCAATTCATGGAAATGGACTGTGTTTCAGATGGTATTCATGACCGGATTTGCCTATGTAGTTTCTTTGTTGGTTTATCAATTTTTGAAATAAATGCAAACCATTATTGTATATATACTTGTAGCGGCAGCTGTTTTTTACTTGTTGAGAAAGTTTGTTTTCAAGAAGAAGAAGGATGGTTGTAATAATGATTGTAATTGTGGATGATGTAATTTTAATATGTTTAAATTCAAACAATTTATAGTTCATCAAAGTCGTTGCGCCATGAAAGTCGGGACCGACGGAGTGTTATTGGGTGCTTGGGCTCCGTTGTACAACAAGCCTAATCGTATTTTAGATATCGGTGCTGGAACTGGACTAATCGCTTTGATGCTAGCACAACGTTCAAATGCCGATCAAATTGATGCAGTTGAAATCGATGAGGAAGCATTTATTCAAAGTGTCGAAAATTTCGAAAATAGTCCTTGGGCAGATCGTTTGTATTGCTACAACGCGTCGTTAGAAGAATTTACCGAAGAATTTTTTGAAGAAATTACTTACGATTTAATTGTATCCAATCCACCATTTTATTCAGAAGATTATATTTCGGATGATGAACAAAGAAGCAAAGCCCGTTCAACTTTATCTCTCTCTTTTGAAGAATTAATTTCTTGCGTGGAAGGTTTATTAAATGAACACGGTATTTTTTCTGTGATTATTCCATATAAAGAAGAACAAGTTTTTATAGAATTGGCTGCTGAGTACGGACTTTTTCCATTCAAAATTTGTAGGATTCAAGGTACGCCCACAACAGCAATTAAGCGATCTATGCTTGCTTTAACTAGAATTCCAGCAGAAATTTCAATAGACAATTTGATAATCGAAACACAACGCCATCAGTATACAGAAGAATATACAGCACTTACAAAAGATTTTTATTTAAAAATGTAAAATAAAAAAGGACAGTCTGTGAAGAGCTGTCCTTTTTTCAGAAAAGAATTAGTAATTAACTTATTTGTTTTCGATCATTTGAAGTTCGATATTCAATTTTACTTCTTCACCAACCAAAACACCTGCGGTTTCTAAAGCAGCGTTGTAAGTTAGTCCAAAATCTCTACGATTAATTGCCCCTTCCAAAGTTAGCCCGATACGGTTGTTTCCCCAAGGATCTTTTAAAACTCCACTGAATTCGCCTTTTAAAGTTACAGGAAGTGTAGTTTCTCTAATAGTCAAATCACCTTTAATTTGATAATCTGAGCCATTTCTTTGTACTTCCGTTGATTTAAATTTTAATTCAGGAAATTCTTCCACATTAAAGAAATCTCCACTTCTTAAGTGATTATCTCTTTCGCTGTTGTTAGTGTCGATTGAATTTACATTTGCATTAAATTCAAAAGTTGCGTTATCAAAAGCATCGTCAAACGCAATGTCTGCATTGTATTCATTAAACTTTCCTTTTACGTTTGTAAACATCATGTGTTTAATTCTAAATCCAATTTCAGTGTGACTAGGGTCAAGATTCCATTTTTTCATAATAATACAATTTTTTTATTTGTTAGTTTAAATTCATTGGAATTTCTATAATTAAGAATTCACTTTTATCATTGATTTTTATATTGATTTCTTTGGTCTCCCAAACACCAATTGCATCTCTTTTATCTAATTTTTTTCCGTCAACTTCTAATGAACCGCTGATTACAAATAAGTATAAGCCGTTGTTTTCTGCATCTTCTACCGAAACAGAAAGTTTTTTTTCTGCATCAAATTTACCAAGCTTAAACCAAGTGTTTTGTTGAAGGCTTAATTTTCCTTCTTCAGTTTCTGGCTGAATTAAAGTTTTTAATTCATTGTCTTTAAGTTCGTATTCGAGTTGACCATAACGTGGACTAATGTTTAATTTGTTTGGAATAATCCATATTTGTAAAAGATTTGTCCAATCGGTTGGGCTAGGATTTCTTTCACTGTGAAAAACGCCTGTCCCAGCACTCATTATTTGTATTTCGCCTTTTTCAATCACGCCTTCTCCGCCTGTGCTGTCTGCATGAGCCAATTTTCCTTCTAATGGAATCGATACAATTTCCATGTTTTCATGTGGATGTTCTCCGAATCCTCTAGCCGGACCAATTAAGTCGTCGTTTAAAACTCTAAGTGCACCAAAATGTACTCGTTCTGGATTGAAATATCCTGCAAACGAAAAACTGTGATTTGCTTTTAACCAACCGTGGTCTGCATAGCCTCGAGAGTCTGCTGTATGTATGATGTGTTTTGCCATAATTTTTTGATTTTTTGATATGACAAAGTTAGCGCGATTATATTCAAATCAAGATAATGTAGATTAAGAAATAAATCTCATCAATGTTGTTAAATTAAAAGAAATACTTTTTCTTTTCTCTTCACTTAATAGCTGTTGTTGGTATCTTAAGTTATATATTGAAAAATCCTCAATTCAAAATAACTGTTTTTTATGATTTATTTCCTATCCTATTTCTATTTCTTCCGCAACATTCTGGCTTTCATTTTACTGAAAAACTCAGGCGTTACACCAATGTAAGACGCAATGTATTTTTGTGGTAGACAATGAACCGTTTCGGGATAATTTTGCACGAATTTTTCGTAACGTTCTTCGGCGGTTAATGCCATTTTATCTAGCACACGTTGCTGATGTGCAATTAGGCTGTTTTCTGTTAGAATCCTAAAGAAGCGTTCTAAAGCTGGAATATTGAGATACAAATCTTCTACATCTTCCTTTCGAATCATTAATATTTCGCACTCTTCAGTCACATCCACATACATGTTTGCTTGTTTCATAGTTAGGTAACTGTACATGTCTGCAACCCACCATCCGGCAGTAGCGAAACTTAATATATGCTCCACACCATTTCGATCAATAATATAACTTCTCAAAATTCCTTTTAAAACAAAAAAAGCAAAATGTGCATCGTCTCCAGGTTGAACAAGCAAGGTCTTTGCTTTATGTGTTTGACGTTCAAAACGATTTAGGATTTCTTGTTCTTCTTCTGGAGATAATTCAATTTTGCTACGAATGTTGTCTAATAAAAGCTGTTCCATGCGGTAAAATTTTTTGAAAATGACGTTCAAGTTGTCGCCTTTTTTGATCAAATAAAGATAAGTATTTATTACTTTTGAATCCGCAATTTGCAGAGATAAATTAAAAAAAACAGAAATGATACAGATAAAAAAATGTACGCCAGATGATGCGATCGACTTAAGACACGAGGTTTTGAGAAATGATATGCCTAGACAAGAAAGTGTTTTTGATGGTGATTATGATGAAGGAGCGCTGCATTTGGGTGCATACATTAATGGAGAATTGGTGGGTGTAGTGACGTTTCATCATAAAGTTACTAATAATTTTAAAGTACATCCAGTCTACAGGTTAACTGGTTTGGCTGTTTTGGAGGATTTTAGAAACAGAGGAATCGGTGAGAAATTGATTACTAAAGGAATTGATCGATTAGGAAAAGGAGATTCCATTTTTATATGGTGTTTTGCCCGTGATTTCGCATTGAAGTTTTATGAAAAAATGGGGTTTCTGTTAAAAGTACAACAAGTTATCATACCAAACATTGGCTCTCATAGAATTGTTTTTAAATTTGTAGCTAAAGATAATTAGCTACAGAAGAAATGAAAAGTTGGGGAAAAGTTGTTTGTTTATTGTTGATTTTAATTGCTTGTGATAGGCCGGAACTTCCTGTTGAACGACCGAGAAATTCCGAGAAAATTATTAGGGTTCATCAAGTTGATTTATTTGGAAAAAAACCAGAAGTTCGAGAAGTATATGTAAATAATGAGATGAGTACAATTTGGAAAGACAGTGCCAATCGTTCCGAATTGATCTCTGCTATTATCGATAGTCGTTGGGATGGTGTTTTGCCAGAAAAATATCCATTAGGTGAATTGGTTTTTGCCCATCAGCATTATGAAAATCTGCGTACTTTCGAATTGATTCAAGCTGATTTAAAGTTTTCTGAAACTTTTTTTAGAATTGCCAAACAGTTGACTTTTGGAAAAGTTAATCCCAAAAAACTTTATGGTGATTGGGAACCCTTTGTCCCAAAAACTAAAGAACCAGAAGTTTTGCTAAATGAAGCTTTGAAAGATAAAATGGTTTATCAGACCTTAGTGGATTTGAAACCACAGAATTTACACTATCAAAAATATAAAAAAGCTTTTGAACAATTTGTTCCGGTTGTAAACAGAGATACTTTGACTGCAGATGGAAAATTATTTCAAAAAATCCTGGTCAATTTAGAACGAAGTAAATGGTTGCCAGACGATCTAGGTACACACTACGTTTGGGTTAATATTCCCGAAAGTCGCTTGTATTTCGTTAAAAACGGTAATCTTGAGGCAGTACACAAAGTTATTGTCGGAAAAAAAGAGCGAAGAACACCAGTGCTTTCTTCAGCTTTTAATGGAATTATATTGAATCCGAAATGGACCGTTCCGCCTACTATTTTAAAAAAAGATGTGGTGCCAAAAGCTACTAATGATCGAAGTTATTTTGAATCAAATCGTTTGACTATTTTCGATAAAAAAACAGGTAAAATAGTTGATTCTGAAGATTGGGATCCTGAAAATTATAACTCTTATCGTTATGTTCAAAAAACAGGACGATTGAATTCTTTGGGGCAAATAAAATTTGATTTTCCCAATAATCATATGGTTTATTTACACGATACGAATAATCGTGCCATGTTTAATCGAAACAACAGAGCTTTAAGTTCGGGTTGCATACGAGTAGAATCGCCTTTTGATTTGGCAGAAGAGATTTTTGAAATAGAAAAAGTAAATGTATCAAGAAGTGAAATCGACACCTTGGTGCATTATGAAACAACCAAAAGTTTTAAGTTAAATCAAAAAGTAAATGTACATCAAGTGTATTTTACTGCAGTGATTGATACTCTTGGCAATATTCAGGTCTTTGACGATATTTATTCTTTAGACGGGTTGCTTTATAAAGAATTACTGAACTAATTCTGATTTTTTAAAGTAATCTTTCTGACCTTCGTGATAGATAAACAAGCAACTTTCCTCTTTTATCAAGTTGATAATATCGTGGGCAACATCTTTCGGTAAAGCAGGACAACCTAAGCTGCGGCCTAAGTAACCTTGTTTTTTACCTAAATTCTCGTTGGCATAATCGGCAGCGTGAATAACTATGTGACGCATACGTGCATTGTGATTAATGCCGTGTTCAAGGCCGTCGAGACGTAATGAAAGTCCGTGTTTTCCGAAGTAAGTTTCGGCTGTGCTGTAAAAACCCAAGCTACTTTTGTTAGATTCAGGTACATTTGAAAAGTCTGTGGCAAACTCCATTCCACTTTTTCTTCCGTGAGAAACCACCGTATGATGTAGTATTTTTTGGTTTTCCATATCGATCACCCACATTCTACGATCGGTTGAAGATTTAGAAAAATCTATAATTGTAAGTAAATCTTTCTTGATTTTTCCCTCTTGTTTTAGTTTGTAGAACCCTTTATACGCGGCTTTAAAACTTTCCAATTCCGGTTTTAAAAAAACGTCTTCATCTAAGTCTAAATATTCAGATAATACCATTTTATCAAAAATACTTAGGTTGCTTTCTTCAGCAAAACTTGAATTTGTATGAGTTACAGCGGCAATTTCTTTGGTTTCTAAGCTACTGCTTTTTTTTACCACTGTAATCTTTTTTTCAGTTTTCTTACCCTTTTCACTTCCATCGTTGTTGCCATTTGAATCGTTTAGAATCAACGGTTTAAAAGACAACAAACCAACCATCATTATTGGCAATACTTTCAAATTCATTTGTTCTTAAATAAGTTTAATTTTTAAAAAACGAATCGTAAAGATATAAACTTTATTGTAATTCATTCTATAAAATAAACAACTAACTTTTATTTTTAACATTTGTTTAGATAACAATGTTAAAGAACGATGGTAAAATCTAAAAAAATATTACTTCTTCATTATTTTCTTTACCGCTATTCCTTCGTTAGTTTTGATGTGTAAAAAATAAAGTCCGCTTGTCAAAGTTTCAATGTTTAGTTGTACTTCATTTTCCATTATGTAACTTTTTGATTTCACTTTTTTGCCACTTATGTCGTATATATCTATATAATCTACAACAATATTTTCGTTATTTGAAATGGTAAATACATTTGTAACCGGATTAGGGAAAACATTAAATTTTAACGATAGTATTTTATCTAAAGCTAATTTAGGTAAGTAGTTGACTGCCGATATTTCAATGTTGTCAAACTTCAAAATATTTGGAAATACACTACGAATAATCTCTGAATTAGCACCTAATACTATGGCATCTACCATTCCGTCATCGGTGTTGTTTACTAAAGCGGGATTAGAGTAAGTACTTCTTACTGCATAGTTTAGAGTGGGTATTTCCACATAAACATAGCCAGTAGTGTAATCTATATATATTGCAAAATGAACCCAAGTAGCGATAGGTATTGTCCGTTCTATATCAGTAGCTAAATAATGACCGCTAAGTTTTAGGGAGTCATTATACCCTCTTTCAGCTATGTTAGCAATATAGTCTGCCAATCCAAAACGTAATTGAATTTTTGGGTTTTTTTTACGAACCTCAAAGAATGTTCTAAATATAGATATTCTATCATTGGGAATGCATATATCGTAACTGATCTTTAAAATGTCATTGCCAGTCGTTCTTTGATTCCACGGAAGGTTTAATTCTTTTTTAAAAACGTCCACGTGAAAAAAAGTACCGATGGGAAGACCGGGTATAGAATCTGTAGGAATGTCTTCTATTTCCAAAACTTTACCTCTATTAGATTCTGGGACAATACGAACCGTAAAATTCGGTGCGGATGTATACAATATACTCTCCGCTATCTACCAATCATTTTGTCCGGGCACTAAATTAGCTCCGTAATTACCCCAGTTGGTGCTGGAATTGATAAACCCCAAATCTCCAGTATTGAAGTTGTCAAAGTTTTCTGAATACAAAACCTGAGCAAATGTTGCGTTACTTATAAACAATAAAAAGATTATATGTTGAAAGATTTTTTTCATATTTATTAATTAAAGTTAGTCTAAGAGTACACTAAGGTATAAAAAATATTTAATAACTCGCTTTAAATTAAAGAATTAATAAAAGTTGTTGTTTAAATCGAATATCATTATAATATTTTTAACTATAAAAACATTCGCAAAAGCAAATTAAATGCAAACTGCCAACTGCCAATCATTTTTAGAAGTATTGAGTGTAGTACTATAGCTGAACTTCTAACTTGATGGATTTAGAATAGATGAGCCTTTTTCTAACTATTGATTTATAAGTTTTTGTAAAAAAAGGTGTCTTTTTGTTCAAACCTTTGTAACAAGGAAACGTAGAATAAAATGAGATGCTTATAATCGTTGCAAACGTAGATGAGTTAGCAATATCAATGATTTATGAAGAAAAATAGCGAGAAGTTTTATAAATTTAAAATCGATAACGAATCAATTTTACTTCAATAAAACACCTCGTTGGTTAATGCAAGGAACATCAGAGAGTGCCTTGGTGTTAATACTATTAGTTTTAAAAATAAATTTTTTCTCGAAGAGTTGGTTGTTTAGAAAATAGGTAACTGCAAATGCATTATTCAATTGCAAAACGTTGTTTTCTAATAATTCAATTTTCACGAAACCATTTGCAGGAATCTCTTTAAATGCATGGCGGAATGTAGCTGTTTTTCGTTGTTCTCCATTGATAGATCCATAAGCGTTAGAAACAACAAGAGCCATTTCTAAAGGTTCAGAGTGGGTGTTGATTAGGTAAGCATACCAGCTATTTTCTTGAAAATTATCGTTCCATTGTTGAACTGCAGCTAAGTAAACTCCTGTGCTTTTTGGAAAATGTATGTCTTTTTTCACGTTCTTTTTTTTGGCAAAGTTACATTAAAATATCATTTTGTTTTTTAAAACGTGTAATATTGCATTGAATTTTATATTTTTACACATTATTCAAGAAAATTTTTTTCGATGATGACCGAAAAGAGTAATGAAGAATTAATCTAAAAATAAACAAAATAAGCGTTGAAAACAGCTAATTTTCATAAAACCATAGTATTGTTTATCCTTGTTGTATTGGCAGCGTGTTCTACCGATAAGGCGGGGTTTATGAACAAGAGGTTCCATGCTACTACCACTAAATATAATGTTTTATATAACGGTACCACTTCTTATGAAAGGGGAGTGAATGAGATAAAGAAAAATTATGTAGATGACTTTACGAACATCATCACATTAGAACCCATTCAGAAAGATGAAAAAGCATTGATTATTACGGGTTCAGCAGAAAAAAATCCTCATTTTCAACGGGCAGAAGACAAAGCTATTAAAGCTGCGCAGAAACACTCTATCTACGTAGCTGGGAAAGAACACAATCCACAAATTGATGAAGTGTATATGTTGCTTGGAAAAGCACGTTATCACGACCTTAGGTTTGTCCCTGCAATTGAAGCTTTTAATTATATTATTTTGAAATACCCAGACAGTGATCTGTTTTATGAAGCACTGGTTTGGAAAGAGAAAACCAATATAAAGCTAGAGTATCATGCAATGGCGATTCAAAATTTGAAAAAAATACTTCGCGATAATGAAGAACTTCTGAAAGACCAACTTAAAGCTGATATCTATGCAACGATGGCTCAGGGATACATCAATCTAGAACACTTAGATTCAGCACGAATTCCACTTCAAAAAGCGATAGAATTGACCAAAGATGTAGACGAAAGTGCTCGTTATACTTATATTGTGGGTCAACTTAATAGCCGTGCAGGAAATAAAGCAGAAGCAGTAAAGAATTTCCAAGATGTAATCGATTACAATCGTAGAATTTCAAGAGCCTTGGTTATTAATGCGCATGCAGAAAAATTTGCCAATCAAGATTTACAAACAATAGATACAACAGCTTTTTTTAAACAATATCTTTCTCTTTTAAACGATAGAGAAAACAGGCCTTATGCTGATATTATTTTTCATCAATTAGGAGTGATGCATGAAGCTTATGGCGTCGAAAAGCAAGCTATAAGAGATTATAATATGTCGTTAAAAGTTAATAAAGATAACGACTATATCAAAGTTGCAAATTACAACAAGTTAGCTAATATTTATTATCAGGATAAGCAATTTGAAACTGCTGGAAAATATTACGACAGCACCATGGTGCATATGAATCCAATGTCAAGAGAATATATTCAAGTGCGTAGAATGCGGAATAATCTGGTTGATATTGTTAGATATGAAGGAATTGCAAGAGTAAACGATAGTATTTTGAACTTGGCATTTATGGATGAAAGTCAACAAAAAGTGATTATCGATCAGTTGATTGAAGAGTTGAAAGAAGAAGATCGAAGAGCGGAACAGGCTGCAAATCAACCGTCGGCTTCTTCAGGTAGCGCTCCGGCAATTGGAGCTTCTTCTACTTTTTACTTTTACAATACCTCTACGGTTCTGCAAGGTAAAAATGAATTTAATCGTAAGTGGGGCAATCGCCCTTTGACTGATAACTGGCGATGGTCAGCATTGGCTGCTATGAATGCTGGATTAGCCGACGGTTCCCAACAGACAGGAACAGATACTTTGGCTTCAACAATCGACTATGGAGAGGTACTCGACCCTCGTTATGATCCGCAGTTCTATTTGGCGCAAATTCCAACAGATGAAGAGGAATTAAAACGTTTGAAAGTAGATAGAGATAATGCTTATTATCAATTGGGAATCTTGTATAGCGAACGACTGGAAGAATACGAAGTTGCGATTGAAAAATTAGAACACTTATTAAAAATTGACCCAGAAGAAGGATTAATTCCTCCTGCCAAATATCATTTGTACAAAACTTATCTAAAAACCGATCCTGCAAAAGCGCAACTTGTTCTCGAGGATATGAAAACAAATCATCCCGACTCTCGTTATACTCAAGTAGCGATGAATCCAAATACAGTGGTTTCGGCAGAAGGCACGCCTTTAGAAGATTATAATAATATTTATAGATTATATGCAAATGGTGCTTTTTACGAAACTTTACAAGAGTTAGATGCTAAAATTCCAACAGTGATTGGCGACGGACTTGTGAGTAAATTTGAACTTTTAAAAGCCATGACCATTGGAAAGCTGAGAGGATTAGATGAGTTTAAAGAGGCCTTAGAATATGTAGCAATTACTTACCCAACTACTACGGAAGGTAAAGAGGCAGAGCGCATTATTACCAAAGATTTGCCGAAGTTGCAAAACTTGACATTCAAACGCGAATTGTCGAAAAACATTAAAATGGTTTACGAAATCTCGTATCCTTTAGATGAAGAGGGACAAGAAGTGAAAAGAAAATTAGAACAATACGCAAACGATCGCCGTCATACTGGGTTGATTTTGAGTGCAGACATGTACAATGATAATACCATTTTCTTGGTGTTGCATGGCGTGAAATCTGGAAATATAGCTAAGTCTGCACAAATGTATTTAGAGTTAGATTCTGAATACGGATTGTCTCAAACACCAGTATTAATTAGTACAGATGACTATGCCGTGGTTTTGATTAAAAAGAATTGGGAAGAATATAAATCCGAAAATTAATTAGAGCAGAAAAGAAGTTAGAAGCTTTTGATGAAAAGATGCAAAAAGAACCACAGCTATTTTTAAAAAATATACGTGTAGTTTTTAAGTAATTTCTAACGATTGGGATAAACAAAAATTGTACCTTTGCATGAAATTTTGAGACGGATGTTTAATCGTCAGCTCTCTAAAAGAAAAATAAATGAATAAAGCATTTGTATTTATAGGTCAGTTGCTGTTGTTAGGAATAGTATTCTTAGGGTTGCATTTTTTGATTCAATCCATCAGCGAGCAATTAGCTTTTTGGGATACAGCCTACATGCATTTGTGGCAAATATATGCTCTGCAATTTCTGTTGTCGGTAGTAGTAATATTAGCAACCGTTGGTATAGGAAATTCAATGCCTCAAAGTTTAGGATATGTGTTTTTAGGGTTTTTAACCTTAAAAATTGTAGTTACTTATTGGGTAGCGATTCCCGTGTTAGAGCAAGATACAGATGTGGATTTTTTCAAATATAATTATCTAGGAGTTTTTTTTCTGTTCATGTTTTTTGATGTGTATGTAGCTTATCGTCTTTTAAATCAGCTTTATCCGTCAAATAACTCAAGTGAAAAAAAAAGTTGAAATACTTCAGCTAGTAAAGGATAATTATTGTATTTTTGCACAAAATTTTTCAATCATAATAATTAAAATCATAGTATGGTGGCCATTAAAAAATCACTTCACTTATTTGTAGCATTTGTTTTTGCGTTGTTGCCTCTAGTCTCAAACGCGACAACAGTGGAGGATTCTCAAGAAACTCTGCAAGGAGCGGTAACAGAGAATGTTCATGATTCAGGAGTTGCATTGGATCCAAGTTCTCAAGAGTTTGTAGATCAATTTACACAACACCACTTGATGGATGATCACTTTTATTCATTTTATGCAGATGCCGAGAAAAATAAACATTACGGTTTTCCTTTGCCGGTTATTTTGATTGATAATGGCTTGAAGGCGTTCTTGTCGACCGAAGATTTTGTTTATAACGGAGAAGTTATAGAAAAAGGTGGACAACACTACAAATATTACCACGGAAAGATTTATAAAACAGACGCAGCGGGAACTATTACTTATAACGAAAAAGGTTTCCCAAGCAACGAAAAGCCAATGGATTTCTCTATCACCAAAAACGTTTTTGGATTGGTTTTAGCTACAGTTCTACTGTTTTTAGGTTTTACTTCTTTGGCAAAAACTTACAAAAACTCACCAAATAATCTTCCTAAAGGAATAGCGCGCGCTTTAGAACCGCTAGTTATTTATGTTCGCGACGAAATGGCTCGCCCAAATATCGGAGATAAGAGATACAAAAAATACATGCCTTATTTATTGTCTGTGTTTTTCTTGATTTTCTTATTAAACTTAATGGGATTAACGCCGCTAGGATTAAACGTTACAGGAAATATAGCAGTAACTTGTTGTTTGGCTGTATTCACGTTCGTAATCACCACTTTTTCTGGAAATAAAGATTATTGGAAACACATTTTCTGGATGCCAGGAGTACCAGTTCCAATGAAAATAGTATTAGCTCCAATTGAAGTAATTGGAATGATAACAAAACCGTTCTCATTGATGATTCGTTTGTTTGCAAATATTACTGCGGGTCACTCAATCGTTATGGGAATTATTGCGGTAGTTTTCGTGATGAAACAAAGCATGGGTGTAATCGGAGCTACGGGAATTTCGTTAGCATTAGGGATCTTCATTACCTTTTTGGAATTGTTGATTGCCTTCTTGCAAGCATTTATTTTCACCATGTTGTCGTCTTTGTTTATCGGGATGGCAGTTCAAGAACACGATGAACATTAATTATTTTAGTAAAGAGTATTAAAAATTTTGTTTAATTATATTTAATTCATTTATCATGACAATTCCAACATTAGTAGGTGCAGGATTAATCGTAATCGGAGCTGGTTACGGTTTAGGAAAAATTGGTTCTTCAGCAATGGACGCTATCGCTCGTCAACCAGAAGCAGCCGGAAAAATCCAAACTGCAATGATTATTATTGGTGCATTATTGGAAGGATTAGCTCTTGCAGCTATTTTCTTCGGAAAGTAATCACAAACAAGACAACAATATCTGTAACGGTTGGTTACAGATATTGTTTGATTAAACAAAAAACAAAGAGAACTTAATTATATAATAGAGATAATGGAAAAGTTAATTAACGATTTTAGTTTTGGTCTGTTCTTTTGGCAAGCAATTATTTTATTGATTGTGATTTTCTTGCTTGGAAAATACGCCTGGAAACCAATTGTAAACGCTTTAGAAGCACGTGAAGAAGGTATTGCCGACGCTTTGGCAGCAGCTGATAATGCAAAAAGAGAATTGTCTAATTTAAAAGCAGACAATGAAAGACTTTTAGCTGAAGCTCGTGCAGAACGTGACGAAATGCTTAAAGAAGCTCGCGTGATGAAAGACAAAATGATCGCTGAAGCTAAAGAAGAAGCTCAGGTAGCAGGTGCGCAAATGATTGCACAAGCTCAGGCTTCAATTCAAAGCGAGAAAAATGCTGCAATGGCCGATATTAAAAATCAAGTGTCGTCTCTATCTATTGATATTGCCGAAAAATTGTTGAAAGGTCAGTTAGAAAACAAACAAGCCCAAGAGCAATTAGTAGGTTCATTATTAAACGAAATTAAATTAAACTAAGCATACAATGACAGGAACAAGAGCAGCCTTGAGATATGCTAAAGCGATTCTGGACGTGTCTAAAGAAAATGGAAACGCAGAATTGGTGAGTCACGATATGAAAAGCATTAGTAATGCAATATCACAAAGTGATGAGTTGAAAGTTTTTTTGCAAAACCCAATTATTAAAGGGGAAGCTAAACTGGCAGCTTTAAACGAAATTTTCGCAACAGCAAACGGTGATACTAAAAAATTGTTTTCAGTTTTGTTAGAAAACAAAAGGCTCAATATACTTGAAGCGATTGCCGCTAAATATGCAGTGTTGTTCGATGAGATGAAAGGTGTTCAAGTGGCACATGTTACCACAGCAACTCCAATAACTCCAGAATTAGAAGCTCAGATTATGGCGAAAATAAAAGAAATTTCAGATAAAGAAATTTCCATCGTAAACGAGGTGAACAAAGAAATCATCGGAGGATTCATCATTCGTTTAGGAGATATGCAGTTCAATGCTTCAATTGCTAATAAATTAAGTCAATTAAAAAGAGAATTTAATAATTAAAATCACACACGTTTAACGTGATAAAATAAATAAAAATGGCAGACATTAATCCTGCTGAAATTTCAGCAATTTTAAAGAAACAATTATCAGGATTTGGAACCGAAACCTCTGTGGAAGAAGTAGGAACCGTTTTGGAAATAGGTGACGGTATTGCACGCGTTCACGGTTTGGCTAATGCACAATATGGTGAATTAGTTCAATTCGAGAATGGATTGGAAGCAATGGTACAAAACTTGGAAGAAGATAATGTAGGTATCGTTTTATTTGGTTCATCAACACGTGTAAGCGAAGGTGCTGTTGTGAAAAGAACAGGTCGTATTGCTTCTATCAAAGTTGGTGAAGGTATGTTAGGACGTGTGGTAGATACCTTAGGAAATCCTATTGATGGTAAAGGAGCTATCGAAGGAGATCTTTATGAAATGCCAATCGAGCGTAAAGCTCCAGGTGTTATCTATCGTCAGCCGGTTACTGAACCGTTACAAACTGGAATTAAAGCGATTGACGCAATGATCCCAGTTGGACGTGGACAACGTGAGTTGGTTATTGGTGACCGTCAAACTGGAAAAACTACGGTTTGTATCGATACCATCTTAAACCAAAAAGAATTTTACGACGCTGGAAAACCAGTATATTGTATTTACGTAGCTGTAGGTCAAAAAGCTTCTACAGTTGCTAATATCGCTAAAACGTTAGAAGAAAAAGGAGCTTTGGCTTATTCTATCATCGTGGCAGCAAATGCTTCAGATCCTGCTCCAATGCAGGTATATGCTCCAATGGCAGGTGCGGCAATCGGCGAGTTTTTCCGTGACACAGGTCGTCCGGCATTGATTGTTTATGATGATTTATCTAAACAAGCTGTAGCATACCGCGAGATGTCATTGATTCTTCGTCGTCCACCAGGTCGTGAGGCTTATCCAGGTGACGTTTTCTACCTTCACTCTCGTTTGTTAGAGCGTGCAGCAAAAGTAATCGCTGATGATGAAATTGCTAAAACTATGAACGATTTACCAGAGTCATTAAAGTCTGTTGTAAAAGGTGGTGGTTCATTAACTGCGTTGCCAATTATCGAAACTCAAGCAGGTGACGTATCAGCATATATTCCAACAAACGTAATTTCAATTACTGATGGACAGATTTTCTTGGAATCAGATTTGTTTAATTCAGGTGTTCGTCCAGCGATTAACGTAGGTATTTCTGTATCACGTGTTGGAGGTAATGCTCAGATTAAATCAATGAAAAAAGTTGCTGGTACATTGAAATTAGACCAAGCACAATTCCGTGAATTGGAAGCTTTCGCTAAGTTTGGTTCTGATTTGGATGCTGCAACAATGAACGTTATCGAAAAAGGTAAAAGAAACGTTGAAATATTGAAACAAACAGTAAATGATCCGTATACTGTAGAAGATCAAATTGCAATCATTTACGCTGGTTCAAAAAACTTGTTGCGTAATGTACCTGTTGAAAAAGTAAAAGAATTTGAAAATGAATTCTTAGAAGTGTTGAATTTATCTCACCGCGATACTTTAAATGCATTGAAAGCAGGTAACTTGTCTGATGAAGCTACAGCTACATTAGAAAAAGTTGCAAAAGAAGTGTCGTCTAAATACTAATAAAGATTTTGGGTATTAAGTATCGGGTGTTTAATGTCTTGATACTTAATGCTTTTGTCTTAATACAATTATAATGGCAAACTTAAAAGAAATACGTAATAGAATCAATTCGGTATCATCAACAATGCAGATTACTTCTGCGATGAAGATGGTTTCTGCTGCTAAATTAAAAAAAGCACAAGATGCTATTACTGCAATGCGTCCTTATGCAGAAAAATTGACCGAGTTAATTCAAAATATCAGTTCTACTTTAGAAGGTGACGCAGCTGGAGTATTTGCCGAACAAAGAGAAGTAAACAAAGTTTTGGTGGTTGTAATTACATCTAATAGAGGTTTGTGTGGCGCTTTTAATGCAAATGCTATCAAAGCAACACGTAACTTGATTGATGTAACTTATGCTGGAAAACAAGTTGAAGTTATAACTGTCGGTAAAAAAGGATACGATATTTTAAGTAAATCAGAAGTGATTTTAGAAAATAGAAGTGATTTGTTTGACGCCTTAACTTTTGCAAATGTAGAGGTAATTGCACAAAAAATCATGGACGCTTTCATAAATGAAACTTATGATAGAGTAGAAATTGTTTACAATCAATTTAAAAACGCGGGTACACAAGTGGTACAAGTGGAACAGTTTTTGCCTTTGAAGCCAATTGAACAAACTTCAACCGCTTCTGTAGATTATATTTATGAACCTTCGAAAGAAGAGATTATCCAAAACTTGATTCCAACATCTTTAAAAACTCAAATGTTTAAAGCTGTTTTGGATTCAAATGCTGCAGAACACGGAGCTCGAATGACCGCTATGCATAAAGCAACTGATAATGCTACTGAGTTGAGAGATCAATTAAAATTGACATATAACAAAGCACGTCAGGCTGCAATTACTAACGAGATTCTTGAAATTGTTGGTGGAGCTGAAGCTCTAAATGGCTAATTATATTTCTAATGATACTTATAACGAACCCTCATCTTCCCGATGGGGGTTTTGTTTATTTAAACAATTCGTAGATGATTTGGATGTGTTTAAAACTATGGTGTCATATAAAGAATAGTCGTTTCTAATGCTTATTTTTTTTCAATAATTGATGTTTATAATACTTTCAAGATCAAAGTAAAAGTTGTTTTAAATTACTGATTGAAGTCGTTATTTTGTTTGAAAGTTGAGTTTGATTTTTTACAAATCTAAAAATCTATCCGTACATTTGAAAAGAATTAAATCTTATGAATAAAAAAGTACTTTTAATGATTTTAGATGGATGGGGAAAATCTCCCGATCCTAGAGTATCTGCAATCGATCAAGCAAATACTCCTTTTATTGACAGCCTCTATAAAAAATACCCACATGCTCAGTTAAGAACCGACGGTCTGAATGTTGGGTTGCCAGAAGGCCAAATGGGCAATTCCGAAGTTGGACATATGAACCTCGGTGCAGGTCGTATTGTTTATCAAGATTTGGCAAAGATCAATCTTGCAGTAGAAAATAGAACTTTTGGTGTTGAACCAGTTTTGAAATCTGCTTTCAACTTTGCAAAGAAAAACAATAAACCAGTTCACTTATTAGGATTGGTTTCTGATGGAGGAGTCCATTCTCATATCAATCATTTATATGGTTTGTTAGATGCAGCTAAAGATTTTGGATTAGAAGATGTTTTTGTACATGCGTTTACAGATGGTAGAGATGTTGATCCTAAATCAGGTGCAGGTCATATCAATTCTTTAGTGAAATTCATGGAAGATAGCGTTGGGAAACTAGCAAGTGTTGTTGGACGTTACTATGCTATGGATCGTGATAATCGATGGGAGCGAGTTAAAAAAGCATATGATTTATTGACTAAAGGAATCGGAATGCCGTCGCACAACGCACTTTTGAGTATTGCTGATAATTATGCAAATCATATCACGGATGAATTTCTTGAACCTATTATTATGGTTGATGATAATGAACAAGCAATTGCTACTATTAAGGAAGGTGATGTAGTGATTTTCTTCAATTTTAGAACCGATCGTGGCCGTCAATTGACGAATGTTTTGACACAAAATGATTTGTTGGAATACGGAATGAAAAAAATGGATCTGTATTATGTAACCATGACAAATTACGATGAAAGCTTCGAAAACATACATGTGGTTTATAATAAAGACAATATTACAATGACCTTAGGTGAGGTTTTGGAAAAAGCAGGAAAAAAACAAATCAGAATAGCTGAAACTGAAAAATATCCACATGTGACTTTTTTCTTCTCCGGAGGTAGAGAAGAGCCTTTTGAAGGCGAATCCAGAATTCTTTGTCCATCGCCAAAGGTTGCAACTTATGATCTTCAACCAGAGATGAGTGCTTTTGATTTAAAAGACGCATTGATTCCTGAGTTGAACAAAAGAGAGGCAGATTTTGTATGTCTAAATTTTGCGAATGGCGATATGGTTGGGCATACTGGCAGTATGAGTGCAGCAATTAAAGCTTGTGAAGCCGTAGATGTTTGTGCCCAACTAGTAATAGAAGCTGCTATCGAAAACAATTATTCAGTATTGGTTCTTGCAGATCACGGTAATTGTGAAACAATGTTCAATGAAGACGGAAGTCCGCACACGGCTCATACCACTAATCCAGTTCCTTTAATTTTGATTGATTCAGATCGTAAACAAATTGAAAATGGGGTTTTGGGTGATGTGGCGCCAACAATTTTAACGCTCTTAGGTATTGAAAAACCTAATTTAATGACTGGAAAGTGTTTGATTTCAAAATAATATTCAAATTTTGTTGTGGATATGTAAAAATGTTTTCTTACCTTTAACCCAATACTAACTTAAATTTTATTTAAAATGAAAAGAAAATTACATGTATTATTGGCAGCATTAGGGTTGTTTATTGGAAATAGCGTAAATGCACAGACGATTTCTCAAACTAATAATCAGGCTCCAACAGCGGGTACTGTTGCTTGTTCAGAAACAAATCAGCAGACTCAACAATTTATACGCATGATGGATAATGCCTATTCTAGAGCTTATACGATGACTTCAGCAGTTAGTATTTCTGCTGTAAGAATTGGAGTAGGAACTGTAAATGGGAATTTCCCAATTACAGTTAAACTTTATGAAAGTAATGGTGCGTATCCAGCGTCTTATCCTACAGGTTTAACGCAATTAGCAACAGCTACATACACTTTAACATCTAATGATGACCTAACTTTAGTAGATATTCCTTTTTCTAGTGCAGTTTCGGTAGCTTCAGGTGATATTATTGTAGCCGAAATTAGTCATCCTGAGGGAGTTGCGAACGATGGGTTGAGATTCTATATGGGTATAGCAACAAGTCAGACTACATCTGGTTACTTAAGATCTAATGGTTGTCAAATAGCTACGCCAACTGATATGATAACGATTAATGCAACAGCAAGACCTATTATTGATTTATTCACTGGTACGGTTTCATCAGAAGATTTCTTTAAAGATCAATTCACAATGTATCCGAACCCTGTGACGGATGTTTTAAACATTACTTCAGTTAATGGGTTAAATGCCAATGAAATCAGAATAATGGATTTAACTGGTAAAGTAATCAAAGTGCAAAACAATGCTTCTTCTGTTAATGTTGCAGATTTGGCAGCAGGGGCATACCTTATTGAAGTTGCTACTGACGAAGGTAAAGCTACTTCTAAATTTATCAAAAAATAATTTTCATCAATTTTTATATTATTATAAAACCGATCACTATTTGATCGGTTTTTTGTGTTTTAAAAGGAAAGCTTTCTCTTTCTTAATTATTAAAAACTCTTCTTTGAAGACTCGTTTTATAATGTTTTCATGAAAATAAATCCGTAAATTTGCATTGTAAATAAAATATAATATAATGATTGTTGTAAAAACAAGAGAAGAAATAGAAATCATGCGTCAAGCAGCTCTTTTGGTTTCAAAAACATTGGGAATGCTTGCTACTGAAATTAAACCTGGAATTACTACTTTGCAATTAGATACTATGGCAGAAGCATACATTAGAGACCATGGCGGTATCCCTGGATTCTTAGGATTATATGGCTGTCCTTGTACTTTGCTTACCTCTGTAAACGAGCAAGTAGTTCACGGTTTGCCGACGAATCGTCCTTTAGAGGATGGTGATGTGGTTTCTTGTGATTTGGGAGCGATCGTGAATCAGTTTTACGGGGATCATTGTTATACTTTCGAAGTTGGTGAAGTAGCGCCAGAAACAAAAAAGTTGTTGCAAATCACTAAAGAATCACTCTACCACGGAATCAAAGAATTTAGAATTGGTAATAGAGTTGAGGATGTAGGTTATGCAATCCAAAAACATGCTGAAAGCAACGGATATTCTGTGGTGAGAGAGTTAGTTGGTCACGGAATTGGTAAGAAAATGCACGAAGCTCCTGAAATGCCTAATTACGGAAAAAGAGGAAAAGGAAAACTTTTTATTGAAGGAATGACAGTTGCTATTGAGCCGATGATTAACATGGGAACTAAAAATATTAAACTGTTAAAAGATGGTTGGACTTATGCAACTCGCGACTCAAAACCATCAGCGCATTTTGAGCATAACGTTGCTTTGGTCGATGGAAAACCTGAGTTGTTGTCAACCTTCGCGTATATCTACAAAGCTTTGGGAATCGAGTCTGATGAGGAATTTGCTTTCCGTAAAGAACCATTGGTGATTTAATGATAAAAAAAGTATTTAAAACAATATTGAATATCATTCCGCGGCCGATTTTAATCAGGTCAAGTTATGTGGTTCGACCTGTTTTGGCTTTTGTTTTAAAAGGTGATCGTTTTATAGATCCAATAGATGGGAAGTCGTTTAGAACTTTCTTGCCTTATGGCTATGGTGTCCAGAGAAGCAATGTACTTTCACCAAGTACACTTTCATTGGAACGCCACAGATTATTATGGTTGTTTTTAAAAGAAGAAACCGACTTTTTTACTTCTCATAAAAAAGTTTTGCATTTCGCTCCCGAACAAGCCTTTTATAAACGGTTTAGAAATCAAAAAAACCTAGACTACATTACAACTGATTTAGAATCGCCATTAGCAGATGTAAAAGCTGATATTTGTAATCTTCCTTTTGAAGATAACGAGTTTGATGTGATTTTGTGCAATCATGTCTTAGAGCATATTCCCGATGATACAAAGGCGATGCAAGAGTTGTTTCGTGTTTTAAATCCAGGTGGAATGGCTATATTACAAATTCCTCAAGATCTAAAAAGAGCAACTACCTTTGAAGATGATTCCATTGTAGATAAGAAAGAGCGAGCAAGGATTTTTGGTCAATATGATCACGTTAGAGTCTACGGAAGGGATTATTTCGATAAATTACGTGCAATTGGTTTTAAGGTTCATGAGGTTGATTATACAAAGAAATTAACTGCTGAAGAGATCGAAAAATATTGTTTGAGTAATGGGGAGATCATCCCAGTTTGTTATAAATAATTAGTGGTCCAAAATAAAAAAATCCCAATGTTTTACATTGGGATTTTTATTGTTTAAATCAAGTATTATTGCTTACTCGTTTCTGGTTTCCAAACAGCAATAATGCGGTTTTTGTTCAGGTATTTGTTAGCAACGTCTTGCACATCTTTAGCAGTAAGTGCATTTAAGTTTTTCTCAAATTCTAATGCTTTAGATGGATCTTCTTCGTTGCTGAATGCATTTAGAAGAACACCAAGCCAATAGCGATTTTCTTTTAAGTTCTTAGTGTAATCTGTCATTTCACCTTCTTTAAACTTAACCAAGTCACCAGCTTCAGGTCCATTTTTCTGAATTTTTTCGATTTCCAGTAAAGTCAAATCGATTAATTTATCAGCGTCAGCCGGGTTGGTTGGGAAGCTTACTGAAAAGCTATAAGATCCGTAAGGAAGTTTATTTAATCGGCCACTTGCGCTAGCACCATAAACACCACCTTCTTTTTCGCGAAGCTCTTCAATAAGTTTGATTGTCAAAATCTCGCCCAATGCTTGCATAGCTAAGTTTTCTTTCTTAGAATAAGTTGTTTCTCCACTGAAAGTGATGTTTACAGAAGCTCTGTCATCATTTCCTTTAAAAACTTCTTTTTTATGAACTCCTGTTTTCGCACGATAGCCAGTATCTACATAAGTTTCTTTTCTATTTAAAGATGGTAATGAAGCTAAATAGGTTTCTGAAAACTCTTTCATTTGTGCGTCTGTTACGTTACCAACGAAGAAGAATTCAAAATCACTAGCGTCTGCAAATCGTTCTTTAAAAATTTCAAATGCTTTTTTGTAATCTGTGTTGTTCCAATCTTCAGTTGTAGGAATTGGAGATGTATAACGTTCGTTGTGTCCGTAAATAAAATCAGAAACTTCGATTTGGTAAAACACTTCTGGCATTGCCATTAGGTTCGTTAAATACGATATCATTTTGTTTTTCTCTGATTCGTAAGCCTTTTCATCATAATTCAAATCGGTGAAATAGGCGTGAACTGATTGGAATAAATATTCCAAGTCTTTTGGTGTAGCATTTCCAGAAAACCCTTCGGTTGTTGATCCTACATATGGAGAAACTCTGTAAAGTTTTCCTGAATTGAAACGAGTCAATGCATTTTGATCCATTCCAGCGATTCCAGCTTGTGGAACTGCGCTAACTGCGTTATGAGTACGTTTATAGGTTTCAGTATCCCACAAGTTCGTTCCTCCGAAACTTCTTGCTCCGAACAAAATTTCATCGTTTTTGAAATCTGTTTTCTTGTAGGTAACTTTTGCACCGTTGGAAAGTTCCAAAGTAGTGGTTCCTAATTTTTCGTTCTGAGTAGTTTTTACTACTTTACCAGGTGTAATGTTTGAACGGATTAATGATTCTGCTACTTCAGCATCTTCATAAGGTGTGATCTCAACTTTTGATACGTCTAAAGCTTCCAAAACATCTTTTTCAGTAGGAGGCGTTAAACCTTCTTTTTCAGGACCTGTTAAGATAATTACTTGGTTGTCTTCTTTGATATAGTTGTGGATCAATTTATTCACATCTTCCAAAGTGATGGTAGGCATCAATTCCTTAGTTAAATTGTAAGAATATTCGATTGATGGAATGGCATCACCTTGTGTGAAATGATTTTGGTATCTTCCTAAATAAGTAGAAGAATTGTTTTTGTCTCTATCATTGTATGCTTTTTCGTAATATGCTAAAGTTTCATTTTTAGCACGCTCTAATTCTGATTTTGTAAAACCGAATCTTCTAGCACGCTCATTTTCAATAGCTAATACTCTTAAAGCTTCAATTTGTTTGTCTTCGGCAGTCATCGCCATAGATTGGAAAGCTTCTTTTCCACGTCCTAGCATACTTCCGTGGAAACTATAACCATATACAAATGGAGGTGTAGCTTCGTTTGTGTATTCTTCCAAGCGATTATTAAGCATAGAAGAGAACAAATTGTCGATAATGTCGTTTTTGTAATCTCCTACAGTTAAAGTAGGTTTTGTGTTTTCGTAATCTTTGTAATAGATTTGAACGTTTGCAGAACTTGCTTCTTTATCAGTGTTGATAGAGATAAAGTTTTCTTTGTGGTTTGGAATGTCAAATTTTGTACGAGGTTTTTCGTTGGAAGGGTTTTTGTATTTACCAAAATGATTTTTGATTTTAGCTTCCATTTCATTTACGTCGATATCTCCAACTACAATAACAGCCATTAGGTTTGGACGATACCAATCTTTATAAAACTGACGAACTTCTTTGTGTTCAAAAGTTTCTAGGTTTTCTTTTGTTCCAATTGGTAAACGGTTGGCATATTGTGAATTGTGTAAAAGTTTAGGTAAGTACTTTTCCATCATTCGGTTACCAGCTCCAAGACGTGTGCGGTATTCTTCAATAACTACACCTCTTTCATCATCAATATCTTTACCATCTAAAGTAGCATTAAAAGCCCAATCTTCTAAAATCTGGAAACCTTTGTCAAGCTTCTCAGCATCGTCTGAAGGAAGTGGTAAAAAATAAACAGTTTCATCAAAGCTTGTGTAAGCATTTAAGTGTTGTCCGAATTTAACACCGATACTTTGTAGATAATTAATTAATTCGTTTTTAGGGAATGTTTTAGTTCCGTTAAAAACCATATGCTCTAAAAAGTGAGCAAGTCCAACTTGTTTGTCAGTTTCTAAGATAGAACCTGCGTTGATAACAAGTCGTAGATCAACTTTTTTCTCTGGTCTTTCATTGTGACGGATGTAATAGGTCAACCCATTGTCCAGTTTTCCGATACGAACGTTCGGGTCGTTTGGCAACTGCTGATTAAGATCAGTAACCTGTGCCCACAGCGAAGCAGGAAGCACTAGTAATGCCAAGGCAAATCTCTTTAAATTCATTCTAAACTTATTTTATGATTACAAAAGTAATTGGTTTTTGATTAATTTTAAAGTAAAAAAGAATAATAATTTTTGTTGTGAATATTATAATAAAGTTAAACCATTAGTAATCAAGTATGCCACTTCAGGTCTTTGTGATTTAACAGTTAATAGATGTTGTAATGCTGATTCGTACAGTGAATTTTGTTCTTTTTTAGATAACTCAATAATTTCTAGTGGCAGCAACCAATCTTGCGAATGGTTATTTTTTAAATCTAGAAGTATTTCTTCAAGGTTTTCGGTGCTTTTTTGCTCTCTATGATTCCTTACTCTTTCATATAACTTTTCCAAAGCTTCTCTTTTCGGTGTCTTCTTTGCTTTGATAGTTTTTGTAGTCGGAACGTGTGTAAGCATGTCAAAGCTATGAATGTCTGCAGGTCCAGAAAAAGCCGAGATTATTTTTTTACCTACTGCCATATCATAAATGCCCCAT
Organism: uncultured Flavobacterium sp.; assembly: GCA_964397335.1. GTDB lineage: Bacteria > Bacteroidota > Bacteroidia > Flavobacteriales > Flavobacteriaceae > Flavobacterium. The sequence goes on from CAYNIM010000019.1 coordinate 29,506, forward strand.
TCTGGCTGAAACAGTACTTTGTCGTTATGAGTTACAGTACAGTTTTTGAAGCTTATAAGGATGATTTCTCCTTGTAGGTTTCGTGCACCTGTGATGATTTCTCCAGCAACTTTTACACCACCCTCGAATTCTAATTCCACATGCTTGCCTTCGTAAATATCATAAGCTTGTAAATCTCTAGGACTCATGTCTTCGATCGCAAGGTTAATACCTTTAAGTCTTCCGATGGGGCTACCGAATCCTTCTGAATGATAATCAACACCGTGATTTACCAATTCTTTTTCTCTATAAGCTAAAGCAGTTTTTCCTGTAGATTGTATGTAGATTGGTTTGCCTTCGTGTTCTATTACATTAGTGAAAACACCCGAGATTTGTAAACCAGTAGAAAGCTCAAGGGTTCCTAACGCTTTAGATTCAATGAGTTTTTTTACTCCACTTAAACCTCCTGTTCTCAAAGCCATTTTATTAGCAAATTCTTCTAAAACTCTATTTAAAAGAGCAAAGTTCGGTGTAACGTAAAGTTGAGGTTGAGGTTTGGTGATATCAAAACCTTGGTAGGCAGCTTCAATTGTATAAGGCAGTTTTTTGACTTGATCGGTCATACACCACTCACTTTCGCCAATGGATGATAACAATCCAGCTCCATATATTTTGGGGTCTTCTACCGTTCCGATTAAACCGTATTCAACCGTCCACCAATGGAGGTTTCGGATCAACGCCATTTCAGAAGGTTCGTTTTCTCTTGTTTGAAGTTCATCCACTCTGTTTCTTATCCGCTTTAAATCTTCCTCAGGTGTGCCTTCAGCTTCTTCTAAGATCGATAATTCACGTATAGCTTCATATACTTCGTAATCATGAGCAGAAGAAATAGCTTTGCAACCAATAGCTCCAAATCTTCGAAGGTATTCTGCATATTCTGGGTTGGCAATAATTGGAGCGTGTCCGGCTCCTTCGTGTATAATGTCGGGCGCGGGAGTATATTCTATATTTTCTAGTTGGCGAATGTCTGAAGCGATGACCAATACATTGTAGGCCTGAAATTCCATAAAAGCGTTGGGAGGAATAAAACCGTCAACCGCTACAGCGGCCCAACCAATTTCTTTAAGAATCCGATTCATCCCATACATACTTGGAATAGATTCTATAGAAATACCTGTCTTTTTTAGGCCTTCTAAGTAAGAAGCATGTGCTACCTTTGAAAGATAGTCTACATTTTTACGCATCACATAGCGCCACACCGCCTGATTTATCGGAGTGTATTCTTCATAGTTTTGTGGCTTAATGAACTGTTTCAAGTGTTTTGGCAAACGCACAATCAATGGGTTGCTTTCAAAATGCTCGTTCATGGTTGTTGATTTTTTTAATTCAGATTCCGTTCAAAAATAAGGTTTATTATTGAAATGTTCGAAAGATTTTTGAACTAAAAGTTTTTTAATGAATGAAAAAAGCAGGAAAAAAACTTGTTCATTAAAAAATTATGTCTAATTTAGCCCTTGTAAATTAACAATAAAATAATATAAATCTATTATGAAAAGAATTTTTTTATCTTTGGCAACAATTGCATTTGTTGCAGCGGGATCAATGACTGTAACGTCTTGTGGAAGTGATGATTCAACAACTCCAGTAGTTGATGATACACCAGGAACTGACGATACACCAGGAACTGACGATACACCAGGAACTGACGATACACAGCCTACAACTCACTTTTTTACGTGGGAAGGTGTAGATTATGCTATTGATCAAACAACTACTGGAGTAATTGTAAATGATAAAAGTGAAATCCGTTCATTTAATGTTGATCTAGATGGAGACGGTGTTGGAGATGTGATTTGTACACGTTGGATTATAGCTTCACACGATACAGACAATTGGTTGCAAACAGCAACTACAGGTGTTGATTTTGGATTATTTATTCCAGTGGATGTGGCTAATAATCAGGCGTTATGGCCTCATGAAGCTGATGATATTTATTTGAGAGATTCACAAGTTTATGAAAATGGCCAAGTTTTAGGTGATACTGGTATCACTACTTTCGGAATTGTTTTTAATGTTTGGGACGAAGATGCTGAAACAATCAACTATGAGGCAGGTGCAGTATATTCTACAGGAACTGTTGCAATTAGCTATGATGGTTACATGGATGGTCCTAAAGGATTTACTTTGTCATCTGGAAAAGGTGTTGACTCAAAACCAGTAAGTTCAATTAAGTTGACTAATATGAAACTTGATATGACTAACATTGAAACTGTTTCACTTAAATAGTTAATAACTTAAATAGTTTTTTAAATAGGTTACCCGAAAGGTGTAACCTATTTTTTTTCCAAAAATGACTACATGAGTTTCTGATTGCAATTTAAATGCAATAAAAAAACCGAACTCTTTTTTGAGTTCGGTTATATAATATTAGTGATTTTGTAATTAATTGCTTTTAATAACACCACCGGTTTCAAGTTTTGCTTTCTCTTTGCTCAAGGTTTTGTCAATGTTGTTTTTAGCCTCTTTTTTCGTGCCTTCCAACTCATTGGTTACTTTGTCTGTAGCTTTTATGACGCTTTGTTCAACTTTATTTGCTGCATCTTTAGCAGCTTCAGTTGCTTTTTTAGTCGCTGTGTTAGCTGCATTAGTCGCTTCTGCTTTTACCTCTTCAGCTGTAGAAATTGCTTCGCCTTTCAAAGTTGCTAAAGCTGCTTTTGCTTCGTTAAGCTTTTTAGTAGCTGCTTGTTTTGCGTCTACAGTCACTGCATTGTTTAGCTCTTCTTCAGCCTCTTTAATTTGTGCTTCTAAAGATTCAATAGTAGCTTCTGCTTCTTCTTTAATTTCTTCTAATGCATTTTCAGTTTCTTCTTGGATATTTTCCAAAGTATTGTCAAGGTTTTCTTGATTACTATCTTTTTTACAAGAAGTAAATACCAATCCTCCAACAATTGCTAATGATAAAACGATTTTTTTCATAACTTATGATTTTATTAAAATAAAAATTAACTATGCAAAGTAAAGCATTTTTGATGAAATCATCACCATTAGCTCTGAAATTATTTGTTTTTTGACAATCTAATCACCTATGTTACTTTCTTATATGGGAATTCTTTGCTAAATTTACCAGACGAAAATCAAGTACTTATGAGTAAAAACTTATTGCTATTCATCGTTTTACTGATCACTTCTAGCTGTTTTGCTAACTCAGATCCATATTTTATTAAATCAGTAGCATTTCATCAAGGTGGGCAGTCGGTGGTGCCAATTTTTAAAACGAGTGAACGTTTTTTGTTTTCCTTTGATGATCTGATTGGAGATGAATCGGATTATTATTACAAAATTGTCCATTGTAAAGAAGATTGGGAAGTTTCAGATTTACAGATTACCGAATATTTAAATGGTATACAGTACACGAGAATTCAATCTCTAAATCCTTCCTTTAATACTTTTCAGCCTTTTGTGAATTACTCAATTTCATTTCCAAATCAAGATACACAGATTTTGATTTCAGGGAATTATCTAATTCAAGTATTTAATCAAGATAACGAAATGCTTATTGAGCGTCGTTTCGTACTTTACGAAGATTTGGCAGCAGTTGGTATGGAAGTAAAGCGTCCAAGAAACTTAAACTTTTCCGATGTAAAGCAAAATATTTATCTTACGGTTGATTTTGGATCTGAACTTCTACAAAACCCAAGTAAAAATGTACAAGTGGTGTTGCTGCAAAATGGTCAGTGGTACAATGCAATTACAGGTTTGAAACCTCAATATATCTTAGGTAATAAGTTTCAATATCAGTATGATAACGAAACAAGTTTTTGGGCAGGAAATGAATTTTTGTTTTTTGATAATAGTGATCTAAGAAGGGTGAATAATTCAGTTAGTAAAATTAGAAGAGATGAATTATACGAAGTGTATCTTTATCCTCGTTCGCCATCAAAAGATAATAATACCTATATTTATTATCAGGACATCAATGGTGCTTTTGTGCCAAGAAATAGATATCGAGAGAATCCAGTTACAGAAGCAGATTATACGTGGGTTTATTTTACTTATCATCTAGAACAATTGCCTCAAGACCAGAAGTTGTATGTGGTTGGAATGTTCAATGATTATCAATTAAATCAAGTCTATGAAATGAAATTTGATAGTGAACTGAACCTCTACAAAAATGCCTTGTTCCTAAAACAAGGATTTACTAATTATAAATATGTGATTACTTCAAATAATGGTGAAGTCTTAGAAGAACTCAATCCTGAAGGAAATTTTGTAGAGACCGAGAACCAATATAATGCTCTAATTTATTATAAAGGTGATGCGGATAGATATACTCGGGTAATCGGCTTGGGGAAAGCCGACAGTAAATTGATTACAAATTAAAAAAATATTCGTAAATTTGAATAAATTTTTAAAAAAATGGTTTCACAAATTACTAATGGAGTAAAAATTACGGTAACACCTCATTATTCGAGTACTAAGCCGCATTTCTCGGGTTTGTTGAACTATTTTAATTATGAAATAAAGATAGAAAACATAAGTAGTAGCGAAGTGCAATTGCTTCGCCGTTTTTGGTTGATCAAAGATACTCTAAATTATGAAGAAAGAGTCGATGGTGAAGGCGTTATTGGGGAAATTCCAAGAATAAAACCAATGGAAAATTTCACCTATACGTCGGGGTCTTTTATTAAAGGCGATTTAGGGAGTATGCAAGGTTTTTACACAATGATGAATCTGGATACTAAAGAACTATTTCATGTTCACATACCTTTATTTTGTTTAAATGTACCAAGTATTTTCAATTAATAAATAACATCAGAAAGTTATGTCTAAAGGATTTTTTAATGTTCCGACGGCTGTAAATGAGCCAGTAAAAACTTATGCGCCGGGAACTCCCGAACGCGAAGAAGTGTTAAAAACATTTAAAGAACTATATCAGAATACCGTTGATATTCCACTTTATATTGGAAGTGAGGAGATCAGAACGGGAAACACAAAAAAATTATTCCCTCCATTTGATCACCAACATCATTTAGGTGTTTATCACACTGCAGATGAGGTTTTGGTAAAAAAAGCGATTGAAACAGCATTAAAGGCTAGAAAAAAATGGTCGCAAATGGCATGGGAACACCGTGCTTCAATTTTCTTAAAAGCTGCTGAATTAATTGCAGGGCCTTATCGTGCAAAAATCAATGCAGCAACAATGATTGCTCAAGGTAAAACAATTCATCAAGCAGAAATTGATGCTGCGTGTGAGTTGATTGATTTCTTGAGATTCAACGTTCAATACATGACAGAAATCTACAAACAACAGCCTATTTCTTCTAAAGGAATTTGGAATAGAGTAGAGCAACGTCCTTTGGAAGGTTTTGTATACGCGATTACACCGTTTAATTTTACAGCTATTTCTGCTAATTTACCTTCAAGTGTTGCTATGATGGGTAATGTGGTAGTTTGGAAACCTGCGGCAACTCAAGTTTTTTCAGCTAATGTTATTATGGAAGTTTTCAAAAAAGCGGGATTGCCAGATGGAGTTATTAATGTGGTGTATGGAAATTCAGCAATGATTACCGATACTATTTTGGATTCAGCTGATTTTGCTGGTATTCACTTTACAGGTTCTACAGGTGTTTTCAATGATTTCTGGAAAACCATTGGTCAAAATATTGGTAAATACAAAACATATCCAAGAATTGTGGGTGAAACAGGAGGTAAAGATTTCGTGTGGGCACACCCTTCTGCAGATGCTAAAGAAGTTGCAACAGCTTTATCGCGCGGAGCCTTTGAATATCAAGGACAAAAATGTTCTGCAGCCTCTCGTGCATACATACCAGCTTCTTTATGGGAAGATGTTAAAAATTATGTGGTAGAAGATGTGAAAACTTTCAAAATGGGTTCACCAGAAGATATGAGTAATTTTATGTCGGCGGTTATTTCTGAATCATCTTTTGACAAATTAGCAAAAGCTATCGACGATGCAAAAGCATCATCAGAAGCAGAGATTGTTGTTGGAGGTGGTTATGATAAATCAAAAGGATGGTTTGTTGAACCTACTGTTATTTTAACTACTAACCCAAATTACGATACTATGGAACGTGAGTTATTTGGTCCAGTATTGACGGTTTATGTTTATGAAGATAATAAATGGGAAGAAAGCTTAAAGTTAGTAGATAGTACTTCTGAATACGCTTTAACTGGAGCAATTTTCTCTGGTTGTCGTTATGCAATCGAAATGGCTACCGTAGCTTTACAAAATGCTGCTGGTAACTTTTATATCAACGACAAGCCAACAGGAGCCGTGGTTGGGCAACAACCGTTTGGTGGCGCTAGAGGCTCGGGAACAAATGATAAAGCAGGTTCAATGATTAACTTATTGCGTTGGGTTTCTCCACGTACAATTAAGGAAACTTTTGTGCCTGATACAGATTATAGATATCCGTTTTTAGGATAATTTAAATAGAAAGAGGTTGCAAAATGCAACCTCTTTCTATATTATTAAAATCAGAATTTTGTCTGCTTTTGAAAAATATCTTGATTAATTTGGTTTATATATTCTAGGATTTCTTCTTTGCCTAAACCTGAGGCGCTCGAAGTAACGAAATACGGAGGCATCTCTTCCCAATTATTTTCTAATAATGATTTTTTATAAGCGTTGACATGTTTGGCAACAGCATTTTTTCCAATCTTATCTGCTTTGGTAAAAATGATTCCAAAAGGGATTCCATTTTCGCCTAGGTAATTAATAAAATCCAAATCAATCTTCTGAGCTTCATGTCGAATGTCTACTAATACAAAGGCGCTGACTAATTGTTCTCTTTGCTCAAAATATTGAGTGATAAATTTCTGAAAAGTAGCTTTAACTGATTTAGAGACTTTAGCGTATCCATAACCAGGTAAATCGACTAAAAACCAATTGTTATTTATCTTAAAATGATTAATCAGTTGTGTTTTTCCAGGCCTAGAAGAAGTCTTTGCTAAGGACTTGTTGTTTGTCAACATGTTGATCAACGAAGATTTGCCTACATTAGAGCGCCCAATGAAAGCGTATTCGGGGATGGGTTCTGTAGGACATTTTTTTACGTCGGAATTACTTACGACAAAAACGGCGCTTTCAATTTTCATTTACGTAATGTTTCTTTTGATTAACCATTCGTCCAATAGTTTATTGAACTCGTCAGGGTGCTCCATCATAGCGGCGTGACCACACTTGTCAATCCAATACAAGTCGGAATCGGGTAAGAGTTCATGGAATTCTTCTGCCACATCTGGTGGCGTTACAATGTCGTTTTTACCCCAAATGATACATGTTGGTATGTCCATTTTTGGTAAATCTTTTGCCATATTATGACGAATCGCACTTTTGGCAATCGTAAGTGTTTTAATTAATTTCATACGGTCATTCACCGTGGCAAAAACGTCGTCAACAATTTCTTTTGTCGCTACTTTTGGGTCGTAAAAAACATCTTCTGCTTTTTTTCTGATGAACTCATAATCGCCTCTTCTTGGATAGGAATCACCCATAGCACTTTCATATAATCCAGAACTACCTGTAATTACTAGAGCTTCAACGAACTCGGGATGTAGTTTAGCATAATACAATGCAATGTGTCCACCGAGCGAATTTCCCAATAAAATTACTTTTTCAAGTTTTTTATGCTTGATAAAATCGTGAAGAAAACGTGCAAATGATTTAACATTGGTTTTAAGGATGCTCAATGTATATATTGGCAATTCAGGCAAAATTATCTTATAGCCTTTTTTAGGAAAATAATCAGCAACTCCGTCAAAGTTGCTTAACCCTCCCATTAATCCATGTAAAATTACAATTGGCTTTCCTTCACCAATTTCTATATATCGGTATTTACCTTCTACTTTTAATATTCGCTCCATACTTGCGATTTCAATTCGTACAAATATACGATATTAATAAAAATTGGTGTAAAATTAAAATAGTTTAATCAATATTTCTTTTTTTGAACTTTGATTTTGTGGACTTTAGATGATTGAATTTCACTTAAAAGTAACATTTAGTTACAAATTTAATAGTGTACCTTATTGATTGTTAAAGGGCTGTGTTTAATAAGAAGTAAAATGAAGTAACGGTCAGTTAACTGCAAAATAACTTTGTGAAAACAGGCGATTTAGCAAAAACCAAGTCTTTTTGAACGTTTGATTTGATGCTAATTGTTGAATATTCCCCAAAAATGTATGGGCTAGTAAGTGGTAACTTTCCTCTAAATTTAATCTTTAAATCACACGATAAATCACTAAATTTGTAATTATGAAAAAAGATTTAATAGAAGGCGTAGATTACTACCTATCGGATCGAGGATTCCGCGTTTTTACAGAAAAATATCTTTTAGATCGCGGATATTGCTGTATGAGTGGTTGTAAACATTGCCCATATGGCTTTAGTAAACTAGTTGATCAAATTCGAAAAAAAACAAAACCTAAAACTATGACATTTCAAGAAGAAATTCTTCAAGGGATTCCGGCGGTTTTACCTCCAAGTGCCCTTTACGATGCTACCATAAATCACGCTCCAAAGCGTAAAGAAATACTTACAGACGAAGAAAAAAAATTAGCGTTACGCAATGCTTTGCGCTATTTCGAACCGCAACATCACGAAACTTTACTTCCAGAATTTAAAGAAGAATTAGAAAAATTTGGACGCATTTATATGTATCGTTTCCGTCCGAAGTACAGAATGTTTGCACGCGACATTAATGAATATCCTGGAAAATCGTTACAAGCCAAAGCGATTCAAATGATGATTCAAAACAATTTAGATTACGCTGTTGCACAACATCCACACGAATTAATTACGTATGGTGGAAACGGAGCCGTTTTTAGCAACTGGGCGCAGTATTTATTAACGATGAAATATTTGGGTGAAATGACCGATGAGCAAACTTTGGTTATGTATTCTGGTCACCCAATGGGATTATTTCCTTCGCATAAAAACGCACCAAGAGTGGTGGTTACCAACGGAATGATGATTCCGAATTATTCAAAACCTGACGATTGGGAAAAATTCAATGCTTTAGGCGTTACACAATACGGACAAATGACAGCCGGATCGTATATGTATATTGGTCCCCAAGGAATTGTTCACGGAACAACGATCACTGTTTTAAACGGATTTAGAAAAATTGGTAAAGAACCAAAAGGAAATTTATTTGTAACTTCTGGTTTAGGCGGAATGAGTGGCGCACAACCAAAAGCAGGAACTATTGCGGGTTGTATCACTGTTTGTGCAGAAGTAAATCCAAAAATTACTAAAATTCGTCACCAACAAGGATGGATTCACGAAGTTATTGAAAACTTAGACGATTTGGTTGCTCGTGTTCGCAAAGCACAAACCAATCAAGAGGTCGTTTCTATCGCTTATTTAGGAAATGTTGTTGATGTTTGGGAAAAATTCGATCAAGAAGATTTACATATCGATTTAGGATCCGATCAAACGTCTTTACACAATCCTTGGGCAGGTGGATATTATCCTGTAGGAATTTCGTTTGAAGATGCGAATAAAATGATGGCCGAAGAACCGGAATTATTCAAAGAAAAAGTTCAAGAAACATTGCGTCGTCATGCAGAAGCGATCAACAAACACACGGCTAAAGGCACGTATTTCTTCGATTATGGAAATGCATTTTTATTGGAAGCTTCTCGAGCTGGAGCCGATGTTATGAATCCAAATCCTACTTTAGGTCGTGAATTCAAATATCCTTCTTACGTACAAGATATTATGGGACCAATGTGTTTCGATTACGGTTTTGGACCTTTCCGTTGGGTTTGTGCATCAAACAATCCAGAAGATTTACAAAAAACCGACAATATCGCTTGTCAGGTTTTAGAAGAAATGATTATAACGTCGCCTGCAGAAATCCAACAACAAATGAAAGATAACATTCAATGGATTCGTGGTGCGCAAGAAAATAAATTAGTTGTAGGTTCTCAAGCACGTATTTTATATGCCGATGCCGAAGGACGTGCAAATATTGCCAAAGCTTTTAACGATGCTATTGCAGCCGGAGAAATTGGACCTGTAGTTTTAGGTCGTGATCATCACGATGTTTCAGGAACCGACTCTCCATACAGAGAAACTTCAAACATTTACGATGGTTCTCGATTCACAGCCGACATGGCCATTCATAACGTAATTGGTGACAGTTTCCGTGGTGCAACTTGGGTTTCTATTCACAACGGCGGTGGCGTTGGATGGGGCGAAGTAATTAACGGTGGTTTTGGAATGCTTCTTGATGGTACTTTAGAAGCAGAACAGCGTTTGAAATCGATGCTTTTCTGGGATGTAAACAACGGAATATCTAGAAGAAGCTGGGCAAGAAATGAAGGTGCAATGTTTGCTATACAAAGAGCTATGGAAGCAGAACCTTTATTAAAAGTAACTTTACCTAATTTAGTAGACGATTCTTTATTAAGCTAAAATTTAACATTACTTAATACAACATACAAAAAAGTGGTATTATCTTTGATTTTAAAGACATTAGACAATTAAACATCAACAGTTATGAAATATATTAAATTTTTACCTGTATTTGCTTTATTACTTTTAGCATCGTGTAGTTCTGTGCAAGTAGCTACAGATTACGACAGTTCTGTAAACTTTAGTCAATTCAAAACCTATGCGTTTATGAAAGACGGAATTGACAAAATCGACATTTCTGATTTAGACAAAAAACGTATCTTAAAAGCAATTGATGAAAACTTAAGCGCGAAAGGATATGTAAAAAGCGAAAATCCAGATTTGTTGATCAATTTATTTACCGACGCCAAACAAGTTGTAAACGTAAATACTTTCCACGGCGGATGGGGTTACGGTTTTTATCGCCCTTGGGGTTGGAATCCTTGGATGATGGGACCAGGTTACCAATCGGTTTCTACTTCTACCGAAGGGATTCTTTTCATTGATGTATTAAATGCACAAAATAAAGAATTGATTTGGCAAGGAAAAGGAACAGGTTATTTAACAAACAAACAAACTAAAAAAGAAGAACGTATCAAAGAATTTACAACGAAAGTTCTAGAGACGTTTCCTTCTAAATAATTTTTCAAAAACTCAAATCGAAAGGTTTGAGTTTTTTATATATTTATGCATGACTGATTTATCAAATATCTTAGAATCCATCTATCCGCTTTCAGCTATTTCGAAAGAAATACTCGTTTCTATTTTTAAAGAAACGCATCACAAAAAAGGGACAATTATTTTAACTCAAGATAAAACAGAAAACTAACCTAAAGACTGTGCGTATTGTACAGTCTTTTTTAAGGCAAATTTTTTAAATACCGTATATGACGCTTGTATGGAAAGAGGAAATCTAATAGCGAAAGCTTTTGCAAACGTTGGCTTTTTGCTTACTTTATTTCTGGTTTATATGCTTTCTTTTATTTTCATAATCAATTTCATATCCTGCGGACCTACTATATTTCTCAATAAATTTCTTGCCTGCATTACTTCAAAAGTGTCGTTTAAAAAGACAAAGTAAGTTCTATTGTTTTATTTACTATAGTTTAATATCTTCCAACTTTCATTTTTTTCTTTAGAAAACCGCCTAAACATCAATTATGACAAAGAGCATTTTTACATTTATAGGGTTTCTTTTTACTCTTTCCTTATCAGCCCAAACAAAATGTACTGGGACAGTAAAGAATGTATATGATGAATACATATCTAACGCTTCGGTTATTATTAAAGATACAGAGGGGCATATTATAAGTTTCGGCTTTACAGACGAGAAAGGATATTATTCGCTAAATGCAGAAAATACAGGAACTTTTACCATAGAAGTGCATAAATCGGGGTTTGTAAAAGAACATCAGGAACTTAACATAGACAAAAGCACCAAAAATTATAAATTGGATTTTGTTTTAGTCGATACAGAAAATGTTTTGGAAGATTTAGTGATTGATATCCCTCCTCCGGTAATGGTAAGCGGTGATACCATTTCATACGATGCAAAAGCTTTTACTACGGGCAGGGAACAGACCGTTGAGGACTTATTAAAAAACATTCCGGGTTTAGATATAGACAGCGAAGGAAATATACAATATGACGGAAAATCTATAGAAAAAGTGATGGTAGATGGCGATGATTTATTCAACAAAGGATATACACTTCTCACAAAAAATATGCCCAACAAACCTTTGGATAAAGTTCAGGTATTAAAAAGATACTCGAATAACAAACTTCTTAAAGGCGTAGAAAATTCAGACAAAGTTGCTCTAAACCTTACTTTGGATGAAGACTATAAAGACCTTTGGTTTGGGGATATATCAGCAGGGTACGGCTTGGTAACGGAAAACAGATATGATGTAACAGGCAACTTAATGAATTTCAGTAAAAATTATAAGGCTTTTCTTAACGTCGGGCTGAATAATGTAGGGATTAACCGGACTGGTTCCATTGACAATATGTTCTACGATAATAATGAAATAGAATCTATCGGAGAAAGACAAGCTTCCCAGCTTATGGGGTTAAGCGGTATACGTCCCAGCCAGCTCAAAGACCATAGGACAAGAATAAATAATGCTGAAAGTGTATCACTAAGTGTTATTGTTCCTGTTTCAGAAAAATTGAAAATTAAAACCGTCGGTTTTTTGAATTTTGATGAAAATTATGTTTTTAATAACCGCTACAGTGTTACCTCCGTGGGCGATACTTATTTTGAAAATACAGAAAAAAACCAGTTTAAAAGCCACTTAAATAAATTTTATGTAAACCTGCAGGCTACTTACGACCTATCCAAAACGCAGATGTTAGAGGTAAGCTCCGTATGGAATCAAGGAACTACCAATAATTACAATGATTTGACATTTAACGGTATCAATACACTGGAACAGCTCAAAACAAGAAATACGTTTATTGACCAGAAAGCAACTTATACGCACCAATGGAAAGGAAAAAATGCCGTATTGCTGAAAGCCCGGTATTTTACTAATAAAATACCGCAGTTATATAATATTAATGATTATTTAATGGGCGACCTGTTTCCGTTTGATGCCGATGCAATGAACAATGATATACAAAGCGAAAAAACCTTTGTAGGGCTGGAAGCCGATTTTAAGCTCCGGCAGAACAACAATGATTTAATCCAGTTTCAAGTCGGTTATAAACACAACGAAGAAGATATGAATGCTGTTTTTCAATTATTTGACAATGGTACTGCTATCCGTCCGTCCGGTTTTGAAACCCAGAGTTCATTTATATTCGGAGATTTATATGCACGAAGCAGTTATACTTGGATATGGAAAAAATTTTTAATTTCCGGAGGGGCTGAAGCACATCAGTTATTTAATAAATTCACATCATTAGAATCTGATAAAACACAAAACCCGTTTTATGTTAATCCGAGAGTAAACTTTAAATGGGATATAACCCCTTTACAAATAATATCCGGTGGATATGCCATTAACTTTATGAATGTATCAGCGGTCAATGTAAACGATACTTACTTGTTACAGTCTTCAAGGTCATTTTCTAAAGGATTAGAGGATTTTGCTTTAACAAATTTTCAAACGGCTAATTTAGCGTATAGTTATAGGCATTACCTTGCACGTTATGGGTTTGGTTTTTCTGTAAATTATTCTAAGCAAAATAATGTTTTATCTTCCCGAAGAGCTTTAGAACAAAACAGCTCTCTTTCTGAATCTATTTTAATTAAAGGCGGGGATACTTACTCTTTTAGAGCTCATTCTAATTTTTTTCTAAGAGAGTTTATGAGAAGTACTTTTAAAATTTCCGGAATATATTCCGCATCTACCTATTTTAATGAAATAAATGATTTAGGATTAAGGAAAAATATTAATTACAGCCAAAGCTATAAGTTTGAATGGGCAACAGCAATGAGAAACAGCATAAATTTTAGGTTCGAAACAGAATGGCAGTTTACTAAAATAAAATCGCCGGACTTAACAAACAGTTATAACAATGTATTCAGCTTCATAGAATCATTTCATCAGATAGGCAAACTTCAATTAAAAGCCGTAACAGAGCATTATTATTTTGGGAACTTAGACAAAGACAACAGAAACCATTATTTTATTGATTTTGAATCATCTTATACGATAAAAGAAAATTATACAATCAGTTTAAGAGCTAATAATATATTAAATAAAAAAGATTTTACAACGTTTAACATAAGCGATATAGGCTACAGTACAATGTCTTATTCGCTGATGAGACGGTATATCCTGCTTTCTTTAAAATTTAGATTTTAAAAAAATCAATAATATTTTTTTGTTTAAAATACTTTTTATAAGTTTAACGAATATTTAAGCATTTATTAATTATTAAATAATGAATATAACCGTACAAAATGTACTAACACGTACCAAATCAATCCATAAATAGAGAATGGCAATGTAGTTGATAAGGATAGTCAAATTTGGTATTGGAAGATACAATTAATTAGATATTAATTGTAAATGAATATCTTAATACTTTGTTTTTAAGATATAGTTCAAAGAGTTTAATTTAAATTTTTATACAAATGAGACAGATTTTTTATCAACACTTTTGTGTTTAGCAGGCTACACGGGAGCTCATGCCTCCAATGAAGTAGTAAATGATTTGGCTATTTCGCAAGAAAGACAGATTATGAACTTTGAAGCGGTTAATATTGATGCCGTAGATAAACTAACAGTTGCACCTAATTGTTTTGTGAAAATAGAAGCATCAGATATGTACGGTGTTCCCTCCTTTTTATCATTTGAAATAGAAGCTGATAACGAAGAGGACTGTCACGATAAAGCCAACCAGTATATCCAAGTGTTTGAATTAATGGGATACACTATTCTTTCGGTGGAAATTGACTTCCCTTAATTTTAGAATATATATTAATGTTTTAGCCCCCTAAAAAGTCGGACAGGATTATAGTTAAATAAATATAATA
>CAYNIM010000020.1:0-43123 GCA_964397335.1 uncultured Flavobacterium sp.
AAAAATAAGATTTTATGCTTAACTCTAACTGGAAGCTAAGTTAGTATATCCAAAGGGCTGGATTATATTGGAATGATTCCGATAATAGGCGAACCGATAGACCTTATAAATGGAGGTATTTCGGCTATCAGGGGCGATTATGTTGCTGCAGGGTTAAGTGTTGGTGCAATGATACCAGTAGGTGGTTACCTTGCTAATGCCATAAAAATACAAAGACACCATATCATACCACAAGCCGTTTATAAAAAAGCCGGAGCGGCAGTACTGGATGCAATGAAACTCAATGCAGGGAATAACCTGAAAAAATTACCTACACCTTTCCACGGAAACCACCCACAGTATAATAGCTACGTTACACAAAGATTGAATCAAATGCAAAATGTAACACCAGGGTCAATTCAAACTTTACAAAAAGATTTCAACGGTATGATTAATAGTGCTTATGACAATTATAAAGCTACGGGACAAAATTTAAATGATTATTTTAGACAATTTAATTGAGATTAGATGAAATATTATCAAATATCAGTATCAGCCGAACCCAAAGTAATTGGGGTTAATAATGGGATATATCAATTAGAAATTGATGAAAAAGCTATAGATAAAAAAGATGCGAAGTTTATTAATTTTATAGAATGGTTTAATTACAAAAATGAAAATTTCTGGAGTAAACAGGATATAGTGAAATTATTGAAAAGTCCCATTATAAAAGGTAAAATGCTAAAAAAAGCAAAAATAACTGACATAATGGGATATGCTCCTGAATACCACTGTTTACATAATATATATTCTGAAAAGTATATAGAGATAGTAAAAACCCATGGTATTGGAGATTACAGCATTTTTGATTTTGAGATAGAAAATGTAAAAGAGAAATATTATTTGATGTTTGTAAAAACAATCACAACTCCAGAAATAATCTTTGATAACTCAACCTTATATACAGGTCATAAGATAATGAATAATTTAAAATATTATTCAGTTGAAAATTATGAGCAGTTTAGACAACTTTTAGAAAGAGAACCATTAATCCGTTATGAGAAAGTTGCTATTTCAAAAGAATATTATGGCAGAGATATTATATCCGTACAAGCAACAGCAGGTCATTTCTATTCTGAAAAATTAATAGATTTTTTATTAGATTGTGGTATTACAGGATTACAAGTAAGTTATAATAATTCCATTCAATTGGATTTTGTTTTATAAGCTATACCCCGGCTGCCGCACGACCCGAGCTTGCGAATTGGCGAAGCAATCCTTTCGTGTGGCAAAGTAATAATCAAAAAAATAATTTTGTAAGTTTGTTTTATGAGTCGGAATTACAAATTTCATAATCACCGCACGGGACAATATGCCGAAGGTTTGAGTTACGATAAAAACGGAAACATTGCCAGTGTGGCGTGGCGTACAAAAACAGATAATATCACCAGAGGTTACGGCTATGATTACGACCACCTGAACCGGCTGAACTACGCCAGCAATTTAAAAGCATTGGGTGGGCCATCGTTTTTTGTAAATCTTGGCCGCGACGGACAATATGCCGAAGACTTAACTTACGATAAAAACGGCAACATTACCACGCTGAAACGCTACGGACAGGAAGAATTGGGACAACCCATAGAAATAGATGATTTGACCTATACCTACACCGCAAACCAACTACAAACCGTAACCGACGCCACCAACAATGCCGAAGGCTTCAGTGATGTAAACAAAACCGGTGCAGATTATGTATATGACAGTTTTGGTAATATGATTACCGATAAAAATAAAAGCATTACGGCAATAAGCTATAACCATTTGAATTTACCATACAAAGTAACTTTTGCAAATGGCGGTAACATTAGTTTTGTTTACGATGCAACAGGCACACGCCTGAGTAAAAAAGTACAACCAAATGGCGGTGCATTGGTAACTACCGATTACGTGAATATTTTCCACTACGAAAATAATGCTTTAAAATTCTTTAAACAACCCGAAGGACTTGTAGAATACAAGAATAATCAATATATTTACCATTACATTTACAAAGACCATTTGGGTAATAACCGATTGGTTTACGCAGATTTAGACGGCAATGGTATAATAGACCCTGCAACAGAAATTATAGATGAAACCGAGCTTGTGAGGTTCGCCGAGACCAAAACATAAAAATAACGAAAGCGAGGCAAAATAATTACTATCCGTTTGGACTGAAACACAAAGGATATAATGAATTGCCGGGTGCAGGCTACAAATATAAGTTCTTAAACAAAGAATACGAAGACAGCTTTGCGCTTAATGTAACCGAGACAGACTTTAGGCATTACGACAGCGCCATAGGAAGGTTTTCTTCCATGGATCTACTCAGTGAATTGGCTTATGATTTTACGCCTTATCGTTATGGATTTAACAATCCGGTGTATTGGCAAGACAAAACAGGTTTGTTTGAGAGTTGGGATCAGGCAATTAATTTTATGTTGGAACATGGGATGTCAGGTTCTATCATGAGAAGTGATTATGATGATACTTTTGTTATTGCTGGTTCTGATGAATTTTCAGGAAGATTTTGGGAGAACTTCTATGAAACATCTTATCATCCAATTGTAACTGGACAGGGTGGTGGTTCTGATGATAGCCCAGGATTTAAACTCCTCGGTTTCTCACCATCTGAAATAGGTTTATTGGCGAATGGTGCAAGTGTTTATGCAGGTGCTTTAAAGGCTAACTCGGAAAGTAATATGAATTATAAGTACAAAGCCGGCTCTAAAACACATACTGCTAAACAACTCACAGAATTGAACAAAGTTCGAATGGAGAAAATTGCTAAAGTAGCAAACAAGGCAGGAACAAGATTAACAATTGTTTCTGCAGGGGCTACTGTAGTCGATGGTTTAGCGAATGGATGGCAAAACCATCATACAGCAGATTTAGTTATTACAGGAGCTCTATATGCAGTAGCAGCAGCCACTCCTATAGGATGGGTAGTTGGAGGTGTATATTTTATTGCAGATATGGCTGTGATTGCAAATACTGGACAATCTATTACTGAACATTTGTTTAATTAAAATTTATAAATATGTATAATTGGCTGTTTTTTAAAATTTATGATTATTATAGAAATAAAAATAATAGTGATCCTGTTTTACATTCGAGTTTATTAGTGTTTTTTGCACAACTTGTTCATGTTGCTGTATTAGTATTCGGAATTTCTAAAATATTTCATTTTAATATTCCTTGGATTAGTACAGATAAAGCTACAAACAAAATAATATTTATACCAATCCTTTATTTATGGTCAGTCCTTGTTAGTAAGTTTTATAAAAATAAAGTTAAAAATCGTCAGCTTAAAAAGGATATCGAACCTATTAATTTTTATAAATTAATATTAATTGTGTTTGTTGTTATATTTATTCCTTTATATGTAGGCATTAGATTAACTGGTGGTCAGATATGGCGTTTTGATTAAATCTGTGGTCTCAACGTAACTGAAACCGATTTCAGACAGTATGATGCTGCAATAGGACGTTTTAGCGTTATGGATATGCTCAGCGAGCTGGCACCAAACCAAACACCTTACCGCTACGGATTTAATAACCCTGTGTTTTGGCAAGACAAAACAGGTTTGTTTGAGAGTCGTGGTGCTGCACAAGAATGGATAGATACTTGGGGGTTAACGGGGGCAAATATATATTACAACCCTCATAAAGGAGTTTACCAGATTGAAAATAATGGTGTTTCCTTTTATCAACTTGGGGAGGATATTATCAGCCATATGTATTCCATGGATACTGGCGAATTGCTATATACAATCACAAGAGGAGCTGCCGCTTCTGGAGGTGGTTCTGATGGGAGTTCGGGAATGAATTGGGCACAGATAAATCAGGGTGCGGGTGCTTTTGGATTTGCGAATGGGGTTAAAACTGGTTTGATAGAATATGCTGGAAAGACAGGTGAACTAAGCAAAGGAACGAAGAATTATTTAAAAACTTTTAAAGTTGCGGGAAGAGCGGCGGGAGTTTTTGGAATCGGTTACACAATATATGAAATAGGGGCAGGCGAAAAGAACTTAATAGGAGAAGGTGGATTAGATTTAATAATGGGAGGTATCGGACTTACTGGTTGGGGAGCTCCAATTAGTTTGATTTATTTTGGTGGAAAGATGGCATTAGTAGCAAAAGGCAATGATTTTTGGAACAACTAAACTAGGAATACAATTATGAAATGGTATACATATTTAAATTACAGGATATACAATTATTACGATAAAAGACAAGATTCACCAGTCATTTCTTCTCTACTTACAATGACTTTATTAGCTTTTATAAATGTTTTTTCGATTCATACGATTTACTCATTTATAACTGATTTTTGGACTGTACAAAAACTTCTTCCAAAGTATAAAATTATTATCACGTTTAGTATCATTATCCTAATCTTAATTCATTATTTCTTATTTTATCATAGGCGAAAACATATAAACATTTTTAAAGAATTTAAAGAAAACGCAAATAAGTATCGTAAGTGGAATTTTCTAATAAAGCTATATATTTTTGGAAGTATAGGCGTATGTTTAATTACGTTAATAATTGTAGATTTACGAAATCATAATTTTGAATTATATTTTCTAAAGTAAACCTGATATCCACGACTGCATCGTGTGGGGAAAATTATAAGTGTCACACGAAAGGATTCGTGTGACAGCAGGGGAATTGGATATGTAGGTGCGGGAATAAATGCTGGTTACGCTGGTTATCAATTGTACGAAAACCCCACCGCAGGAAATGCAACTCGCCTTGCAGTTCAAGGGCTTGCAATAGGTGCTGTATTTATACCTGGTGTCGGTTGGGCTATATCTCTGGGTATCGGAGCAGTCGATATGATATAGGGTGATCAACTTTATGAATGGATAGATAATCAATAAATTATTTAAAAATGTTTCATTATTTATATTATAAACTATATCAAGCATCATTAAAATCTTCTCTTAATGATATGCCAATGTTTATGACTGCAGTTTCTTTTGGCGGATTAATAGCTTTAAACATTTTTGTTATAGTTGGTTTTTTAGCTAAATTAGATTTGTTGCCGTTTTATTCAAATAAACACCAAGCTGGTTTATCAGTAGTTGCTTGTATTATTTTGACCACTTTTTATTTTAATAAAAAGCGAATAGAATTAATATTAAAAAAGTATTCTCAAGAAAGTAATAGAAAAAGAATAAAGGGAAATATTATTGTGTCTCTTTATGTCGCAATATCTTTTTTGTCAATTTTTGCAGTAGCATTTTTTAGACCAGGAAAGTTTTAAAAATTCTAACATCATATGAATTTATATTATAAAATTTGGGTAGATTGTATTCTGAAAGCCCCGCTACCACACGAAAGGATTGCTTCGCCAATTCGCAAGCTCGGGTCGTGCGGTAGCGGGGGCAACCGATGGGTATGGTAGTACATATTAATTTTATATATATATATGAGATTTTTAGAATATTTATATTACAAATTTTATAGGTTCCAAGTTTGGGTGGGAAACGATGATATAGCAGTATTTACCGCCGCATTAATGATTGCTTTTATATCAGTATTATATTACTTTGCTGTATTTTTCATGAAAATTATTTTCATACCTGATATCCTTTTAATACCCGATTCTTTATTTATATTATTTTCTATAATAATACTTATAGGTTTCTTGGTCATTTTATATGTGAAATTCTTTTATAAGAATAAATATAAGAAAGTAATTGAAGACAATAGATTGAAAGAGAGTAGTAATTTATTAGCAATCTTATTTCCTCTAATAGCTTTTATTTTACTTGTTTCTGGGATGTTTATAAAAATGCTTCAGAATCAAGGCAAACTATAAATTTAGATAATCGCAAAAGCTGATTCCGGATTGGGGTCAAGTAATTGGTGGTGTTTATTTTATCACTAATTACTTGCTAGAACAGCACACAGGGCAGAATTTAGGGCAACATATAGAGGGTTATTTTAATCAATAAATTTTATGAAATATTTAGATTATTTATTTTTAAGAATATTTAGGTGGTATGAAAAAAGGGAGAAAGACATGCCCATGTTTATGTCTTGTTCTTTCTTAACTGTAGTAATTTCTGTTACAATTATGGATTTTTCTTATCTTATCGAAGATATTGGATATTATAAATTTCCAACCATAAGTAAAATAGATTATTTCATAATATTGCTAATTATTTTCGGATTTGTTTTTCTCCGATACAACAAAAAGAGATTGGAGGTGATTAAACAAAATTACATTGATGAGCCTCTAAACTTAAAAAAGAAAAGAGGTTGGATAATAGTCGGATATTTTTTAATTATAATTTTGTATCCTATAATCTCAGCCTATATAGAGCATAATTTATCCTAAAATACTATACTGATGGGTTTGGTGGGTATGGTATACTGGATATACTAACTTAGCTTCCAGTTAGAGTTAAGCATAAAATCTTATTTTTGACATATGAAAAAAGGAAGAAAAATTTATGATTCAGCTTTTAAATCGAAAGCAGTTGCATTAAGCAACGAAAGAACTAATATTTCTGAATTAGCCAGAGAACTTGGTATAAAAGTTACTTTGCTTTACAGACGAACTCTGTAATCAAAGTCAGTGGAGCTTATTTTATTTTTGATATGACAATAATGGCAAACACTGGAAAATTTATTACTGAAAATTTATTTGAATAAATTTGAATTAATGCCATTGTTAAATTAAAATCTAATCCTTTACTAAAAAGAAGATTGGAAATAGTTAATACAAGCTCTTATGGCATCAGTTATGGGAATGAAACTATGCCTTGGTATCAACACCAAATAATAAATGGAAGGTAAATGTATAGGTCAAAAAATTAATTTAAAGTTAGTTCTCCTAAAATCTCTTCCGACATAAATGGTCCGCCTGGATATTTTGCTGTGTAATCTAAGTTCAGCCAAACTTGACCTCGCTCATCTATATGATAATGAATTGTTTTTCCTTTTGTTTCCTTTACAAATAATACTTCTTTGATTAAGTAAATAATGTTTTCTAAATCAGCTTTCGAGCCAATGAGCATTTCTGGGTACATATGTTCTTTCGTGTGAATCAACCTGGGTGTTCCTCCAATTGCTCGAACCGCGGCTGCCATCAATATCGCATGGTCGTCGCAGTCACCTGAAAAATGAAGTAAGGATTCTGAAGCTGTTGCAATATATTCTCTGTTTTTTGGATCATTCACATAATTCCAACGATTTTGAATTTCTTTAAAAATCGCAAAACACTGAATGATCTGCCTATATTGTTGATATCCTTTAACACTTCTAAAATGTTTAGTTGTAGACATTAAAGCAAAATTTCGAACTTCGGGTTTGTCGTATTCAATTGCTTTTAATACCTTGGATTTATTAGGAAAAGGAAGCAATTTAGAAACAATAATGTCTTGCGGATTAGGATTGTCGCTCATCGCATAGATCATCGAACGATAGTCCTCATAAACAGATTTAAAACCATATCCAGCAAACATGGTGCCGTATAAAAGTACTATGCAATAAATGATTACTACCAAAAAGAGGAATTTTTTTACCGATTTTAGTAAAAATGTAACTAAGGTTGTTATTGCTAAAAAAAGTAAAATTCGGTCGAGATGAAAAGGCCATTCCGGGTCTATTAAATTTTGATGTAAAATGATAAACACCGGAATGAGAATTAAAAGTGAAAGAAGTATAATAGCTATAGTGTCCCAAGGTTTTGGAACATAGATTTTACTTAAAAGTCTTACTATTTTTACTTCTGAATTTTTCATTGACCATCAAATAATGACGTCGGTGTATTTCAAGGGTTTTTTAATGATGTTGAATTTTATTAAATCTTGAACTATTTTGTTAAACGCAGCTTCGGTCATTTTCTTTTGTGACCATTCGGTAATCTGAAGCCATTGTTGAATGTCTTCTATTTTTTGATCGAAAACACTTGCTAGAGTTCGGTCGATGCTAGGGATCATTTTAAATTCTTCTGTAGTGCGATTCACAATTTCCAATGTGTGTTGTACTAGTGCAATGTTGTTATCATAAAATTCTTTACGAACAGCAATCACAAAACATGGCCACGGAGTTGGGCAAACATCAATGCGTCTAAAAATACCTTGATCCACTATGGGTTGCGTCATAAATCGATCCCACATAAAATAATCTGCTTTGTTTTGACTCAAAGCTTCTACAGCACCATCCAGAGTATGTACGATTTCAAATTTTAATTCGTCAAAATTCCAATTTTGATTAGAAGCGTTTACAAAAGCCATAAGTTCAGAACCTGAACCAAGTCTAGAAATTGCAGCTGTTTTTCCTCTCAGATCGGCTAGGGTTTCGTAATTACTTTTCGCATTCACGTGGATGCCCCACTGCAAAGGGGATTGAACAAATGTCTGTAAAATATAAGATTCATTACCATTGGCAATGTCCTTCATAATTCCTTCTGTTAAAATAACTGCAATATCGGTTTCACCATTTCGCAACATTTCACACATTCTTCCAGTTCCTTGCGGTATATCGGTCCATTGTACATCAATGCCTGCTTCATCAAAAAGTCCTTCATTCAGAGAGAGTTGCCAAGGAAAATTAAAATGTTCTGGCACACCTACAATTCTTACGGTTTTCATAGTTTGAATAAAATTTATGTAAAAATACTATTTTAATTTGGTTTGAAGAATTTTTTAAAAGTATAGATTAATGATTTAGGTATTAATTAAAAACTTTATGATTTCTTTTAGAACTAAAAATACAAGTCTCTAATTAGTAACTATAAATTACTGCTAAAAATTGTGTAGATAGCGGTTGACATTCTGTGGATATTTTATATTTAATGCATATCATCGAATCATATAAATGATTAATAGTTGTAATAAAGAAATTAGAAGTTTATGTATCTTTGAATTGTAAAATTGATTTTAAAAATGGCGAAAAAAAAATTGAGTTTAGAGGATTTAGGCGGATTTGTATTTTCTACTGATAAAGAGTTTGATTTAAATCCAATTGAAGAAGAAATAACTTTGGATCCAGAGGAACAAAGGTTAGAGGCGCATTTAGATAAAAAAAATCGAGGCGGAAAAGTTGTTACAGTTATCAAAGGTTTCGAAGGAACCGTGGATGATTTAAAGCAATTGGCAAAACAACTTAAGACACATTGTGGAGTAGGAGGTAGTGTAAAAGATGGTGAAATCATTATACAAGGAAATTTTCGAGATAAAATTATGGAGTGGCTACAAACTAAAGGTTATAAAGTCAAGCGAGTAGGTGGATAATGGAATAAATAATAGATTAAATAGTGGTTTCAATAGTTTTTTACAAAAAAACTATTTATTTTAGTCTTGTCTAATAACTGACAAAATTAAATGAGGTACGAAATTTGCTATATACAAGGGGAAACCCTAAATAATAAAAAAAATGGACGATAATTTTTCACCAAGAGTAAAAGAAGTAATTACTTTCAGTAGAGATGAAGCTTTACGTTTAGGGCACGATTATATTGGAACCGAGCATATTATGTTGGGCATTTTACGTGGAAACACGGGAGAAGCCATAACTATATTGGAAAATTTATCAATTGATTTAGATTTTCTGAGAAACCGCTTTGAAGCGATGATCCCTGAGAATCCCAATAAAATGATTCATGCCGAGAAAAAGAATATTCATCTTACAAGACAAGCCGAAAACGCATTGAAAAGAGCTTTTTTGGAAAAAAGATTGTATAAAACAGATACTGTAAATACTGGACACATATTAATGTCGATTCTTCGAAATTCAGAAGACCCTTCTACGATTTTGTTGAGTAGATGTAATGTAGATTATGAAAGTGCTAAAGCTGAATTTGTAAGTTTACTTTCAGATTCTGGCCTTTCAGATGATCAACCTACCAATAGCGCTTTTGATGATGACGAGAGAAGTGACAGTTTGTCAGGTGGTGTAGGTGGACCAACTCAAAACAAGCCTGGTGCGAAGAAATCCAAAACACCAGTGCTGGATAATTTTGGTCGTGATCTAACTGAAATGGCTGAACAAGGTAAATTGGATCCTGTGGTGGGCCGAGAAAAAGAGATTGAACGTGTTTCTCAAATTTTATCACGTCGAAAGAAAAATAATCCGCTTTTAATTGGAGAACCAGGTGTAGGTAAATCTGCTATTGCAGAAGGTTTAGCTTTGAGAATTATTCAGAAAAAAGTATCCCGTATTTTGTTTAACAAACGCGTGGTTACTTTGGATCTTGCCAGTTTGGTTGCAGGTACAAAATACCGCGGTCAATTTGAAGAACGGATGAAAGCTGTGATGAATGAGTTGGAGAAAAACGACGATATCATCCTCTTTATTGATGAAATTCATACTATTGTTGGTGCAGGTGGTGCCACTGGTTCATTAGATGCTTCCAACATGTTTAAACCAGCATTGGCACGTGGAGAAATTCAGTGTGTTGGCGCAACTACTTTAGACGAGTACAGACAGCATATTGAAAAAGACGGTGCTTTAGAGCGTAGATTTCAAAAGGTAATTGTTGAACCTACTTCTGAAGAAGAAACAATTATTATTCTGAACAATATCAAAGAAAAGTATGAAGACCATCACAATGTTATCTATACTGCAGAAGCGATAGAGGCTTGTGTAAAGTTGACCAGCAGATACATGACAGATCGTTTTCTTCCAGACAAAGCCATCGATGCTTTGGACGAAGCTGGTTCGCGAGTGCATATTACTAATATTGAAGTTCCGGATGATATTTTGAAGTTGGAAAGTGAATTGGAAGAAGTTCGTGAGAAAAAATCAGATGCTGTTAAACGTCAAAAATACGAAGAAGCTGCTGCTTTTAGAGATGATGAAAAACGTATTGAAAACGATTTAGCTGTTGCTCAGGAACGTTGGGAAGAAGATTCAAAAAACAACAAAATTACTGTTACCGAAGAACATGTTGCCGATGTAGTTTCTATGATAACTGGTATTCCTGTGAATAAAATAGCACAGGCAGAAAGTAAAAAATTAGCGAAATTGCCAGAAGCCATCAAAGGTAAAGTTATAGGTCAAGATGAAGCTGTTGCTAAAATAGCTAAATCAATTCAACGAAATCGTGCAGGATTGAAAGATCCTAACAAACCTATTGGATCATTTATTTTTCTTGGACAAACAGGTGTTGGAAAAACACAATTGGCGAAAGTAATTGCAAAAGAAGTTTTTGATTCTGAAGACGCTCTTATCCGTATTGATATGAGTGAATACATGGAAAAATTTGCGATTTCACGCTTAGTTGGTGCGCCTCCAGGATATGTAGGTTATGAAGAAGGTGGACAATTGACTGAAAAAGTTCGTAGAAAACCTTATGCGGTTGTACTCCTAGATGAAGTTGAAAAAGCACATCCCGATGTATTCAACATGTTGTTGCAAGTATTGGATGATGGTTATTTAACCGATAGTTTGGGTAGAAAAATCGATTTCAGAAACACAATTATCGTGATGACTTCTAATGTAGGTGCTCGTCAATTGAAAGATTTTGGCACTGGAGTTGGTTTTGGTACTAAAGCAAAACAAGAACAGCAAGATGAATTATCAAAATCTGTGATCGAAAATGCATTGAAAAAAGCTTTTGCTCCAGAATTTTTAAATAGAATTGATGATGTAGTTGTTTTTAATTCACTTGAAAAAGAACACATTCATCAAATCATCAACATTGAAATCGAAAAAGTTTACCAACGTGTCAAAGGTTTAGGATACGATTTAGAACTAACACCTAAGGCATTAGAGTTTATTGCAGAAAAAGGTTTCGATAAACAATACGGTGCACGCCCATTGAAACGTGCAATTCAAAAATATGTTGAGGATTTGTTGGCAGAAGAGATCATCAACGGAAATATACATGAAAATGACGTGTTGTTGATGGATAAAATAGAGGATGAAGAAAGCTTGAAAGTGATGATTAAACACACAGACTCTTCATTAAAAGAATAAGGTAAATTAAAAGTAGCAAGAATCCACTTGCTACTTTTTTTTAACGTTCGTGATTGGTTCCAAACCAACACAAATATTGAAATATAATTGAAACCAACAACAGTTAATATTTTTTCAAGTTAAGCCTTTCATTTTCTTTTACAAGTATTCAACTTTTATTAACTTTGTAGTTATGCAAAAAAATGTCAACATACAAAACAAAAGAGCTAGATTTGAATATGAAATCTTAGAGAAGTACACAGCTGGAATTGTTTTACAAGGATCTGAAATTAAATCCATTCGTTTGGGTAAAGCTTCTGTAACTGAAAGTTTCTGTGAATTTCACAATGGCGAATTGTTTATGATAAATTCTCATATCGAAGAATATGCTTATGGTACGCATTACAATCACAAAGCTAAGAGTGAGAGAAAATTACTTTTGAGTAAAAAGGAATTAAAATCCTTGCAGAGAAGTTTACAAAATAAAGGGCTTACCATTGTTCCGTTGCGTTTATTTACCAATGAAAAGGGTTTGGCAAAAGTAGAAATTGCATTAGCAAAAGGGAAAAAACTCTATGATAAGCGTGAAACAATTAAAGATAGAGACAATAAAATCAATTTAGATCGATTGAAAAAATCTTACTAGATACTAATTTTTTTAATTGGTTTTGTTTTAAAATAAAAAAAGGAGCAATTAAAGCTCCTTTTATATTTATATATGTTTTCATCTATTAAAAAGTGTAAAAAACACCTGCAGAATATTGTGCGTGAGATCCTGGACCATCTGTAGAAATGTTGGATCTGCCCATTGCTTCAACCGTCAAACCTAAACGTCTAAAGCTTCGGTCGTGATGATAATGTGATGTTTTGGTAGCAGGAATATCGGCAATCCAAAAATGAATTCCACCTCCAACACTTGCCATTGTTAAATCGACCTCGTTCAGTCTTAAGTGTCCAATACCGGCTTTAATGTAAGGATCAACTACAGGAAGATTAAACAAACCACCTAAACTATAGGCAAAAGAACCGTTGAATGAAGCCACTTTAATTGTTTCAGAAACTAAAGTTCCATTCATACTGTTTCCTTCTTCCATTTCATTCATAGAAAAATCAACTTCAAACGATAAGTTTCTTGCAAATTCGTAACCTAAAATTACTTTTACAGGAATACCTCCAGAAATCATGCTAGAACCTTCTGGAATTAAAGAATAATTAAAGTTAAAGTCCATCATGTTGTAATTGGCACTAATTCTCCAATTATAATCTATGATGAAACGCTCGTTTTTATGAATAATTTGTGCCTGAGCCGTTGTTGCACTAAACAACAGACCTAATCCGCAAAATACTTTTAATATGTTTTTTCTCATAAATTTTAATTTTCTATAAATGTAAATAATTATTTTAAATAGTTAACAATTAAATTGCTTTTTGTCTTATTGCTTCAAAAATAATCACAGCCGTGGCAACTGAAACATTCATTGAATCAATCTGTCCCTGCATGGGAACAATGATGTTTGAATGCGAAGCTTTTCGCCACTCTTCGCTAAGTCCCGTAGACTCTGTCCCCATCACTATAGCAGCTCCTTTTGAATAATCTACAGTATAATACGGCACAGCTTGTTGTAATATGGCACTAAAAATAGGAATATTTTTAATACTAAGCAAATTTATTAAATTTTCTGAGTTTGCTACAATAATTTTATTGGTAAAGACGGCTCCAACGCTTGAACGAATTATGTTGGGATTGTACAGGTCGGTTTTGGGGTCGGCTATGAAAACTGCGTCTACATTAGCAGCGTCTGCGGTTCTTAAAATTGCCCCAATATTACCTGGTTTTTCTAAAGATTCTAAAACAACAATTAAAGGGTTTTCGGGCAATTCAATATTCTGTATTTCGTGAGATTTAATTTTTGCAATTGCTAAAACTCCTTCGGTGCTTTCTCGGTATGCTATTTTTTGATAAACTTCTTTACTTATTGAAATTAGTTCGGTTGAAGGCTGTATTTTTTGTATAAGTTTTTCAAATAAATTAGAGTCTGCGAGTTCATTACAATAAAGTAATTGTTGAAACTCATACGTATTATTAAGAGCAATTTCTATTTCCCTCATTCCTTCAATGATGAACAATCCCAAATTTTTTCGAATTTTACTCTTTTCTTGTAGTTGAACAATTAGTTTGATTAAAGGGTTGTGAACGCTGCTAATTTCTTTCATTATAAAATTTATAAGTTTTTTAATTTCATGTAATTACCTTTTAGATGTGCTGAATTTTCATTCCGTTGAAAATAGTTAGTAATCTTATCAATAAAAGTTTATTTGTTCAGACAATTGCTGTTCTAAATCTAACCATTTTTTTTAACGAAGGTAATTTCTCTCATAAGGCTAAAGTAAAAATAATGACTGATATAATGTTACATACTTTGCAAAATATTGTAATTAATTTCCTAATTATAGATTGATAAAAAAAATGTATCTTTTCATAAAAAATTAAAGGTGTGAAGTGAATATTTTTAACGTTCATTTTAGGTGTAACGAAGATAGCAACCAACTATCCAAAATTTGATTAAATTTGCAATAAGAATAGTTTTGAATCAAACGAAGGAGCCTCGATATATCTAAAAAATGCTGAAAAAGCTAAAAATCGTACCTCTCAATTGAAATTACAAATATTTGCTATAGATTATCAATTGATTATGTGCTACTTTGTAATTTTATAAGTAAATCAATAATATTATTTTATGTTTATTATTTAATTTTAAACTTTTTAAGTTCTAAAAAAACTTAGCTATAAGCATGAATCAAATATTTTAATTATTTAACACGCCAATAATGATCTTTTCAACTTTAGATATTGTCGGAACAATTGCATTTGCTATTTCTGGAAGTTTAGTAGCCATCAAAAAAAAGTTTGACTTTTTTGGTGTCTTAATTATTGCTTTAGCTACATCTTTAGGTGGTGGAACGCTTAGGGATTTATTAATAGGAAATACTCCTGTAACTTGGTTAACAAATTTACAAACCTTTTATATTGTTATTGCAAGTTCATTCATAGCAATGTTTTTTAGGAGAAGATTAAGTGTTTTTAGCACTTCTTTATTTCTGTTTGATACTATTGGAATTGGAATTTTTACAATTGTGGGAATTGAAAAAGCGCTTACGGTTGATCTGGATCCGGTGATTTGTATTTTGTTGGGAACCATTACGGCTTGTTTCGGTGGGGTGACTCGAGATATTTTATGCAACGAAATTCCGGTTATTTTTAGAAAAGAAATTTATGCTACAGCTTGTATTGTTGGCGGTATTATGTTTTTTATTTTAAAATTTCTTTCAGTAAACAGCGATCTTATTTACATAGCTACAGCTGCAACCATTATTTTAATTAGAATTTTAGCAGTAAAATATAAATGGGCGTATCCACAGATAAAGGAATAATATTTTTGGACTTATTTTTTAAATAATAATTGGTTGAAGATAAAAACGAAAAAGGAGGGCTATAAACCACTCCTTTTTTCTGATATATCTTTTAAAATCCATTGTAATTCTGGATCGTCTTTATTTACAATTTCTTCAATATTTGGTAAAATTATCACATCGGGTTCTACCCCAAAGCCTTCAATATCGGTTTGTTGTACTGGTTTAATAGTCATCAATCCTATTCGGATTTTAAGTTTTGAATGAGGTAATTTTAAAACAGGCATAATTCCAGCTACCGTCCCGTTAAAAGCACCACCTGTTTCATTACCTACAAATACAGTTTTTTTTCTCCCTTTCAAATGTGATGAAATTATTGCAGCTGCAGAAAAAGTCATTCCATCAGTAATTACATAAAGGTTGTCTTGAAAATTGAGTGATTGTGGTTGTGTTAATTTAGAAGATTTCAAGGGAAGTTGAAAACTACCGTCATCTAATTTTTTTGCTGTTAATCCACGGATTGCAGCATAGACACCGATAAACGGAGCACCCAATATTTTAGTAGAAACAGATTGACCTTTAAAAATATGGAAAAAAGAATTTCTTTTGGTAATAGTTGCTGGTTGAATAAATCGATAAGTACTATCGTTTAGGTACTGTGAAAGTCTATAAATATCATTAAGTCTTCCACCTGGGTTTCCACGTAAATCAATTATCAACGAAGTGACATTGTTGTTGGCTATTTCGGAAAAAATTTGGTCATAAACTTTTGTTTTTCCTTTGGTGAAATTCTTTATTTTTAAAAGAGCAATTGTGCTGTCTTTAGCAATAGGATATGAAAGATTTTTTATAAACGCTTTAGACTTATTGTCATATCCAAACCATCTTTTTTTACGGTTTAGCGCTTTTCTTTCTGCATGTTTTGCTTGTTTTCGAGCTTTCAACTCTTTCTTTGTCCATTCATTTTCAGTTAGCTGTTTGTCTTTTTTTTCATCTATAGCCAAACTATCGGTAGTTTTATCCAACTCTTGTGGCTTGGTTTTGAAAGACCTGATCAAAGTGTGAGAAAAAATTGAATCGGCACAAGAAACTTGTAGATTCAAGCTGTCTGCAAACCCTACTTCTGCAACCAAATAATTGGTAAATCTTAGCCCAAAAAATTTGGGAATCGCTGTTTGATTATAGCCGTCTGAAGTAAAAGTTTTACGGTATTTATTGAAAATATCTCGAGGTTTTAAATCGTTTATACTTAAAATTTCTGATCCCGGTTGTAAAACTGTATCTTTTTTAGAATAAATGTTTTTAATGTATAATCTGTCATCATGATATTCAAATTCAAAACCGTCTAATGGATGTTTGGAGTTTTTATACTTCTTTTTTAAAGAATCAGGCGAAGTTAAACTGACCATACTCATACTTAAATGTCCTTGACCAATTGAGCTCACTATCGGACTGATTTTCATAAAAAAGTCGTTGGGTGTCAAAGATTTATTCAAAGTGTTTCTGAGACTATCAAACTTAAAATCAAGATCATTTTTTGAAATATACCAATACAAATCTGGGTGCATTATTTCTAAATTTTTTTGCACATAGTCTACATCTTTTATTAATTCTTTTGGAGCAATTAAATTGTGA
The DNA here is from genome assembly GCA_964397335.1 of uncultured Flavobacterium sp. Taxonomy (GTDB): domain Bacteria; phylum Bacteroidota; class Bacteroidia; order Flavobacteriales; family Flavobacteriaceae; genus Flavobacterium. The sequence goes on from CAYNIM010000020.1 coordinate 16,983, forward strand.
TAATGATTATTTTGCTTGTCATGACTGGCACAAGATGTTAATATAAGTAATAAAACAATAATGAACTTCGCTTTCATGAGTTACTGCTTCAAAAATCTTTCGGTGTGTGTGTAATTCGATGGGTAAGCACCTACTTGCAACAACATAGGTCTAAGTACAAATTCAAAGTCTAATGCTTCAATCTTTCCATCTTTACCAAGGTGAAATTGCATGAATTCTTCTCTTTGAGCACGATTATTCCACACAGCGCGAAACGTATCAAAGTGCCAATGCTCTAGTTGAGCTTCTAAATCTTTGGTGTTCCAAAATTGAATTTTCAATTGATTTCCGTCGCGTTTTACCTCAACTTTTCCATAGGCTTTGGAATAATAAGTTCCTGTATAAGCATCTAAAGATAAACTGGTTTTAGTGTTTTTTACTCTTGCATCATGAATGGCATTGCGGGCTTTTGTAGCTCGTTCGTAGGCACGATTGTAATTATTGCGATAAACTTGATTCCAATCTTTATCGTTTTTATCTATAAAAGCATCCATCACCTGATATGAAACAGCATCTGCGAAATTATTGAATGTATTTGTAAGAACAACCACGCCTAATTCCAATTCTGGAACTAAATACATTGCAGTTATAAAACCGTCGGTTGCACCACCATGTGTAATAACTCGATGGTTTTTGTAATCTAAGATGTTCCATCCTAAACCATAAGAAGCATGAGACGAAAGTGCCGTTGCGTGCGAGCGAAGCACCTGCGGTTTCTGTATTTCTGTCATTTGTTTTGGACTGATAATTGTTTTATCTTTAAAACTGCCAGCAATTTGTAGTTGCATTATTAACCATTTATTCAAATCATTTACAGTAGAATTTACGCCACCGGCTGGTCCTGCATTGTCCCAATTTCTTCGTTGAATGGGAATAACTTTTCCGTCTATTTCTTGGTGTGGATAGGCTTGATTATCTGTGTTTTTAATCTGGGTAATACTAGTTGTAGTATTATTCATTTCAAGTGGTTGGAACAATCTTTCTTTTAGAAAATCGTCCCAAGTTTTACCATCGGTATATTCAATGATTTGTCCTGCCAATGAATACATAACGTTATTGTAGACAAATTTTGATCGAAAAGAGGATTCTAAATCCATATGTCTAACGGTATATAGAATACTATCTCTTTCACTTTGTGTCATAAATTGTAGTCTGTTGCCCAAAATCCTACCTAAACCAACTTGATGTGTCAAAACATCTCGAATGGTCATTTCATTCGTAATCCAAGGATCTTTCATTTGAAACCAAGGAATATGTTGAGTGATTTTATCGTCCCAACTGATTTTGTTTTCGTCGACCAAAATTCCTAAAGCCGCTGCAGTCATGTTTTTACTAACCGAAGCAATACTAAAAATAGTATTCGCATCAACTTTATCACCTTCTCCTAGGCGCTTTTCACCAAAACCTTTAGCGTAGATTACTTCACCGTTTTTTACAATTCCGACTGCCATGCCTGGTATGTCCCATTCGGTTCTACCAGATTCAATCCATTGATCAAAGTTTTCAGGCAAGGATTTCTCTTGACCCAAAAATGTTGAAATTGAAAAAAACATTAAAAAAGCTAACTGTAAACCTCGATGTTGCAATGTTAAATTACCCATAAGAATTATATGAAATTTGATGAATAAAGCAAAAATAGGCAATTCTTTGGGAAAGGAGTAGGAAGGGGCAAGGAATTATTGGTTTATCGATGCGCACCTGTTCAGAAATACCAAACAGATGCTTCGTGAGCTAGTTTTTATCAATCTGTATCAATAAAGAATGTTGGAGGAGTTTTTTAGTTATGTTATCTGCTTTATCTCCAACCTCCGCCTAATGTTTTATATAATCTAATTCGAGCAGTTAATTTATTTTTTCGGAGAGTGTTTAAATTAAGCTCGTTTTCTAAAGCACTTAGTTGTGCATTAATAACTTCAAGATAAGTTGCAAAACCACTGTTAAAAAGCAAATTAGATTGTCTAACTGCAAGACTTGAATTGATAACTTGTTCTTCTGCAATTGCTAATTGTTCGTCTATTGTTTTTAAAACTACCAATGCATCTGTTACTTCCATAATGGCATTATGAACTTTTTGTTGAAGCGAAATTTCTTTCATTTCTCTTTGTTTTACAGCAATTTCATAATTTGTTTTCAATTTTTTCTTTTTGAAAACAGGAGCTGTGATTCCACCAATCACCGATCCAAAAAGGGAACCAGGTACATTAAACCAATTTTCGGGCAACATGCTGTTAACACCTCCGCCTAAATCTATTTTGATTGAAGGATAACGTTGTTTTTGAGTAACACCAACCTCAGCATTTGCGCTTAATAAATCTAGTTCTGCAGCACGAATATCTGGTCGATTAGATAGAATTTGTAGGGGAATTCCTTCTGACAATTGATCTTGGTAAAAGTAATTCTCTAACTTTTTAGATGAGATGTCTACAGTTTTTGGGAAACTTCCTACTAAATAGTTTAGTTGATTTTCCTGTAATGCAATTTGTTGTTTCAGAGAAGGGATAAGCGCTTTTGCAGTCAGCATCTGTGCTTTGGTTTGCTGTTTTGCAAGTGCGGTTATCTGTCCAGCTTCGTATTGCAACTGCATAATCTCTAGCGTGTTTTTTGAAAGATCAAAATTGGTTTGAGCCACGTCTAGTTGAGCGTGCAGAAGAATTAAGTTGTAATAACCTTCAGCAATTTGAGAAATCAATTGCGTTTGAATCGCCTTTCTTGCTTCTTGGGTTTGAAGATAATCGTTTAAGGCTATGTTTTTTTGATCTTTAAATTTCCCCCAAACATCAATTTCCCAACTTAAGAAAAGTCCACTGATGTGCTGATTGGTATAATTATACAAATTTTTTGGAGGCTCTTTTCCACTGTTTTCATGCCAACTGGCGTTCGGATTACTATAAAAATTTTCAGAACGGTATTGATAGGCTAAATTTCCAATAGTTGCATCTACACTAGGTAACCAATTAAGTTTAGCTTGTTGGCTTCTAAGTTCAGCAATTTCAATGGTTTTTAAAGCGTTTTTTAAATCAAAATTGTGAACCAAACCCTTATGAATCAATTTGGTTAATTGTTCGTCATTGAAGAATTTTTCCCATTGAACCATTGCAATGTTGACAGTATCATTGTTGAAAATACTGTCTTGATGTGAATAAGTATCGGGTACTTCTATGTTGTATTCGTAGGTGTTTTTTTGTAAGGAACCGCAAGACCAAAGTGTAATTGTACCAAGGCTTAGTAATGCAATTGAAACGATGTTTATTTTAATCTTCTTCATAAGTAATTTTAGATTTTAGTTGTTCGTCCCATGTCTGAAATACATAAAATAGTATTGGAATAAAGAAAATTCCGCAAACCACACCAACAAACATTCCGCCAGCTGCACTAATACTAATTGAATGATTTCCGATAGCCGATGGTCCAACAGTAAACATCAACGGAACCAAACCTGCAATAAATGCAAAAGAAGTCATTAAGATTGGACGTAATCTCTTTTTAGCACCTTCCACTGATGACTGAAGTATTGAAAGTCCTTTCTTTCGCCTTTGCAGGGCAAATTCGACAATTAGAATAGCATTTTTGGCTAATAAACCAATGAGCATAATTAAGCCGACTTGTACATAGATATTGTTTTCTAAACCTACTAAATTGATAAAACCATAGACTCCTAAAAAACCAGTAAGTACACAAAGTAAAATTGCTACTGGAAGTAAAAAGCTTTCGTATTGTGCCGCCAATAGGAAATACACAAACATAATACTGATACCAAAAATATAAAGCGATTGATTACCAGAAGTTTTTTCTTCCAAGGTCATTCCTGTGAATTCATAAGAATAATTTCCTGGCAATTCCTGCGAAACTTCTTCGATCGCTTGTATGGCATCACCAGTTGAGTATCCGTCTGCAGGTGTCGCTTTTATAGAAATAGCATTGAATAAATTATAACGATTCACGGTTTCGGGTCCGTAAATTCTACGAAGTTTTACTAGAGTATTGGCCGGTAACATTTCTCCTTTATTATTTTTAACAAAAATAGAATTAAATGTATCTGGTGCATTTCTAAAGTCTACATCTGCTTGCATATAAACGCGGTATTGACGGCCGAAACGAGAGAAATCACCTGCTTGAACTCTTCCGTAATAAGCACGAATAGTATTCATTAAATCTTTAATGTTTACACCCAAAGCTTTGGCTTTATTGTAATCGATATCTAAAGCATATTGAGGGAAATTGGCGTTAAAAGACGTAAAAGCATTACTGATTTCTTCTCGTTCGTTCAGTTTTTGTATGATCTCTTGTGCAACCCCGTCGAATTTATCAAACCCTGCATTTAATCGATCTTGAAGTACGAATTCAACTCCGCTAAAATCACCAAATCCTTGTACAGTTGGTCGCGGAAAAACACTAAAGCTACCTTCGTTTAATTTGTCTAATTCTTCTTGATATAAGTTGATGATTTCATGTATGTTTTTAACCTTTCCTCGTTCTTTGTAAGGCTTTAGATTGATGTATCCAACAGCAAAAGAAGGACTTGTGGCAGCGTCAATAGCGTTGTAACCTGAAATATTGGTCATGCCTGCAATTTCGGGACGATTTTTTAAAACACTGTCAGCTTGTGCCAACACCAATTTTGTACGCGCCAATGAAGAACCTGGCGGCATGGTGATCGAATAAGTTAAAAAGCTGTCGTCTTCTGTAGGGATAAAACTGGTAGGAGTTTTTGCCATTAATCCAACACCTAATAAAATAATTCCTAACATTATTGCCATAGATAAAGCAACTCTATGCAGCATTCTCTGAACTACTTTTACATAAAAATGAGTGAACTTTTCAAAAGAGTTATTGAACTTCTTGAAAAACCTTTTTTTACTGATCTCGAGCTTTCTAATTAATCTTGATTTTTTCTTTTGTTTAAACTTAAATTTTTTCTGGATACTATGGTCTCTTCTCAAAAATAAAGCACAAAGTGCTGGAGTAAAAGTCAAAGCATTAACAGCCGAAATAAGTATTGCAATTGCTAAAGTATATGCAAACTGTTGATAGAAAACTCCAGCTGGACCTTGCAGAAATCCCACAGGTAGAAAAACTGCTGCCATTACCATCGTAATAGATATAATAGCACTCTGAATTTCGCCCATAGTTTCCAAAGTAGCTTTTTTGGCTGTCATTCCTGTTTCGTGCATTTTTTCGTGAATGGCCTCAACCACAACAATTGCATCATCAACTACAATTCCGATAGATAGCACTAAGGCAAACATTGTAAGTATGTTGATTGAAAAACCTAATAGGTAGATAAAAAACAATGTTCCAAGCAATGAAACTGGAATGGCAAGTGCAGGAATTAGGGTGGATCTAAAATCTTGTAAGAAAATAAAAACAATGATAAAAACTAAGAAAAAAGCTTCGAAAATGGTTGTCTTTACTTGATCTATAGATTCATCAATTTGGTCTTTTACAGAGTAACTAATTTCGTATTTTATTCCACTAGGGAAGGTGGGTTCCAGTTTTTCAAGAACATTACGTATTCCTACATCAATATTTTTGGCATTCGAACCACTTGTTTGTGTAATATTAAGTGTTAAACCAGGATATCCATTCACACTATTGTCACTGCCAACGTTAGAAGCGCCAAACTCGACTCTTGCAATATCTTTTAAAAATAAAAATGAACCGTCTTGATTGGTTTTAATAACTAAATCTTCGTACTCTTCAGGCAAATTAAACCGTCCGCTATGGCGCAAAGTTGTTTCAAAAACTTCATCAGAGGTTTCTCCGAATCTTCCAGGTGCAATTTCAAAACTTTGATCTTTAATCGCGGCAATTACTTCTTGAGGTGTAACATTGTACAACGCTAATTTTTCTGGATTAAGCCAAGTTCTCATTGAATAATCTCGCGCACCAACACGTGAAACAGCCGCTACTCCAGGAACTCTGAGAATTTCTCTGTTGAGGTTGATTTGCGAAAAAGCTTGTAAGAAAGTCTCGTCGTATATCTCTTCAGGATGATCACTGTAGATATTGATGGTCATGATATTACCACTTTGTCTTGGTGTGACCGATATTCCAGCTTCATTCACTTCGCTAGGTATTTGTCCTGAAGCTCTTGAAACTCTTGTTTGAACATTAACGGCAGCCTGATCTGGATTGATTCCTGCTTCAAAATTAACAACAATCGTTCCTGAACCACTATTGCTGGCTTTGGAAGAAATATAAGTCATCCCATCAACACCATTTATGGCTTCTTCAATAGGTAATAAGACACTTTCTGCTACGGTTTCCGCACTTGCGCCTGGATATGAAAGACTTACCGTAACACTTGGAGGTGCTATTTCAGGAAACCTTGTTACCGATAATAATTGACTTGAAATGATACCTAATAGAACTAATAATATAGATATAACAGCAGATAATATCGGTCTGGTAATGATTTTTTTCAACATAATAGAAGATATTTTTTATAGCTCAGGGATCACATGCATACCCTCCGATAATTTATTAAATCCGGTTTTCAGAACAATATCTCCAGGGGTTAATCCTTCAGAAACGATATAATGTTTGTTTGCTGTTCCGTTAATCTTAATTTCTCTCAATGAAACCGTGCGATGTTCATCTAATAAATAAACAAAAGTTTTGTCTTGAATATTTGTTGTGATTTCATGTGGAATTAAGATCACGTTTTTACGGTTTTCTTGAATTTTTATTGTTCCTGTGTTACCAGATCGCATCAAATCTTCAGAGTTTGGAAAGCTGGCTCTAAGTGAAATAGCGCCAGTACTTTTGTTGATTTGACCGCTAATGGCATCAATTTTACCTTTTTCTTTATATTCTAATCCGTCTGCCAAAACAAGTGTTGCATCTGGCATTAAATTTCCGAAGGAGGTAGGGTTATCTAGCGAATCGTGCATACGATTTTCTGCTTTTGAGAAGTATAAATAATCACTTTCGCTCATTGCAAAATAGACATAAACTTCACTCACATCAGATAAATAGGTCAAAGGTTCACGGTCGGATTTAGAAACTAAATTTCCAATTCTTTTAGGTATTCTACCAATGTAGCCACTAACAGGCGCTTTGATGACAGTGAAATCTAAATTAATTTTTGCAGAACCCACTGCAGCGGAAGCTTTGGCAAGTGAAGCTTTGGCAACTTCGTAATTTGATTTTGCAGTTTCTAATTGTACTGGTGCAATTACTTCGTTATCTACCAAAGGCTTCAAACGGTCCATTTCTAATTTAGCATTTTTCAACTTTGCTTTTTCTACATTTTCATTTGCCAATGCGTTGTTGTAAATTTCTGTATAGGCAGAACCATCAATTTTGAACAACGCTTGTCCTGCTTGTACAAAATCTCCCTCATCAACATAAATTTCTTGTAAAATACCTTCTACTTGAGGGCGCAATTCCACATTGACTTTTCCCTCAATGCTAGCCATATAATCTTTGGTAATATATGCAGTTGTTGTATCAATCTCTATCGCCGGAAGTCTCAATACGTTACTGTCGTCTTTGTCAGCACCGTTACTAATATTACAAGATACAATACTAGTTGATAGTATAAAGAAAGTTCCGTAAAAAAAGCCTTTAATGCTTTTGCTTGTTCTTATCATTTTAAATGAATGTTGTTATGTGATTCTATTAAAATTCAAATTCATTGCCATTTTTTTAAAGATCACTAAAACATTAGGTTGATGATGGTTTTTATAGCGCAATTAGTTGATTTTTAGTTTTTTGAGGTGGATTAAATTATTGTTAAAAAAAACAAATAGCTTCAAAAAAAAAATTTTCAAATTTTGAGAGTTTTTTATGGGTAAAATTTCCACAAATTCCGATACAATATTTACAATGTTGATAATTATACAATATCAGAGCTAACAATTTTTGATTTTTTTTTAAAACATACTACAGAAATATAGAGTCTATTCCACAAAGTTATAGCGAGTTGCTTTTTTGTTAATTTATTTTCATATATTTAAAGCGTAGAAAAAAATTGGTGTATGTTGGTGAAAGTTTTTGGGAGTGCTGTATTTGGAATACAGGCTTCTACTATTACAATTGAAGTGAATATCGAAAAGGGAATTGGTTATCATTTAGTTGGTTTGCCTGATATTGCAATTAAAGAAAGTAGCTATCGAATTGCAGCAGCTTTGTCCAATATTGGTTATCAGCTTAGAGGCAAGCGAGTTACTATTAATATGGCTCCTGCAGATTTAAGAAAAGAGGGATCTGCCTACGATTTACCAATTGCATTAGGAATCCTATCTGCATCTTCTCAGATTACAACTATTGATTTTTCCGAAACGATTATAATGGGTGAATTGTCATTAGATGGTTCGGTTCAGCCAATAAAAGGAGCGCTGCCTATTGCTATTCAGGCTAAAGAAGAAGGTTTTAAAAGTATTTTTTTACCGAAAGACAATGAAAATGAAGCGGCTATTGTTGAAGGAATTAATGTCTATGGAATTACCCACATGAATGAATTGATAGATCATTTGGAAGGTAAACGCTCTTTAGAACCAGTAAAAGTTGATCAAGCAACACTCTTTGATGTTGAAGAAGATTTTTTACATCTTGATTTTTCTGAAGTAAAAGGCCAGGAAAATATAAAAAGAGCAATGGAAATTGCAGCTGCTGGTGGACATAATATTTTATTAATCGGTCCGCCTGGATCTGGAAAAACCATGATTGCAAAGAGAATTCCGAGTATTTTACCGCCAATGACATTGGATGAAGCGCTAGAAACGACAAAAATTCACAGTATCGTTGGCAAAGCTCAAAATGTAGGCTTAATTAAAAAACGTCCTTTTCGTTCGCCACATCATACCGCTTCATCTGTTTCTTTAGTAGGAGGCGGGAGCTATCCGCAGCCGGGAGAAATTTCTTTAGCGCATAATGGTGTGCTGTTTTTGGATGAATTGCCCGAATTTAAACGAGAGGTTTTAGAAGTTTTAAGACAGCCCTTGGAAGACAGAGAAGTAACCATTTCTAGAGCGAAATTTACAGTTTCTTATCCTTCCTCTTTTATGTTGGTTGCAAGTATGAATCCAAGCCCTAGTGGTTATTTTTCGGATGAAAAGAGTTTAACACAATCTAGTGCTTTAGAAATGGCTCGGTATCTGAATAAAATTTCTGGACCTTTACTAGATCGGATTGACTTACATATCGAGGTAAGCCCAGTGCCTTTCGAGCAATTGTCGGAACGTGCACCTTCTGAAAGCAGCGATGCTATTAGATTACGAGTTATAAAAGCACGAATGATACAGGCAGAACGCTTTGAAGATATAAAAGGAGTTCATTATAATGCTCAATTAAACTCTAAATTATTAAAAACTTATTGCGAATTAGACCAAGCATCGTTAAGCTTACTTAAATCAGCAATGGAACGACTGAATTTATCAGCCCGAGCATACGATCGGATTTTAAAGGTTTCTAGAACGATAGCCGATTTGGATGGGTCTGAAAAATTACAACCCAAACACATCGCAGAAGCGATTCAATATAGAAGTTTAGATAGAGACGGTTGGGTGAGTTAAGATTCAATTTCACTCGATTTTCTACTTTCTTTTATAATGGAGTACAAGCTGTATGCCATGATGAAATTGATAGGCAAAGTAAAAATAATACCAATTCCAAAAAGTAAAACACCCGATAAAGAGATCATATAAGTAAACAAAACAACGGGGATAAAAAACAAAGGTTTACTATTTATTAAATGAATACTTTCAAAAATTGCTTTGAAAAAATTACTGTTTTCAACGTAAATTAAAAGGGGGGTAAAATATGTCAAAAATTGTATCAATGCACCTATAGCAAAACCAACCATAGCTAAATCATAGAAGCTGAAAAAATAGTTTATTGAAGTAATAATAATTTGAGCTAATATAATGTACAATAAAACTTTGAATCCACGTCCTGTGAAAAGCAATTTAAAAGCATCGCCCAAACCAATAAACGGTGAAGTCGCACTTTTGATAATTATTCCATAGATTCCACTTAATAAAAAATGTAAGACAATGGAAATTAGAAGATTTAAAATGATGATTTCTGTTGAATTCTGCGCCAAAAGCTGTTCTAAACCTTCAGGTGTGTTGATCTGAAATAATGCTTCAGTTGAACCTGTCATTTGTATAAAACCTAGTGTGTAGAGTAAAAAAATTATCACAAAGGTTAAGAAAACATATAAGCCGGCAATTACACCCACAGCTTTAACGATGGTTAATATGCGTTCAGTTAGTTTGGTTTGGTCTATTTCGTAATTCATATAAAAAAAATGCTTTGCAAAAATACGAAGCATTTTTCTTAATTGCCAATTTTATACTAGCAATGTGTTCAGAGAAAATTTATTTCTGCATAATTAGAGCAGTTATTTATTGGTGTAAAATAATAAATAAATTAATATTGAATACTGTTAAAAATCAACTGTATATCACCTAGATTGATGTTGCCCGAATTATAACCTTTCATGAACCAATATTTACGTTCTGCTGAAGTTCCGTGAGTGAAAGTTTCAGGTTGAACATGCCCTTGAACTTTTGACTGAATGGCGTCATCACCAACAGCTTCAGCCGCGCTAATTGCCAATTCAATATCGCCTTCTTCAAGTATATCTTTATGGTGACTTGCCCAAATTCCAGCATAAAAATCAGCCTGAAGTTCTTGAGCAACCGATAATTTATTAGCAGCTGCTTTACTCTGACCTTGTTTAGCTTGATGAATTTGTTCACTGGTTCCAATTATTGTTTGTATGTGATGACCAACTTCGTGTGCTATTACGTATGCAATAGCAAAGTCTCCTCTTTTAGCTCCAAATCTACTGTGAAGTTCTTCAAAAAAACGTAAATCCATGTATACAGTTTGGTCTGCCGGACAATAGAAAGGTCCCACTGCAGAAGAAGCTGCACCACATGCTGTTTGAACGCTATCATCAAACAAAACCATTCCGGGTTCTTGATAGTTTTGACCGCTTGAACGAAATATTTTTGCCCAAGTTTCGTTATTGTACACAAAAACTGCTTCAGAGAAGTGTCCTAAAGTAATTTCTTCTTGTGACAAATCACGTGTTTTTACAGGTTCCGAGGTTTCGGTTGTAGTTTGTGTTTGTTGTAATACTGTTCCTATAACCTGACCTGTTTCTCCGCCAAACATTGTTAAGAGTAGGGCTACAATCCCAATGATTCCACCGCCTACAATTGCTTTTCCACCGCCGGACATACCTCGACGATCTTGAAAATTTTTACTGGTTTTTCTTTCCCATTTCATATCAACATAACTTTTAATGTAAATGCTAATTTATTGCTTTTCTACATTTTTCCAAATAATATCGTTGGGAATTGGTGCAGTTATTTTAGTCATCAACTTTGTGACTGGGTGTGGGAAGATCAGTTCACGTGCGTGTAGGTGAATACCACCGTCGGGATTACTTCTGTCAAAACCGTATTTTAGATCACCTTTTATCGGGCAGCCAATAGCACTTAATTGACTGCGAATTTGATGGTGACGCCCCGTATGTAAATCAATTTCTAAAGCAAAATAACGGTCTAGTTTTTTTATGATTTTATATTCTAATATTGCTTTTTTACTGTCTTTTACTTCTTTTTGATAAGCTTTGGATGTGTTGTTTTTTGAGTTCCTTTTTAAGTAATGTGTCAAGGTATCATTAGCTTTTGGTGGTTGGTTTTTAACCACAGCCCAATATGTTTTTTTCGTTTGTCGGTCTTTAAACATTTCGTTTAATCGACTTAATGCTTTAGATGTTTTAGCAAAAATAACCAAACCGCTAGTCGGACGGTCTAAGCGATGTACAACACCTAAAAATACCGCTCCAGGCTTGTTGTATTTCTCTTTTAGATATTCCTTCACTACCTCACTCAGAGGTTTATCACCAGTCTGATCTCCCTGAACGATGTCGCCCACGCGTTTATTGACAGCAATAAGATGGTTGTCTTCGTAGAGAACAATCAGGTTGTCTTTAGTGGAATGTATTTTCACTTTTGATTTAACTTCTATTTTAAAATGATTTATTTACGCTTTTTTTTTGAAGCTTTTTTTCGTTCTGCAGCTCGGTTAGTTGGTTTAGTCTTTCTTGGATTACGTTTAGATGGACCTCCTAAATTCACTTTTTTATTTTTGTCTTTTTTCTCGTGAAAAGCAGGACCGCGTTCCTCGTCGGCGCGTTTAACCGATTTTTTAATTTTGATTCGGTCTTTTTCGAATTCAAGTTTTCTTTCTTCAATTTTTACATCCTCGGGAATTTGCAACATTGGAATTTCAAAATCCATTAATTCTTCAATAGACAATTGCAATTCTTCTTCTTTTGGTGCAATCAAACTAATCGCAATCCCATCTTTGTCTGCACGACCTGTACGTCCAATTCTGTGAATGTATTGTTCTGGAATTTCTGGGAGTTGAAGGTTGATAACGTGCGTGATATCAGTTATATCCAAACCTCTAGCCATGATATCGGTTGTAATCAAACCTCGCAATGTACCATTTTGAAACAACTCCATGGTATTCAGTCGATAGTTTTGAGATTTGTTGGAATGAATGGTTCCAAATTGTTCAGGAAACTCTTCTTCAATCAATTCCAAAGTATAATCAGCCAGTCGTTTTGAATTCACAAAAACCAATAAGCGACTCATACTTTCGTTTTGATGTAACCAATGTTTTAAAATGTTTATTTTGGTAAGAAAATTGGGAACAGCAATTGCACTTTGTTGAATTTGTTCTAAAGGAGTGCCAGAAGGAGCCAAAGAAACTTCTTCGGGAAAATTGAAAAATTCATCCAAAATTTCATCTACTTCTTCAGTCATTGTTGCCGAAAAAAGGATGTTTTGTCTTTTGTTTTTCAGCATTACAAGGATAGATGTCAATTGTGATCGAAAACCTAGATTGAGTATTTCATCAAATTCATCGATCACTAACTTCTGAACATTGTCAAATCGCAACACATTATCCAAGGATAAATCCATAATTCGTCCTGGAGTTCCCACTACGATATCTAAACCTTCATATATATTTTTCTTCTGAGTATTGATATTTACTCCGCCATAAACACCTAAAGTTCTAATTGAAAGGTATTTAGTGAGTTTTTCAATTTCTTCTACAACTTGAACCACAAGTTCGCGCGTAGGAACTAAAACAATAATTTTTGGTAGATCACTTCCTGTAAATTGCCATTGTTTTAGCAAGGGAAGTAGGTAAGCCAATGTTTTTCCTGTTCCAGTTTGGGCAATTCCCATCACATCGCGCCCAGACATAATTACGGAAAATGATTTTTCTTGAATAGGTGTGGGATGGACGAAATTTAATTCATCTATAGCTTTTTGTAATGATTTGGGTAAATTGAATTGCTCAAATGTTGTCATAAACTTTAGTTTTGACAAAGATACACATTTTGAAAGAAGATTGAAAAACCAAGGGTTTGTTTTAAATAATAGTTACGAAAGTAATTAGAATCAGATAATTTTCTTTATGACTCTTAATTTGTGGGTATGCCTTCCGGTGTCTATGTTTAAAATTCCCAAATGGTCTAAACGATCGATACGGACTTTTCCATGGGCGTGTAAGATGTAATTGTCTTCCATAATGATGCCAACATGGATAATATTGCCTTCTTCGTTGTCAAAAAAAGCTAAATCGCCAACTTTACTCTCTTCAATAAAGCTTAATGGTTCTCCAATTTTTGCTTGCTGAGAAGCATCTCTCGGAATAAAATAACCACTGAGACGATACACCATTTGTGTCAATCCAGAACAATCGATACCAAAAGGTGTTTTACCTCCCCAAAGATAGGGGGCGTTTAAATACATAAAAGCAATTTTCAACAATTGCGATCTCGATTGAATTCCCGAAGTATATTGTCCGTCGAAAATCCATTGTTGCGTGTTTATGTCTTTGTGTTGTAAAAAAGTCAAATCAGCACCCAAAGAAATAGTGTGAAGATCATTCTCGTTGGTGAGGTATTCTATTAAATCGGCATTAAAAATTCTAGCAATTTCCTGTAATTGTTGGTAATGAATGGCGCTTATTTCTTGGTATTGTTTGTTATCAATCCAACCTTCATATTGATCGAGTGTCAATCGAATGAATGACCATTTATTGTTTTTTTCTAAAACCTCAAAAGTTTCACCAAATAATACCTGAGAGACCATTTCGCTACGGTCGGAAGCTTCAGCTCTAAGAGGAACAATAGATAAATTACAGATTGCGTACATTTTATTAAAACGAATAAAGAGAGAGGAAGAAAAGTACTTCCTCTCTTCTCAAATTTTTGAATTAAGCTCTTTCAATCACTAATGCTGACGCACCACCACCACCATTACAGATAGCCGCTGCACCAATTTTAGCATTGTTTTGTTCTAATACATTTAGCAAAGTAACAATGATTCTTGCACCAGAACATCCTAGTGGGTGTCCTAAAGATACTGCACCACCGTTTACGTTTACTTTTTCTGGATTGATATTAAGAATTTTAGTGTTTGCGATTCCTACTACAGAGAAAGCTTCGTTGAATTCAAAGAAATCAACATCTTCAATACCGATTCCAGCTTTTTTCAAAGCAATTGGAAGAGCTTTTGAAGGAGCTGTGGTAAACCACTTTGGCTCTTGAGAAGCATCTGCGTATCCTTTGATGTGTGCTAAAGGTTTTAAACCTAAGCTATTAGCTTTTTCTTCGCTCATCAATACTACAGCTGCTGCACCATCATTAATTGTTGAAGCATTTGCTGCAGTAACAGTACCGTCTTTAGTAAACACCGCGTTTAGTGTTGGTATTCTATCCAGTTTCACGTTTGTGAATTCCTCGTCTTTAGAGACAACGATTGGTTCGCCTCTGCGTTGAGGAACTTCAACAGGAACGATTTCATTATTGAATTTTCCAGCTTCCCAAGCAGCCGCTGATTTTTTGTAAGAATCAATTGCAAAAGTATCTTGTTCTTCTCTAGAAATTTCGTATTCAGAAGCACATAAGTCAGCACAAACTCCCATTGCATTATTATCATAAGCGTCAGTTAGACCGTCTTTTTGCATACCATCAACAAAAGTAGCAGGTCCAAATTTTGTGCCGTTTCTTAAATTTGCATAGTGAGGAATCGAGCTCATGTTTTCCATTCCACCGGCAACTATCACGTCAGCGTCTCCAACCATGATCGCTTGAGCACCCTGCATGATCGCTTTCATACCAGAGGCACAAACTTTATTGATTGTTGTAGCAGGTACTTCGTTAGAAAGTCCAGAGAAAATAGCAGCTTGACGTGCCGGAGCTTGTCCTACACCAGCTTGTACTACATTCCCCATTAGAACTTCATCTACTTCATTTGGATCTAAATTGATTTTTTCTAAAGCACCTTTTATTGCTATAGCTCCAAGTTTAGGAGCTGGAACTGTTGAAAGAGCTCCTAAAAAACTACCAATCGGTGTACGTGCGGCCGATACTATGACAACTTTTTTATTCATAATTTATATATTAAATCTTGTTAATCCTTTAATCAGCGAATTTAATAAAAAGTAATGAATTGAGAATACTAAATTTTAAAATTGATAAAAAAGTATTCTTAAATTAAATTTTGTTTGAAGAATAAAGTTATTTCTATCTATTTTAAGTTGTTTTTTATTGAATTAAATGTTTAATATGATTGACTTTTTTCGTAAATTTGCAACCTGAAAATCTATAACTTATGATGTTAGATCGTTTACAATATGTGAAGCAACGTTTTGACGAAGTATCTGATTTGATCATTCAACCCGATGTGATTGCTGATCAAAAACGTTATGTTCAACTCAATAAAGAATACAAAGACTTAAAAGCTTTGGTTGAAAAACGCGAGGAATTTGTCAATGCATTAGGGAATATCCAAGAAGCAAAAGAGATAATTGCTGACGGAAGTGACGCTGAAATGGTTGAAATGGCAAAAATGCAATTGGAAGAAGCTGAAGAACGTTTGCCTGAATTGGAAGAAGAAATTAAATTCATGTTGATTCCTAAAGATCCTGAGGATGCTAAGAATGTTATGGTTGAAATTCGTGCTGGTACGGGTGGAGACGAGGCTTCGATTTTTGCAGGAGATTTATTTCGCATGTATACAAAATATTGTGAAAGTAAAGGCTGGAGAACTTCTGTTGTTGATGTAAATGAAGGTACTTCTGGTGGATTCAAAGAGGTAATCTTTGAGGTAACCGGAGAAGATGTTTACGGAACTCTTAAATTCGAAGCAGGTGTGCATCGCGTGCAACGTGTACCACAAACAGAAACTCAAGGTCGTGTACACACTTCTGCAGCTACTGTTATGGTTTTGCCTGAAGCTGAAGAATTTGACGTGCAAATTGATATGAACGATGTGCGAATTGATTTATTCTGTTCGTCAGGCCCAGGTGGTCAGTCGGTAAACACTACCAAATCTGCAGTTCGTATGACGCATATTCCTACAGGATTAGTTGCTCAATGTCAGGATGAAAAATCACAACATAAAAATAAAGATAAAGCCTTATCTGTATTACGTTCGCGTTTGTATGAAATGGAATTAGCTAAAAAGCAGGAAGAAGACGCCAAAAAAAGAAATTCACAAGTTTCTTCAGGAGACCGTTCTGCTAAAATTCGTACGTACAACTATCCACAAGGACGTGTTACTGATCACCGTATTGGATTGACTATTTATGACTTAGATGGTGTGATGAATGGCAATATCCAAAAAATCATTGATGAATTACAATTAGTAGCCAATACCGAAAAATTAAAAGAATCGGAAGTATTTTAATTCCTATATTTGTAAAGCCTCTTTTTTAGAGGCTTTTTTTCTATTTTATGAAGCGTAATCATTAAGAATATTTTTAACATTGTCATGAAACAAAAGTTTACAGCTAAGAAAGATAAGTTTTGGATTTATATATTTATAAGTTTATTGTTTCCTATTTATATTTATTCGCTAGACGAAATTGATTTAAATCAAATGTATTATCTAATTCCAGCATTTCTACCATTTATAATTTTTATTTGGGCGTATTTTTCTACGGTTTACTACATAGATTCACAATATTTTTATTACAAATCAGCTTTTTTAAAAGGAAGGATAGAAATTGAAAAGATAAAAGAAATAGAACAAAATAAAACACTTTGGAGCGGTGTAAAACCTGCACTAGCTGCCAAAGGTTTAATAATAAAATATGGTTACGACGAAATTTACGTTGCACCACTCAGTAATGAACAATTAACGCAAGCTTTGTTAAAGATAAACTCAAACATTATTGTAAAATAAACAGCTTACCATGACTACTAAACAATTATACGAGCAGATTAAACTTAAAAAGTCTTTTCTTTGTATTGGATTAGATGTTGATTTAGAAAAAATTCCTCCGCATCTTTTACAAACAGAAGATCCGATATTTGAGTTTAATAAAGCGATTATTGATGCCACTCATGATTTATGTGTATCATATAAACCCAACACGGCTTTTTACGAAGCTTATGGAATCAAAGGTTGGCAGTCTTTAGAAAAAACGATTAACTATATCAACGAAAATTATCCTGATATTTTTACGATCGCCGATGCAAAACGTGGCGATATCGGCAATACTTCTTCGATGTATGCCAAAGCGTTTTTTGAAGATTTACAGTTTGATTCGGTTACCGTTGCACCTTATATGGGAAAAGATTCAGTACAACCATTTTTGGCGTTTGAAGATAAACATACTATTATGTTGGCATTGACTTCCAATGAAGGTGCATTTGATTTTCAGACCTTGAAAATAGAAGGAAGGGAATTATACAAACAAGTGATTGAAACTTCGACTGAGTGGAAAAATTCACATAACCTGATGTATGTGGTTGGAGCTACTAAAGCCGAATATCTTTCTGAAATCCGTGAGATTATTCCTAATTCTTTTTTATTGGTTCCCGGAGTAGGAGCACAAGGCGGAAGTTTGGAAGAAGTTTGTAAATATGGCATGAATCGACATGTAGGTTTATTGATTAATTCCTCGAGAGGGATTATTTATGCTTCAAAAAAGGAAGATTTTGCACAAGCAGCAAGAAATGAAGCATTTCAACTACAACAGAAAATGAAGGAATTATTGGACGAAAATCATTAAAAATGAAATTAGAAGACCAATTAGGTACTGTACATAGTTTTTCGGAAACTCCGAAACGAATTATTTCGTTAGTTCCATCAATAACTGAAACTTTATATGAATTAGGTTTAGAAGAACAAATTATTGGTATCACGAAGTTTTGTGTACATCCTTTTCATTTTAAATCAACAAAAGTAAATGTAGGTGGAACAAAAAAAGTTCATATCGAGAAGGTTAGAGCTTTAAAGCCCGATATTATAATTGCTAATAAAGAAGAGAATACCGAAGAGATAGTTCAACAATTACAAGAAATTTGTACTGTTTGGGTAACTGATGTTGAGAATTTTGAAGACTCCCTTCAAATGATCGATGATTTTGGAACAATTTTTAAACGCAAAATTGACGCTCAAAAATGGATTGAGAAGTTGCTCTTTGCAAAGGCTGATTTTGAGGTTTTTATGAAAGATGTGCCTCAGAGAAAAGCTGCTTATCTAATTTGGAGAGCGCCTTATATGGCTGCAGGTAGCTTTACTTTTATTGATTACTTGTTAAAAATAAACAATTTCGAAAATATATACGGAAAAAGAGAAGAGCGCTATCCCGAAGTAGAAATTCGTAAAATGCGAATACAAGGCGATCCCGAGATTGTTTTTTTACCATCAGAGCCTTATCCTTTTAAAGAAGAACATGCCTTTGAAGTGGGAAGATCAACACATCACGCAAAGACTATCTTTGTAGATGGAGAGATGTTTTCTTGGTTTGGAACACATTTATTTAAGGCTTTTCAATATTTTAAATTATTGCAAGAACGATTGAAAGATTGAGATTTTAATGAACAAAGATTTAATTTTAAGAGAAAAGTTGGCAATAGAGCGAACACACATGGCAAACCAAACCACATTGTTGGCTTTTTTTAGAACCGCAATGTATTTTTTTGTTGCAGGCTTGTCTATCAGTGAATTGTTAGATTTTGAATATAATCACTTGGTGGCTCTTGTAATGTATTTGTTCTCTACTTTGTTGTTTTTTTATGGAATTGCTCATTTTATCATACAAAGAAAATGGATCAATCGTCAGAAAATTCACATTGGTGCCTACAAAATGGAATATGAAAACGGTTGAATTCAAACCATAATTCTTTCATTAAAAAACGAATCAACTGTAGTATTTATTAGGAGTTGATTTTCTCACAAATAACAACAATTTTTTCGTTGTTTAAATTAGTCGTGAAAAAGACATAAATGATTCCTCCATCTTTTAGCTTATGTTTTTTTCGTATTTCTTCAACTTTTAAAGGGAAATTCCGAGTAGTTACATTCCATTTTTGATTTTCAAATTGCTTAAGATTCTTTTTGTTATATGGAATGACTTCTACGATTTTAAAAATCCTACCAGGAAAATTTTCTACTTGATCCGAAGTATAAAGATGAGAATGTTTATGTAGTTTTTTTACTTTAAATCTCTCTGCTAATGTATTATAGAGTCCTGTTTTTAAATAACTACTAAAAGGTTCGTACAAATAGTTTAAAGGTAAACTATATTGTACATTTTCTAGATCTTCAAATTCAAAATCATGTTGAACAATAGTATCGTCGTTAATTAGATTTACAGCGGTTAATTGTACTTTTTCATTATAGTTTTTTTGAAGTTCGATCAATAGTTCTTTAACCTCGTTATTTAAAGCTACAATATAAATTTTTCTTACATTATTTAATTCATTTACAATAGATTGTAAGTCTAATAAAGGCGCTGTTTTAATGAGTGTATGATCTGATTTTGACCAAAATAAATCTTGAAGTTCCACTACATTTGGTGTGCAATCTTTCAAAAGAAATACTTTGGATTTGGATTCATTTCTTCGAGCTGGATCAATGTAAATCCAATCAAAAATTTGATCAGAATTTTGTAAATATTCAATACTGTTTCCAGCAATTGTATGAATGTTTTCTATATTTAATAGTTCGAAATTATGTTGCACAATTTCGGATAAATCAGTTTGAAATTCACAATGTGTAACTTGATTAAATTTCTTGGAAAAATAATAAGCATCTACACCAAAACCACCCGTGAGATCGATTAGATGATTTCCAGAAAGAAGAGACGCTTTATATTTCGCTAAAATTTCAGAAGAAGTTTGTTCAACAGAAAGAGTAGATGGAAAAATTATTTCATCGTTTGAAAACCAAGTAGGTAGTTTTTTTTCTGCTTTTTGTCGCGCTTTAATTTGATTTAATATCCACTTCCAATCGCAATCGGGAAAAGGGTTTTGCATCAATGCCAGTTCATTGATGTTTTTGCCTTGATTTTCAGTTATAAATCGTTTTAATTCAGCTGTTAACTTGTTTTTCAAACTCAACTTTATTCAATAATATGTGGAATGAAACGACTCTTATCAGTGGTTACTGGGTAGTCACTTTCTCTAAAATTAATTCCGCAGGGTTCTTGTCCGATGATCCAGCTTCCTATTATAGAATAGCCCGAACTTTCTCTATGAAGCTGAGCTAATTCTTGATAAATATAGCCTTCTTCTCCGTATTCACCTTTAGTTTCATAGATTGTTCGTCCGTTATATACAAAACTTACGTTAGCACCTTCGCGTGAAAGTAATGGTTTTTTTACATAAGAAGCCATTTCTTTGGGAGTGTCAAAATAACTTTTCAACAATAAAGGATGGTTTGGGTATAGTTCCCATAAAATTCCTAAAATAGCTTTATTTGATAAAATCATTTTCCAAGAAGGCTCAATCCATTGCGCTTCAGTAATGTCATTGGTTATATGAACGCCAAACTCTTCATTAACCAACCATTCCCAAGGATATAATTTAAAAATAGAAGTGATATTTTCGTCTTCTAAATCTACGAAAGACTGTCCGTTCCAACCAATATCATCAACATAGATTAGTTGTGTTGAAATTCCTGCTTGAATTGCAGTATCTCTAAGGTATTCAACATTGGTCAAGTCTTCAAGGCTCTCTTTTATACAAGAAAAATGTAGTTTGTTTCCTTTTAAATAAGGTTTTAATTCTTTCCAACTATGTATCAACTGATCGTGCACACTGTTGAATTGGTCTTTTTCATTACCAAAAAAATGTTCTTTCCAATACCATTGAACCACACCAGATTCAAACAATGAAGTAGGAGTATCTGCATTGAACTCTAGCATTTTAAGTTGTTTATTTTTGCTGTCGTAAGCAAAATCAAACCTTCCATAAATACTTGGCACATCGTTTTCCCAACTTTTCTCTATGTGATGATGAATAAAATTTGGGATATGAAAAAGATGGTATTTTTTGTGGGTAATTACATGGTCAACTGCTTCAAGACACATTTGCCATAACTCTTGAGTTGCTTGATAGATTTGATCTACAACTTGCTCAGAAATACTATAATAATAATGGTCAATCCAATAGGGCGTATTGTCTTCTGTATGATATCCGTAGCCTAGTTTTTCTACTCGATCTACCCAATTCGGATCTTTAGTAAGGTATTTTATTTTCATTATGAGGAAGCTCTAGCGTTGGTACTTTTAGCCGTTGAACCAAAACCGCCACGAGTAGCTTGTTGATAAGCATTTGCTTTTGCAGTATTTGTTCCTACTACGGATTGAGGTTTCAATCCAGAACTAGCATAACCCATACCACCGCCTAAATGACGAAATGCCATATACCACAAAAATGCACTTCCCATGCCCGAACCCGAACGTTGTTGGTCGTATTGTTGAGTTACGTTGGTGTATTGAGCTGTGGAATCTGCACGCATGAAAACTTGTTGTTTACCATCGTTTTCAGCTTTTGAAACAGGTTTGCTACATGAAGCCAAAACGGAAGTAATCAATATCAGCTGAACTGCTTTGGAAGATCTTTTTTTCATATTATTGAACCGTTACGTAAATAGGTATTTGATTGAGTTTTAACATGTTTTCGTCAGAACTCCAAGTGTTTTCTGTTAACTTTGTTTTGATTGTATCTGTTTTTTGAGCGATTTGAACGCCGTTAACCCAAATGTTTTGCTTAGTTAAATGGTAAACAGTATCGCCTTTTGTGATAGTTGTTAGAGTTACTTCACGAGCCGATTTTTTATCTAAATTTTCTAATGCTTGTTCCTGAGTAGGGTTTTGACAACTCGCAAACAATATTAAACTTAATACCAAAAAAGTTACTTTCATATACAGAATTATTTCAAATGCAAATATGATGATTTTTTTTGTAAAAATCAAGTTTTGATTACATTCAAAAAAGTGATTTGAAGTCGTTTTTATTGATTATTAATTGGATAAGTTTGATTCTATATACTTATTAAAATACTGAAATTCATCAATTATTTATATTCAAAATTCGCTTCGCTAACTCGATATTTTCCTCAGAACCCGTATGTTTTTTAGGTTCGTCAGACAATTTTACAACGCCCGTCCAGTTTGCATTTTCTGGTTTGGCTTCGATCATTTTTAAAACGATATTCATAGGTTTTAATCCAACGTCATTGGTTAAATCGGTCCCAATTCCAAACGACAATCCGATTCTACCTTTACAATGTTCAGTGATTCGTTCAACTTTATCGTAGTTCAATCCATCAGAAAAAATAATCGTTTTTGTTAACGGATCGATTCCCAATTTTTGATAATGCGCAATGGTTTTATCGCCAAATTCTAACGGATCCCCAGAATCATGACGAACACCATCAAACAACTTCGCAAATTTTTTATCAAACTGTTCAAAGAACACTTCAGTCGTATAC
Organism: uncultured Flavobacterium sp.; assembly: GCA_964397335.1. GTDB lineage: Bacteria > Bacteroidota > Bacteroidia > Flavobacteriales > Flavobacteriaceae > Flavobacterium. The sequence goes on from CAYNIM010000020.1 coordinate 39,800, forward strand.
GTATCGGTTAACGCAATACCTAAATCACCACGATACACATCGGTCCAATGTTCTAATCCCATACTGTTTGCCATTTTGTAACCGTATTTTGCTGCGTGAAACATAAACCATTCGTGTGCATGTGTACCAATTGGTTTGGTTTTGTATTTCATAGCCAAATACACGTTACTTGTGCCAATAAAAGTACCATCACCTTTTTCTTTCAAGGTTTTAACTACCAAATCGTGGACTTCGTGTGAATGTCTTCTGCGTGTTCCAAATTCAGCGAAAACGATATCTAAATCGCGGTATTTTTTAATTTTATCTTCAACGGTTTGAATCACCAATTCGTCGGCGTGACGTTTTTGATTGGCTTCTATATAATACAATTCACAAATTAGGGCCATAATCGGCACTTCCCATAAAATGGTTCGGTACCAAAAACCTTCGATATTTACTTTTACTTCGTTACCCGTTTGTTCTATTGTAACTTCAGACGGATCGTAACGATAGCCTTGTAGAAAGTCTAAATAGGTAGGATCTAAATACGGACAAGTAGTTCTTAAATATTCTTTTTCGTTTGATGTAAGTTGTAGATTTGTCATAGCATCAATAGCTTCGCGTAAACGAACGGCAAAATTTTCAGGAAATTCGTGTTTACCACGATTGATGAATTGGTAACGACCTTTTGCATACGGAAAAAGTTTAATTACCGTATGTTGCATCGTAAACTTATAAAAATCGTTGTCTAATATGGATGGGGATATAGGTTTTATTTCGTTCATCATTTTTATTTTAAAGATAAGAATTATGAATTTAATTTTTTGCTTTTAATGGTATGATAACCTGAGTCAGACAACAGTTAATACAAATTAGATAAAAGTGAGAATTTTAAATTATTTTATTTTGTTATGCGATTTCGTGTAAAGTACGAAATGATACTAGAGTATTAAAAAAAGAAACCTACAAAAAGGTAGGTTCTGTTATTCTGTATCCGGTACAAATTCTAAAATATCTGCAGGTTGGCAATTCAATTCTTTGCAAATAGCTTCTAAAGTAGAAAAACGAATGGCTTTGGCTTTTCCGGTTTTTAAAATGGAAAGATTAGCTGTGGTAATTCCAATTTTATCGGCCAATTCTTGCGATTGCATTTTACGTTTTGCCAACATCACATCAAGGTTTACGATTATGGCCATCGACTATTGTTTTTAAATGAGCTAAAAGTTCTTGTTGCAGTTCGTAAATTGCATTTACGTGTGCTTCATCGGCTGCGTTTGCAAATATCGTAATTCCTATTTGTTGTTCAGGTGCTAAAATGGCATGGGTGTAAAATGTTCCCGTACTGCCATCGTGAAAACTCATTTTTTGATTATTCTGTGTGGTATTTCCCCAGCCATAACTGTAATTACCCAAATCATAGTGCATTTTTTGATACGCATTTTCTGGATCTTTACTCTGTAATTCGTTAAGATGCTGAACCAGCCACTGAGCATAATCGGTAATATTCATAGACAAATCGCCGGCAGCCAACATATAATCGGGTAGGGAATAGGAATGATTTGGTGGTAAAGCTTTCAAAATGAAAAACTCTTTCCAATGTCCCCAAGCGTTATTTTCATCTATGCGATTTGGAAAACCAAAACTGAACTGCCAATTTTGATTGTTTAAATATTGTTGTAATAAATCTTCAAACGGAATTTCTTCTGCTTTTTCAATCATCATAGATGCTAACACGTATCCTGCATTTGAATACGTTCCTTTTTCAACTTGTGGAAGTAGTAATAATTGTTGAGCAAATTCGATTCTTTTGTCCGAAACGGTTTCTTTTGTTATTTTGATTTGGTTGCTTTCTAAACCCGAAGTAAACGGTTGCACCTGCGCATTGTGCGATAACAATTCTTTTAATGTTATGGAATGATATGCCGAGTTCGCATCGGATTTTAATTCAGGAAAAAGCGAGAAAAAAGAAGTTTCTAACGATAAATTTCCCTTTTCAATGGCTTGAAATGCTAAAAAAGATGTGAACGCTTTAGTATTAGATCCAATATGAAACAGCGTTTTATGCGTGATAAGATCTTTACTTTTGTTAGAAATAGTGCCACCTACTCCGTAATAAATGTTGTTATTTTGAAGTATAGCTGCTGCCAATCCAGGAATTTTTGCCTTGGTTATTTTTTGATTTAGAATACTATCGATAGCTGTGTGATGGTGAAACTGTTGCGCTTGTTGCAACTGACTCACTAATAAAGAACATATTAAGGTTAATTTTTTCATAGTTTTAGATGGTTAGTTCGTTTTCTTGTTGTTGTTTTAAACCTAATTCAAATGCTTTGCCGATAGATAATAAAAGTAATCCAATTATACATTTATAGTAGGCGACTAAAAAAACTTCAATTAAGTTGATATCCGTGAAAATGTTGATTGAACCGTTGTTTTTAATAAATAATATAAGATATTCACTTAAAATATGTTCAATTACATAAATTGAAATAAAAATACAACCAATTTGCTTGATGTATTTAGAGTTTTCTAAAGAGAAATATTCTTTTTTTGAAAAATTTAAAACTAAAGCTCTCATTTTCTTAAGCATAATTAAGTATAGGGGAAGGGCTATCAATGCAATATAAAATTCAATTGAAAAGAGATAATCAAAGTCTTCACCAAAATCTGTTCTGATCGCGTTTGTAAATATGGGGAAAATATCAAACAAGATGAAGCCTAAAAAAACTAGGAATACACTAAAAAAGAAAATAAAGAAATAATAGGTTATGGCTAATAAAATTCTAAGTATATTCATAATTTATATCGTTAATTCGTTTTCTTCTTTTTGCTTTTTGGCGTCTTTTAAAATAATAGCAAAAGATTCAAATAAAGCTGCTAAAAAAAGGATAAATGTAGGATGAATGTTAAACCAGAATTCAGGAATTTCATAAGAAGAATCAAACCTTACAACTCTGGGTAATAATAAGGGTATCATAGCTGTGAACATTAGAAAAATAGCAATTTTTCTAAATAATTTATAGATGGTCGGATTATAAAAATCCTTTTTATTAATTTGCTTAGCAATAATAAAGTACCAAATAGCTGGAACTAAAAGTGTAATATTTAATGATAAATAAATTGTTGTTATAATACGATGTTTTGTATCAAAAACCATATAGTAATTTTTAAAATTACTATCATAGAATTTTTCCGTAACTGGGTAGTTTGTCCAAATTGTTATAATGTCTAAAAGTGAGTAGATAGCGTAAATCACAATTAAAATTAAAAAACCGAATGAAAGATTTCGCATTGGTCTAGCCCCCTATTAATCGGACTATTTCCTTTTCTTATTTGCTAATATAC
>CAYNIM010000021.1:0-41930 GCA_964397335.1 uncultured Flavobacterium sp.
TTTCTTCCATAATAACGATTTCTTTTTTGTATCGCTATTTCAGGACGGGACATAAATATTAGATAAAAAGGCAGGTTAATTTAAACTGCCTTTTTTTATGCTTAAATGAAATATTAGACCATATAATCAATGAGTTGTATGCGAAAAACGATACATTTGTAAGTAACAATGTTCTTCTTAACAAAGAATTTATACACAGAAACAAAAAAAACTTTAAATTTGATGTATGAGCCTATTGTTTTTAATGAAAATGATATTGAAATTTGCAGTTCAAAATCAAACCAAAAAAATCACAACACGAGTGCACGATTTAAATAAGGAATTATTTTTGCATTTTGTTTTTTGAAGATCAATCAAATTGCTGAAGTTCTTTTGATTAGAAAGTTTGATACAAACAAGAGTCGTTCGTCAGCATTAACAACTTAGTACTTTTTGTAAGTGAATAGAAATTTAAACATTCCTTTTCAAAGGATTTATTTACCGACAAAGATTAGAGTAAAATCGATTATAAATCGATTGAATAAGTCTTTGTTTTTAAAATCGCGTTTTGTTGCTGTTCGCTCTAACTATATTTATAGCGAGAAGTTGACCATTGCCTATGCAAATATCAGAGTTTGAAAAGTATTCATAGCGCCGCTTTTTTAGTTTAATCATTATTTTATTTTTAAAAAAGAAGTTTTATGAATATTAAATATTTCGACCTGATCAATCAGACTTATTATTTCCCTCAAGAAGAGTTTTCCTTAAGAAAAGACCATTTGCTTTTTCACAACATCGATTTGATGCAATTGGTAGAGCAATATGGTACACCATTGAAATTCACTTATTTGCCACAAATTTCAAATAATATCAACAAGGCAAAAGGTTGGTTTATTAAAGCAATGGAAAAACATAAGTACGAAGCAAAATACTATTATTGCTATTGTACCAAAAGTTCTCATTTTGAATATGTGATGAATGAAGCCTTTAAAAACGATATTCACATCGAAACATCGTCGGCTTTTGACATTAATATTGTAGAACATTTATTGAAAAAAGGAAAAATAAATAAAAATACTTATGTAGTTTGTAACGGATTTAAGCGCGATCAATACATTGAAAATATTGCTCGTTTAATGAACAACGGACATAAGAAAACCATTCCGGTCATCGATAATTATGAAGAATTAGACTTGCTTCAAGAAAAAATTAAAGGCAAGTTTCAAATCGGAATTCGAATTGCTTCTGAAGAAGAGCCTAAGTTTGAATTTTATACTTCAAGATTAGGAATTGGTTATAAAAACATATTGCCTTTTTATAGAAAAACCATCGCCGAAAATCAAGGTGTAGAATTAAAAATGCTTCACTTCTTTATCAATACGGGCATTAGAGACAATGCTTATTATTGGAATGAATTGTTGAAATGTATGAAAGTTTACACCAATCTAAAAAAAGAATGTCCAACTTTGGATAGCTTGAATATTGGAGGTGGATTTCCGATAAAAAACTCATTGGCTTTCGATTATGATTATGATTATATGGTAGATGAAATCATCAATCAAATCAAAATAGCTTGTGAAGAAGCAGAAGTAGATGTTCCTAATATTTTTACAGAGTTTGGTTCGTTTACTGTTGGAGAATCTGGTGGAGCGATTTATCAGGTTTTGTACCAAAAACAACAAAACGACCGTGAAAAATGGAACATGATCGATTCGTCTTTCATTACTACTTTGCCAGATACTTGGGCTATTAATAAGCGATTTGTTATGTTGGCGGTCAATCGTTGGAACGAAGCTTACGAGCGCGTTTTTTTAGGTGGATTGACTTGTGATTCAGATGATTATTACAACTCTGAACAAAACTTAAATGCAATTTATTTACCGAAATTCAACAAGGACAAACCTTTATATATTGGTTTTTTCAATACAGGAGCTTATCAGGAAACCATTGGTGGTCAGGGAGGAATTCATCACTGCTTGATACCACAACCCAAACATATTTTGATCGACAGAGACGAAAACGGAATTTTGGCAACTGAAGTTTTTTCAGAACAACAAACCGCAGACGATGTAATGCAAATCTTGGGTTATTCTAGAAATGAACAAAAAAAATAACAATAATATATCTAAGTTAAAAGAAGATGAAAGGACCAATTTCTCAATTTATTGAGCACAATTACAGACATTTCAACGCAGCTGCATTAGTAGACGCTGCAAAGGGCTACGAACAACACTTGTTGGAAGGTGGAAAAATGCTCATTTCATTAGGTGGGGCCATGTCCACAGCTGAATTGGGTGTTTCTTTGGCGGAGATGATTCGTCAGGATAAAGTACATTTTATTTCTTGTACAGGAGCAAACTTGGAAGAAGACGTAATGAACCTTGTGGCGCATTCACATTATAAAAGAATTCCAAATTGGAGAGATTTAACTCCAGAACAAGAACGTGAGTTGTTAGATAGTCACTACAACCGAGTAACCGACACTTGTATTCCAGAAGAAGAGGCATTTCGTAGATTACAAAAACATTTAGAAGACGTTTGGCACGAAGCAGAAGCTAAAGGAGAGCGTTATTTGCCACACGAATATCTTTATAAAGTAGTAAATTCTGGTGTTTTGGAGCAATATTATGAAATCGATCCAAAAAACTCTTGGATTGTTGAAGCAGCTAAGAAAAACCTTCCGATTGTATGTCCAGGTTGGGAAGATTCAACCACTGGAAATATCTTTACTTCCAATGTAATCAAAGGAAAATTAAAAGCATCTACCGTAAAATCTGGTATTGAATACATGATTTATTTAACGGAATGGTACCGAGCAAATTCAGGTGGTAAAGGAGTTGGATTCTTCCAAATTGCTGGTGGAATTTCAGGAGATTTCCCTATCTGTGTTGTGCCTATGATGTATCAAGATTTAGAGTGGGAAGACGTACCTTTCTGGTCTTATTTCTGTCAAATCTCTGATTCTACAACAAGTTATGGTTCGTACTCTGGAGCAGTTCCAAACGAGAAAATTACTTGGGGAAAATTAGATATAGACACACCAAAATTCGTGATCGAATCAGACGCGACTATCGTGGCGCCATTGGTATTTGCTTATGTCTTAGGTCAGTAAAAATAATTTAAAAAAAAGCTCTAAATAATTTGCAAAATATACAAGAGCAATAGTATTTTTGAAGCATCATAATTAGTAAACGAATGAAACGAATAATTGTTGATTACGCAAAATTAACAAACGAAATTTTAACGCTTTTAGTTGAGAAATTTCCCGATGGATACGACGATTCAGACATTGTCAGATTTACCAATGCCAGAGGCGAAATGATTGAGGCTGTGGAAGTTTCTACAGAGGATACGATATACCTTGTTAAAGTGAGCATGAAACTTCAAGACCGTATTGAAAGTTTTGAGGACGATGAAGAAGACATTATCCCAGAAGACAATATCAGCGTTAAAGATATTGATTTGGAAGTGGAAGATGAGGAAGAAGAAGACGACGAGGAACCTCTGGATGAGATGCCAGACGAAGAAGACGAAGAAGAAGAATAAAATAAGAAAACCCGGATACTTAAAAAGGTCCGGGTTTTTTAATTATAGAAACGAAGTTAATTTCTTATTGTTCAATTTCCTTTAAAGAACTCATCTTTTTATAAGCCAAGAATCCTTTAATATCTTCAAAGTGTTCTTTGACGCGTTTGTTACCAAATTCAAAAACTTTTTCTGCCAATCCGTCTAAGAAATCACGATCGTGCGAAACCAAAATCACGGTTCCTTCAAAATCGTTCAAAGCATCTTTAATAATGTCTTTGGTTTTCATGTCTAAATGGTTGGTAGGCTCATCGAGAATCAATAAATTGTATGGTTCCAACAACAATTTAATCATTGCCAAACGCGTTTTTTCTCCACCAGAAAGCACTTTTACTTTCTTATCAATATCATCTCCAGAAAACATAAAAGCTCCTAAAATATTCTTTATTTGCGTACGAATGTCTCCTTCTGCAATACGATCGATGGTTTCAAAAATGGTAAGATTTTCATCTAATAACGAAGCTTGGTTCTGTGCAAAATATCCGATTTTAATATTGTGGCCAATTTCAATTGAACCTTCATAATCGATTTCGCCCATAATGGCTTTCACCATGGTAGATTTACCTTCACCGTTTTTACCGACCAAAGCTACTTTTTGTCCACGCTCAATAACCATATCAGCGTTTTTAAACACCACATGATCACCGTAAGTTTTGGTCATTTCTTTTACAATGACTGGATATTGCCCCGAACGAGCCGCTGGTGGAAATTTTAATCGCAAAGCCGATGTATCAACCTCATCCACTTCAACCAAAACTAATTTTTCTAACATACGAACGCGCGATTGTACTTGTTCGGTTTTAGAGAATGTACCACGAAAACGCTCGATAAACGCTTTGTTTTCAGCGATAAATTTTTGTTGTTCATCGTAAGCTTTTTGTTGGTGAATGCGACGGTCTTTACGCAATTCTAAATAATCGGTATATCGGGCTTTGTAATCGTAAATGCGTCCCATAGTTACTTCGATGGTACGATTGGTAATATTATCTACAAAAGCACGGTCGTGAGAAATCACCATGACCGCTTTTGCCGAATTTACTAAAAAGTCTTCTAACCACTGAATCGATTCGATGTCTAAGTGGTTGGTTGGCTCATCTAATAAAATAAGATCGGGTTTGAGTAAAAGAATTTTTGCCAATTCGATACGCATACGCCATCCACCAGAAAATTCAGAAGTAGGTCGGTCTAAATCTTCTTGAGTAAATCCCATTCCTTTGAGTACTTTTTCGACTTCGGCTTCGTAATTGACTTCCTCGATCGAATAAAATTTTTCGCTTAATTCCGAAACACGTTCGATGAGTTTCATGTACGCATCCGATTCATAATCGGTTCTTACGGTAAGTTGTTCGTTGATCTCTTCGATTTCGTTTTTCATAGCAAACACCTCAGCAAATGCTTTGGCAGCTTCATTTCTCACCGTACTGTCGTCTTCGGTTAACAAATGTTGCGGCAAATACGCAATAACGGCTTCTTTTGGCGCAGCTACGTTACCCAATGAGGGTTTGTTGATTCCGGCTACAATTTTTAATAAAGTAGATTTTCCGGCACCATTTTTACCCATTAGGGCAATTTTATCGTTTTCGTTGATAGCGAAAGTTACACCGCTAAATAAAGTGGTGGCACCAAATTGTACGGCCACATCGTTAACTGTAATCATTTTAGAAAAATAAGTTGTGCAAAGATAAATCAACTATTCAAAAACTGATCAACAAAAGACTGTCTTTTAATTTTTAGAGCGATTTAAAATTAAATAACCAAGTAAACCACCGACTACCGAAGCCAGAATAATTCCCATTTTAGCTTGATCTAAATATTCGGGGTGTTTATTCACGTCAAATGCCAATTCTGTAATGAATAATGACATTGTAAAACCAATAGAGGCAAGTAAACTAATTCCTAATAATTTAGACATGGTCATTCCTTCAGGTTTCGGAATCCATTTTAATTTAATTATCGCAGCTACCAATCCAAAAACTCCAATTACTTTACCTAAAAGTAATCCTAAAGCCACACCAATTGTTACATTAGTAATACCATCAGAAAAAGATATTGGAATTGCGGCATTACACAAGGCAAAAATAGGCATTACTATAAAAGCAACGAAGCTGTGCATTCCGTGTTCTAGTCTTTGTGAAGGTGGCAGTGCGTCTTTGGTTAGCGATCGCATTTCTTCTATTAAATGTATTTGTTCTCCAGTTAGATTAGGGTCTTTGTCTTCGGGGTCAAGTTTATAAAAACGTTGACGCAATTCGTTCATTTTAAAAGAGAAAAATTGTTCGTTGATGCGTGCGTTTGCCGGAATAGCAAAAGCAGCTAAAACTGCAGCTATAGTAGCATGTACGCCCGAAAGTAAAAAGGCCAGCCAAATACCGCCAATTCCGATAATGGCATAAAAAATGGGGCTTTTGAATCCTAATCGATTGCAAATAAGCAACAAAGCAAATAGTGCAATCCCTATGGATAAATATAATAAGTTAAGTTCAGAAGTATAAAACAAGGCGATAACCATTACAGCTCCAAGGTCATCTACGATGGCTAAAGCTGTTAAAAACACTTTTAGCGATAATGGTATTTTGTTTCCTAAAAGATATAAAACACCCAGTGCAAATGCAATATCTGTAGCCATTGGAATTCCCCAACCGTGAGCGGCTCCAGTTCCACCATTAAAAAAAATGTAAATCAATGCGGGGAAAAGCATTCCACCAATTGCGGCAATAATTGGTAAAGCGGCTTTTTTTGGTGAAGCTAATTCACCGTTACTCAATTCTCTTTTTAATTCTAGACCGACTACAAAAAAGAAAATAGCCATTAATCCGTCGTTGATCCAATGATGCAATGACATTTTAAGTTCAAAATCGCCAAAAGAAAATCCAATTTGATGTTTCCAAATACTGTGATAAGCCTCTGCCCATGGTGAATTGGCGAAAAATATCGCAACTACCGCTGCGACAAATAGGACCATTCCACTGGTTGTTGACTTACTAATAAAATGATTAACCGGATTAACAATGTACTTATCTACCGGACTTAAATTCAAATTGGGCTCCATATAGTTTTATTTTTTACTTCGCAAAGATAGCGGAATAATCAAAAACAGACAAAGACAATTCGTTGAAAATGACAGATTAATTTCTTCCTTTAGCCTTAATCATTTGTTCTAATAAATCCCACATTTCCTTCGGAATTTGTTCCAACAAATTAAATTGTCCAGCACCTTGTAGCCATTCGCCACCATCGATTGTAATTACTTCACCGTTGATATAAGCCGAAAAATCCGATACTAAATACGCCGCAAGATTCGCCAATTCTTGGTGTTCTCCCATACGGCGTAAAGGAACTTGTTTAGAAAGATCTAATTTTTCTTTTAAATCGCCAGGCAATAATCGGTCCCAAGCGCCTTTGGTTGGAAATGGACCTGGAGCAATGGCGTTCATTCGAATTCCGTATTTTGCCCATTCAACAGCCAAACTACGAGTCATGGCTAAAACGCCCGCTTTCGCAGTGGCACTTGGCACTACATAAGCAGATCCTGTCCACGCATAGGTTGTTACAATATTTAAAACTGTTTTATTGGTTTCGCCTTTATCGATCCAATGTTTTCCAAGTGCAAGTGTACAGTTTTTACTTCCTTTTAAAACAATGTCTATAATTGTGTCAAAAGCATTCGCAGACAATCGTTCGGTAGGAGAGATGAAGTTGCCTGCAGCATTATTAACTAAAATATCTACTTTGCCAAAAGTCGACAAAACTTCTTGTAACATCTTTTCAACTTGATCGTAATGTCGTACATCACAAGCTAAAGGCAAACAAGTTCCACCTGTTTTTTCTTCTAATTCTTTTGCTGTGTTTTGTAATTTTTCTAAATCGCGTGAAGTAATCGCAACTTTAGCTCCTAATTCTAAAAAATAACTAGTCATCGCTTTGCCCAAACCGCTTCCGCCGCCTGTGACAATGATAACTTTATCGGTTAGTGCGTCATCGCGCAGCATTTTATTTGTGAAGTTCATGGTTTTGGTTTTTAATTTATAATACGATAACTGAAAAATTCTGATCTAAAGGTTGTAGATTTTCAATTAATTTATCAATCATTTCTTGACCGAATTCTGTATATAAAGTTGCAAAATTATCTACACGTTCTTGCAAACTATTGTTGGGAAATAAGGCAATTTTTAAATCTTTCATGCGATCGATAGCGTCCTGATTTTTTAAACGTTCTGCTCTATAATAGCGTTTTTCCAAATTTTCTAAACCTTTGATTTGTTTTTGTTCTTGCGCTTTTACAGCACCAACAAACGAAGGATGCGTTTTTTCGGTTAAAGCTATTAAATCGTCAAACTGTTTTCTTAAAAATACTTTTTGTTGTTCAAAATCAAAGTCATTATTCGATAAATCATGTGTTTTTTTCTGAACAAAAGCTTCTTTTTTTAGAAAAAGTTCTTCCCAAGTAAGGTCTAGCTTTTCTCTTTTTGCATTCTGCTTTTCTGTTGCTAATAAAACCGAATTTCTCAATAACAGCATTGGGAAAGTTGTGTTATGTAACTCGAAAACTTTTTTCAATTCTAACCAATACGCCAATTCGCCACCACCACCAATATAGCAAAGGTTAGGCAAAATAACTTCTTGATATAATGGACGCAAAATCACATTCGGACTAAATTTTTCAGGATTTGAATCAACCAGTTTATAAATTTCGTCTTGAGTAAATTCTAAATCGGTATTCAAAACTTTATAAACATTTTCTTCAAAAACAATTCGCTCTCTCAATCCATTTTCAATATAAAATAAATTGATTTCGCGAGGATTTACCTGAATGTTATAATCTTTTAGAATATCATAACTTTCTTCCACCGCTTTGATAGACGATTGATTTTGCAATTCTTCTTTAATATGTGGAATGAAAAGTTTTTTCAATTCTGTATCATCACCATCTACAATAACCAAACCTTGATCTTTGAACAGTTCGTTGGCTAAAAAACGAGTAGCATCGGTTAAATTATCATGTTGTAAATAGGCGTTTTCAAACCAGTTAACCAATTGTTTGGCATTGTTTCCATGTGTTAAATGCTGTTTGAAATGATCAAAAACAGCTTGCAAACCTTCGGTTTCTAATCTTCCAACCGGTCCGGAAACTTCTTTATTCCACTGAAACTTGATCTTGTTGAAATTAAAAAAGTTGATTTCTTCAAAATCGTGATCTTCAGTTGCCATCCAGTAAATTGGAACAAAATTTTGATCTGGAAACGACTTTTTTAATTCTTTACATAAATTAATCGTTGAAATGATTTTATATAAAAAATACAATGGTCCGGTAAAAAGATTCAATTGATGCCCAGTTACCACCGTAAAAGTGTTTTTATCTTTGAGAAGATGAATGTTTTCCAGAGTTAAATCCGAAGGTTCAACGGATTGATATTGAGATAAAAGCTGTTTGTGTAAAACCTGCCTTTTCTCGTTAGGAAAAGTTTGCTTTTTCTCTTCAATCTGAAATTTGAAATTTTCTAAAGTAGGAAAACGATGATATAAAGGAGTTAATCGAGCATCTTGATTCAGATAATCGATCATTAATTTCGAAAAATAGCCCGTTTGTGAATAAGGGATTGAAAACATTCTTTTCTTTTTTTTCAAATTTACTAAATATGTTGAGATTGAAGAAGAGAAATGTTTTAAAGAGTTGCAGACTTTATGTTCCCTTATTTTTCTCTTCATTTTTCTTAATAGCTTTTTCGGAAATAAGAAACATAACAACGACTCCAATTATCAGTAGGAACATTCCAAAAAGTGCGTGTTGGTCGTTGTCGAAAGGAAGTAATGTTCTTGTAAAAGAAATTAAAATAAATACCAAACCAAGTACACATAATGCTTTTGCTCCGTAAATTTGTGCAAAATCCCAGTTTTTCTGATTTTTCATTGAACGGGCTGTACGATACCCATATAAACTATTGACTTTTTTAGGAGGAAAGAAGTACATTATTCCGCCTGCAATTATAAAAGTTAATCCTGACAGTAAAAGCATCGGATTAGTTGTTTCTAAAAGTGCATCTAAATCCATCATTTATTAACTTTTTAACTGCTGAATTGCTTTTTCTAATTCTTTGGGTTTTTGTGTTCCAATAATAAATGTTTTGCCGTTTTTGAGTTTAACAAACAAGCCTTCTTTGCCTCTGACGTTGTAAACCGTTCCGTATTTCATTGTCAACCGAACACCATAACCGCCTACAAATCCATAATTTATTACCTTAAAAGTTTCCATATCTTTCCAAGGAATCGTGCGTTTTACAAAGGGAACAAAACGAAACGAAAGCGTGTCACGAGTGATTTCTGTTTTTAACTGCATCGCATAAAATAGCAACAGGAATATTACAGGTATAATCAATGAAAAAATCACCGCTGAATCACTCATTGGATTATCGCCTATGGTTTTTTCAAAGATAATTTGTTGTATAAAAATGATGAAAGGCAGACCGCAGGCAAAAATAACAATGAGCCAAATCCACCATTGATTAAAACGTTGAGATTCTGTGAATAAAGGTTTCATAATTACAGTTTTTGTAGAAAGTTAACAATTGTTGTGATTAACTCTTCTTGTATAGGCAAATCAGGATTGTTGTATGAAGCCATATTTTCTTCGTCTTTAGTGATTTTTTTAAAAAGATGATTCATATTTTCAATAATAACTACGGTCGAATTTGGATTAGCTTTGTGTAATAATTCTGCCTCCTTTACCTTTACTTGTAAATCTTTAGTTCCGTTTATGATAAGAACAGGAATATTTAATTTAGCAATTTCTGTTTGCGGATTTCTTTTCATCCAATCAATTAAAAACGGTTGATTTTGTTCGATATACAATGACTTTAACATTGGATGAACATCTTTAACGATGTTTCCAGCTTTTAATTCGGTTAATATCTTGTCGTTGGCTTCGTTTAGCATAGGGGCTTGATTATTAATCTGTTCTCGCAAAATAGCATCAATCGGACTGCCAGAACCCGCTAAAGATATAAAAGCCGAAGCGTTATTTTGTATTGCCGACATTCCTACCAACGAGCCTTCGCTATGTCCAGCAACTACGACGTTTTTATATTCTAAAGTGTGTTTGAGATAATGGATAACAGTTTGCGCATCATCAATTCCGTGTTGAAAATCTATTGTAGGAAGCTCTTTATTGTTTTTTATCCAATATACCACTCGTTTGTCGTAAGTAAAAACATCATAGTTATTTTCTGCCAAGCCTTCTGCTAAAAATTTCAAGGAATTATTGACCGACATTCCTATAGTGTTTCCATTTCGGTCTGTAGGTCCGGAACCTGCGATCAATAAAATAACGGTTTCATTATTTGAAGTTTCGTATAAATCACCGGTGAGTTCTTCAGATATATTTACTTCTTTTATCTCATAGTTTTTTAAAGCAGACGAAGATATTGTTTTTTTAGCTTCTTCTTTTTTTAAATTCAATGTAAACGAATAGTTTCCTTGTTTAAAGGTACCTTGAATGTTTTGATCATCAACTAAAGTTCCTTCATAAGTCATCATTAGTTGATTTTGTTTTAAATAAAGAATGTTGTTTTCAAAACGTACTTCATTCATTTCTAATCCAAAAGCTCCTTGAGATGGACTGTCAGAAGTTGCTTTTAATTCATTGTTTTCATTGGTAATATGAATGACAAAAGGCAATTTTTGATTAGGAATTTCAATGTTTCCGTTCCACGTCCCTTCGATTTGGGCTAAAGAAGAAAAACTGAATATTAATAAACTGAAAATAAGAATGATTTGTTTCATAATGGATGATTTAGAATAAGAATAACGATAGGATTAATATTGTCAAAAAAACACCAACAAGAATCAAGTAGTCAGCTATTTTTTTTGCGTTTGATATGGTTTTAAAACTAAAATATACAATTAGGGCTTTTAATGCCAAAGCAATAAGTGATAAAATAGAAAAGCTTGTTATGACAATCATATCAATCGTAGAAGAAGGCAATAGCTCTGTAATACTGTTTTGATTTAATAATTTAGAAGTCATATCACTAAAAGTTCCTGTAATATTCCAAAATGTTAAGAAGTAATAGGGAATTCTTAGATAAAGCGATAAGTTTAGACAATCAATAAAACGTGTTTTGAGATTAATTATTTTTCCTGAAATAAAGAGAATAGCAGTCATCATTAATATTGCAGAAATGTTGCTGAGAAGCGTATTTAACACGCTTATTTCGGAGGCAAAATGCAAATCAATAGGAGAACCAAAAGTTGCCTTCATAAAAACAGCTAAAGTTGTTCCCGCAATAAAAACGATTAGGTTAATTGTCAGTAATTTCTTCTCGCCAAAAAATTCAATAGGGTTTAATAGTTTCTTCATAATGCTAAATATCAAGGTCTTTAATATGTTGAATCATATCGTCTAACTGGTTGCGAACCGTGGGATAACTCACGCCTAATTGCGATGCCATTTCTTTTAAACTGCCACTGGCTAAGAAAAAACGCAAAATAAATTCTTGTTCTTTGGGCGAAAGCTCTAAAAATACCGGCAACGGATAAGTTCCTTGAACAATCGTTTGGCAATGTTCACAGCTTAATTGCGACACGCTCAAAAGTTCTTCGCAACTGGGGCATAATGTAGGCAATTTTGCTTTCATGTTAAATAAAGTTAATTTTATTTTCAACTTTGTTTAAGCAAAAGTAAATAAAATTTATATATTATTCAACGAAGCAAATAAAAAAAATATCTTTTTTTGATGCATTTTTTGTAGAACAAATAGATGGTCGAGATTTTAAGGGCGTTTTTTCAATACTAAATTCCAGTTAATCATTAAAATAGCTCCCAGAATAATTAAAATTCCCATCCATTGCGAAAAGACAACTTGTTCGTTGAGAATAAGGTAGGCAAAACTCACCGAAACAGGCAGTTCCAGTGCAGAAACGATACTTCCCAGACCAACACCGACCAGAGGGAATCCTTTGTTTAAAAGAATGGGAGGGAGGATGG
Organism: uncultured Flavobacterium sp.; assembly: GCA_964397335.1. Classification (GTDB taxonomy): domain Bacteria; phylum Bacteroidota; class Bacteroidia; order Flavobacteriales; family Flavobacteriaceae; genus Flavobacterium. Next base: position 12,545 of record CAYNIM010000021.1, read on the forward strand.
TTCCAAAAACAGAAAGTAAAATTCCCCAGGTATATAAGATAGAAAAATCAAACGGCTTGTTTGAAATAAAGTCTTCGGGTACTAATTCTACTTGGAAATATGCCGGAAGAATTTGTGTAGAAAAAGCAAAAATACCTACAATAATTGCCCCGCCATAAAGCATAAACAAACTGCGTTTGTATGGGTGGAGATGCTTGGCAACACTATTGGTGCTGAACAGCGTTATCGAAAAAGAAATAGCAGCAAGAAAACCAAAAAGGTAACCTTTTAAATCAAAAATGAGTTCGTTTTTTAATAGATTGGTTGCTAAAACAGTTCCTAACAAAACGAATAATACGGCTGTGATTTTTAACCAAGATATTTTAGCCTTTTTCATTAAAATCTCAAGCAAAACACCGATCCAGACCGATTGCATTAAAAGAACCACGGCTATACTTGCGTTGAGGTATTTTACAGAAAGATAATATAATACACTCGTAAATCCCATAGAAGTGCCGCTGACAACAAGTTGTTGTACTTCTTTTTTTGTAGCTGTTTGTGGTTGTTTTCTTTGAATAAACAAGTTTAACCCAATCATAAAAATGAGTGCAAAAACGTATTGAGAAACAGTGACTTCGGCAGTAGTAAAATCTTGTTCGTAGGCAAGTTTTACAATTGTTGCAAGCATTCCGTAACTACTAGCACCCAGTCCTACGAAAAGAGCTCCTTTTAAAATTGAATTCAAGATATAAAGTGTATTAATCCTAACAAAGATATCAAAAAAATCCTGTAAAAACCGGAGTCTTCACAGGATTTGGATTTATCATTTTGAGAATCCAGAAGATTACATCATTTCTTCCATATCTTCCATTGGCATTCCTTGTCTACGCTGATCTCTTTGTCGTTCCGCTTTTGTTTGGTTGAAGCGATAGGTAAATGAGACGTTGACTGTACGTTCTCTCCATTGCATTTCGGCATAGGAAGTAGCTTGTGGCAAATAGGTTTCGAGCATCCGTTTTCTTGAATTAAACAAATCACTAACGTTGACAGCCAATGTTGCTCGATCGTTAAAGAGTTCTTTGCTCAACGACATATTTACAGAGGCGTTTCCAAGGATTTTGCCTTGAGCTGTTGTTTGTGCACCTCTATACATCACATTAGTTTGCCAGTCAATTTTTGCGGGTAAAGTTACACGAGAATTAAGACGTCCCGTCCATGTAAAAGTGTCATTGTCAAAGTTTTGGTTTATCTTGTTTCCGTCCAAATCATTGTAGCTGTAATCGCCACGGGTTGATTGCTGAAATAAGTTAGCATTCGCATTCAATCGCCACCAATGAAACGGTCCATAATTAAGGTTTAATTCTAATCCATAGCGGTGTTCGGTTGACAAATTTATAGGTCCACTTACTGTGATAGGAATTCCTTCATCGTTTACTCCCACAATTCTTCTCACAAATTGAAAAGCATCGGTCGTTTTGTTGTAATATAAAGAGGAGTTAAAGGTCAATTGATGCCAACGTTTCATATAGCCCAGTTCAAAAGCATTGGTAAACGCTGGATCCAAGTTCGGGTTCCCCATAAAAAAGTTGATCGAACTTGAATAATTAGAAACTGGATTCAACATACGTCCACGTGGTCTTCTTACTCGGCGACTATAACTTGCAGTAAGATTTTCTGTCGGAGAAAATTCATAATTTAAAAAGGCACTTGGAAAGAAATCATTGTACGTTTTGTTGTTAAAGTCCTGGGTTGTATGTTGATTTACATCAACCTCTGTTGCTTCCCAACGAAGTCCTACCATATAACTCAGTTGATTGACTTTATTTCCATACTGAGTGTAAAGTGCATGGACTTGTTCTTTGTACTCCAAGTCATTTCGAAATAATTCGTTTGGAACATAAACACCTGCATCGTTCAATGAACTGATATCAAACTTAGTGTTCAAACGATTAAAATTCCCTAAATATCCAGCTTCGAATTGTGAATTATCACCAAAAGGCAAAACGTAATCCAAACGGGCAATATGTCGTAGCTGATTTTCAGTAGCTTTCGTTATATCACTTGCTAATACTGTATTACTTTGATCGAATGTAGAGATATTGGAATCTTCGATATCCAAATCCTTACTCACACTACCAGAAACAAAAATTTCATGACCTTTTTCGTTAAACTTATAAGTGAAATCGGTGCTGTATTCAGCGGTTTCTTTTAAATCATCTTCTCCTGTTTGTCGAACATTTGAATAAAGTAAATTATAATTGGCATCATAGTTATCGTAATTCAAAGTTCGTGGATTGTCTCCTTTGCTTTTTCTGTAAGTGAAACCTTGGTTCCAGGAAAGTTTGTCAGTTAGATTCCAATCAAAACCAAAGTTTCCATTAAAACCTTCGCGATCTCTACTGTTTCTTGAATACTCATTCACGAATTGGGAGGTAGTGCCATTTTCATCAAAGTACTCCGTTTCGTTCATCGAATTTCCAAAGGTTTTATTTTTTGTATACCCTAAATTGGTGTAGAAATTGTAGTTGGTATCTCTAATGTTCAATGTAGCCACGGCACCGTAACTTGTAGGGTCGCCAGCATTGAGCGTGACACTACCATTAATACCATCGTTTGATCCTTTTTTCAATACAATATTGATGATGCCGGCTCCACCTTCAGCTTCATATCGAGCTGATGGATTGGTGATGACTTCTACTTTATCAATAGATTCAGCAGAGAGCATTTTCAAGGCATCTGCAATATTTGAAGCCATTCCGGAGGGTTTTCCGTCAATCAATACTTTTACAGATTCGTTGCCCCTGAGACTGACATTTCCGTCCGCATCCACTTCTACTGATGGAATGTTGTCTAACACGTCACTGGCAGTTCCACCTCGCGCTATATTATCATCGGAAACATTGTAAATCCGTTTGTCTAATTTTAGTTCTACTGCAGCACGACGAGCTTCAACCACCACGCCTTCTAAGAGTTCAGAGTCTCCTTCGATTTTGATGATTCCTAATGAAATAGAATTGGTAATTTCTTTGGAGTCAATTACAAAGGTTTTATAGCCCAAGTATTCTATTTTAATTTGATAGGTGTCTGGTGTCACAGGGATATTAAAATTACCCGATTCGTCTGAGATATCACCTGTAATATTGTGGTTATTTGTTGTGCTTTCTAAGGTAATACTGGCATATTCCAAAGGAGTATTGGTAGAAGCTTCTACAACCGATCCTTTTACATATACCTGATTTTGTTGTTGTGCAAAACCTGCAGTTGCTGCTAATGCAAATGCAGAACAATAAACAAAATTTATTGCTTTCATATTTTAATTTAGTTTTGAATATTCAAGCAAAAATAATACTGCATTAAGAAAAATGTTCCAAAAAATATGTTAAATCATGTGAATAATGATTCTAAATTAGTTCGTAGATTTTTTCAGTTGGTCTTGCAACAATAGCTTTATCGCCTTTTACTACAATTGGTCTTTCGATTAATTTAGGATGATCAACCATAGCTTGTGTGATTTCTTGGTCTGTAAGTTCTTGGTTTTTAAATTGTTCTTTCCAAATATTTTCTTTAGTTCGAACTAATTCAATCGGCTTTATTCCTAAAAATTTAATTACTTTACTTAATTCTTCAAAAGTAAATGGTTGTTCCATATAATTGATGATTGTTACATCTTCATTTAAATCGTTTAAAAAAGATAGACCTTGACGTGATTTACTGCATCGTGGATTGTGATAAATTTTAATCATTTTAATTGATGTTGTTTGTTTTTCCATTTCAAATTTACTTAACTTCGTTCATAAAAAAAAATATGTATTTAAAACAATTTGACAGAAGTACATCAAGCATTATAAAGTATCTTCCTTTTGTTTTGGGTTTTCTAGGATTTATGGGACTGAATCTATTGGCCTCGATAATATTGAACATTGACGCCAATAGTGTTATTGTTGCAAAAATAGCAACTGTTGGAAAAAACAAAGCTTTTTTTGATATTTTGAGTCCTTTTGTATTGCTTCTTGTTTTTTTGTTCTTTTTATGGCGTTTTTTACATCGTTATTCTATTCGATCATTAACTACATCTCGCTCAACTGTAGATTGGAACAGAATTTCCTTTTCTTTTTTTTTATGGTTAGGAATAAATATATTTGTTTTTGGAGTGATGTTTTGGATGAATCCAGACGACTACCAACTGCAATTTAATTGGGCATCATTTTTGATGCTTTTTATATTGACAATAATATTAGTTCCGATTCAAACCAGCTTTGAAGAATATTTTTTTAGAGGATATTTATTACAATTCATTGCTTTTCTGTCAAAAAATAGAGCAGTTGCTTTAATATTGACATCTGTTATTTTTGGATTAATGCACATAGGAAATCCAGAAGTTGGTGATTTAGGTGCCGGTTTGATGATTTATTACATAGGAAGTGGTTTATTCCTTGGAATCATGACATTGATGGATGATGGATTAGAGTTGGCATTGGGTTTTCACGCGGCAAATAATATTATTGGTGCACTACTTGTTACATCAGAATCAGTTGTTTTTCAAACAGATGCAATTTTTTTGTACACAGGCGTTTCAACGGTTTATGAATTATTGGTACAAGTTTTTATCATATTTCCTATATTGTTGTTGATTTTTTCTAAAAAATACAATTGGAAAAACTGGAAGAAAAACTTGTTTAAATCACTTTAGTTATGGATGATAAAATCAAATTACACCCGTATTTTAGACTCAATGGTTTTGAGTTTACAATTGAAAGTCTTGCCGAATTGGCCATTTCTTTGATAAAAGACGGTCAGGCTTATGAGAAGGAATTGGGCGATTTTATTTTGGAATGGTTCAATGAGAAGGACTATGTAGAATTAACTACTTCTGGAACCACTGGAACTCCAAAACAAATTCAATTGTCTAAACAGGCAATGGTTTATTCGGCTGTTGCAACCGGAGATTATTTTGGTTTGAATCCAGGTGATACGGCACTTTTGTGTTTACCTACTCGCTATATTGCTGGTAAAATGATGTTCATAAGAGCACTGACGCTTGGGTTGCAGTTAGACTTTGTTAATCCGAGTAAAGCTCCTCTCGTAAATTCAGATAAAATTTACGATTTTGTTGCTATGGTACCTTTACAAGTTCAGCATTCCATAACCCAGATAGAGCAGTGTAGAAAACTAATTGTAGGCGGTGCTCAATTAGACGATGAGCTGAAATCATTGTTGAAAAAAAGTATGATTGAAGTATACGAAACTTACGGAATGACAGAGACAATTACTCATATTGCTGCAAAAAAAATTGAAGAAAGTTTTTTTACAACACTTCCACATGCCAACATATCAGCAGACGAAAGAGGATGTCTTGTTATAGAAGCACCTTCGGTTTGCAATAATTTGATCGTCACCAACGATTTGGTAAACTTGATTAATGATATACAGTTTCAATGGTTGGGAAGGATTGATAATATGGTTAATAGTGGCGGAATTAAACTTATTCCCGAACAAATCGAGCACAAATTAGCAGATTACATTCCATATCGTTTTTTTGTAATCGGTAAAAAAGATCAAGAATTAGGAGAAAAACTTGTTTTAGTAATTGAAAATCAACAACCCTATGAGTTGGTTCCCGAAGCTTTTGAAAGTTTAAGTAGCTATGAACGACCTAAGGAAATCATTTTCGTAAATCATTTTAAAGAAACACCAACAGGCAAAATTTTAAGAAGAGCGACTTTAGAAAGTTAGTCGCTCTTAGATAAAATGCTTATTCGCGTGCACCAAAAATTTTGCTGCCAATTCTTACGATTGTACTTCCACATTCAACGGCAATTTGATAATCATTACTCATTCCCATAGATAGATGTTCGAAGTGGCAATTGGTCAATTGATAAGGTTTTACATAATCAAAAATATCTTTCAACATTTGGAATTCTTTTTTGATTTGGTCGTTGTTATCTGTAAAAGAAGCCATTCCCATCAATCCAATAACTTTTATGTTTTCTAGTGCTTTAAATTCATCAGAGTGAATTAGTTGCAATAATTCATCCTGTTCTAGACCGAATTTAGTGTCTTCAGAAGCGATATGAATTTGCAATAAACAAGGAATTACACGTCGCCATCTTTTGGCTTGTTTGTTGATTTCTTTTAGTAATTTTAGACTGTCCACACCTTGAATCAAGCTTACGTATTCAGCCATATATTTCACCTTGTTTCTTTGTACATGTCCAATCATGTGCCATTGAATATCTTTAGGCATTTGCTCCCATTTTTCGGTCATCTCCTGAATTTTATTTTCTCCAAAAATTCTTTGACCTGCATGGTAAGCTTCCATTAAAACCTCGATAGGCTTAGTTTTTGACACAGCCACCAAATGAACATTATTTGGTAATTCTTCACGGATTTTATTTAAATTCTCTTCAATTAACATGTTTATAAGTGTAACTTAAAATTCATAAATTATCAAACCACTACGCATTTTCGGTTCGATATAAGTACTTTTTGGAGGCATGGTTAGACCGTTTTCTGCCAAGAGTTTAATTTCCTCAACAGTAGAAGGATATAATATGAAACCTACCGTAAACTCACCGCTATCAACTTTATTGACTAATTCCATAATGTTTTTGTTTCCTGGAATATAGCTAATTCTGTTGTCGGTTCTCAAATCCTTGATATTCAAAAGAGGCTTTAAAATAGTGTCGTACAATATTTGTGCATCTAATTGTTTTAATATATCGTCGGATTTTGGTTTGTTTTTTAATGTTAATGCGTAAAATGTACCATCTAGATACATTCCAAAACTAAATTTTGAAGTAGGTTTCCAATATTCATGAACAGTTTCAACCTTAAAATTTTCTTCAAGTATTTTTAAAAACTCATCAGACTTAATTCCGTTTAAATCATGAATCACTCTATTGTATTCATTTATTTTAATGCTTTTTTCACAGATCAAGTAGCTCATGAAATACTGCATTGCATCTGTTGCTTTGTCGCCGTTTTGTTTAAGCAACATTCTCGATGAAGCCGAACGATGATGTCCGTCTGCTATATATAAGTTAGGGAAATTTTTGAAAGTTTCTTGAAGGAAGGCAATTTCAGAAGCACTATCAATTTTCCAAACAAAATGTTGTTCTTTGTTGGTGGTGGCAAAATTGTATAGTGGTGTTTCTTCTTTTTTATTGTTGATCCATTCATCAAGTTTTTCACAATCAGGATACATCATCAATACTGGTTCGGTATTAAACCCGGTTTCGTTGAAATAATCTTTCAAATTTTCAACTCTATACTTTAAAGTATCCTCGTGTTTTTTAATGACGTCGTTTTCATAATCAGCCAAAGAGGTCCCAGCTAAGAAACCAATAAAATCATGTTTTTTTGACTTGATTTGATACAGATATATTGCGGCTTGCTCTTCTTGAATCAATATGCCGTCTCTTTTAAAATCGGAATATTTGTTTGCTACCAGACGATACCTTCTTAGAGGATCAATTCTTTCTTGATTGATGTGAGCCAAATTGACAATATGTAAAAAAGAAAAAGGATTAAAATCAAGCCACGATGCCAGTTCTGCCACAGAATATTCGTCATAAGGGCGTGTGGTTACCAGCGCTACTTTATCCGTCGAGGGCCGCACGGCTTTAAAAGGAATAAGATCTGCCATTTTAAAATTTGGGATAAATGGAAAAGTCAATAAAATGCGTTTTTACTGACTTTCCCAAGTTTAAAGATTACAAAAACATTTTTGAGACTTTCTCTGCTTTTTTGCCTTCGGAATAGTCGTAAAAACCTTCTCCAGATTTTACGCCTAATTTTCCTGCCATCACCATGTTTACTAACAATGGGTTAGGCGCGTATTTTGGATTTTTAAATCCATCGTACATTACATTTAAGATAGAAAGACAAACGTCTAGTCCAATAAAATCGGCCAATTGAAGTGGACCCATCGGATGAGCCATTCCCAGCTTCATAACCGTGTCGATCTCTTCTACACCTGCAACACCATTGTAAAGTGTTTCAATCGCTTCGTTGATCATTGGCATCAAAATACGATTGGCAACAAACCCTGGGTAATCATTCACTTCAACCGGAACTTTACCTAATGCTTTACTTAAATTATAGATTGAATCGAATGTTTCTTTCGAAGTTGAATAACCTTTAATGATCTCTACCAATTTCATAATCGGAACAGGATTCATAAAATGCATACCAATTACTTTATCTGCTCTTTTGGTTGCAGCTGCAATTTGAGTTATAGAAATAGATGAAGTGTTTGTAGCCAAAATTACGTTGCTTTCGGTTAATTCATCTAATTGTTCGAAAATTTTTAATTTCAGGGTCACGTTTTCAGTAGCTGCTTCTACCACTAAATCAGCACCTACCACACCGTCTTTCATGTCGGTATATGTAATGATGTTTCCAATGGTTTGATGTTTGTCTGCTTCAGAAATAGTTCCTTTTGCTACCATACGGTCTAAATTAGTCGCAATGGTATTCATTCCACGTTCTAGTGAAGCTTCTGAAATATCGATTAATTTTACGGTAAATCCAGATTGAGCAAAGGTGTGGGCAATACCGTTGCCCATAGTTCCTGCTCCAATTACTGCTATTGTTTTCATCTAATTTGTATGTTATTTTTTTGTTTATTCTAATTAGTTGTCGAAGCAATCGATAATTTGATAGGCAATTCGCAATGCTTCAGTACCGTCTTCTAGTGTAACGATGGGAGTACTGTTTTGATTTATTGCATCTGCAAAAGATTCCAATTCCTCTAAAATTGCATTATTTGCTTCAACTTTTGGATTGTCGAAATAAATTTGTTTTTTAACTCCTTCGGCATTTTGTAGAATCAAGTCAAAATCTCCTGGAACTTCTGGTGCGTTTTTCATTTTTACTACCTCACAGATCTTATCTAAATAATCCACAGAAATATAGGCGTCTTTTTGAAAGAAGCGTGACTTACGCATGTTTTTCATTGAAATTCTACTTGCAGTTATATTGGCAACACAGCCATTTTCAAATTCAATTCTAGCATTGGCAATATCGGGCGAATCACTGATTACTGCTGTTCCAGTGGCATGAATTTCTTTTACTTTTGAGTGTACTACAGATAAAATAGCGTCGATATCATGAATCATCAAATCTAACACTACAGGTACATCGGTTCCTCTTGGATTGAATTCAGCCAAGCGGTGTGTTTCAATAAACATAGGGTTGTTTATTTTATCCTTTACAGCTTTAAAAGCAGGGTTGAATCGTTCAACGTGTCCAACTTGCCCTTTTACTTTATACTCTTTTGCAAGTCGGAGAATGTGTTCTGCTTCTTCAATAGTATTTGAAATAGGCTTCTCTAAGAAAATATGTTTTTGAGCTTTAATTGCCTTAACAACACAATCGTAATGTGAAAGGGTAGGAGTCACAATATCAACCACATCCACAGAATCGATAAGCGCATCGATGGAATCAAATGAACGATAACCAAATTCTTTTATAACTTTTTCTGTATTTTCTTTTGAAGGATCGTAAAATCCTACTAATTCATATTTAGATGATTGGTTGAGCAGTTTTAAATGAATTTTTCCCAAATGACCTGCTCCCAATACGCCAATCTTTAGCATAAATGAATGTTTTTTACAAAGATAAACTATATTTGAAAATCGAAGAGCTTTATTTAATGAAAGTTAGGTTTTTTTAAAAATAATAGTCGATAAAGCTTATGAAAAGCACAGAATAATATGTAATTTTGTTCAAAAATCACGTGGTTAAAAGTGCTTTTTGTTTAATAAAAACAAGCGGTTTTTGATTTATTTTTAAAAAAGAATAATAAAAAGTGAAAGATACAGCAAAACATCAGGGTTTAAGAAATCAATTGGTTCAAATATTGATGCAAAAAGGAATTGAAGACAAAAACGTTTTACAAGCCATGTCTCAGATTCCTCGTCATTTATTTTTAGAATCGAGTTTTGAAGATTTTGCGTATCAAGATAAAGCATTTCCAATCGGCGCTGGTCAGACAATTTCTCAGCCTTATACAGTGGCGTTTCAATCGCAATTGCTGCAAGTAAAACCAGATGATAAAATCTTAGAAATAGGAACAGGTTCTGGATACCAAACGGCGGTTTTATGTAAAATGGGTGCAAAGGTTTTCACTGTTGAACGCCAAAATGAGTTGTATAGAAAAACAGCAACTCTATTGCCAAAGTTGGGATTTAGGCCAAGGTTGGTTCGGTTTGGTGACGGTTATAAAGGTTTGCCAGCCGATGCTCCTTTTGACGGAATCATCGTCACAGCTGGAGCTCCATTTATTCCTCAGCCTTTGATGGCTCAATTAAAAATAGGAGGAAGGTTGGTTATTCCGGTAGGCGAAGACATACAGATCATGACCCTATTAATTCGTACTTCAGAGACACATTTTGAGCAACATGAATTCGGTGATTTTCGTTTTGTGCCGATGTTGGAAGATAAAAGTTAAAGATTTCAAATGTTAATTTGTTGAACCAAACGAAAGAAGCTCTTATGAAAAAGCATAATTTTAGCGCAGGCCCTTCTATTTTGGCTCCCGAAGTAATACAAAAAGCAGCGGAAGCTGTGGTGGATTTTGAAGGCATGGGGTTGTCTTTAATAGAAATCTCTCATCGAAGTCCTGAATTTGTTTCTGTAATCAATAAAGCTCGTGCATTGGTCTTAGAACTTTTAGACTTGGAAGATAAAGGCTATTCGGTACTTTTTTTACAAGGCGGTGCAAGTATGGAATTTGTTCGGGTTGCTTATAATTTATTGAGTGATAATGGCAAAGCCGGCTATGTAAATACAGGAACCTGGGCAAATAATGCGCAAAATGAAGCTTCTTTTATAGGAGAAATCATCGAAGTTGCGTCTTCAAAAGATAAAAATTATTCCTACATTCCCAAAGAGATAATTGTTCCAAACGATTTAGATTACTTGCATTTAACGAGTAATAATACCATCTACGGAACACAATTCCATCAATTTCCAAGTACACAAATACCCTTAATATGCGATATGAGCTCGGATATTTTTTCACGTGTTTTAGATTTTTCGAAATTTGATTTGATTTATGCTGGAGCTCAAAAAAATATTGGTGCAGCTGGCACAAGTTTAGTTGTTGTAAAAGATGCGGTCTTGGGGAAAGTGCAACGAAACATACCGAATATCTTGAACTACGCTAAACATATCGAACGTGAAAGTATGTATCATACACCTTCGGTTTTTTCTGTTTACACTTGTTATTTGACGCTTCAATGGCTTAAAGATTTAGGAGGAATTCCTGCGATTGAAAGGAAAAACCGCGCAAAAGCGCATTTGCTTTATTCTGAAATTGACAGAAACTCTTTGTTTGAAGGGACTGCTGCTGTTGAGGATCGTTCGCTGATGAATGTTACTTTTGTTTTAAAAGATTTAAAGCTAGAAGAAAAGTTTGACCTTTTACTGAAGGAAAAAAACATAAGCGGACTTAAAGGTCATCGAACTGTAGGTGGATATCGAGCTTCTATTTATAATGCAATGCCGCTTGAAAGTGTGATGCACTTGGTAGAAACAATGCAAACTTTTGAAAGGATGTTTGGATAAATATTTCACTGTTATAGGATCGAGCAAAACACAAGCTTTTTCTTTTTATAGACCATTCATTCTAAATTTACTTTACAATAAATAATTCAAAAAGGAGTAAAAAAAACCGCTCGAATTTCTAATAAAAATCGAGCGGTGAAGTATTTTTGAGTGCAAAAACTACATTTGCTTTTTTACGAATTTGGTTAAAATCACAATCATTTGACCGTCTATTTTTCCTTCAATCTGTTCCGTGTTATCATGAACCAATCGAATGTTTCTAACCGCTGTTCCAATTTTTGCATTTAATGTTGAGCCTTTTACATCTAAATCTTTAATCAAAGTAACAGAGTCGCCCGCGACTAAAATATTTCCATTACAATCTTTATGTAATTCGATGCTGCCGTCTCCTTCATGATCACCGGTTTGTTTTGCCCATTCTAGATTCTCATCGTCGAGGTACATCATCTCTAATAAATCAGCTGCCCAACTTTCAGTTCTAAAACGGTTCAACATTCTCCAGCTAACTATTTGAACTGGAATGTTTTCGTTCCACATTGAAGTAGATAAACATTGCCAGTGATTACTGTCTAGTTCTTCGCGTTTTTCAATTTGATTCAGGCATTTTTCGCATGCCAAAATCTCTCGATCTTTCAAATTAGTTGCAGTTGGTGGCACTTCGTAAATCGATAAATTCTCTTTAGATTCACATAATTCACATTGATTACCACTTCGTTCTATTAATTTTTCTAATGTTTTCATGGAGTATATATAATTTTTGCAAATATATTAAATATCTTTTGGTTTTGACAAGGAAAGTATCAAATCAATCAATCGGGAACAATATCCAATTTCATTATCATACCATCCTACAACTTTTACCATTCTGCCTAAAACTACAGTCAGTTGAGCATCAAACAGACAAGAGTGTGTATTGCCTAAAACATCTACCGAAACAATAGGTTCTTCGGTATATTCCAAAATCCCTTTTAAATCTTTTTCAGAACTGTTTTTAAATGCCAAATTGATTTCTTCTTCGGTTACATCCCTATTCACATAGCAAGTAATATCAGTCAGAGATCCATCTGGAACAGGAACGCGAATGCCACCGCCTCCAATTCTACCTTCGTATTCAGGAAAAATTTTTGTTAATGCTTTGGCGGCACCTGTAGTTGTTGGAATGATTGATTGAGCGGCTGCTCTTGCTCTTCGCAAATCTTTGTGAGGTTGATCGTGTAAACTTTGGTCGGTAGTGTAGGAGTGAACCGTTGTAATGAATGCTTTGTCTAAGCCACAAAGTTCCTTGATAACTTTTATCATTGGCGCAGCATTGTTGGTGGTGCAGCTTGCGTTAGAAACAATAAGCTCATCACCTTTCAAGATGGAATCATTAACTCCTAAAACCACGGTTTTTATGTCGTTATCAAAAGGAGGAACAGATAAAATCACTCGTTTTGCTCCGTTTTTAATGTGATTTTGAAGTAATTCGGTGGTTTTGTGTTTTCCTGTAGCTTCCACTACAAAATCTGGATTAAACGGTTTCCAATTTATTTTTGTTATGTCTTTTTCGTGTAAAAAGGCAATCTTTAAATCGTTTACGATGAGGTGGTTTTCGTCGTACGAAACAGAAGTTGATAGTTTACCGTGTACGCTGTCGTATTTGAACAAATGCGACATTGTTGCTGTATCGGCTAGATCGTTGATAGCAACAACTTCTATCCTAGGGTGATGAATCAACAAGCGCAAAAGATTACGACCAATGCGACCAAATCCGTTGATCGCGATTTTTATTTTGGTGTCAGATTTCAATTTTTTTGTATTTCTAATTAAAAAAACTTGACTTTTGGATCAGTGTACATTTTAGGGAAAAATATTAAGTCAATCATCACAATAAAACACCAAAGCTATAGCTTGTTATCGTGTTAGATCTTAATCCTAAATGAATGTTTTCTTACGATTATGCTTAATACTAGAACCTATCAAACGCAGATAAAGCTTACAAAATATGCTTTTGTGCTTTGTATGACGAACGTACTAATGCACCACTTTCCACGTGACGGAAACCTAATTCAAGACCAATTGTTTCATATTTTTTAAATTGATCCGGCGTAATAAACTCCTTTACAGGTAAGTGTTTTTTACTAGGTTGTAAATATTGACCAATTGTAACTACATCTACATTCGCATCGCGAAGGTCTTTTAATGTTTGAATTACTTCTTCTTCGGTTTCACCTAAACCAAGCATTATACCCGATTTAGTTCTATTGGCACCATTAGCTTTCAGATAACGCAATACCTCCAAGCTGCGGTCGTATTTTGCTTGAATTCTAACTTCACGTGTCAATCGGCGAACCGTTTCCATGTTGTGCGAAATCACTTCAGGAGCCACTTCTAAAATACGGTCAATATTGCGTTCGATTCCTTGAAAATCAGGAATTAAAGTTTCCATAGTCGTTCCTGGACTCATTCTACGAACGGCCTTTACGGTTTCTGCCCAAATGATAGAACCGCCGTCTTTCAAATCATCTCTGTCAACAGAAGTAAGTACTGCGTGTTGAATATTCATTAATTTGATAGAGCGTGCTACTTTTTCTGGTTCGTCCCATTCCACTGTCTCCGGTCTTCCTGTTTTTACACCACAGAAGCCGCATGAACGCGTGCAAATGTTGCCTAAAATCATAAAGGTAGCAGTTCCTTCGCCCCAGCATTCACCCATGTTTGGACAACTTCCCGATGTACAAATGGTATGTAGTTTATATTTATCTACTAAACCTCTTAAAGCGGTATATTTTTTTCCGGTTGGTAATTTTACACGCAACCATTTTGGTTTTGCAGTCACCGGTTTGTTTGTGTCTAAAACAGTTTCCATAATTAGCTTGATTCAATCAAAGAGCAAAGATAAGGAATAAATTGCGATTGTCTTTTTATAAACAAGAAAAGTTCTAAAAGTGACTAAAGCAATAAAAAATGGAAATAGCTTGAGGATATTCGAATCAATTTTAAAATATATACGAAAAATTCATTACCTTTGTCTGGTTTTAAAAAACATACTGAAAAATGGTTAAAGATTTATTCGAAAGAATTCATGACAACAAAGGTCCATTAGGAAAATGGGCTTCACAGGCAGAAGGATATTTTGTATTTCCAAAATTAGAAGGTAAGTTGGGGCCAAGAATGACTTTTCAAGGAAAAGAAGTGTTGAACTGGTCGTTGAATGATTATTTAGGACTTGCTACCCATCCAGAAGTTTTAAAGGCAGATGCTGATGCAGCAATAGAATATGGTGCAGCTTACCCAATGGGAGCTCGTATGATGTCTGGACACACAGACTGGCATGAAAAATTACAAGACGAATTGGCCGCTTTCGTTAATAAAGAGGCTGCTTATTTATTGAATTTTGGCTACCAAGGGATGGTTTCTACCATTGATGCTTTGGTGACAAAGAACGATGTAATCGTATATGATGTTGATTCCCATGCTTGTATTATTGATGGTGTGCGTTTGCATATGGGAAAACGCTTCACATATAAACACAATGATGTTGAGTCTTTAGAAAAAAACTTGCAACGTGCAACCAAAATGGCTAAAGAACAAAACGGAGGAATCTTGGTTATTACTGAAGGTGTTTTTGGAATGCGTGGACAACAAGGAAAAATTAAGGAAATTGTAGCTTTGAAAGAAAAGTACAACTTCCGCTTGTTAGTAGACGATGCACACGGTTTTGGAACGCTTGGAAAAACAGGTGCCGGAGCTGGAGAAGAGCAAGAATGTCAAGATGGAATTGATGTTTATTTTTCAACTTTCGCTAAATCTATGGCATCAATCGGAGCGTTCATAGCTGCGGATCAAGATATTATTGATTACTTAAAATACAATCTACGTTCGCAAATGTTTGCTAAATCATTACCGATGATTTTAGTAAAAGGTGCTTTGAAACGTCTTGAATTGTTGAGAAATAACCCAGGATTGAAAGATAAATTATGGGATAACGTGAATCGTTTACAAAATGGATTGAAAGAAAGAGGTTTCAATATTGGAGATACCAACACTTGTGTAACTCCAGTTTATTTGGAAGGTTCTATTCCTGAAGCTATGGTAATGGTAAATGATTTGAGAGAAAACTACGGTATTTTCTTGTCAATTGTTGTTTATCCAGTTATTCCAAAAGGGATTATCTTATTGCGTGTAATTCCAACCGCTTCACATTCTTTTGATGATATCGATCTTACATTGGCCGCCTTTGAAGCAATCAGAGGTAAATTGATCGATGGTACCTACAAAACAGTGGCAGAAAGCAAACACGTAAATATGGAAGCCTAATTATATAGAATTTAATAAATTATATGAAAAAAGCTTTGCTTATTATAGGTTTAATGTTCAGTACATTAACTTATGGCCAGGTTGATTATCCTGAGTCTTCCGAAGGTGTTTTTAATAAAAATAAAGAGGTTCGTCTAGGAGTAGCTCGTCTATTATTAGGCAATTCACTAGATGTCGGTTTTGAAAAAATCATTGATAGAAATCAGAGTTTTGGAGCCAACATGTTAATTGGTTTCAACGATAGAGATTTTGATACTAGCCAAGTTTTTTCTCTTTCCCCTTATTATAGATTTTACTTTAATAGAAGTCAAGAATATGGGGCAAAAGGAATGTTTGTAGAAGGATTTTTGGATTTTTATTCAGGTAAAACTGAGGTGTATAATTATGTTCCATTTTCCGAAAACTACGAAGACTATTATAAAGAAAAAAGCTTTTTCGACATTGCAGGAGGTTTTGCATTAGGTTGGAAATGGGTCAATACAGCTGGTTTTGTTTTTGAAACTAAAATAGGATACGGTAGAAACATTTTAGATGAAAATCCAAATGCGGAAGGAATTTTCCGTGGAGATTTTAGTGTTGGTTATCGATTCTAAATTTTTTCAACAGAAAATTGATAATAATGACTTGCAGCTTTCAAAGCTAAATATAAAAAAGGCTGTCCATAATTTCGGACAGCCTTTTTTTATAGATGTAAAATCATTGAAATTTCAACATTTACATTTCTAGGTAGTTTTTCTACTTGTACGCATTCTCGGGCAGGTGCAGATTCGGTATTGAAATAACTCGCGTATATTTCGTTGATCAAACCAAAATGTTCCATATTCCTGATGAAGATCGTAGCTTTTACAGCGTGTTCAAAAGTTAAACCTGCTTCTTTAATGATGTGTTTCAGGTTTTCCATTACTTGTTTGGTTTCGTCTTCAATCCCACTTGTGATTAACGTTTCGGTTTCTTGATTGAAAGGAATCTGCCCCGAAATAAACAAAAGTCCTGCTGCTTTTACTGCGTGATTATACGGTCCAATAGGTGCAGGTGCTTTTGGTGAATTTACGATTTTTTTCATAGTAATAAGTTATTAATTGTTTGTTATCTATTTCTAAATCGACGCTCGGCCGAGTTTCTTTTTTCATATTTAATATCCTGCAATATAGAGGATTTAATTCCAATAAAGAACGTCCATTGTTTGTAATATCCGTTTGGAATCCAAGAAAAATCCATACGCCATGACTTTAAATCTCTTTCAAATCGCAATTGAGTATAAGTAACTCCTTTATTTTTAAAATCGTAACCTGTAGAAAAGCCAGCAATCCAGCCTGGTGAAAGCGTCACATTCCCAGAAACCATCAAAGAGTTATTTGAAATTTCAGAGTTTCTACGAGCGTTGTTATATGTTAAACTCCACGCGAAAGTTAAATCCCAAGGGATTTCTGTATTGAAAAATTCAGACGGTGTGTTTTTTCGATCTTCGTCATCAAACATTGAATTTTGATGGTCTGCCAAATCCACCGACTGACCAAATAAATCATCTGCACGACCACCATTTTGTACATTCTGATTGTCGTTTGAGCGTACATCAGACGATCCAAACAACGGGTCGGTACTAGACAATGAATAGTTCAAAGTAACATTGGCACTGGTCATTCTAAATAAGCTTCCGCCATTATTGATATTGAATCTATCTATACGATTTCCTGCGTTGTCAATAGCCATCGGATCAAGTGTTGAGCCCAATGTCAATCTTAATTTATCTTTAAGTAAATTGGTATTGGCGGTTATGCGCAGCGGTTCTAATTTTAAAGAATCTGCAGAAAAGTTGTACGAAGTGCTGAAGTTCAATGAATTTAATAGCATCACTTTTTTAGATTCTCCAGTCTGAGATTCGTCGTCACGTACTTTAGCTTCAAAATTGTTTCCTACTGAAAAAGAGGCTATGTTCGACATATCTTTGTTGGGAACACCAAACATAGTTCCTTGAAAACGTGTGTATTCTTGCATTGTGGTTCCCAATGCATCAATGGCATAGGTGTCGTAATATTGCTCAAAACTTGGGGTATATCTATAAGTAATCGCTGGTCTAACCACATGTCGAATGGCTTGTAATTTAGATTTTTCACCAAAGTTAAACATACCGTAAAGCGTTGTTCCCAAGTTTGCAGATAAATTGTATTGTCTAAATGTGTCAAAACCATTATTACGTACTTCTTCAACTTGGTTGGTTTCACGACTAAAAGCTCTGTTGAAAGTATTGAAAACCCATGTTTCGGTATAATTTCCAGATAAGGAAACAGAGAGGTATTTAAACATTTTAAAATTGGTCGTGATCGGAATACTGTGTTGAATACCAGCGTTCATTTCATCAAACATTTCCTTTTTAAAAAACAGAGAATCTGTTGTTTGGAATTGATTTCTTCCGCTAAAATTGTATTGGAAGTTAATGTTTTGAAAGATCCCTTTTTTCGTTCCGTTTTTTGGTGCAAAAGGAAAAATACGATCCATGCTTAATTGAACATTAGGCAAAGACATATTAATCTGCTGTGTATTCGTATTCTGCGAATGATTCGCAGATATAGTTAAATTGACTTGTGGTGTTGATTGAAAGGTTTTGGAATAACTTATCGAAGATGATAAGGTGTTATTCATCACAGAACCAATGTTTTGTGTGTTGATGGAATTTCGGAAATAATTACTACTTCCAAGATTCACGGAAGCTGCAAAACGGGAAGATGGATTAGCTTTTGCATCTTGCGAATGGCTCCATTGAATATTGTAAATTGTCATTTTGGCTTCATCGGGAGTTCCCAACAAACCTTCTCTTAAATTTTCGTAACGCAGGTTAAAATTTCCGTTGTATTTATATCGCGTTCGGTATTGAGATTGAGCATTGAAAGCATAACTTCCGTTGCTGTACCAATCGCCCAAAAGCGTTAAATCAATCCTATCGCTTAAAGCCAAATAATAACCTCCGTTTTGTAAGGAATAGCCTCGTAGATTGGTTTCTCCAAAACTTGGTATGATAAATCCAGAGACAGCCTTTTGTGACATAGGGAAAAAAGCAAAGGGCAGACCAATCGGAGTCGGTACATCTTCAATCACCAAGTTGGTTAAGCCAGTAACAACTTTTTTATTGGGAACAAACTTAACTTTGTTTGTTTTGAAATAATATTCTGGATGATCGACATCTTCAGCGGTCGTGAAAATCACATCGCGCATAAAATAAACCGAATCGTTTACTTTTTTCGTTCTTTCTGCCTTGATATTAAAGTCACCATGTGAGGTTCGAGTATTCCAAACAATAGCTTTTTTGGTTTTGCTATTGAAACGTATCGAATCTGGTTCAATGATTTGAGTACCTTGCTTAAAAACAGGATGTTGAACTAAGTTCCCTAATGAGTCAGGAATTCTTCCTGCATAAACTTCTTCGGTATCATAATCATAGATAATAATACCTGCAGTTAACTCATAATCTAAATGCTTTAATTCAGCTTGGTTATACAGTATAAGTTTTTTGTTTTTTTGGTCAAACTTTTCGTAGTCTTTAGCGTTTCTATATATTAAATCTTCCAATCTTTGACCTTGTTTTTTCTTAACGCTGTCTCGACTCACCATCTCTTGGTCAGTATTGATAATCGGAGCTTGAATCAGACTGTCTGGCTGTGCTTGAATGTCTATCCTTTTGTTTAACGAGGGGAATTCCTGAGCTGAAACTTTTGTTTTTCCGGTCATTAAGAGCGTTAAACTCAATAAGATATATAAGATTTTTGTCTGCAATTTTCTCTGCCGTTTTTTAGACTTCAAACTTACTAATATTTTTTTTAATTTTGGAGTTTTAAAAAAGAAACGAAAATTTAAAATACGCTATGTTTAAAAATAAGTTTAAGACGGCTGTTGGAGTTTTTTTAATGAGCTTTACTACAAGTGTTTTTGCTCAAGACTTTAAGGTTGTTTTAGATCCAGGACACGGGGGAAAAGACCCTGGAGCTGTGAGTGGTTCGGTGCAAGAAAAAAAGATTGTTTTGGATGTTGCACTCAAAGTGGGGAAATTATTGGAGAAAGAAGAAGGTATTAAGGTGATTTATACACGTTCTACCGACGTTTTTGTAGAAGTAAGAGAACGCACTAAAATAGCGAATAGAGAAAAAGCAGACGTTTTTGTTTCGATTCACGTAAATAGTGCTAAACGAACTGCTGCTCAAGGTACCGAGACTTTTGTAATGGGAATGAGTCATAATGATTCCAATCTAGAAGTTGCAAAACGTGAAAACTCTGTAATTACTATGGAATATAATTTCAAAACGAATTATGGAGGTTTTGATCCTAATCGTCCAGAATCATTGATTGGTTTAACATTGATACAAGAGCAATTTATCGCGCAAAGTATTCATCTTGCTTCCAAAATACAGTCGTTTTTCACAGATGATGCTCAGCGTATCGATCGCGGTGTGAAGCAAGGTCCTTTCTGGGTATTACACAGCGCTGCAATGCCTAGTGTTTTGATTGAATTAGGATTTTTATCAAACAGCGAAGAACGCAGTTACTTAGTCTCTGATAAAGGTAAAACAGAATTAGCAAAAGCCATAGCAGATGCTATAATTAACTATAAAAGACAGTTGCAACGCGCTGGTAGTTAATAGAAAAGAAGTTTGTTTCAATCAAAATAGATTAAAATCAATATAAATACCTTACAAATCGAAAAGATTGCTTTTGTATGCGATTTTTATGTGTTAATTTTGTAGGATGTGTAAGTGTGGTTTTTTATTTTCAGACTTACCGTTTTTCATTGTAAAAAAAAATCGAAAATACAAAAAAAGCTATGTTAATAAAGAAAATGAGAATTGCGATTGGGGTTTTTGTATTGGCTTTTAGTTCAATGGCTAATGCACAAAACTTCAAAGTAGTTTTAGATCCTGGCCACGGAGGAAAAGATTTTGGAGCTGTGAGAGGCAGTTTTGTAGAAAAGAAAATTGTTTTAGACGTTGCGTTAAAAGTAGGGGAGTTGCTCAAAAAAGACAAGCAGATTGAAGTAGTATTTACCCGAAAGACAGATGTTTTTATCGAAGTTAGAGAGCGTACTGAGATAGCCAATAGAGAAAAAGCTCAGGTTTTTGTTTCTATTCATGCAAATGCTGTGGCCAACGCACCTTCAGCCCAGGGTACTGAAACGTTTATCATGGGTAGAAGTAAAAACGCCTCGAATTTAGAAGTTGCGAAGAGAGAAAATGCCGTTATTACTTTAGAAGAAAATTACGAAGCTCACTATGCTGGTTACGACCCTAGTCGTCCAGAGTCTTTAATTGGTTTAACTTTGATTCAAGAGCAATTTGTGGCGCAAAGTATCGAGTTGGCTTCGAAAATTCAAACACGTTTTACAAACGATGCCGAACGCAGAAACAGAGGAGTAAAACAAGGACCTTTTTGGGTTCTACACAGTGCAGCAATGCCAAGTGTGTTAATCGAATTAGGTTTTTTGTCCAACAAAGAAGAAGGGGCATATATTAATTCAGAAGCTGGAAAAAATGAATTGGCACGTGCCATTGCAAACGCAATTATCGATTATAAAAAACAAGTTTTTGTAGCAACAAACACGGCAGATATCGCTGCTACACTAACTAAGAAAGATGAACCAAAAGAAATAGTTCAACCAAAAGAAGTGGAGAAGAAAAAAGAAGTAGTTGAAAAAACAGCAACCTCTTCAATCGACGCTTCAAAACCAGAAACCGTTACTAAAGAAGGTGTATCTTTTAGAGTTCAAATTGTAGCAAGTAGTCGTAACATGGCACTTTCTCCAAGTAATTTCAATGGGTTAGACAAAATAACTTCGGTTCACGAGGATAATTTGTATAAGTATTTTTACCATGAAACCACAGATTATGATCACGCAAGAAAAGCTTTAGAAGTTGCTAAAAACAAAGGATATACTTCTGCATTTTTGGTAGCTTATAAAGGCGGAAAGCGAATCAGTATTCAAGAAGCACTTAAGAAATAAGTTTTTTAAGAGATTGTACGAAGCTGTAAAAAAATATTGCAAAACATTGGGGTTCGATTAGTGGATAATAAACCTAGGTTAATAATTAATAATAAGAATTTTGAAAGTAACAAAGGAAATAAAAACGGCAATCTTGGTTTTAGTATCCATTGCCTTATTGATTTGGGGGATTACGTTTTTGAGTGGAAGTAACATCTTCAATTCTACTCGTAAGTTTTATGTGGTTTATCCCAACGTAGAAGGGCTCACTACAGCTTCCTCGGTAACTATCAATGGATTGGTAGTTGGAAAAGTCAACAAAATTCAATTGATGGAAAACGGTTCATTGCAAGTAGAGCTTTTGATGACAGATCCAGTAGATGTTCCCAAAACTTCTAAAGCAGTAATGTATTCTCCAAGTTTCCTAGGTGGAAAACAAATCTCGTTGGAAATTAATTACAACGAAACCAATTTTGCTCAAGATGGTGACTTTTTAGAAGGTGGAAACATGAGTGGTTTATTAGATGGTTTAGGAGAAAAAGCAGATCCGTTGATTCAAAAATTAGATTCTGTTTTGTTGAACGTAAATAAGTTAGTTGAATCTATTAATACTACCTTAGACGAGGAGACTCAAAAAAATCTTCAAGAAGCTATTGCAGAATTAAATCAAACAATGAAGAATGCAAACGGTATCACTTCAAAATTTGATAGAATGGTAACTGAAAATGAGTCGAAAATCAACAATATAGTTAACGATTTTGGACAAACATCGAAGAACCTAGCTGCTTTTTCTGATGATCTAGACAAAGTTCAGCTGGAGAAATTACAAGAAATTCTTGCTAAGTTCGACAGTGCTGCTGCTTCTTTAGATAATATGATGAAAGACGTAGAAAACGGAAAAGGCAATCTAGGTAAATTGCTTAAAGAAGAACAGTTATATCAGAATTTAGAAGGTGCCACCAAAGAGTTGAATGAGCTTTTGGAGGATGTTAAACTAAATCCAAGACGATATATCAACATCTCTGTTTTTGGTAAATCAGCGGCTCCTTACAAAGGAGAGTAAAAGATATTACCGCCTTAGTGAATATATAAAAATCAAAATACAAAACCATAATTAAAACAAAATCAAAATGTTGAGCAGTATTCTCTTTATAGCATTGACCGTAGTGGGGTTTGGTTTTTTTGCAAGAAATGCCAAGAAAATCTACCGCAATATTATGTTGGGTCAGTCTATCAATCGAACAGATAGAGCCTCTGAGCGTTGGAAAACGATGCTTCTTGTAGCTTTCGGTCAAAAGAAAATGTTTTCAAGACCTATTCCAGCATTGTTGCACCTTGCGATCTATGTAGCTTTCATGGTCACTCAAATTGAACTGATCGAGATTTTTATCGATGGTATTTTTGGAACACATCGTATCTTTAAAACATCTTTGGGTGGTTTTTATACATTTATCATCAGTCTAATTGAGATTTTGTCAGTTGCAGCACTACTAGCAACAATAATCTTTTTATCAAGACGTAATTTGTTGAAATTACCTCGATTAAATATGAAAGAAATGATGGGTTGGCCCAAAAAAGATGCCAATCTGATTCTTATCATGGAACTTATCTTGGTGCTTTGTATCTTAACTATGAACGGAACCGACGAAGTTTTGTTTAATAGAGGTGCTTCACATTTTGAAGGACAAGGAAGTTTTGGATTTGCAGTTTCTCAATATTTAGGACCTGCTGTTTTTGGATCAATGAGTGAAGGAACCTTACATATTTTGGAACGCATTGGATGGTGGGGACACTTTATGATGGTTTTGGCATTTTTGAATTATTTGTATTATTCAAAACACTTGCATATACTTCTGGCTTTTCCGAATACCTATTTTGCCAATTTGAACCCTATGGGAAAAATGGATAATTTAGAAGCAGTAACCAATGAGGTGAGGCTAATGATGGATCCGAATGCTGATCCATTTGCAGCGCCAGCAGCGGATGTGAGTGAAGTGCCAGCAAAATTTGGAGCATCAGATGTTATCGATTTAAATCGCATGCAATTACTCAACGCTTATTCTTGTACAGAATGCGGACGTTGTACAGCTGCATGTCCAGCTAATATTACTGGAAAAAAATTATCACCGCGCTTAATCATGATGAAAACCCGGGACCGCTTAGAGGAAGTTGGAAAAAACATCGACGCCAATAAAGGAACTTTCGTAGACGATGGAAAATCGTTGCTGAACGACTATATCACACCTGAAGAACTTTGGGCTTGTACTACCTGCAATGCCTGTGTAGAAGAATGTCCGGTTCTAATTAGTCCGCTTTCCATTATAATGGACATGCGCCGATATTTAGTAATGGAACAAAGTGCAGCTCCGATGGAACTCAACACCATGATGACCAACATCGAAAACAATGGCGCTCCATGGCAATACAGTCAAATGGATCGACTTAAC
This sequence comes from uncultured Flavobacterium sp., assembly GCA_964397335.1. Lineage (GTDB taxonomy): Bacteria > Bacteroidota > Bacteroidia > Flavobacteriales > Flavobacteriaceae > Flavobacterium. Next base: position 36,803 of record CAYNIM010000021.1, read on the forward strand.
TGGAAGGATGAAAATTAATTTACTAAACTTAATCTAAGAAGAAATGTCTGAAAGTATATATGTACCAACAATGGCTGAAATGATGGCAAAAGGCGAACAACCCGAAGTATTATTTTGGGTAGGATGTTCGGGAAGTTTTGACGATCGGGCCAAAAAAATAACTAAGGCTTTTGTGCGAATTTTGAACAAAGCTAATGTGAAGTTTGCTGTTTTAGGAACTGAAGAAGGTTGTACAGGAGATCCTGCAAAGCGTGCCGGAAACGAATTTTTGTTCCAAATGCAAGCAATGATGAATATACAAGTATTTGATGGATACGGAATTAAAAAAATCGTAACGGCTTGTCCGCATTGTTTCAATACCATCAAAAATGAATATCCTGAACTTGGTGGAAACTATGAGATTGTTCATCATACTGAATTTTTAAAATCTTTGTTAGATGAAGGTCGATTATCTATTGAAGGCGGTCAATTCAAAGGAAAAAGAATCACTTTTCACGATCCTTGCTATTTAGGAAGAGCCAACAAAGTATATGAAGCTCCAAGGTCTTTGATTGAAAAATTAGATGCCGAATTAGTAGAAATGAAACGTTCTAGACAAAACGGATTATGTTGTGGAGCGGGTGGAGCTCAGATGTTTAAAGAACCTGAAAAAGGTAATAAAGACATCAATATGGAGCGTACCGAAGAAGCACTTGGCATTAAACCCGATATCATTGCTGCAGGTTGTCCGTTTTGCAATACGATGTTGACCGACGGTGTAAAATTCAATCACAAAGAAGGTGAAGTACAAGTAATGGATGTGGCCGAATTAATCGCTAACGCACAAGATTTATAAAATTATGTTGATTCCTTTTGAAGAAATGCCCAAATCGGCGCGTATTTGGATTTATCAATCCGATAGAAAATGGACGGAAGACGAAGCTGCTGCAATCGAAACCAGTGTGAAAGAATTTGTTGAAAATTGGGTAGCACATAGCACGCCACTAAAAGCTTCCTATCAAATAAAGCACAATCGTTTTATTATTTTAGCAGTGGATCAAGAATATCATCCAGCTTCGGGCTGTTCGATCGATGCATCGGTTGGTGTTATCCAAGATTTGGAAAAACGTTTCAATATCGATCTATTGGATAAAATGAACGTTACCTTTAAGACAGGAGACTATATTGCCCACAAATCATTGCTAGACTTTAAGAAAATGGCAAAAGAAAAAGCGGTTAATGGAAATACCATCGTTTTTAATAATTTAGTCAATACGATTGAAGAATTTGAATCACACTGGGAAGTTCCCGCAGCAGAAAGTTGGCACAGCCGATTTTTTAAATAAAACAGATCTTTATTCAGTTGTTTTAAAAACTAATAAAACAGAATTCCACAAGCTTTAAACAATCAAAGTTTGTGGAATTTTTTTTTGAAGCTTTTTCCGGCTTTTCGCTGTATCTTTTCTTTTTTTGTAAAAAAAGAAAAGGATGCCGCTGCAATCCGGGCTATTAAAGTACATTGGTTACAGAATAGCTACATCAAGCTTTAAATACATCAATAAAACTCAAATCCTTATCGCATATAATAGGAATAGAAGTTTTTTTACATATATTTGTTGCTATTGATGTTTTTTTGATTCTTTATTTGATTAAATAAAAATCTTTACGACCTATGATAAAACTCTACTTAATAATTACACTTCTTTTTTCTATAAATCCAGCCTTTGCACAAAGGTATCGACAAGCTTATTTACTAGATGAGAAAACAGATCGTCCCATCGCTTTCATGCCTATTAATCTGCCCAACAAACAAATGGTTTATAGCGATAAAAACGGCCTTTTTTTGTATCCACCCAATACCGTATTAGAGTTCAATCATCCATTGTATCATTACAAAAAAATAAATACAGACCAATTAGGTAGTAGTTTACATTTGCGCAAAAAACCTCAAAAAAAGGAAGATGTGTTTAACTTCAAGGACGAGGTTATCCATATCAATCCCTTTTTTAAAAAAGTGTTTAAAGATCGAAAAAACGTTGTTCAAACTCTTGCTCTTGCACCAAAAAATGAATTGTTGAGTAAAGTGGTTTTTGACGATAAATATTATAACTTAAAAATTAAAACGGTTCGTTTTCGGTTGATAAATAACACCGATGACTATTCGAATGCTACTTCGTATCTACGTTTAAACGTTTACGATATCAACAAGAAATTACTATATAGTTCTTCGCCAATCGCTTTAGAGGCATCTAAAAATGTTGAAGTGGAGCACGAATTGGAAAAAAACGTATTTATAGACCTCATCGGCTTGTATTTTGGAATTGAAATTATAGGTATGGTCAACGAAGACGGTTCGTTTTATCCCACTCACCGTGCTTATTTAAGTATTTCCAGATACCTGACCCATTTTACACATTACACTTCAGAATACTTCACACGACCCGTGACCGATCCTTATTTTTACAAACTCAATAACCCCAACGATGCCCCCAATCTGAAAATTTTTGGATTTGATTTGCAATGAGTGATGTAGATAATTTTAAAATGCTGCTTGATTTTTAAACCAATACTTCGGTAAATTTACTGAAGTGTTTAAGACACTCACTCATTTATTGAAATTTGAATCTATATAATCGAATTCAGGTTTTTAACCTCGGATAAATGCTGTGTTTTGTATAATCTATTCACACTAAACACACTGAACATCAGTACCTTATTCATTTTTTTGATAATTAATTTATTGACAATTAATTCTTTATATTAAATTTTAACGAAGTGTTGGATAAAACAATACACTATATATCTTTTTAGTGAAATAAATTTTTGATTTCACTCCCTTTTCTGTTTTTTAACACAACTTTAACTACACTTCCAGTCAAAAGACTCAAATATAAGTAGTTTACCTATTGACTGGCTTGTTAAAATTTTCTATAATGCAGCCATAATTTAGTTTATCATTAGTGATAGCATTAAAATTATACACCTAAAACCCAAGAAATGATGAACAAAACAATACACAACACCCTGTCATCCCGAGGTAACGAGGGATCTTCTGGAATAGAGATGTTTCGACAAGCTCAACATGACAAACAACCCTGTCATCCCGAACGAAGTGAGGGATCTCAACAAACAGTTAAAACAAAAAAAATGATGAACAAAACAATACACACAACACAAGTACCTCAGGGTAAAACTCCCCTCTCCTTTGGAGAGGGGTTGGGAGTGAGGCTTTTACTACTAACCACCTTTTTCTGTTCTCTATTCTCTATTCCCGGCTCTGCCCAAAACTACGAATGGGACTGGGCAGTGAGCGGTGGCAGCCCTCTCAGTGCTAAACATTGGAATGAAGAAACACAGCATATATATGACATAAAAATAGGCAGTGACAACAATTATTACTTCATTGCTTCTATCAATGGAACATTTGGTAATTATCCAAACGGTGCTTTATTAGACGGACAGCCTGTAAAACAATACAATGCCCATTTAGATTCCTTTACAGATATTTTTTTGTTTTCTACTACCTGCGACGGCATTGTACGCTGGAGTCAGGCAATTGGCGGTAAAACCTATGATCAAGCCTATAGTTTAGCTTTAGACAGTAAAAACAATGTATATCTGTTAGCAGATACGCAAATAGGTGTGCATTATGGCAGACCGTACTCTGTGTTTTTTAGCCCTACTGATTCTGTTTCATTCCAAACTTATCAATTTGCTGGCAGACGTAATTACTTAGTAAAATACGACAGTAACGGACAATTTCAGAAAAAAAAAGAATTACAAGACATACCGACAATGGCTCAACATCATTGGTCTCAAACTTTAGATTTGTTTATTGACAGCAAGGATATCCTTCATTTTATAATTGGTTTGCAAGGTGGTACCCATTTAGACGGCAACGTTACCGTTCCTACACACTATCAGATGGACTACAATAGTTATATAGGTATGGTTATGCAATACCATTTAGCAAAATATAATACCGATTTAGACTATATAAGCAGTATAGAATTACCCATACCTTATGCTTCGGGGTTTCCAATTAGAGGAAAAACTCGTTTCATTTACGATGAAAATTTAAATCGGTATTATTTAGCCGGTATGCGTTCGTCTAACTTAACCGGCGGATTATACCCCCTCACCTATAACGGGAAACCCTTTATAGAACGTTCGTATGTATTGGCAATTAACGGTACCGACGGAAGTGAAGCCTGGCGTAGAGAAATATATACTCCTACAGGCTTTAGTGGGAAAAACCAAGATAGGTTCACCTCTATAATAGTTGACCCTGTTACCTCTGATGTGTACGTAGGTGGACAAATATGGAAAAGTATCAATGCACAAAACCTTAAAATATACGATCCCCACAACCCTACAACCACCACCTATACCTTTACCCCTGTACCTTATACCAATTTACCAATGCTAATAAAGTTTAACAGCAGCGGTACAGTACAATGGCTAAAAACGCCTACAGCATTTGCTCCAAATTATTCAAGTAACAGTCAGTTTCCCACTATAGGCTTAGCTCTAAGACACAACGAAGTAGCGTTTGGTAGCAGCGACCCGTATTTTGTATGGGACGGTTTTTCACAAAACAACCCTGTTTATTACCAACCTAAACCCCGTCTTTTGCGTTTTAATAAAAACACCGGTCAAACTATTGGTACACACGATATAAAAGGATTTGAATATGTTCCGTCTGGCACGACAGCAGTAGCGGTAGATAACGATGGTAACTATGTGGTAGGTGGTACATTCAAGGGCGGACTGTTTACTGATGGAGGGAAGGTACCTGTGTTATTTTCTGTAAGTTCAAACTATAGTTTCTTTGTCGCCAAACTGGCAGCCAGCGTTTGCGGCACCGCAGTAAGCACCGAAGAGTTTAACAGCCTACAACTCAATGTCTATCCCAACCCAACCAATGATGTTATAAACATAGAAACCGATGAACAGTTATCTAATTATATAATTTATGATGTAAGCGGTCGCCAGATACAAAATGGTAACTTTGAGAACAACAACCAAATCAATTTACAAAATGTAAATAGTGGTGTATATTTTATCGAAGTCACTACGGTGCAAGGGAATAGCGGTACAGTAAAAGTAGTGAAAAAGTAAACAGCTTTTCAGCTTTCAGTAGTCAGCT
>CAYNIM010000022.1:0-38831 GCA_964397335.1 uncultured Flavobacterium sp.
ATCCGAAAACAGGATTGCAAAAAGAAGTAACAGGACATTTCTCATTAAAAAGATAATTGATACGGAATGTAAAAAAAGCGACGATGAATTTCGTCGCTTTTTTTTGAATAATATTATTGCTTTAGATGTTTTATCAACTGCTCAAAAATGATTAACTTGCTGCCGTTTTGTAAATCACTATTTTTATAATGGAAAGCAATAAATATACTCCAAAGAATAAAATAAAAATTATTACTGCGGCTGCTCTATTTGACGGGCACGATGCTGCGATTAACATCATGCGTCGGATTATTCAGTCAACCGGTTGCGAAGTGGTTCACTTGGGTCACGATAAATCGGTTGAAGATGTTGTAAACACTGCAATTCAAGAAGATGCAAATGCAATCGCGATGACTTCATATCAAGGAGGTCATAACGAATATTTCAAATACATGTACGATTTGCTTCAAGAAAAAGGAGCAGGTCATATCCGCATTGTTGGTGGTGGTGGTGGTGTGATTTTACCATCAGAAATCAAAGAATTGATGGATTATGGTATCACACGTATATATTCACCTGATGATGGACGAGAATTAGGTCTCCAAGGGATGATCAATGATATGATTGAAAAGGCTGATTTTGCTACACCAGATTTGGAATTACCTGCTGGTAAAGATGTTTATCAATCCCTGAAAGACAAAGATGTTACAACCATTTCTCGTTTAATTTCTTTGGCTGAAAATCGTGAAGAAGATTTCTTGAAGATTTTTGATTTTGATAAAGTTGAAAGTAAAAATGCGCCTGTTCTTGGAATTACAGGAACCGGTGGCGCAGGAAAATCGTCAATGGTGGATGAAATTGTTCGTCGTTTTTTGATTGATTTCCCTGATAAAAACATCGCATTGATTTCTGTCGATCCATCAAAAAAGAAAACAGGCGGTGCTTTATTAGGCGATCGTATTCGTATGAATTCAATCAACAATCCTCGTGTTTATATGCGTTCGTTGGCTACACGACAATCAAATTTGGCATTGTCGAGATATGTCGAAGAAGCTTTGCAAGTGTTGAAAGCGGCGCAATACGATTTAATTATTTTAGAAACTTCTGGAATTGGTCAATCGGATACCGAAATTTTAGATCATTCAGATGCGTCTTTATACATTATGACACCAGAATTTGGTGCGGCTACTCAGTTGGAAAAAATCGATATGTTGGATTTTGCTGATATTGTTGCGATTAATAAATTCGACAAACGTGGTGCTTTGGATGCCATTCGTGATGTGAAAAAACAATACCAACGCAACCATAATTTGTGGGATGTAAATCCAAACGAAATGCCGGTTTTTGGTACGATTGCTTCTCAGTTCAATGATCCAGGGACCAATCAATTATACAAAGCGATTATGGATAAAGTAGTGGAAAAAACAGGTGCAGACTTGAACTCTACTTTTGAAATTACGAAAGAAATGTCGGAGAAGATTTTCGTGATTCCACCAGCTCGTACGCGTTATTTATCAGAAATTGCTGAAAACAACCGTGCGTATGATGCCAAGGTTTTATCGCAAAAAGAAGTTGCGCAGAAGTTGTACGGCTTCTTTAAAACCATTGAAACACTTACAGGAAAAGTTCCGACGATTAATCAATATGGCATTGAAATTACGGGAACAGAAAATGCAGATTTAGCAAAGGTTTTATTGGCTGAATTTGACAAATTGAAAATGAATTTAGATCCTTTCAACTGGGAAGTTATTACTACTTGGGACGAAAAGGTTAACAGATATAAAAACCCAGTTTATTCGTTTAAAGTTCGTGATAAGGAAATTAAAATTCAGACCCATTCTGAATCGTTGTCGCACTTACAAATCCCTAAAATTTCTTTACCAAAATACGAAGCTTGGGGCGATATTTTGCGTTGGGTTTTACAAGAAAATGTACCGGGAGAATTTCCATTCACATCAGGCTTGTATCCATTCAAGCGTGAAGGTGAAGATCCAACGCGTATGTTTGCTGGAGAAGGTGGTCCGGAAAGAACCAACCGTCGTTTCCACTATGTATCGAAAGGAATGCCTGCAAAACGTTTATCAACGGCTTTTGACTCGGTAACTTTATACGGAAACGATCCAGGTCATCGACCTGATATTTATGGAAAAATCGGTAATGCCGGAGTTTCGATTTGTTGTTTAGACGATGCGAAAAAGTTATATTCAGGATTTGATTTATCACACGCGATGACATCGGTTTCGATGACGATTAATGGTCCAGCACCTATGTTGCTTGGATTTTTTATGAATGCGGCGATTGATCAAAACTGTGAAAAATACATCAAAGAAAATGGTTTAGAAGCCGAGGTTGAAGCGAAAATCGAAGCGATTTACAAAGAAAAAGCTGTTGAACGTCCTCGTTATAACGGTGATTTACCAGAAGGCAACGATGGTTTAGGTTTGATGCTTTTGGGTGTAACGGGCGATCAAGTGTTGCCTGCTGATGTGTATGCTGAAATCAAGAAAAACACCTTGGCTCAAGTTCGTGGAACGGTTCAGGCAGATATTTTAAAAGAAGATCAGGCTCAAAACACCTGTATTTTCTCTACAGAATTTGCGTTGCGTTTGATGGGTGATGTGCAAGAATATTTTATCGAGAAAAATGTACGTAATTTCTATTCGGTTTCAATTTCGGGATATCATATTGCCGAAGCGGGTGCAAATCCGGTGACGCAATTGGCATTTACCTTAGCAAACGGTTTCACCTATGTGGAATATTATTTGTCGCGCGGAATGGATATTAACGCATTTGGACCTAACTTATCATTTTTCTTTTCGAATGGAATCGATCCTGAATATTCGGTGATTGGTCGTGTAGCAAGAAAGATCTGGGCTAAAGCTTTAAAGAATAAATACGGTGCGAATGAACGTGCGCAAATGTTGAAATATCACATTCAAACATCGGGTCGTTCGTTACACGCACAAGAAATTGATTTCAACGATATTCGTACAACTTTACAAGCTTTGTATGCGATTTACGACAACTGTAACTCACTGCATACCAATGCGTATGACGAAGCAATTACAACACCAACCGAAGAATCGGTTCGTAGAGCGATGGCTATTCAGTTGATTATCAACAAAGAATTAGGCTTAGCGAAAAACGAAAACCCTATTCAAGGTTCGTTCATCATCGAAGAATTAACCGATTTAGTCGAAGAAGCTGTATTAGCTGAATTTGATCGAATTACAGAACGTGGAGGCGTTTTAGGCGCAATGGAAACGATGTATCAGCGTTCAAAAATCCAGGAAGAATCGTTGTATTACGAAACCTTGAAACACAATGGTGATTTCCCGATTATTGGTGTGAATACCTTCTTGTCATCTACAGGTTCAAAAACAACCATTCCGGCAGAAGTGATTCGCGCAACCGAAGAAGAAAAGCAATTCCAAATCAAGACCAAAGAAAACCTGAACAAAGGAAATGCTGAAAAAGTAGCACAAGTTTTAGAAGAAGTTCAAACGGCGGCAATCAACAACAAAAATATTTTTGAAGTATTGATGGAAGCAACAAAAGTTTGTTCTTTGGGACAAATTACATCTGCTTTGTTTAATGTTGGTGGGCAGTACAGAAGGAATATGTAAATTCTCCCCTGACCCCTACAAAGTAAGGGTATTTGAAGTGAATAGTTATCTGAAACATACTAAACATTCATAAAAAAGGTCATTCGTTTGAATGACCTTTTGGCTTTTGCACTGCGATAATAAATTGCGATAAGTTTAGGGCTTGTTTAGGAAGCGTTTCGGCTTAACTCTATATCTCTTAACTCTAATTGTTTAAGAAAATAATTAGGCGTTAATTCGGTTTCTTCTTTAAACTGAGTCGAAAGTGTTTTAGCATTAGCAAAGCCGTACATGATCGCCAATTCGTCTAAACTCATTTTTCGGAGGTCTGGCTGGTAAGTTAAATCTCTTACAAACTGATTGATGCGCAACTTGTTAACATAGGTACTGAAGTTGCCTTTGTGTTCGTTAATCAACGCTGACAAAGTATTGCGGTTGGTGCCAAATTCCTCCGCCAATTCGTATAACTTTACTGGCTCCAAATACCTCTTTTCACTTTCAAATTGTTCCAATAATTGCAACAATCTTTGCTCGGTTACTTTGACGGCAGCGCTTTTGGGTTTGGATGATTCAGTTGCCGAATCAGTTTTGGGAACGTTTATCTTTACTTCCTCGGACGGGGTATTTTGAAGTAGTTCGTCAAATTTTTTCTTGAGTTTTTTCTGGGCTTTATTTTGTCTATACATTAAAACAGCCATGAACAACAAACCAACAGCAGCTAACATTAGCCAAGTACGGTAGGTTTTTTTATTACTTTTCAGCAACTGTTGCAACGCAGCTCTTTCAGTCTCCAATTTTTTTGTATCTAACTCGGTGTGTAAGGTTTTTGTAATACTTAATTGCTCTTTTTCAAACCGATTGTTCAGTGCAATTAAGCTTTCGGTAGCTTGTAGCTGTTGCTGTGGTAGTTTTTTTTCTTTGTAGTAAGCAATTAGGTATTCATACGTTTCACGCAACTCATAATTCAAAAATTCTTTTTCACGAAACAACTCATCAATTTTTGTCAAGTAAGTTACCGCTTGGTCTTTTTTGTTTTGCCGCCACAAGATTTTACCCAAATACAAATAGATAACGTGTTCGTTGGTAAAATCTCCATTTTCTTTGATAATAGGCAGTGCAGCTTCAAAATACTTGGTGGCTTCACTGTCATTGTTTTGCAAAAAAGCCAACCCGCCTTTTACATAATCTAAATAAGCTGTTTCTAATAATTGGTGCTTAGGATTTAACAACACAACCGTTTGTTCGCTTTCTTTAATGGTAGCAGCAAGCTGGGCTGTATCCTCCAATTGCCAATAGGCTTTACTTAAACTATACAAACTACTTACATATCCACGTAAGTGATTATAGTCCTTTTTGGTTTGGTAATAGTCTTTAGCCTGTGTAAAATAAAATACCGCTCTATCGTAATGTCTGGTGTGGTAATAAATATTGCCGATGGTAATCCGTACAACATTCAGGTTGTAAGGAAAATTATTTTTTTCGTTAAAAGCTTCTGACTGTATCGCATAGTCCAACGCTTCTCTAAACATACGGTTATCATAATATAATACAGCACTTCTGTTTAAAAAATCTCCATTCAAACTATCGTTTGCTATTTGTTTGACCAGAGGTTGCATCTTTTTTAACAAAAGAACAGCTTCGTCAAACGGGACAATGAACGATTTTTTCTCCAATGCCCGGTACTCTTCCAAGGTGTTTTTTTCAATCTGTGCTTTGCGGTAATAGGTTTCTAAAAAATTTAGTTTTTTTTCTTGCGAAAGCGTATCGGATTGTATGGCACGCCACAGTTTTTCGTACGAATCGGCGGTCGATTGCCCAAACGCACCAAATGTCAACGGAAAAATCGTCAATAATAAACTGAATAAAAGTAGTTTTTGGGGCAATTTCATCAATTACAATTTTTTTTCTATACAAATAGCTTGATTTAATTTTAATTGTTTAAAAATTTTTTTTTGAAATTTCAATAAGAAATTTCTGGTTCCTATACACTGTTTGTTGTGTACGCTTTTGTGGCTTGATTATCCCGATAATTATCGGAGTTTTCTGTTGCAAATGTTTCGTCTGTCATTTCGCACGAACTGCACATAGCTAAAATGAGTGCGGTTCCTAATAATTTTGTTTTCATTTAATCCTTGCTTTCTGTTTGCATTATTTTACTGTAGCAAATATGGAACAGTCGCAAAAAACCGAACGGAAAAATCGTCACGATTTTAAAAAATGACGATTCTTCCTTACCCCAAATCGTCAATTGGACGGAAAAATCGTCATTTACTTCGTTGTAAATAACTGTAAATGAACTTTTTAAATAAAAGTGTTAAAATGAAATATTTTCGTATATTTTAATAAAACAAGAAGAAACAGCAATTTTAAATCAAGTAATTATGAAAAAATGGCTTCTTTTTATAATAGTTAATTTTGTTTTGGGAGTATGTTACTCCCAAAACAATCAAATTAGAGGTGTTGTTAAAGATTTCAAAACACAACAGCCGATTGCTGGAGTATCTGTAAGTGCGGGCAACAACGGTGCAACTGTAACAAATGCAGAAGGTGGTTTTGTTATATTTGTACCCCAAGAGACTGAAGAACTAATATTTTCGCATGTTTCTTATGCGGTGTGGGCTGAAGAATTGAACAGTAAGAAAAGTTTTTTAGAGGTTTACTTAGAGTCGGAAGCTTACAATTTAGCAGAATTGATTTTTACGGTAGAAAGTGGCAAAGATATTTTGGAGAATGCGTATAAAAATTCGCTAAAAAAATTAGAGAAATCTGTTATACTACATACCTATTTCCGAGAATTTATTGAAAGCAAATATGTTGACGCAAGCAATCGGATGTTAGCAGGCAATGATACTATTACAACTTTTTCTGACGGTTTGTTAGATTATTATGTAAGAAACAACGGTAAATCCGATGTTTTTGTAAAACAAAGCAGGGCATTTGACAATAAAGCAGATAGTTTAAAATCGGCAGACGACAACTCATCGATTGACATTAGAAAAGTGATGGTTGATGCATACGAAATCCCAATGGTAAAACATATTTTGAAAAGTAAAGATTATATTTTTGAAAAAGACTATAAAGAAGATACTAACGGAAAAGGAATGTATGCAATTACTATTATCCCTAAAGAAAACGTAAAAGAAGTATTATACGAAGGAAAAGTGTTGATTGATGAACCTTCGAATTTAATCTTAGATGTTTACTTTAAAACTTCCGAAAAACATCACCAAAAATATGCGAAAACATCTCGTTTCTTAGGTTTTGAATTCAAAAATGGTTTATATGAATCAAAGATGAGCTATAAGTTGGATGAGAACAAATACTTACCTTACTATAAAGCTTTAAAACACGAGGTTACCTACGGTATTCCGATAAAAGGAGGGAAATATTACTTGTCTTCATATAGTTCAAATAATTTGGTCGTTACGGGTTATGAAGCTAATGTTAAAAATAAAGATAGAACTAAAAGGTATCGAGAATCAACTCTATATAATGCAGGAAAAAATTATACTGAGGAATACTGGAAAACGCAAAACACCCTATTGTTGACCAAGAAAGAACAGGACATTATAGACAGAATAATGAAAAACTAATAAATTATGAAAAAGTATTTGAAACACAAAAATTTGATTTTTTATATAGTTTCAATAATTAGTTTATCAAGTTATTCTCAAAGCAGTAATCAGTCATTTCCTATCACAAAAGGGTTTTCAGATAAATACGCAGATAAAATACAAGCTGCAAGCGTATTGCAAAGTCCTGACGCAACCACTTATCAGCAATTTGGTATTCTTAGCACCGAAAACTGGGCACTGGTTTATGCAGAAGATTTTACCAATACGGATACTTATATTCAGTATCAGGAAAATGCAACGCCTACCTTTTTATTGTTTGACAAAAACGGAAAATTAATCGACCGGTGGACGGGCGCTTTAATGCATCAACAAAAAATGGAACATTATTTAGGCAAATTGTAAATACTAAAAAACGGCTGTTTTAAGTAAAATTTTAAAACAGTCCTTTCTTAAAATCAATATTATGAAAAACATTTTTTTAGCCTCTTTATTTTGTTTTGTATGTATATCATGCAATTCTCAAATTTTTTCAGACATTGCTACCAAAGGACATAACAAATACTTTATGCCAACCAAAATGGTTTCGGACGAAAAAGAAGTTGTGATTATGGGTATGTTGCACCTGGCAGAACAATCGTTTTATGACAAAGTTGCCGTGAAGATAGATTCCTTGAGAGAATTGGGTTATACTGTTCACTATGAAGGTTTAAAGCTATCTGTCAGCGAGGATGCTGAGGTTAATGACAGGTATGAACGAAAGTTTAGAAAACTCACAAACGACGCCTTATATGCTTCGGATAGCGGAAAAAACAAGAAAAAACACAAGAAATTTGTTTATCAAATGGATGTCTATCACGGTGTAGATTATAAAAACGATGTTTGGAACGATGCCAGCACAAAATCTTTAGTGGATGAATATGAAAAACAATATGGCGAAGTTACTTTAGAAACATGTGATTGGGAAACCTCTTTGGACGATAAATATAAATGTGGTAAAACCAGTCGTAATATTGTGCACCACCTATTGTACGGTTTGAGAGAAGGGTTAATGGTTGAGAAACTGTTAGAGGAAAAAAACAACAAAATTGTGTATGTAGTAGGCAACAAACATAAACCTAGTTTAATGAAACGTTTAGAAGATAAAGGTTTTGAGTTCGTACATTGGTAAAATCGACCGGTGGACGGGCGCTTTAATGCATCAACAAAAAATGGAACATTATTTAGGCAAATTGTAAATACTAAAAAACAAACTTTTTGTAAAGCAAGCGAATGATGCAATACAAATAAATTTAATCAATCATGAGGAAATTTAAAGAAAAATATGCAGTAGCTGTTTTGCTTATTTTAGCTCTTATTTGTTTGCTTGCACTATTGTGGGTTGAGCTTTATATGGAATAAAGCTTTCGAGCAAAAACAGTTAATGAGATGCCATCCAAAAAAAGATGTTTTTCTATGACAAATACAATCTTCATTATTTGACATTTTCTGACTATAGAGAATTAAAATATTTATTTTGCGGAGTCATCGCTAAAAAAGTTTAATTTTGGATTCTGTATGTGTTTAAGAGCACAGTATTTTACAGAAAAGATAGTTTACCAATAATTAAAAGAATTTTCTATGGATATTAAAAACAGAATTATTGCTGAGATTGAGAGGGAAACGCACAATACATTAAGGATTTTGAACAACCTCACAGATGAACATTGGGAATATAAACCGCATGAAAAGTCCATGTCGTTGAGAGCATTGACTTCACATATTGTCGAACTGCATCATTGGGTTTATTTGGCAATTACCAAAGACAGCTTTGATTTTCATACAGACTATCAAGCACCCAATGCAACAAATGTAGCGGAGTTGAAAAAGTTGTTAGAAGAGAGTTTGTTAAAAAGTAAAGCCTTTGTAAATACACAAACTCCTGCGTTTTGGTCAACTGATTGGATTTTGAAAGCGGGCGCACATATTTTATATGAATCATCTAAGATTGAAGCTTATCGGTTCATTATAACCAATCACCTGATTCATCATCGTGGGCAACTTACTGTTTATATGCGATTGCTTAATATTCCACTTCCTGGAATTTATGGGCCTTCTGCAGATGAAAAATGATTTGTAGTTTGAAATACAATATAAAAACCTCCAAAGCACTATGTTTTGGAGGTTTTTTTATTGAATACAAAACACTCTTTTTATTTCATAATTCAGCCATCCAGTGGAAAAAAGATAAACAAGTATATTAAAAGATAAAAAATCGGAATACCAAGCAAAAAATGACTTGAGTAACCTTTGTTACAGTTCAATCTTGTCAAATACAGTAATTTTACATCAAATTTAAAAGATATGGTATCAAAGAAAACCATTCCGTTTATTATCATTACAATAAGTACAATAGTTATGTTTGGATTCTTTAAAAATTTATTAGGGGGTTCGTCATCCCAAGAACAATTAAAAGAAGTTATTAATTCAAAAACATTTTTGGTGGATGTTCGGACACCGAGTGAATTTGCAGCTGGAAGTGTAAAAGGTGCTGTCAATATTCCTTTGGATAAATTATCCTCTCAGTTGGATAAGTTTAAGAAAAAGGAACAGATTGTCGTGTTTTGCAGAAGTGGAAGCCGCAGTGGACAAGCTAAAAGAGTTTTGGAACAAAACGGTTTTAAAAATGTTACCAATGGGGGAACTTGGCAAAGTGTTCAAGTTGCTCTGAACGATTCAAAATAATTTAAAAAGGAAAAAAGATGTCAACAACGTATTTTTATCAAGTCGATTTAAAATGGAAAGAAGGTAGGGTTGGAGTGGTTTCTTCTCCTGATTTGGATGAAAGCATTAAATGTGCCACCCCTCCAGAGTTTGCTAACGGAGTGCCTAACATTTGGTCGCCGGAACATTTTTATGCAGCAGCCATCAACAGTTGTTTTATGACTACTTTTTTGGCAATTGCAGAAAATTCAAGAGTGGAATTTGAAAGTTTTGAGTGCAAAACAACTATTAAATTAGAACAAATCGATCGTAAGTTTTTGATTACTCAGGCAGCTATTCATCCAAAAGTAAAACTTACAGACGCCTCAAAAGAAGACCGACTTTTACGTGTATTTGAGAAAACAAAGGAACATTGTTTGGTTACAAATTCAATGAAAACCGAAGTGACTATTCACCCAGAGGTTTTGTAAAACATAACATCTCAGCATCACTTGTGGATGAATTGTCTTCTAAAATATATTTCCAGACAGCGCACATCTATGTAATAAATCAAAGACTATGAAAGAATTTTGGAATGAAAGATATCGACAAACTGATTTTGTCTATGGCGAGACGCCGAATGAGTATTTAAAAACACAATTGTCTAAAATGACATGCGGAAACATATTGTTTCCTTGTGAAGGCGAAGGTCGGAATGCTGTTTATGCTGCCCAGTTAGGTTGGGATGTATATGCTTTTGACCAAAGTGAAGAGGGTAAAAATAAAGCAATGCATTTGGCGCAAACCAAACAGGTTTCCATCGATTATTTGGTGTCGGATGTGGAGCAAATCCCTTACGAAAATGAAACTTTTGATGCATTGGTTCTTATTTTTGCTCATTTTCCGAATGAAAAAAGAAGAAAATACCATCAAAAAATGGCAAGTTTATTAAAAAAAGGCGGAACTTTGATAATTGAAGGTTTTGGTACCCAGCATGCCGAATTACAAAAAATAAACCCAAATGCAGGTGGACCGAAGAAGATAGAGATGTTGTACGATTTGGAAGCATTGAAAACAGATTTTTCAAATTTTGAATTTATAGAAGAATATCAGGCTGAAACAGAGCTGAATGAAGGAAAGTATCATGCTGGTACAGCTTTTGTTGTGAGGGTTTTAGCAATAAAAAAAGGATAAAAAAATGAACAATTATTTTAGAAAATGGAACTTCATGAGGTTGTTGCGCCTTGCATTAGGAGTTTTTATTGTTTTTCAAGGAATAGAATCAGAAATGTGGTTTTTTGTATTTGCTGGTGGATTTTATGCTTTGATGGCGTTGTTGAATCTTGGATGTTGTGGAACTTCCGGTTGCGCACCAACTCGATATAAAAACACACAACAAATAGAAGAGGAAATTCGATACGAAGAGGTCAAGTAATGAAACGTTTCGTAGAAATAATCATAATACTGACTACGGTGGTTGGCTGTCAAAAGGTCAAAGAACTGTCGGTTCCTGAAAAGGAAGCCTATCTAACAATTGGCGATAGTATCTCGAATCAAGTGCAGGCTGTTTTGTTATCAAATGTATCACAAAAAATTCAAGAAAGTGGTGTGGTTCAGGCAATAGAGTTTTGTAGTGAAAAGGCACTCTTTTTTACAGACTCACTATCTGTTAATCACCAAGTTAAAATACAACGATTAACCGACAGGAATCGAAATCCAAATAATGGATTGCAATCAGAAATGGATCAAAAGATTTGGAATGAATTCCGTTTAAACCCCAAAAACAATCAACAAGTTTTTGAAGACAATGGTTCGGTTTTTTATTATAAAACTATTTCGATGGGAATGCCCGCCTGTCTAAGGTGTCATGGTGACAAAGAAACAGATATTGAACCAGAAACGAGAGCATACATCCAAATGAAATATCCAAATGATTTGGCAACAGGTTATGAATTAGGAACGTTGAGAGGAATGTGGAAAATGGAATGGAAAAGATAGCAAAGTTTTATTTGCTTTTTTAAGACGAAAAATAGCAATTTAAAAAATATCAAAACAAGTAAATTATGGAATTTATTAAAAAAAACATCTTAGTAATAGCCGGCGTTTTTATCGGTGCATTAGCCGGTTATTTGTATTGGCATTATGTAGGCTGTGTTTCGGGGACTTGTGCTATAACTTCAAAACCGCTTAACAGTACTATTTATGGTTCTACAATGGGAGGATTATTGTTTTCCTTGTTTCGACCAAATACCAAAAAGTAATTACTTTAAAATCAATATAACATGACTTTTCAAGAATTAATACATCAAGACAAACCTGTTTTAGTCGATTTTTTTGCAGAGTGGTGCGGACCTTGTAAAATGCAAGCACCTATTTTAGAAGAATTAAAAAAGCGGATTGGAGATAAAGCCGATATTGTGAAAATTGATGTAGATAAAAACCAACAGGCAGCTTCCAAATATCAGATACGCAGTGTGCCTACGTTGATTATTTTTAAAAATGGTGAAATTAGATGGCGTCAATCGGCAGTTTTTTCTGCTAATGATTTAGAACGATTGATAAACGAAAATTTATAAGAAGCAGCTACCAAATAGTTGAACTAAAAGACCGTGTAAGAGATATTGACACGGTCTTTTAGTTTCATGTAGATAATCTTACGAATTTATTACTCATGTAGTTAATGGTAAATTGCATGAGTTCTTTAAGATTCTTTTCATTTAAATCGGAAAGTTTTTTGACGTAAATACATGCTTTTCCAGTGGTAAACTTTCCTAAATCTTCTAATAGATCTTTATGTTCGTCTAAACCCGTGAAGACATAAAGTGAAAATGCTGATTTTCTAGGAGAAAATCCCAATAAAGGAGCAGAGCCTTCATGGCCGCTTTCGTATTTATAAAAATATTCACCAAAACCAATAATTGTCGGACCCCACATTCTAGCTTTTTCACCACTAACTTCTTCCATCCATTTCATTAGTTGAAGGCTGTCTTTTCTTTTTTGTTCGTTTTCTACTTCATCAATAAATTGCAAGACACTTTCCTCTGTAAATGTCGTTTTGTTTTTTGCCATAAATTAGAATTTAAATAAAGAGAATAATCTTTAGTAAATTGTACTTTTTAAATTATTTTTTAACTTTTATCGTGCATCCAATAGCAACAGTTTCTTTGACATTTATTTCGTTTCCAGCTAATAAAGCGTCAACAGCATCTTCGACATATCGTTCAGAAACATCTTCTGGATTTTCGTAATTATTATCAATCGTTCCAATATATTTCACGATGTTCTTGTCTGATTCTTTCTGTAAAACAAAAACATGAGGCGTTTTTGTTGCACCGTATTGTGGATATATTTTTTGATCTTCGTCTACTAGATATGGAAAAGTAAAGCCTTTTTCATTAGCGCGAACTTTCATAAGTTCAAAACTGTCTTCCGGTTGCAGTTCAGCGTCGTTTGGATTGATTGTAATTACTGGATAACCTAAATCTTTGTATTTTTTATCCAAAGCAATAATGCGATCTTCATAAGCAATCACATAAGGACAGTGATTACAAGTGAAAATTAAAATGAAACCTTTTGCATCAGAATAATCAGCCAAAGAATGCATTTTACCATCCACGCCCATCAAAGAGAAATCTGTGGCTTCATCTCCGATTTTATAACCGCTAGTTTCTGTGATTTCTTCTGTAATAGAAGGAGTCGGTGTAGTAGTTTGTTCGGTAATAGTAGTTTCTTTTTTGCAAGCTGTCAAGGATAAAATCCCGAAGCTGATTAGGAATATCTTTTTCATAATATTATAAATTTAGAGATGTTTTTCAATTAAACTTTTTAATTCGGATTTATTGAGTTGACCTTCGGTAAATTCAAGCTGTTCACCATTTTTATATATTGCAGTTGATGGAATAGCACCACTCCAACGTTCGTTAACCAAAGGAATCCATTGCATTTGCCGTTTATTGTCACTTAATAAATATACATCAGTAGGGATGTTGTTTTTTTCTATAAAATCTTTTACAGAAGTTTCTAATGCGCTGGCTTTATCTAAGCTGACCAAAATCATTTTAAAGTTAGGATTTCCTTCCAGTTCTTTATTGACCTCCATAAAATCAGGAAGCTCTTCAACACAAGGCTTGCACCAAGTTGCCCAATAATTAACTACATATAGTTTGTCGTCTTTTTGAGTGAATTTAGAAAACAAATCATTGTAATCGGTAATTAATGTCAATTGTTGATTCTCGGTTTGTTCCACAAGTGGTTCTTTCTTAGATTGACATGCAAACAAAAACAATAGCGACATCATACCACCAAAGATAAATTTCTTCATAAAAATCAATTAAATAAAGAAGTAAAGATAGAAAAAAATGTTGGAGCGTTTTTAAACATTGTGTTAAACCTTGTCAAAAAGTAAATAACGTTCGTGTAATTTTTTTTTTGAAAACTGAAATAACGTATGCTCATTGTTGAATAAATTTTAAAACACTTAAAAAATTATGTGAAGCAATAAGTGGAATGATTATCTTTGCAACAGTGCATCAATTGCAATTTATTATTTTATAAGATTTTTAGATGACAATAACAGGGACTGTAGATCAGATATTTTCGAGATTTTATTACAAAGAAGGAAAAAAAATTAATTATTACGAGCTTTTGGTTTCATATAATTTTTACAATGGAATCAATCAAATTCTTTTATTGACGAAAGATTTTGATCAACGTTCATGGACAAAAGATCAGTTATATAGTTTTGAATTTAATTCTGCGACAAAATTTGTAAATGGAAAATTGATAACAGATTTTTATTTACAATCTTTCAAAAAGAAGACAACTACTTCAGAACATTCTTTAATTGTTATTCGTACCTATTTTGAAAAGAAAAGCATAGAAGTACTACTGAAGCAAACCGTGAAAGGGAGGGTTAAAGTATTTGCTCGATTTACTTCAATCGATAAAAACGAACCCGATTTGTATTGTTATTATTGGGAAGATAATCATTTCTTACAAGATATTGAAGAAGTTTCAAAAATTCAGCTCAATTGTAGAAGTTTGCCCTATAGAGACAAGTATATAAGTAATATTGAAGTCTGGCGAACTATAAAAAACGATGATTTTTTAGGAAGTATTTTATAAAACTCAACATTTGTTGAGTTTTTTTTATTATATTTATCGATAATATTGACAAAAACAACCTTTGCTATGATTAGAAAATTACTTTTTATTTTGTTATTCCCACTAACCATGTGGGGTCAAGTCCAAATCGGTCAAGATATACTCGGAGATGTTTTGTTTGATCATAATGGATATAGTGTTGACATTTCTAGTTATGGAAATGTAATTGCTGTTGGTGCTCCTGAAAATTCATCAAATGGTGCTAAAGCTGGACAGGTTCGTGTTTTTGAAATCATTGAAGGTGATTGGATTCAGATAGGACAAGATATTTTAGGTTTGGCCGCTGGAGATAAGTGTGGTTTCGATGTTAAACTTTCTAGATTCGGAGACATTTTGGCTGTTGGTTCTCCTTTTAGTGCAATCAATGGAACTAATTCAGGGAACGTTCGTGTGTTTGAGTACAAAGGTGGGGTCTGGGTACAAAAGGGGAACACTATAGAAGGTAAACATGTTTCTGAACAATCTGGTTTTTCAATATCGTTCTCATTAGATGGTAATATAATAGCAATCGGAGCCCCATACAAAGATTGGAATAATAATTTTCAAAACCCTGCGGGAACGGCTCGTGTTTTTCAATACAATCACAATTCCCAGACTTGGGTGCAAATCGGACAAGATATAAATGGTCAAGGTTTTCAATATTATAGCGGATCTGCTGTCGAGCTTTCTGGAGACGGTAGAATTTTAGCTATTGGTACACCTCATGAAGGAGTTGGTGGTGTTGTACGTGTCTATGAAAATATTTCAGGATCCTGGATTCAGAAAGGTAGTAGCTTATATGCAATGGCTAGTGCCGATCGTTTTGGCCGAAGCTTATCCTTATCTGCAGATGGAAGCGTTTTGGCTGTTGGTGCTTATGTTAATAGTTCCGTAGCTTATTCTGCAGGACATGTAAGGGTGTTTAAGTATCTTTCAAATAATTGGCAACAAATTGGCAGCGATATATTTGGAGCTTCATTTGAAGAGAGTTTTGGTTTTGGACTATCCTTATCTGAAGACGGTAAGTTTTTAGGTGTAGGTGGATTCAGGGCTAGTCTTTCTAGAACAGAAGGTGGCGTGTTCAAGGTTTATGCTAATCAAGGCGGAGTGTGGACAAAATTGTTTTCTGATATTAACGGAATGGACAAATACGAATACCTAGGTTATTCAGTAGCAGTATCGGGTGATGGAACAAGAGGTGTAGTTGGTGCTCCTCAATTCAAATTTCATATAGATCACTATGGTCCAGGTATCGTCCGTGTTTATGATTGGTCGCTATTGTCAAATAAAAGTTTTGAAAACAAAGTAGACTTTGCAATCTATCCAAATCCAGCTACAAATATTTTAAATATTCGCTTAGATAATGATCTTAGTTTAGAACAAATAACAATTTTCAATAACTTGGGTCAAAAAATATTGACTACCAATGAAGTAGTTATCAATGTAGAAAATTTAGCTTCAGGACTTTATTTTGTAGAAGTAAAGACCAATCAAGGTAAAGCAACTAAAAAAGTAATCATTAAATAATTACCGAGTTATTTGCGAATTTATCTTCAATTTTAAAAATCAATTCACAATTAAAAGTTTTATCTTTGTGTCCTTGAATTTTAAAATATTAAATCAATGTCTTTACACGAATTATTAACGCCGTATATTCAGCAAGCAGTTCAACAACTATTCGATTTATCGATTGAAAAAGTAGAATTTCAAGCAACACGCAGGGGGTTTGAAGGTGATATTACTGTTGTTGTTTTTCCGTTGGTAAAGCAGATAAAAGGCAATCCTGTAGAAATTGGAACAAAAATTGGAACTTATCTAACAGAAAATGTTGATATGGTTTCTAAATTCAACGTAATCCAAGGTTTTTTAAATATTGTGATTGCTGATACTTATTACACACAATTTTTTAATGAGATTTTACCTAATGATCGGTTTGGGTTCATTACTCCAAAAGAAGATGGTAAGGCTATTATGGTAGAGTATTCTTCGCCAAACACCAATAAGCCATTACATTTAGGTCATATTCGAAATAATTTATTAGGATATGCTGTGGCAGAAATTCTAAAAGCAGCTGGTAATAAAATTTATAAAACGCAAATCATCAACGACCGAGGAATTCATATTTGCAAGTCAATGTTGGCTTGGCAAAAGTTTGGAAATGGTCAAACACCTCAATCAACTGGTTTGAAAGGAGATAAATTGGTAGGAAATTTTTATGTGGAATTTGATAAAGCATATAAAAGTGAAATCACCGCTTTAGTGGAGCAAGGAATGAGCGAAGGTGATGCAAAGAAACAAGCACCACTAATTTTAGAAGCTCAAGAAATGCTCCGTAAATGGGAGGCAGGAGATGAAAAGGTTGTGGAACTTTGGAAAACGATGAACCAATGGGTTTACGATGGTTTTGCAGAATCTTATAAGAATTTGGGAGTTGACTTTGATAGCTATTATTATGAAAGTGATACTTATTTACTAGGCAAAGACGAAGTAGAAGAAGGACTTAAAAAAGGAGTGTTTTTTAGAAAAGAAGACGGTTCGGTTTGGATTGATTTAACCGAAGATGGCTTGGATGAAAAATTAGTGTTGCGTGCCGATGGAACTTCCGTATATATTACCCAAGATATTGGAACCGCGATTCAACGTGTTAAAGATTATCCAGATGTTGGTGGAATGGTTTATACGGTTGGAAATGAACAAGATTATCATTTTAAAGTATTGTTCTTAATCTTGAAAAAATTAGGTTTTGAATGGGCAGAACACTTGTATCATTTATCATATGGAATGGTTGATTTACCTTCAGGTAAAATGAAATCTCGAGAAGGTACTGTAGTTGATGCTGATGATTTAATGAAAGAAATGAGTGTAACAGCACAAGAAATTTCTGAAGAATTAGGAAAATTAGAAGGATTAAGTACATCTGAAAAAGAAACACTATATCATACCATTGGAATGGGTGCTTTGAAATACTATATTTTGAAAGTTGATCCAAAAAAACGAATCTTATTTGATCCTAAAGAGTCTGTAGATTTTGCTGGAAATACTGGTCCGTTCATCCAATATACTTACGCTCGTATCCAGTCTATTTTACGCAAGGCAGATTTTGAATACAATACAGCTATTTCGAGCGAGGCTGAGAACTTTTTACATGAAAAAGAAAAGGAATTGATAAAGATAATCGCGCAATTCCCAGAGGTAATTCAACTAGCAGCTCATCAATACAGCCCAGCCTTAGTTGCAAACTATACTTATGATTTGGTAAAAGAGTACAACTCGTTTTATCAATCGGTTTCTATTTTAGGAGAATCAGATCAAAATAAAAAAATATTCAGAGTGCAGTTGTCAAACAAAGTTGCACAAACTATTAAAAATGCATTTAGCCTATTGGGAATTAAAGTTCCAGAGAGAATGTAAAAGTAAAAAGCCGTTCAATTAGAGCGGTTTTTTTATGGACTTACCTTTCTTTTAAAATGCCATGCCCATTTAGAGAAAAGTTAAGATGAGTTAGATAGGTAATTTGATAAAAATTCGTAAATTGTTTGACTAAAATTTAAGTCTTTATGAAACCTATCGTACTACTTATTGCATTTTTCTGCTCAAGCTTGATGTCTGCCCAAAACTTCTCTAAAGAATGGAAAGAAATCTATCAATTGGAGAAAGAAGGGAGTTATAAAACTGCTTTAAAAAATGTAAACAGTATTTACGAACAAGCTCATAAAAACAAAAATGAAGTTCAGGTACTGAAAACCTTTTTTTACAGACAAAAATTTGCTAAGGAAATAGGCACATCGGTTCCAGATGTTGATCAAATAAAATTAGAGATTGGTTCGGTTTCGGAAGCGACAAAATTATTTTATTACCTAATTGAAGCCACCGAATTACACAATGAAATGTTGAAAAATCCGTATGGAATCAGCCGAAGAGTTCAAACAACTGTCCCGCTTACTGAAAAATCAAAAACGGAATGGACAAAAGCGGATTACCTCAGTCAGTTAAAGCGTTTGCAGACCTTGACATTTGCCAATTCATCTATACTTTTTCAATCGATAAAACCTTACGAAGAAGTTATTTTAATCAAGGACGAACAAAATGGTTTGTTTGAAAACTACTTTGAGTTTTTTGCTATGGAATGGATCCATATTTATCATTCTTTGGAAAGTTATGGATTGACAACCACTTTAGAAGAACTGAATATTTCAACGAAAGTTTTAGATTTATCTGACAATTTTTATCAAACAGATTTTACTGAAAACGGATTGCAGGCGGTAAAGCTTTATCAGCAATTAGAAGAATATTATTTATTAAAAAATAGTTCGTATTTTTTTGATAAGGTTCGATACAATCGCTTGAAAAATTATGGATATAAGTCAGAAAAAGATACACGAATTTTATTATACGATTATTTTTTACAAAGTGCTAAAACAAAAGAGTTTATTGATAAATCTTGGTTCGATTTGGCAACATTGTTTGTTCAGGAAAGAACAGAGAAAGGTTTTGCAAAAGCAGATGAATTATTGACGATTTTGTTAGAGAAAAATCCAGAAGAATTTGTAAAGAATGATGCCATCAAACTAAAAAACGAAATCCATAGAAAAACAATAAAATTAACTGCTCCATCGTACGCTCATTCCGAAGAACGAATAAAAATGCTGGCGAATTATCGCAATGTAGATTCGCTTTATAACGCTTTGTATTTAATTGAAGATGAAGATGTTTTTAATTCTGTGGAACATCCTTTGGATTTTGATATTTACAGAAAAAACAATTTTGCTAAAGAAGTTGTCATTTTCTTTCCAATGCGGAATTTTCAGAAATATATAGAAAATTCAACAGAGGTTTTTATTCCGAAACAGCCACAAGGCAATTATATTTTGGCTTATCATTCTCAAGATTTTATTAATGATGCTGCTGTTGACAGCGTACAGTTTGTAAAGTTTAAAGTGACAAATACCGTGGTTGTTTCTAAGATAAAAGAACGTGAATTGGAATTTTTATTGTACGATCGAAATTCAGGGAAACCTTTAAAAAACAGTAAGGTAAGAATCGATGGAAAACGATACACTACCGACAATAAAGGAAGTGTGCGTAAGAAAAAAAGAGCCTTGCCAAAAAAAAAGAACAGTTTTGATCAAACAGAATTGAAAATAGCCATTGACGATGATTATTACAAACATACTGAAACTTTCTCTTTCAGAAACTTTCAATATTATTATGATAAAGAGTCATTTAAAGAAGACGAAGAAGTTGAGGTTGCGTGGAAACTTTTTACAGACAGAGGTTTGTACAGACCCGGGCACGAAGTTCATTTTAAAGGATTAGTTTTTAATCAATATGAATATAAAAGTGCCAATGCAGTTGAAAATATTCGGCTAAATTTGGTTGTCAAAGACGCTTCTAACAACAAAATTTACAGTTCGGATGTGGTTACCAATCAATGGGGAAGTTTTTCAGGAAGTTTCAAAATTCCCCTAAATGCTTCACTGGGAAGTTTTAGAATTTATTTGGAAGAACCTGATGATTTGAGTGAATCTGAAGAAGAGTTTTGGGAAAACATCGACTTTTATGATGATGAATTGGTTTTTTGGGTAGAAGAATACAAACGTCCAACTTTTGAATTACAAACCGATAATTTCTCTGAGTCGCTTCTTCCAAATCAAACATTTCAACTCAGCGGAAAAGCAATTTCTTTTGCTAAAACTCCTATTGCCAATGCAAAAGTTACCGCAAAAATTACGGTGTCAAAAGCTTATGAAAAATTAAGTAGTAAAAAAATAGACTTACCTGAATTTACGACAAATACAAAAGCTGACGGAACCTTTGAAATTCCTTTTCAAATGAATCTGTCGGCGAAAGATTCTATTATCAACAAACCTTATCATACCTATTCTTTTGAGATTGATGTGCAGGATAATACTGGTGAAGTGCGTTCGACGGTGACTAATGTGTATTATTCGTACAACGATTTAAGTATCAGGATAAACTCATCAGCTACATTAACCAAAAAAGCAGATTTTCCCATAGAACTTTCAGCAGAAACAGCTAATGGAAAACCTGCGAAAGCAAAAGGAACTTTGAAAGTTTTATTGGTTCACGATTACGAAACCTATCGCAAAAAACGATTGTGGCAAGCACCTAAGCATCAGTTATTGAACGAAGCAACTTTTAAAAAGTTTTTTCCGTATGAACAATTTATCACCAAAGATTGGAATGAAAAAGAAGAGATTTTCCAAAAAGAAATCGATTTTGAAGGTATTACAGAAATAATTTTACCCACCAAAGATTGGAAAATAGGTTATTATGAGATTGTTTTTGAACCCGATGTAACACACCAATATAATTTCCCTATCAAAAGAGGGCTTACTTACCAAATTCCTGAAGAATATAAAGACAATGAGAGTATTGTACACCTTTCTGTAGATAAAGAAAAAAGTAAAAGTAGAAATAACTTGGTTTTTAGAAGCTTATCTGAATTTGACAGTATGTATGTGAACATCGAGTTAAGGGATGCTACGGGGAAATTTACTCAAAAACAAGTTGAAATAAACAAAGGAACATCGTTTGTCGTATTGGAAGAAGTTGAATATTCCAAGGTGAATTTACCTTTGAATATTCAATATTATTATGTTTATGACAACAGATTTTATCAGCAAACAGCCGCAATTCCCTATAATGTAGCAGCCCATAATAACTGGACTGTTCATACTGAAAAAATCAATAATAAGCTCACGCCTTCTCAATCATATCATTGGAAATTTAAAGTTACTTCGGACACGAACAGTCCTTTTCAAGGAGAAGTTTTGGCAACTATGTATGATACTTCTATCGATCGGTTGACTAACGAAAATCTATCTGAATGGGATTTCAGGAACTTACATTATATAAGTTCTCGCTTTGATTTGCCTGAGATTCATTTTGACAAGAGTATCAATTATGTAAGAATAAATTATAGGGATATAAATTATATTCCACTCAACTTCAAAAGCCATATTTTATTCAATACTTTAAATTGGTTTGGTTATGGCGACTATAATCGACAAAAAGAATATGATAAATTTATTGATAGTCAATTAAAAAATGAGTTAAAAGAAGGTTTTGTTTCTTCTAAAGTTGTTGATGGAGATTTTGGTGATTTTCTGCCAAATGTAAAAGTAACTAATCAATCAACAGGACAAATAGTATATTCGGATGTAAAAGGCGGTTTTGTTATCGAGGCCAAACCTATGGACGAAATTATTTTCGAAATGGAGGGTATGAAATCTTACAAAACTTTTGCTCAAAACATTTCAATTGCACGTGGATTTATTACTTTACAAATACACGATGATTTTTTATTGGAAGAATTGGAAGAAGTCGTTGTAGATTCTTATCGGACGATTATTGAATCAAGACCCAACGATCCTATTTTGATTTATGATGTACAAACCAAAGATGAACGAATAGATTATGTAAATAATTTAAAACAAATGTTTTCTGGATTGGATATTTCAAAAAGTGCAAAAACGCTTGAAGGATACAGCTCTATTACTTTAATGAGCACACAAAAAATTGCTCCATTATTGATTGTTGATGGCATTCCGGTTTCGCTTAATCGCTTGGATTTAAATGAGGTTGATATTACTCAGATTGTGGTTTATAAAGATGCCGGAGCGATGGCTATTTATGGTAATCGAGGAGCAAATGGAGCTGTTTTAATCACAACTAAGAAAAGTGCAGACTTACATAAAGGTATCATTTTGCGAAAAAATCTACAAGAAACGGCTTTCTTTTTCCCACATTTGAATACTGATGAAGAAGGTGTTTTTGAAGTCAACTTTAAAGCTCCTGAAAGTTTGACTGAGTGGCGATTTCGTGCGTTGGGACATAATTCAGAAAGCGAATTTGCCTATTTTGATTATAAGGTAAACACCCAAAAAGACGTAATGATTCAACCAAATATACCTCGTTTTGTCCGTGAAACCGATGAGGTGGTTTTGAAAGCACGTGTGAGCAATACCACGGCTCAACCGTTAAATACCACGGCTATGTTGCGTTTGTTCAACACCATTACTGGCGAAGATTTAACCGACAAAATCATTAAAACCGAGCCGTTGGTTCCAGTTATTATAGAAGGATTAAGTGCAAATACCGTAAGTTGGACGGTTCAAATACCAAAAAATATCGAAGGTTTGCAATACCGAATTTCGGTGCAATCGGGCAATTTTACCGACGGAGAAGAAAGTGTGATTCCGGTGTTGAGCAATCGACAATTAGTCACCGAAACGCTACCAATTTGGCAATTGGCGAACGAAAATAAAACTTATCAATTGACTAACTTAATCGAAAATGAATCGAAGACTTTAGAAAATCATCAATTAAAAATAGAAGTTTCCAACAATGTTACTTGGCTGATGATGCAGTCATTACCGTATTTATTCGATTATCCACATCAATGTTCGGAACAATTATTTGCCAAATATTTTGCCAATGTCATCGCATCAAATATTTTGGAAAATAATCCGTCGATACAGCAATTAGTCAAAGAATGGAAAGAAAATCCGAAATCAAAATTAGAAGAAAACGAAGAGTTGAAACAAATTTTGTTGCAAGAAACACCTTGGATGAAAGATCTGATTTCAAGTGAAGAACAAAAAGCACAATTTGCTCATTATTTCGATGTAAACCGATTAGATGACGAAGTTGAAAAAATAGAAGATATTTTAACAGAACGTCAATTGCCGTCAGGAGCTTTGCCTTGGTTTTCGGGCGGAAATGAAAATCGATATATTACCGAACATATCTTGGTAACAGCGGCACAATTGAAAAATTTGGGCATCAATAATCCATTGTTGAACAACAAAGAAGGTTTGATTAACAAAGCCCATCGATATTTAGATCTGCAATTTGAAAAGAAATTTCAAAATAAACAAGAAGCCTCGTTTTCAGAAGTAATTGATTATGCTTTTGTGAAAAGTTATTACAAAGATTCGTTTGCAGTTTCCAAAGAAAATCAGGCGAAAATCAATTTAAAATTAACCGAAATGAAAAAAGATTGGGTCAAATTATCTTTGTACGATAAAGCGAGATTGGCATTGATTTCACATCGAAAAGGCGATATAAATTGGGCAAAACAAATCATCAATCAATTAGAAGAAAGCTCGGTTATTGATGAAACCTACGGAATGTATTGGAAAGAAAACGCCAATAAAAATTATTACTATTACAATGCTGCGGAAGTTCAGGCGTTAATCATCGAAGCATACAAAGAAACAGAAATGTCACAAGATAAAATTCAACGTTTGACTGCTTGGTTGTTGAGTCAAAAACTACAAACCAATTGGGGAAGTACCAAAGCAACCACTCAGTCATTATACGCATTTTTATTGAGTCAGCAAGATACAAAACCGGAAAAAGGAAGCATCCAAATTCAAGTAGGAAATGAGAAAATAAATACCGAAAAAGCTACTGAAACCGAACAACAAATCGGAATTTATGCCTATCAATGGACGGGTGATGAAGTGAAAAACAACATGGGAAAAATGGAAGTGAAAAACACGACTTCACAACCAGTTTTCGGCGGAATTTATTGGCAATATTTTGAAGATATGAGTGAAATTAAGTCTTCGGAAAATGGATTACTCAATATTTCTCGAAATTATTATATTGAAGACAACGATAATAAATGGGATTTGGTAACAGCAGAAACCCAACTGACTTTAGGACAAAAAATAAAAGTAAGAATCGAAGTAGAAGCTGTTCGGGATATGAGTTTTGTGCATATAAAAGACGTTCGTCCGGCAACTTTTGAACCGGTTGATGTATTGTCGGGCTATCATTATAAAAACGGTTTAGGTTATTACCAATCTACCCGCGATGCTGCTATGCATTTTTTTGTAGATACGTTGAATAAAGGGAAATACGTGTTGGAATATGAAGTTCGTTTAAACAACATTGGAATGTTTACAAGCGGAATTTCTACCATTCAAAGTATGTATGCACCAGAACATTCGGGGAATAGTGAAAGTAAGGATATTCGCGTGAAGTGAGTTTACTTACAACTTTGCTGTAGTTGTCATTTGTCTATGATTGGGTGTGATTTTCGAGAAATTCTTAGGAGTTGAAATTTGGCTATTTAATCAAAATAAATTCTTGATATACTTTGTATTTTATTGTATCTTTGCCATTAGTTTCAATGGGAAGTAATTATGTTTAATAATTTAAGCGAAAAATTAGATAAAGCCTTTCATATTTTAAAAGGGCACGGAAAAATAACAGAGGTCAACGTAGCTGAAACCTTAAAGGAGGTACGACGTGCATTATTAGATGCCGACGTAAACTTTAAAATTGCGAAGGATTTTACCAATAGAGTAAAAGACAGGGCATTGGGTCAAGACGTTTTGACTACTTTGCAGCCGGGTCAGTTGATGATAAAAATCGTTAAGGACGAGTTGACTGAATTGATGGGAGGCGCAGCAGCCGGTATAAATCTATCGGGAAATCCAACTGTGATTCTGATGTCTGGTTTGCAAGGTTCGGGTAAAACAACCTTTTCTGGAAAATTAGCGAACTTCTTAAAGACTAAAAAAAATAAAAAACCTTTATTGGTAGCTTGTGATATCTACCGTCCGGCCGCAATCAATCAGTTGCACGTGGTAGGTGAGCAAATAGGAGTAGAGGTTTATTCTGAACCGGAAAACAAAAATGCAGTTTCAATTGCTGCAAATGCAGTAGAATACGCCAAGCAGAATGGATTCAATGTTGTAATTGTCGATACCGCCGGTCGTTTGGCAATCGATGAGGAAATGATGAATGAAATTGCCAATGTTCACGCTAAAATCACACCGCACGAAACTTTATTTGTTGTGGACTCCATGACAGGTCAAGATGCAGTGAACACAGCAAAAGCTTTCAATGACCGCTTAGACTTTGATGGGGTTGTGCTTACAAAGTTGGATGGTGATACCCGTGGAGGTGCTGCCATTTCGATTAAATCCATTGTAAACAAACCAATTAAATTTATTGGTACGGGTGAAAAGATGGATGCAATCGATGTTTTCTATCCAGACCGTATGGCCGATCGTATTTTGGGGATGGGCGACGTTATTTCGTTAGTTGAACGTGCGCAAGCACAATATGACGAGGAAGAAGCTCGAAAACTCCAAAAGAAAATTGCTAAGAATGAATTCGGTTTTGATGATTTCTTAAGTCAAATTCAACAAATCAAAAAAATGGGTTCTATGAAGGATCTAGTTGGTATGATTCCTGGAGTAGGTAAAGCGATGAAGGATGTTGAAATTGATGACGACGCTTTTAAACACATTGAAGCAATTATTCACTCAATGACTCCCGAAGAACGTTCAAAACCTTCAATCCTAGACAATAAACGTAAGCAACGAATTGCTAAAGGTTCAGGAACCGATATGCAGCAAGTCAATCAGTTGTTGAAACAGTTCAACCAAATGGGTAAAATGATGAAAATGATGCAAGGATCCCAAGGTAAAAACTTGATGCGAATGATGGGGCAAATGAAAGGCATGGGAGGAATGAGGTAATTTACATTATATCGAAAATATAGAATTAAACGTAGAAACGCTAATATGTAGGGTTTTAAAATACAGAATAAAATTACAAACATTCTATGAAAATGCAATTATTAGACGGTAAAAAAATATCAGAGGAAATTAAAAATGAAATTGCAGCCGAAGTAACTAAAATTAAAGAACGTGGCGAAAAAGTACCTCATTTAGCAGCCGTTTTGGTCGGCAGCAACGGTGCTAGCTTAACGTATGTAGGCAGTAAAGTGAAAACCTGTGAA
Organism: uncultured Flavobacterium sp.; assembly: GCA_964397335.1. GTDB lineage: Bacteria > Bacteroidota > Bacteroidia > Flavobacteriales > Flavobacteriaceae > Flavobacterium. The sequence goes on from CAYNIM010000022.1 coordinate 26,769, forward strand.
AAAATTGGTTTTGAATCTACTTTGGTAGCTTTACCAGAGGAAACCACTGAGGATGAATTGCTAACCAAAATACATGAGTTGAACAACAACGACGAGATCGACGGTTTTATTGTTCAATTGCCTTTACCTAAACATATAGATGAGCAAAAGGTTTTGAATGCTGTGCATCCTGATAAAGATGTAGATGGTTTTCATCCTGAAAATTTTGGACGTATGGCATTGGAATTAGAATCTTTTATTCCAGCTACACCTTTTGGGATATTGCAATTGTTGGAACGTAATAAAATTGAAACAAAAGGAAAGAATGTCGTGGTTATTGGACGATCTAATATTGTAGGAAAACCCATGAGTTTATTAATGAGTCGTAAAGCTTATCCTGGTAATGCAACAGTAACATTGACGCATTCTGCAACACAAAATATAGAAGAGCTTACACGTAAAGCTGATATTATAATTACAGCTTTGGGAGTTCCAGAGTTTTTAAAAGCTGAAATGGTAAAAGAAGGTGCGGTGATTGTTGATGTGGGTATTACTCGCGTGGTGGATGAAACTCATCCGAAAGGATATGTAATCAAAGGCGACGTAGCATTTGATGAGGTTGCTAAGAAGGCTTCATGGATTACCCCAGTGCCTGGTGGAGTAGGACCGATGACTATTGCCATGCTGATGAAAAACACATTGATTGCAAGAGAGCGCAGAGCTAGAAAATAAAACAAAAAACGGATTGTATAATCCGTTTTTTTATTTTTAGAGACAGCTGAAATTAATTCTGAAATTTTTTGATTATAACTGAATGTCTTCTGTGTAGAATTGAACAGAAAACGAAGTTACATTGTGAAAGTTAAAACGATTTCAGCATGTTTTTAGGATCTAAAATTCGATCTAATTCTTCTTTAGTTAAGATGTTATGTTCCAAAATTAGTTCATAAACACTTCGATTTTCTTCTAAAGCTTGTTTAGCTATTTTTGTACTGTTTTTATAACCTATAATAGGATTAAGAGCAGTTATGATTCCAATACTATTATGAACTTCCTTTTTTAAATGCTCTGTATTCGCTGTGATGCCTTCAATACATTCAGTAGTTAAAGTATGTACTGCATTCGTTAGAATGTCGATAGATTCAAATAATGTTAAAGCAATTACAGGTTCCATTACGTTGAGTTGCAATTGTCCTGCTTCTGCAGCAAGACAAACAGTTGTTTCGTTTCCGATGACTTTAAAACAAACTTGATTGACTACTTCTGGAATTACTGGATTAACTTTTCCAGGCATTATTGAAGAGCCTGGTTGTTTAGGAGGAAGGTTGATTTCGTTAAGACCAGCCCGTGGACCTGATGAAAGCAAACGTAAATCGTTGGCTATTTTTGAAAGCTTTAAAGCTAATTTTTTTAGAGCTGATGCGTAAGCAACAAAACTGCTTGTATCTGAAGTAGCTTCGATTAAGTTTTCTGCTAATCTAACAGGTTCGTGCATTAATGTAGCTAGTTTTTCTGTACACAATTCAGCGTAACCTGTCGGTGCATTGATCCCTGTTCCAATAGCTGTTGCTCCCATATTGATTTCCAAAAACTGATAAGCTTGACTTTGAAGATATGGGATTTCTTTTTTCAAAGTAAAAGCGAAAGCATCAAATTCTTGACCTAAAGTCATTGGAACCGCGTCTTGAAGTTGTGTTCTGCCCATTTTTATTACTTCTTCAAACTCTTTAGCTTTACGATCCAAGGCAAAAAAAAGCTTTTCTAGAGCATCGGTTAATTTTTTTGAAGATTGGAAAAGAGCTAGTTTTAATGCAGTTGGGTAGGCGTCGTTTGTTGATTGGGAACGATTTATGTGGTCATTCGGAGAACAATGCTCATAGGCTCCCTTAGGATGTCCCATTTTTTCTAAGGCAATATTTGCGATGACTTCATTGGCATTCATATTGACCGAAGTACCAGCGCCACCTTGCATCATGTCAATTGGAAATTGATCACCATAAGCGCCATTAATTAAATCGATACATGCTTCACTTACAGCATTTTTAATTTTCTCATCGATTAATCCTAATTCAAAATTGGCTTCAATAGCAGCTAACTTAACAGTTGCCAATGATTTTATAAATTCAGGGTAATGTTCTAATTTGTGTGTAGATATTTTAAAGTTGTTGAGAGCTCGTTGTGTTTGCACACCAAAGTAGGCGTTTTCAGGGATTTGAAGCTCGCCCAATAAATCAGATTCGGTTCTAAAAGCGTCCATGATTTTTGTTTAAAGGTACAAAAAATCATAATACAACCAAATTAATTTGATTTTTTTAGCAAGTAGGGCGTAATAACACGATTCTATTATCATAACTTTTCATAAAATCACGCTTATAGTTTAAAAAGTTTCAATTGAATATAGAGGTCAGTTAATTGTTCGGAATAGTGTCAAAAATAATAATAGGCATTTGGCAAGTGCTCTATTTCGACTTCTTTACCGAACAGAACAGCGATGATGTCTAAACTGACATCTAAATCCAAGTCGTGTTCGTCTATATACGCATTGGTAGCATCTAAAATTCTCTTTATTTTCTTCTTGTCAACAAAGCTTTCGGGAGCTCCAAAATCATCAGAAGTTCTTGTTTTCACTTCAACAATAGCCAAAATTTCTCCTTTTTGAGCAATGATGTCAATTTCAGCTTTTAGATAACGATAATTGGTAGTCAAAATGGTATAACCTTGTTGAACTAAGTAATTTTTGGCCAAATCCTCTCCAATTTCCCCTATTTCGTTGTGTCTTGCCATTAGTCTATATATTTGATAATGCTTTGATCTTTATTGATTTCCATTTCTATTTTGTAACCCAATTTCAATGCCCGATTATCGGATATATGGCCTGCAGGAAATTCAAAACAAATAGGAAATGTATGGTCTTTAGTCAGTTCCAAAATAATTTCTTTTACATTGTAACCGAATGGAATCGAGTTATCGTGCATGTCTGTCATTCCGCCAATAATCAATCCTTTTAAATGATCAAAATATCCATTGCGTTTTAGGTTATAAAACATGCGATCTATATGGTAGAGGTATTCGTCTAAATCTTCTAGATAAAGTATTTTATCATCGGTTTTAACTGCAGATTTCGAACCCAATAAACTGTAAATAATTGAAAGGTTTCCACCGATTAAAAGTCCATCTGCTTTTCCTTTTTTATTTAGTGGATCAGAATCAATTTCGAATGAATAATTTTCTCCAAACAATGCTTTATACAAGGTTTGTTTTGCTTCTTCGCAGGCTTTTGGTACTGAAAAAGGCATAATGGCATGCAAAGATGCAACTCCTAAATTGTGAAGATGGCTGTGTAAAACAGTAACGTCGCTAAAGCCAATAATCCATTTTGGATGATTTATGAATTTTGAAAAATCGATAAGATCTATAATACGTACAGTACCATAACCACCTCTAGCTACCCAAATAGCTTTGATTTCTGGGCTGTCTAACATCGTTTGCAAATCGTTTGCTCGTTCTAAATCTGATCCTCCTAATTGATGAGTGTTCAGTCCAATAGTTGCGCCTAAAACAGCTTGCAATCCCCAAGAGGTTAATAATTCAATGGCGGGTTGAGCTTCTTCTTCAGAAAAACTTCGAGCGGTACAAACGATGCCGACTTTATCGCGGGGTTTTAAATATTCGGGTAGTTTCATGTTTTCAAATTTAATAGACTTCAAGATGTTTTCAAAGTCTAATTACGTCAAAAATAGAATATTATTTTTGTTTAGATTTTTTCTAAATAAAGTTTGCAGATTATTAACTTCCGATTATATTTGCATCTTTATTCAATCTAAATAAAAATCTATCTGTATATGAAAGCCAAGAAAGAGAATTGGTTCAGAAAATTAATGAATGATTTGCACCTTTGGTTAGGGATTGCAAGTTCATTAGTGTTGTTTGTGGTGTGTTTGACAGGAACTATTTACACATTTAAAACAGAAATTGAAGAATGGATAGAGCCACATAAATACGAAGTAGAAGTTTTGAATTCCAAATTGACACTTGGAGATTTAGTTGAAAAAGTGGAAACAGCTACAACTGGGGAAGTAAACAGAGTTAGTTTTACAGACGAATCAGAAAGAGCATACGAATTTAATGTAAGAACAGAAGACGGTGGTAGAAGAGGTACCAATTTTATGGTTAATCAATATACTGGTGAGGTTTTAGGTGATAAAAATGGACCGGCTTCAGAATTTTTCATGACGGTATTTAAATTGCATCGTTGGTTGTTGTTAGACACTTCGATTGGACGACCGATTGTAGGAATCTCTACATTAATTTTTACTTTTCTATGTATTTCAGGTTTAATTTTATGGTTGCCTAAAAAAATCAGAGGGTGGAAAAGTTTCAAACCTGGATTTAAAATTAAATGGAATGCAAATTGGAAACGATTGAATCATGACTTACACAATACTTTAGGTTTTTACAGCTTGTTTTTTCTAATAATTATGGCATTGACTGGATTAACTTGGTCTTTTGAATGGTATAATAATGGACTATATAAAATATTAACTGGAAAGGAACGTGAAGCCAGAGGTGGCGGTAGAGGGAATAGTGGTTCAAAAGAAGTGGAAATTCCTATTGCTACAATTTCCTATGAAGAGGCTTTGGCTGTTGCACAAGAAAAATTACCTTATCAGGGTAAAACAGTGATCACTAAACCAAAGGAAAAGGGTTATGAAATCACAAAATACAACAAAAAAAGGTTTAACGTTGAGGCCAATGATAAGCTAATCATCAACGCGCAAACTGCAAAAATTGAAGAGGTAGATTTGTTTGATGATTATACATTAGGTGAAAAAATAAGTAAACAAATAAAAGGATTACATTTAGGAACAACCTATGGAATGTTTTCTAAAATAATTTATTTTATTACTTGTTTGATAGCTACAAGTCTTCCGATTACAGGAATCTTCATTTGGATTAATAAAATGAAAAAAAAGAAAAGATAGCTTGATTTCGCAAACATAAAAATATAAAGAGCACGAAACTTAGAATTCTTAGTTTCGTGTTCTTTTGGTTTAAGAATTGCTACCAATCATCGATTTTATATAGTTGTTAGTTTATAGTTTTGTGTTGTTTTGGATGCTAGAAGAGAAAGATTCTTAAGTTGAGGGTAGGTATTGATACCTTTTTGATTTTTAAAGTATAAACAAAATTAAAATTCACTTTTACAATTTCTTCATTAATTCTAAGTTTTTCTAATTTTAATGATTTTGTTCAATAAACACCTTCAATCTAAATTTAAACAGAACCTTAAGAAAAACTATTTCCAAATCAGATAAAAAAGTGCTAAATTTGTAGTTCAAATCATTAAAAAATAAGATTATGTATCCAGAAGAAATCGTAAAACCAATGGAAGCCGAGTTGACTTCAGCAGGTTTTCAACCATTACATACAGCCGCAGAGGTAGAAAATGCACTTGCAAAAGAAGGGACTACTTTGGTGGTAGTTAATTCCGTTTGTGGATGTGCTGCTAGAAATGCACGTCCTGGTGCCATCTTGAGCTTAGATAACAATAAAAAACCAAACCAAATTTTAACTGTTTTTGCGGGGGTAGATAAGGATGCTGTAAATGCAGCGCGTGAAAAAATGTTTCCTTTTCCACCATCATCACCTTCAATGGCATTGTTTAAAGACGGTGAATTGGTTCATATGTTAGAGCGTCATCATATTGAGGGAAACCCTGCAGAAGTTATTGCTGAAAATTTAAAAGAAGCTTATAACGAAAATTGTTAAGCAGTCTTTATAAAAAATATCAAAAAATTATCATAAAAAACTGCCGCTTGTCGGTAGTTTTTTTATTTGTTGTATATTTGTGAGCAAATTGGGTCTGAAGTGCAAAAAACAATATCCTATCCGATAAGCATTGTATATTATATATTATTGAGTTTATGTTTGCTTATCTTTCATCCTATCCAATGGGTGTGTTTTAAAGTATTTGGTTATCAATCACATAAGAAAAGTGTTGATCTGTTGCAATGGTGTCTGATGCGTTGTGCTAATTTGTTGGGAACAACATTTACAGCGATAGGACGAGAAAAATTACCGGTTGGCCAACCTATTATTTATGTGTCGAATCATCAATCGATGTTTGACATAGTATCAATAATTTGGTTTTTACAGAAAACCCACCCGAAATTTGTAAGTAAGAAAGAATTAGGCAAAGGTATTCCAAGTGTTTCTTTTAATCTTAGGCATGGAGGTTCAGTTTTAATCGATCGTAAAGATTCAAAGCAAGCACTACCAGCCATCAAAGGATTGGGACAATACATACAAGACCACAAACGTTCGGCGGTCATCTTTCCAGAAGGAACTCGCTCTAGAACAGGAGTGCCCAAGCGCTTCTCAGAAAATGGTTTAAAAATGTTGTGTAAATTTGCGCCCGAAGCTTATGTAGTTCCTTTGACCATCAACAATTCTTGGAAAATGTTTCGATACGGAATGTTTCCAATGGGATTGGGATCTAATGTGACATTGCAAGTTCATGAGCCTATCAAAGTATCGGACTATGAATTTTCAACTTTATTCGAGAAAACAGAGCAGACCATCGTTTCTGCAATAAAATAACACAACAAAAAGTTGTATAAAAATATAAAAAATGTCAATTCAAAATGTAAGATTAGAAGTAATGCAGTTCTTGGAAAAGAACATAGATACTTTCGTTCAAAATTATTTGATTCCTGTTGAGAAAATTTGGCAACCGTCTGACATGTTACCAGATTCTCAAAGCGATACTTTTTTTGAAGAAGTTCGAGAGCTACAAGAGTACGCAAAAGAATTGCCTTATGATTGTTGGGTAGTTTTAGTTGGTGATACTATCACAGAAGAAGCTTTGCCTACTTATGAATCTTGGTTATTAGACGTAGAAGGAATCGACCAAAGAGGCGGTGAAGATGGAGATGGGAATGGATGGGCAAAATGGATCAGACATTGGACCGGAGAAGAAAATCGTCACGGAGATCTATTAAACAAGTATTTGTACTTATCTGGGAGAGTAAATATGAGAGAGGTAGAAATTACCACCCACCATCTTATCAACGATGGTTTTGACCCTGGAACAGATCGCGATCCTTATAAAAACTTTGTGTTTACAAGTTTCCAAGAGTTGGCGACCTATGTTTCTCATAACAGAGTTGCGCAATTGGCAAAGAAAAATGGAGACCATAAATTATCTAAAATTTGTAGAATCATTGCTGGTGATGAAATGCGTCATCATCATGCTTATTCAGAATTTGTAGAGAGAATCTTTCAAGTAGATCCTTCAGAAATGATGAAAGCTTTTCATTATATGATGAAAAGAAAAATCACCATGCCAGCAAATCTAATTAGAGAATCTGGTGGTGCAATCGGAGATGCTTTTCATCACTTTTCAGAATCAGCACAACGTATAGGAGTTTATACTTCTATGGATTATGTAGATATTTTAAATAAATTGATCAAACGTTGGGAGATTGATAAAATTACCAACTTGACTGATGATGCTGAAAAAGCACGTGATTATTTAATGAGATTGCCAGATCGTATGACTCGCTTGGCTGATCGTATAAAAATTTCGGAAGAATCCCACGTATTCAAATGGGTCAATCCAGCAATTGTAAAATAGTATTAAAGCTGATGTTTCATCAGCTTTTTTTTATATCAAAATAAAATGGATTACATCGAAAAAACAATTTCATTCGTAAAAGAAGAATTGAAAAATGCAGAAACGGGTCACGATTGGTTTCATATTGAACGAGTTTACAAAAACACTTTATTATTACTTCAAACTGAAGAAGCTAATAAGCAAGTAGCTCTTCTAGGCGCTTTGTTACACGATATAGCAGATAGCAAGTTTTATGACGGAGATGAATCTATTGGACCTAAAAAAGCGCGTGATTTCATGGACAGCTTAGGATTAGAATCGAGAATAGTAGATGAGGTGGTTTTCATCATAGAAAACATTTCATTTAAAGGTGGGAATTTTGATAGAAAAACTAATTCAAAAGAGTTAGATGTTGTACAAGATGCCGATCGCCTCGATGCCATTGGTGCTATTGGTATAGCAAGAACTTTTAATTATGGAGGTTTTAAAAATAATCTTATGTATGATCCAGATGTACCTCCAAATTTAAATATGACTAAAGAAGAATATAAAAATCATAGAGGAACGACGATTAACCATTTTTATGAAAAGTTATTTTTGTTGAAAGACCGGATGAATACTGAAACAGGCAAGAAAATAGCGCAACAAAGACATGAATATATGGAAGGTTTCGTGAAACAATTTTTAGATGAATGGGAGGGAAGGTGCTAAACTTGAATAAGAATTGTTAAGTGAAATTTAACTCGGAAATAGATCTCAACTAAATGCTTTTCTGTACTTTTATCTAAAATTATTAAAATGAAATTTTGTACTTTTTTTCTTGGCTTGACTTTATTAAGTGCATGTACTTCTAAATCACAAGAATATGGCTTTAGCGAACATTTTGTATTAGATAAAAAACATGAGGAAATATCTGGTATGGTTTTTCATGATTCCACAGAAAAATTGTGGATGCTTCAAGATCGTGGTAACCCTGCAGAACTATACATTTATTCACCCGCCGGAAAATATGAACGAAGCTTGAAGATTAACGGTTATAACAATACAGATTGGGAAGATTTATCTCAAGATGTTATTGGCAATCTTTTCATAGGTGATTTTGGTAATAATAAGAATGATCGCCAAGATTTAAAGATTCTAAAAATCAATCATTCTGATTTAAGCAATGAAGCGGTTGATGCAATTCAAGTCACTACTTTTTATTATGAAGATCAAGAGCAATTTCCGCCTAAGAAAAGTGATCTTATGTATGATTGTGAAGCATTTGTAGTTATAGATAATTACTTTTATTTATTCACTAAAAATCGTTCGAAAGGTTTCGATGGCGACTTTTATGTTTATAAAATTCCTAATCAAGAAGGACACTTCAAAGCAGAGAAAATTGCAACTTTAAATAGCTGTAAACAATATAAAAGTTGTGCAATTACTGGAGCTGCCTATGACTCTAAAAATAATCAAATTGCCTTAGTAACTCACAATAAAGTTTTGTTACTACCTTTCGAAAATGAAGCTTCTTTTACAAATGAAAACCTTACAATTAAAGAACTTGGACATCATTCTCAAAAAGAATCTGTGACTTTTATCGATTCGGAAAAACTATACATCGCCGACGAAAAAGATAAGAATCGAGGTGGGAAAGTTTATGTTTTAGAATTGGAATAATTTTTGTATTAATTAATATGGATTACCGTCAGAATGGTGTGTTAAAGCTTTATTTCTACTTTTTACTGATTTTTTTGTGGTGTACTAAGATTTTATCTATCTTTGGATTAAGATTAAAGCCTATGAAAACGAATGTACTACTGACTGGATGCTGTTTGTTTTTTTTGATTGGATGCCAAAAACAAGAAGAAACACCAAAGGTTATCTATGAGAATAAGCAAGAAACCACCGAAGTTAGTTATCAAAAAATAGATTCTACCGAAATAAAAATTGCAGATCTTCCAGTAAAATTTATCGGAACAGATTATTTGTTGCACCCCGTTGGCGATGTACGCGTTTACAATACTGGATCTTCGAAATACGGTAGCTCTAAAACCAATCAGGTCAGTTATACCATTTCAAATTATTCGAATCCAGAAATAACTGGTTTTATCTCTAATATCATGTTTCAGCATAAAGACTCTATCACTTTAGAGCCTTTGACGACTAATAGAATGGAAATTTTATCCATTGCATATTTAGATGAATTGGCCTTGAAAAGCAATCGCCAGCTTTTGGTCTATACTTTAGTAGATATGGATACCAATAGAGACGGGCGCTACGATAGCAACGATATCAAAACACTTTATTTATCGAAAATCAACGGAACTAATTTTACTAAATTGGCACCCGATTATCATGAATTGTTAGAGTGGAAAATTATTGATGATAAACTGTATTTCAGAACGATAGAAGACATTAATAAAAATGGCGAATTTGATTCGAAAGATGCGGTTCATTATTCTTTCGTAAATTTAATAAACGATGAATGGATTGTTGAAGAATATAATCCTCTGAACTAATAAATCAGTTTGTTTTTCTTTCTCTAACTGTATTTATTTTGTAATTTTATAGAAACAATTTTAGTAATAAATATAATGAAAATACTAGTTCCTACTGATTATTCTGAAACAGCAGACAACGCTCTTTTGTATGCCTTAAACCTTTGCAAAATGTATGGAGGTGAAATTTTGGTGCTGCATTCGTACAAACTTAGCATTCATGCTTTAAAAAACTCGACCAATACTTTAGAGACAGCTGAGTTGGATCGTACTTTAGATGCTTTTGAACACTTTAAGAAAAAGGTGGTTAAGATGAGATTGCTCGCTGAAAACAACGATTTGAGAGATGTAGACATGAAATTTATTTTGGAACAAGGAGAATTGGTTCAAAATGTTCAAGATGTAATTTCCAAAGAAGCAATTGATTTGGTTGTTATGGGTACTACTGGGAAATCTGGGTTCGACAATAAGATTTTTGGCTCAATTACTTCGGCAGTAATTAAAAATGTTACAGTGCCTGTGTTGAGTATTCCTCATTTATGCAAATTTGAAGGGATTGACGCTGTTGGCTTCACTACACTTTATGATGTAGAGGAAGCTGCCTTGTTAAAAAACTTTACTCCTTTAGCCAAAGAACATCAAATAGATATTTATTGTATTCACGTAAATAAAGGCAAACAAAATAAGTCAGATGAAGAAATTGAGCTTTGGAAATCAGTATTCCAAAAAGAGCCCGTGTTCTTTATCGAAAAATTAGGAAATAAAGTGTTTAAAAGCATAGTTGAAACCTTAGACGAGCACTCAATTGATGTTGTTAGTTGTATTACTCGAAATAAATCTTTCATCGATCGACTTTTTGAAGGTAGTGTTGCAGAGAAATTATCTTATCACAAACGTGTCCCATTGCTTACATTTCATGAAAATTACATCAATAAGACCTTATAAGAACGTATAATGGTAATATTTTAATAAACAAAAAAACTCTCGATTTTTGAAAATCGAGAGTTTTTTTTATTCAGCCTTTTTTATGGTAATTTTTATACTATAATAAAAGATTAGAATATGGATCTCCACCCAAAATGATTCTTCATAGTTATATAAAAGTCTTTTATAAACAATCTTGGAAATATGACTTTCTTGTCAAGATAAAGTTTGGTAATTCACAGATGTATATTGTAATCTACAACAGAAAATGTTAAGTAAGGATTAAGCGGCTATTTTTTATAGTGGTGCGTTCAAAGTTAACAGTGGAACTCTTCATATTTTGAAAGGAATAACTCTTCCAAGCAAAAGATTATTCATTTACATTCTATACTTTCTTAGAATTAACAACAGGAGAAAAAATGAAAATCCTCTTAGCTGTAATTAAAGATAAAAAACTAGATATGAATGATCATAGAATGGAGGTGGTTTCCAAAATTTGTATTTTGAAATGTAAACTGATTTTAGATCTTTTTCACATCACATGTTATATTAAGAGTAAAGCACGGTAGTTTCCAAAAAACAAATGTTGCTACAAAGGGAGAGAGAATCAGAATTACGTTTTGTATTGAACCTATGGACTTGTGTGGTTTGTTTATTTTTTAGGTAAAAAAAATATGAGAATTCTATAAAAAAAATTATAAATTTTTACAAAATAAAGTTTAATTATTTCTTAATGTGTAGTTTTTTTTCTCAGGTATTGGGGGGGGTATTACCCAGTAAGAACTTGATAATCTGGAGATTGTGTTTAATTTGTCTTTGTTGTTTTAGTTTATATACCTTTAATATATGCCTTTTTTTTGATTTATGTTGCTGTAAATGAGTGGCTTGTCTTTTTCGGCTTAAAAATATGTTAATATATGATTTAATGTTTATATTTGTGGAAATTTTACACAATAAAAAAAGTACATAAAATCGTGCCAAAAAGTGTGTGATTTTTTTAAAACACATTATGTCCCGTCCTGAAATAGCGATACAAAAAAGAAATCGTTATTATGGAAGAAA
>CAYNIM010000023.1:0-37438 GCA_964397335.1 uncultured Flavobacterium sp.
AACTCTTCATCAGAATAATTAGTGTCTTTATTTGGTTTGTGTTTAAACATTTTGCTTACCTCAAATCAACTGCAAATATAGGTAAAAGAAGTAATTATCATACAAAATAACTAATAATCAAAAATTTATACCATTACCAACTTGTGCGCAAAAATAAAAATTTAAACACAACTAGAGTCATTTTTATACATTTAAGATCAAAATCAAAAAATAAACCAAAAAATGAGATAAAAAGAACAACGATATTTTTTTTATATTAATTTCAATATTTAACCAATATAATCCAAACATTTAAAGTGAATTTGTTTTCCCATAGATTTTGACTACCCTTATTCTAAACACCTTGAATTGCGAGGTTTTTGGAATTAAAAGGAGAATTATTGTTTATCGTTGTAGATTGAAACTACTGTTGAAATATGAGGGGAAATTACTTTTGATGTTTTTTGTACGAATTTATAAAAATAGGATTCTTGTAATTTCTCTTCAGATACAATGATTGAGTCGTGATTAATTTTTTGAAAAAAAAGAAAGACAATAGAAATTATGAACAGGACTTTAAAAGCTTCAAACAAAGCCCCACCTAATTTATTAAACAAACCCAATGCCAAAACATTAATCATCTTAGTTAAAACTTGACCTAAAAAGTGCAATCCTACTAAAACCGATAAAAAAGTAATTACAAAAGCAGCTACAGTCAATGCGTTTGGACTCCAATCTACATGCTCTTCTAAATAATTTTTAGTGTAGAAGGAAAAACGCAGAGAAACATAAGCTCCCGCTATCAAAGCAATTAAAGAAATAACAGATATGACAAAGCCGTTTTTAAACCCCTTAAAAATTCCGAAGACAAACATTAATGCAATCAACAAATCAATAACAATCATAACTTCTAAAATAAAACACAAATATAAAGTAGTTTCATTATTAAGAAATATCTTTGTACCATAATTTTAAAGGTATGGCAAGAGACGAACAACTAAAAATACGCTGGGAAGCACTTAACAAGAAACTATCCGAGCAATTTGCAGATGGTGACACCTTGGATTTAGACGGAATCATCTATCTAATTGGATTACAAGAATTAGGTAAGTTTAATAAAAAATTTAAAAAGGACGAAAAAGTCAACATTATGCATATTGCGATTTGTAGACTACTGGAACCATTGGGTTATTACGAATTTTCACATTTCGATAATGACGGCTGGCCACATTACAATGTAAAAGAAGAACTCCCTTTTTTGAAAGCAGGTGAACAATCTATTTTAATGAAAGACGTTATTGTCAACTATTTTTTGGATAAAGATTATATTAAATAAATATTTTTATCGATTCTAATGGTCTAGCTTCAATCAAAAAGTGTAAATTTGCATAACTACTTTTCACAAACAATGATAGATAAAATTAAAGAACTAATTGGCGAGGCTAAAGCTTTTAATGCTGATAACAAAGAAGCTTTGGATGCTTTTAGAATTAAATTTATTTCTAAAAAAGGATTAATAAACGATTTTTTTACCGAATTCAAAAATGTTCCAAATGAACAAAAGAAAGAATTCGGGCAGGCAATTAATACCTTGAAAAAAGTTGTTGAAGATAAAATCAAAACCCTTCAAGAGAGCTTTGAATCTAAAGAAGAAACCGCGGGAATATACGGCGACTTAACTCGCCCTGGAACACCGATTACTCTAGGTTCACGTCATCCAATTTCTTTAGTAAAAAACCAAGTGATTGATATTTTTTCAAACATTGGATTTAATGTATCCGAGGGTCCTGAAATTGAAGATGATTGGCACAATTTTGAAGCATTAAATTTTCCAGAACATCATCCAGCTCGCGACATGCAGGATACTTTTTTCACACAAATGAATCCTGATTATTTGTTGCGCACACACACCTCATCAGTTCAAGTACGCTATATGGAAAGTAATCAACCACCTATTCGTACAATTTCTCCTGGTCGTGTGTTTAGAAACGAAGCAATTTCGTCTAGATCACATTGTATTTTCCATCAAGTTGAAGGTTTATACATCGATAAAGATGTTTCATTTGCAGATTTAAAACAAACGTTATTATACTTTACAAAGGAGATGTTTGGCAAGTCCAAAATTCGTCTGCGTCCTTCGTACTTTCCTTTCACAGAACCTAGTGCAGAAGTAGATGTTTATTGGGGATTAAAAACCGAAACCGATTATCGCATCACCAAAGGAACTGGTTGGCTAGAAATCATGGGTTGTGGAATGGTAGATCCAAATGTTTTAAAAGCATCAAATATCGACCCAGAAGAATACTCTGGCTTCGCATTTGGAATGGGATTAGAACGCATGGCCATGTTGTTGTATCAAATTGGCGATATTCGTCTGTATTTTGAAAACGACGTTCGCTTTTTAGAACAATTCAAAACGAATTTTTAATATCAAATACCTTATCAAACTCTTGTTCTTCAAGAGTTTTTTTTATTTTACACACAATATTATCAAAAACAGAAACAAACTTTCTTTAATCTTTATCCACACTGGGTAGCCCGGGCAGTAAAAACCTTGATGAACTAAATCGTCAAAAAAGACGTTACTCTTTTTTCTAAATTGTATATTTGCACAAATTATTTTTGAAGATGAAAAATTTTATTGAAGAAGTGACTTGGAGAGGAATGCTCCACGACGTAATGCCAGGCACAGAAGAACATTTGATGGAGCAAATGCGTGTTGCGTATGTGGGAATCGACCCAACTGCGGATTCATTGCATATAGGACATCTAGTGGGCGTAATGCTGCTGAAGCATTTTCAATCGGCTGGCCATAAACCATTAGCTTTAGTAGGTGGTGCTACCGGAATGATTGGCGATCCGTCTGGAAAATCTAACGAACGTAATTTGTTAGACGAAGCGGCTTTGCAACACAACCAAAATGCAATTAAAAATCAATTGTCTAAGTTTTTAGATTTTGAATCAGATGCGCCAAATGCTGCGGAAATGGTGAATAACTACGATTGGATGAAAGATTTTTCTTTCTTAGGGTTTATTCGCGATGTTGGGAAACACATTTCTGTCAACTATATGATGGCAAAAGATTCTGTAAAAAAGCGTTTAAACGGTGAAGCGGCAGAAGGAATGTCGTTTACAGAATTTACATACCAATTGGTTCAAGGATACGATTTTTTACATTTGTACAAAGAAAAAGCTTGTACGTTGCAAATGGGAGGTTCCGATCAGTGGGGAAATATCACGACTGGAACTGAAATGATTCGTAGAATGGAACAAGGAAAAGCGTATGCATTAACTTGTCCGTTGATTACAAAAGCTGATGGAACTAAGTTTGGAAAATCTGAAGGGGGAAATATTTGGTTAGATCCAGAACGTACTTCTCCGTACAAATTTTACCAATATTGGTTAAATACGTCTGATGTTGATGCAGAGAAATACATTAAAATTTTTACTTTTTTATCGAAAGAAGAAATCGAAAAATTAATTGCAGAGCACAACGAAGCGCCTCATTTAAGAGTATTGCAAAAGAAATTAGCAGAAGAAATTACGATAATGGTTCATTCGCAAGAGGAATTAGAAAACGCCGTAAAAGCTTCAGGAATTTTGTTTGGAAATTCCTCTTCAGAGGATTTAAAAGCTTTGGATGCTAAAACATTTTTAGATGTTTTTGACGGCGTTCCGCAAGCTGAAATTGCTATGGATGAATTGAAAAACGGAATTGATATTGTAGATGTTTTGAATGCTAAATCGGGTTTTTTAAAATCAAACGGGGAAGCAAGACGAGCTTTAAACGAAAACTCTATTTCGGTAAACCGCGAAAAAGTTCAGGAAGGGTTTACTTTAACAACCAACGATTTAATCAACAACCAATTTGTGTTATTACAACGCGGAAAGAAAAATTATTTCGTACTCAATGTACAATAAAGACAAAACCTCAGTGAAAGCTGAGGGTTTTTTATCTTAAAGAAGTTTTTGTATGTGTGTTAGAATTATCACAACAATTTCAAAATTATTATATTAGCAGAATATTCCGACAAAATCCTTTCAAAAATGCTGAAATACATACTCTTTCTACTACTGTTTTTTGTGCAATATTCTTTTGCCCAGCAAGACGATGCCCACAACCGATATTACAAAAGTGGCAAACTCTATGAAAAGCGTTTTGTAAATGATGATTCTTTATTCCTGATTATTAAGTATTATGAAAACGGAATAATGAAAGAACAATTAACCTCGAGGTCTTCTTCTTTTGGCGAATCCAATTTAATTTCTAAATATAAATACTACTCAAATGGTTTAATAGAACAAGAAGAAACAAGAACAGACTCTTTGGAGTATATTATCTATTCCAAAAAAAACTATAACGGCAAGGGAAATATCAGAGAAAGTTATAAGAGAATTCACTATAATTACAACAAAATTGGAGATGAACGACCTCTACTGCCCCCTGCGGTTACTAAAAAGTATTATTCAAATGGTCAGTTAGAATTATATCTTTTAAAGATACAAAGTGTTACGAGACCCCTATTAGAAAAACGTTATGATCGAAAAGGACAATTGGTATATTATGATAACAGTAAGGAAAACATAATCAAAGAATTTTATCCCGACAATTCTGTAAAAAGATTGGTAAAAGGAGATGTGCATAATGTTTATTTTGAAAATGAATTTTATGAAAATGGTAACCTTAGTAAAGAAAAACACATTGAAAACGGTATTAATATACAAAAAACCTATGATGAAAACGGAAGACTGAAAACGGAAAATCATTACAGCCGTGAAAAAGGTCAATTATTGAAGACAACTTACTTTGAAGACGGACATTTGGAGTATTATGAAAATGCGGAAGAACAATTAATCAAAGAGTTTTATCCCGACCATTCTCTGAAAAGAATTGCAAACGGTAACCGCCGTAATCCCGATACGGAAAAAACTTTTTATGAAAACGGTAACCTTCGGTATGAAAAATATAAAGAAAATGAGAGTACCATAACAAAACACTACAACGAAAATCGTCAATTATTAAACGAGGAATATAAAAAGAACGGAGAATTGCTGTCGTATAAACGTTATTATCCATCAGGACAATTAAGTGTAGTTTATGAAGATAAAGCAATAAAAGGGTTTTATGAAAACGGCGTGCTTAAAAAGTTTACAAAAGGCGGTAGCAACGGTTCGGATATAGAACAAGAATTTTACGAAGACGGTACCATTAAAAAAGAAAAAAGTAAATCTGAAAAAGGAACAACAATTTATAAAAACTATCATCCAAACGGGCAATTGGCATATTGTGACAATAAAGATGAACTTGTAAAAAAAGAATTTTATGAAAACGGTAACATTAAATCAGAAAATTACTATGAAAACGGAAGTTATGTTTATAAAGTATATGATGAAGAGCAGAATGTAATAAAAACCAACCTGCGGTCATTAAAATATGCTAAAACAGTTAGTCAGAATCCAAAATATGATTTTGAACGGAAACTTGCCAATGGATTAACCATCGTAGAAAAAAACGATAAATATGGAATCTTGAATAAAAAAGGAAAAGTAGTCCTCCCTACAAAATACGACTTTATTCATTTTGAGGTAGAAGATACCTTTAAAATGAAAGATTCTGTTGGCGAAATACAAAAAGACGGAAAAGTTGGTTTGGTAAACAGTAAAGGCAAAATAATTGTTCCATTAAAAAAATACGCCCGGCTGGATATTTACAATAGCGGCACGTATTACGTTGTCAGAAAACAAAACGGCGACTATAAATATGGATTGATTAATAAAGATGGTACGGCAACACGACCGAAATATGATGGTATTGACAGTTATGAGGAAATAGATTATGCCGTTGTGGAACGAAATGATAAATATGGTTTGTTAAGCAACATAAATGGGAAAAAACTTGCTCCTGTAATTTATGACTATATAAATGTTTTTGATTATTATTTAAAAGAAACCGAAGATATTGAAGAAAAAATAGCCATCGTAGAACGAAAGGGAAAGTTTGGACTAATGAACCTTAAAGGTAAAAAACTCACACCTGTAAAGTTTTCCAAAATAGAAGACGAATTTGATGAATATGGTTTAGCCATTTGTACGATTAGTTTAGCAGAACCACCGGAAGAAGTAAAAGCAGACGAATTTAGCCTTTCACTCTTCAAGATGGACAACAGTTTGTTAGGTGTTATTAATGTTGAAGGAAAAGAAATCCTCCCCCTTAAATATAGATTTGTCCATTTGGAAGAAAGTAAAGACTTTTCCTATTTTAGAGTTGGTGCTTTTCAAAAAGATTATTATCGCTATAATGAAAATAAAGGAATATACAGTTTAGACGGCAAAGAAATCGTTCCGCCTGTTTTTGACTGGGCTGATAATTATGTTGACTCTGAACAAGGGTTGATAAGAGTACAGAAAACAGACTTTTACGGTATGTATGACATAAAAGGCAATGAGCTTATTCCTGCAAAATACGATGAAATTCAATACCACACCAACGAGTTGTTTATGGTTAAAAAAGATGGTTTATTTGGTTTTTTAGACCGTAAAGGCGAAATAATTTTTCCACTGAAATACACAGAAGATGAGGTGAAATCTATTGATAAAGAATTTTTTATATTGACAGATGACACAAATGAAATCTGGAAAAATGTAAAAGAATTTCAGCAATAATGTTGTAGAGTAAGTTACTTTTTATAGAACAAATTATGGTCAATATATTCCCAGACTTTATCACTCAGCATCGGGCGGATATTTTTCCCTTCTTTGATACTGTTGCGAATAAAGGTAGAGGAAAGTTCGATGATTGGAGCATCTACTTTATGGATTTTTGGATGATTAACAAATTCTTCCGGAATTTCAAATTCAGAAATACGGGGATAAACATAAATAGTATAATCCTTTAAAATCATTTCATAGTTTTTCCATTTATCCAACGATTTTAAATTGTCTTCACCCATGATTAGACAAAAATCATTTTTAGGAAATTTCTCTTGAAGATGCACTAAAGTATTGATGGTATAATTGGGCTGGGGCAACTTGAATTCTATATCTGAAGGTTTAATCTTATCATATCCTTCAGTTGCCAAATGAATCATGTGCAAACGATGATAGTCTTCCAATAGATTTGCTTTTTTCTTGTGCGGATTATGTGGTGTCACAACCATCCAAACTTCGTCTAATTCACTATTTTCCAATAAATGATTAGCAATAATAAGATGTCCGACATGAATTGGATTAAACGTTCCAAAATACAAACCTATTTTCATCTCAACTATTTATAAAATCCATCACCAATTTTTCAGCTTCTTGTTTAGCTATTTCCAAATCGTTATTTTCTAAAACAACATCAAATTCTGGAGCACGAGCGATTTCTCTCTCGGCTTTTTCTAAACGCATCTCAATTTTCTCATCGCTTTCGGTCTGTCTAACTCGCAAGCGGCGTTCTAACTCTTCAACAGAAGGTGGGTTTACAAAAATCGCCAAAGTTTGTTCAGGATATTGTTTTTTAATATTCATACCTCCCACTACGTCAATATCAAAAACAACATTCTTTCCTTCAGCCCAAATACGTTCAATTTCAGACTTTAAGGTTCCGTAAAAATTATCTTTATAAACCTCTTCATATTCTACAAAAGCATTTTCCGTGATCTTTTTATGAAACTCTTCTGCCGACATAAAATAATAATCTTTCCCCTCAACTTCTCCTTTTCGCATATAACGAGAAGTAGCTGAAATTGAAAAAGCCAAATTCAAATCCGAAACAGTCAATAAATGTTTAACAATAGTTGTTTTACCAGAACCTGAAGGTGCCGAAAAAACTATTAATTTCCCTTTTTGAGTAGTCATTTTTTTTGCTGATTAAAGTATATTGAGCACCTGCTCTTTAATTTTCTCTAACTCGTCTTTCATTTGAACCACACATTTTTGCATTTGTGCATGATTGGATTTTGAACCCATGGTATTGATTTCACGACCCATTTCCTGTGCAATAAAGCCCAACTTTCTTCCGTTGGCTTCTGTTCCATTCATCGTTTCTATAAAATAATCCAAATGATTAATCAATCGTACTTTCTCTTCGTTGATATCTAACTTTTCGATGTAATAAATCAACTCTTGCTCAAAACGATTCTCGTCTACATTGGTCTTCAACTCTTCCAATCCCTGGCGCAAACGTTCTCTAACGGCATCAATACGATCGTTTTCATAAGTAACGACTTCCGCAACAAGTTGGCGAATATTAGAAATTCTATTTTCAAAATCAATTTGCATTTTTTCTCCTTCTTGACGACGAAATGCAACGATATTATCCAAAGCTTGTTGAAGTATTTTTTGAATTTCTGACCATTCTTCCTCGTTCATTTCCAAGCGCTCTACTTTAAGTGCATCAGGCATTCTAACAGCCATCTTCATCAATTCCGTTTCGTCTGCATCCGGAATAATGTTTTTCATCTGCTGAATATATGCTTTTACAATTGGCGCATTGATTGTTGATGAAGTTTCCTCTCCGGTTACTTCTATATATAATGAACACTCAACCTTTCCACGCTCTAATCGACGCGCAATTAGGTTGCGGACTTCCAATTCTTTTTCCTTGTATTGTTGTGTAAGACGAACACTTAAATCTAAACTTTTAGAGTTTAAAGATTTTATTTCGATCGTCATTTTTTTTAAAGGCAACTGCACAGATGCTTTGCCAAAACCAGTCATCGAATGAATCATAGAAGAGAAAAATTAAACCACAAAGGTACATAAATTGTTGAAAGTAGCATGATTTACTTTAGCATAAATAAAAAACTCTCAGACCAAGCCGAGAGTTTTAATATATGAACTGAAAAGTATTCTTGTTCTGTAATTCAAAAAGCTTTAAGCTTCAGATTCATTTTTTTGTAACAAGGTTTTGTAAATGATTCCTCCTACAACTGCGCCGGCTATCGGAGCAACCCAAAACAACCAAAGTTGACTTAGTGCTTCACCCTGAACAAAAAGTGCTTGTGATGTTGAACGAGCGGGATTTACCGAAGTATTTGTGATAGGTATAGAAATTAAATGAATCAGCGTTAAAGCCAACCCAATGGCAATTCCTGCAAATTTTCCATTAGCCCACTTATCGGTTGCTCCCAAAATAATGATCAAGAAAAAAGCGGTTAATAAAAATTCGGTTAAAAAAGCTGCCCCCATACTATAGCTTCTTCCGTGGTAGCCTTCCATTTCATAGAAATTGGTAGCAAATGCGCCGGCACCTTCAGCAGTAAAAGCTCCGGCACCGTTTAAAATGGTATATAAACTTAACGCAGCCGCTGTAGCTCCCAATAACTGAGCGATGATATATGGTGCTAATTCTTTAGCAGAAAATCTTCCACCAGCCCATAATCCAAAAGAAACTGCAGGATTAAAATGCCCACCAGATATATGTCCTACAGCATAAGCCATCGTAAGCACAGTTAAACCAAAAGCAAGTGAAACACCTGCCAAACCAATACCAATCTCAGGTACACCAGCTGCAAAAACGGCAGCACCACATCCTCCGAAAACCAACCAAAAGGTTCCGAAGAATTCCGCAAATAATTTTTTCATATCATTAAAAGTTATCTAAATTTTTGTAAACTTAAAACAATGATTACTACTAAACAATTTTTTGTAAGATTTTTTAGTTGTGATAAACTCTAATGTAAAAAAGCAAATAGATTTTTTAATGATTATTTACGACCTCCAACATATTCTCTATGGTGGATTTTGCATTTCCAACAAACAATTGTTTTTCATAAAAGATCACAGGACGTGCTAAGAAAGTATAATGCTCTAACAAATATTTTTTATAATCTTGTTCTGTTAGATTTTGATCTTTTAAACCCAAACTTTTATAAAGTTGCGCACGTTTGTTAAACAGTTTTTCATAACTTTTAGTGTGAGCAAACATGGATTCTAATTGCGCTTCATTTACTGGGTTTTCTTTAATTTCTTGTAAGTCAAATTGTTCTAAATTATCTATTTGATTTAGAATTTTCTTACATGTATCGCAGGTTTTTAGATAAAAAATCTTTTTCATTTTTGTATTGATTAATGAAACAAAGCTAACCTAAAAATGTGGTTTTCTTGAATTAATCGGCACATTTAGACAAAAACCAGGTGTCAACCAATTATTATATTCAAAACTAATTAGTTCATTCCCAATTCTAATCACTTTGTTTTCAATAAGCTCAATCAATTCTTTATAAGTTATATTTTCTACAAGCTCAAATGCCAATGGAAGTTCAGAAAAACAACCTTTTTTATAAATGCTTTTCACCGTTCCTATTCCGTGAAGAGGTGTTTTTCCTTCAGCACAAAATTCCCACCAAGAAATTGCACTAGGATTCCAGCCATTTTCCATCAATTCGGAAATTGCCGCACGATATGTTTCTCTTGAAAGGATCAGGTCTGAATATCCATTCCCAACAATTTGAATCTCATGCTTTTTCAGTAGATTGTCTAAGCTTTCTTGTTTCATTATATATAAAAAAAATCCCGAAATTTTTAAAGATTTCGGGAAAGCATATTTTTAAGAAATTAGTTTTCTTTTTGGATTACGTACATTTTATCTGATGGACGAACTCTAAACGGAACTTCAAAAGTAATTTTATCGTCAATATTTGCTGAAGTTACATCTTGACCATCGACTTTAAATTTAGTTAAAATAATACGTTGTTCGCCAGTTGATGGACCTGAAATCAACACTTCTTCTCCTGCTTTTAATCCGTGATTTTGAATGCTGAATTGAGCTACCGAAGCTTTTGTAAAATAGTGTTCACCTTTTCCAATCAAAATTTTACGTTCGCGATTCTTTTTACGAATTTCTGTTACTGTAGCCACTTTTTGAGGTATGACTTCTTCAAAAATTTCGCGCTCTTTTTTAAACTTCAACACTGGAGATTTTCCTTTTTTAAAGATTAAATTTCCTTTTTGCTGACCTTTTCTTAAGCGTTTTTGTTCTTCAATCGGCAATTGAATGATATCTAAACAATCGTCTGAACAACATCCGTGCATCGCTTCAGCACATTCATCGCACTGGATAAATAATAAATGACAAGCTTCATTAGAACAGTTTACGTGTGTGTCGCAAGGTTTTCCACATTGGTGACAATTTGCAATAATATCATCGGTAATACGTTCGCCTAAACGATGGTCAAACACAAAGTTTTTACCAATGAATTTACTTTTTAAACCTTGCTCTTTTACTTGTCGTGTATATTCAATAATTCCACCTTCTAATTGATAGACATTTTTAAACCCTTGATGTTTAAAGTAAGCACTTGCTTTTTCGCAACGAATTCCTCCAGTGCAATACATCAATAGATTTTTGGTTTCCTTATGTTCTTGTAGTTTTTCGTTGATGATTGGAAGTGATTCTCTAAAAGTATCAACATCAGGAGTTACTGCACCTTCGAAATGACCAATTTCAGATTCATAATGATTTCTAAAATCAACTACAATTGTATTCGAGTCTTCTAATAACTCATTAAATTCTCTAGCACCAAGATGGATACCTTTATTTGTTACATCAAAAGTATCGTCATTCAAGCCGTCAGCAACAATTTTTTTACGCACTTTTACAGTCAACTTCAAAAAAGACAAATCATCTTGCTCTACCGCTACATTCAGACGAATTCCTTTCATAAAATCATAGTCATCTAATGTATTACGAAAAGCTTCGAAATTTTCTGCTGGAACGCTCATTTGAGCATTGATTCCTTCGTGAGCTACATAAGTTCTCCCTAAAGCATCAAGCTTTGACCAAGCAAGAAACAAATCGTCTCTAAATTTTTGAGGATCAGCAATTTTAGCGTAGGTATAAAAAGATAAAGTAATGCGTTTTTGGCCCGCTTCTTCAATTAATTGTGCGCGTTGTTCTGCGCTTAAGGTGTTGTACAGTTGCATGCTATAAACAATTTAAGAGTATAAAATAATAATAAACGGACTCTAAATGGAAGAATCCGTTGCAAAGTTATGATTATTCTTTGAAAATTTCAAATGATAAAAATCATATTGACAATAAGTTTTCCATTTTCTGTTTTTCTGAAGAAAAATTTTTAAGTTTTGTTCAAATAATAAACTACAAACCAGTCGTTTCTTTAAAATATTCTTGTCTAATTTTTTGTTGTTTCAGGATTTCTTCCTTGTGCGGTGTGATTACTTCTGTTAATTCGGATTCTGAAATTGTTGTAATATTTGGATCTTTGTAAAGTTGGTACCAATCTCCTTTAATTCCAAAATTATAATCTCCGTAAACAACCACAGGTGTTCCTTTTACTTTTAAAGTTTGTGAATCTTTCAAAATCCATTGGTCTGCCCAATTATACAAAAACTGTGCATCGGCATCTAATAAACGAAGACATGAATGTGAAGCAGGATAACCAGGCATAGCGTATTGATGAAAACCGATGCCACCTGTATTATGAATATTAAAATTCCAATTTAAAATCCATTCGTCATCAACAGTACTTCGAACTCGGCGTCCTTTCCAGTTAGTAAAAAACAATCCTCTTGGAGTTTGAGTTGCTTTTTTGCCCATATTAGTAGGTCCCCATTTTTTTTGAATTCCTTTCTCATATACTGCAAACGCTTGAACTGGATAAGAGAAAATCAAAAATTTATCTACATCATTTAGTATATTTACTTTTTGTGGAAACGGACTATATTGTAAAAAATCATCGTGAAATTCATTAGGGACTATTAAAGAATCCCTTCTAGCAATATGATCTGTATCGATCCGATTAAGGGCTGCGATGATGTACTTTTGTTCGTCAGAGAACTCTTCATTAAATTTTTTTCTTAAAGAATCATTGATTTTATGAGGCCAAATACTATATTTTGTTCCTCGTTCTATATAGAATCCGGGCTTTTTCTCGGGCTTTTCATTTGTCAAAGAATCGGTAGATTGCTCTACAATCGTATCGCTTACAATGGCTGAAAGAGGTT
Source organism: uncultured Flavobacterium sp. (assembly GCA_964397335.1). Taxonomy (GTDB): domain Bacteria; phylum Bacteroidota; class Bacteroidia; order Flavobacteriales; family Flavobacteriaceae; genus Flavobacterium. Next base: position 12,928 of record CAYNIM010000023.1, read on the forward strand.
GCTCTAACAAACTATCTCTTTCCAAAACTGCTGTTTCGTTATAGTTAGATTGGTTCGTTTCTGCGTCTGATTGTCCTTTTTTACAATTCACAAAAAAGGCTGACAAAAGAAAAAGGTAAATTAATTTTTTCATAGTTTAAAAACAATAGCATTAATACAATACTACGTAATTTAATGAAATAATTACTATAAAAAACAGTTTTTTCACATTAGTTATTGTCAACTTTAGAAGCAAATTCAATGAAAGTTACTTCTTCCTCAAACTATCATGGGCGTGAGTTTCCACACCATTATTCCAAAGTGTAAGTAAATCTGTTGCTACCGCAGCACCGCTACCAGCTGCAATGGTTAATTGACTTCGATGACCAGCCAAAGTTCCGGTTACATATGCGTTTTCAAAAATGAGGTGATCATTATTTGCTAATTGAAGTCTGTTTTTTTGAGGAAGCGACTTTTTATGTGGAATCACATAAGGTTGTAAGCAGCCTTCGATAGTAAAAGGATTACTAGAATTAACAGCTACTACTACAATTTTACTTTCGTAAATATTTTGATTGGTAGTTATCAAAAAAAGATCGTTTTGTTGTGTGATTGAAACAACTTTTTCATTGTGAATCTGTTTGATATGTGGATAAGTAGCTTCTAAATTTTGAAGACTTTGATTCATCAAATCACTACCTAAAGTACCGGGAGCAATTCCATAAGCGTTATTAAAAATGGCGTCTTGCAACATCGTTGTTTTTTGATGTGCGATTAATCCAATTTTTTTATCGACCATAAAGGGTTTTTCTTTCGCCGAGCCCAAAACTAACGCGCATGAAGTACCCGAGACTCCACCCCCAATAATCAAACAGTCAAACATCTTATTTTTATTTATTTTTATTATCGATAGCCTTTGAAGTGTTAAAAATGAGCAACAAAATGACTGCACATAGGATAGCAATAATACAAATCAACGCTACAACACTATCTCCTTGAAACAGATTATCAAGATCTAATTTGGTAATGTTTACTATAATCAAAGCGATAGCAACAGCAATGACTATATAGGTCATGTATTTCATTATAAAGTTTCAGTTTATTTGTAAAAATCGAAGTTACAAAAATATTTTACTAGTTCAATAAACCTTTAACATTCGTTGCGAATAATTTAACAGCAATTGCCAATAAAACTACACCGAATACTTTCCGAATCACACTCAATCCATTGCTACCAATCATTCGTTCAATAGTGCCAGAGAGTTTTAAAACTACATAAACCACGATTATATTCAGCACAATGGCCAATGCAATATTAATAGTTTGATATTCAGCTCTTAATGCCAGAACAGTAGTCATTACACCTGGTCCTGCTACTAATGGAAATGCCAAAGGGACAATAGAAGCTGTTTTGGGTTCTTCGTCTCGATAAAGTCGAATTCCCAAAATCATTTCCAATGCTAGGAAAAAAAGAACAAACGCACCTGCTACAGCAAATGAATTAATATCGATTCCGATCAAATTCAAAATTTGTTCACCTACAAATAGAAAAGCAATCATGATACAACCTGCCACAATAGAAGCTTTTTCTGATTGGATTTTTCCTACGCGTGTTCGCAAGTCTACAATAATTGGAATGGAACCCAAAATATCTATTACAGCAAAAAGTATCATACCAGCTGTGAAAATTTCACGAAAATCAATCTCCATAATGTAAAAATTTGTGCAAAACTAGCTATAAAAGATTGAACTGAGGAGTTTTTTAGAATGAAACTCCAAAAAACATTCATTCTCTGGTTTCTATCAAGGTGGTTTATAGACTAAAAAAAGCTTTCCAAGAAAAACAAGCCTATTTTTTAGAAAAGAGAAGCTAACTCTCTATCTTTGTAGGAAAATTCTAAGGATTATGAGTGAACAAGTACGAGTGCGTTTTGCACCAAGTCCAACCGGACCTTTACACATTGGCGGTGTCCGAACGGCTTTATTTAATTATTTATTTGCAAAGAAAAATAAAGGGATTTTTTATGTTCGAATTGAAGACACCGACCAAACAAGATTTGTACCTGGTGCAGAAGCATATATTTTTGAATCTCTGAAATGGTTGGGAATTGAACCCGATGAAACTATAGGAAAAAACGAAAAATTTGGTCCTTATAAACAGAGTGAAAGAAAACATTTATACAGAGATTATGCCTTAGACTTAGTCCATAAAGGATTTGCTTATTATGCATTTGATACCGCAGAAGACTTGGATAGGCTAAGAAAAGAAGCTGAATCACAAGGATCTTCTTTTATTTATAACCACAGCACCAGAGAGCAGTTGGTCAACTCTTTAACTTTGACTCAAGACGAAATAGACGCTAAATTATTCAATAACGATCCATACGTCATTCGATTTAAGATGCCTTTGGACCAAAAGCTTACTGTAAATGATTTAATTCGAGGAGAAGTGACTTTTAATACTTCTCTTTTAGACGATAAAGTTTTATTTAAATCTGATGGGATGCCAACTTATCATCTGGCAAATATTGTAGACGACCACTTACAACAAACCACTCACGTGATTCGAGGCGAGGAATGGTTACCTTCTTTGCCATTACATTTTTTAATGTATCAAGCTTTTGGATGGAACGCACCTGAATTTGCACATTTACCTTTGATTTTAAAACCTGTTGGCAATGGTAAATTATCTAAAAGAGATGGTGATAAATTGGGGTTCCCTGTATTTCCTTTAGAATGGAAAGCAGCTGACGGAACTGTAGCTATGGGATATAAAGAGCAAGGATATTTTCCAGAAGCAGTCGTAAACTTTTTAGCTCTTTTGGGATGGAACGAAGGCACAGATCAAGAAATTTATTCTCTAGAAGAACTTGTTGAAGTTTTTGATCTTACGCGAGTGCAAAAGGCCGGTGCAAAATTTGATCCTGAAAAAAATAAATGGTTCAATCATCAATACTTAATAAAAAAGAGTGATGAAGAGCTTGCTGAAATTTTCCAAGCAGATCTAAAAAACAGAGGAATTGAGAAAAACTTAGACACGGTGGTTAAAGTTGTCTCTTTAGTCAAGGATCGAGCGAATTTTGTAACTGAGCTCTACGATTTGTCTAACTATTTTTTCGAAGCGCCAATTAATTACGATGAAAAAGCAACAAAAAATTTCACAGAACAAACTGTAACTTGGCTAACCGATATTCAGAAAGTTATTGAAAACACAGAAAATTTCGATCCAAAAAACGTTGAGCAAACCTTAAAAAATTGGATTTCTGAAAATAATATTGGTATGGGTAAAATTATGCAACCACTTCGAGTTGCTATGGTTGGATCCATGAAAGGCCCCGATTTATTTGAGATTATCTCATTTTTAGGCAAAAAAGAAAGTATTACCAGAATTCAAAATATGTTAAACTTTTGTTAAACTGCGATTTTATGTGACCTGAATGTTTGGTGGTAAAAAAAGTCGACATATATTTGTGATGTAATTAACAATGCCCTTTGTTAATTGCTTTGATAATTTTTTTCATATCAACAAACAACAATTTTTTTCTAAATTTTTCTAAAATCCCATTCCCAAAATGGGATTTTTTTTGTTTTTGACTTTCGCAATACAATACTCGACACCTAACAAGATTTTGTCGACAATAATAACTCGATGACATCCATTTAAAAATAATAAAGTATTTTTGCATAAAATTTAACTGCATGATCAAAATAGGAACTATTCAATTACCGGATCATCCTCTGCTTTTGGCTCCAATGGAGGATGTAAGTGACCCACCTTTTCGTCGTTTGTGCAAACTACACGGTGCAGATATGATGTATTCTGAGTTTATTTCTTCAGAAGGTCTGATACGTGATGCGATTAAAAGCCGGATGAAATTGGATATTTTTGATTATGAACGTCCCGTTGGTATACAAATTTTTGGTGGAGACGAAGAAGCAATGCTAATGTCTGCTAAAATTGTTGATACTGTTCAACCAGACTTAGTGGATATCAATTTTGGTTGTCCTGTTAAAAAAGTAGTTTCAAAAGGTGCAGGAGCTGGGGTTTTAAAAGATGTAGATCTGATGGTTAGATTGACTAAAGCAGTGATTAAAGGCACCAATCTACCTGTAACTGTCAAAACCCGTTTAGGATGGGACGATGCTTCAATAAATATTGATGAAGTAGCCGAAAGACTTCAAGATATTGGTGTTCAAGCGCTCACGGTTCACGCTCGTACTCGAGCACAAATGTATAAAGGTCATAGTGATTGGACCCATATAGAACGAATTAAAAACAATCCTCGCATTCATATTCCTATTTTTGGTAACGGAGATATTGATTCTCCGCAAAAAGCAAAACAATACAAAGAGCAATTTGGATTAGACGGCATGATGATTGGTCGTGCGGCAATTGGTTATCCTTGGATCTTTAATGAAATTAAACATTATTTTGAAACAGGTGAACTACTTGCTCCTCCCACCATTAAAGACCGTTTAGAAGCAGCCAAAAACCACTTAATTTGGTCTATGGAATGGAAAGGTGAACGTTTAGGAATTGTAGAAATGCGACGCCATTACACCAATTATTTTAAAGGAATTCATGGATTCAAACCTCATCGATTGCGATTGGTAACTGAAGATGATCCCGAGCTACTATTTAAGATGTTTGATGAAATAGAAGAAGCCTATAAAGATTATTCAATGGCTTAATATTACTTGTCTTTGGTAGTTTCATCAATAATTTTAATCGGAGCAAGAAACGGATTATTATATCCATTATCATAAACAGCAGATTTTATGACATCTTGCAATTCAATATTCAAAGTGGCGTAATCTGCTTTAGATGCCCAAGCACGCACGGTTAATATCACTGAATTTGAAGCTAATTCCTTTACAAAAACACTAGGTTCAGGCTGCTGAAGCACTCTAGAATCTTGTAATAATTGCTTCTCTATCACTTCTTTAACTTCCTTAATATTGTCTTCGTAGCTGACGCCTATTTGAAATTCGACCCTGCGTTGGGTGATTTTTGTGAAGTTTTGAATAACAGAGTTAGCCAAAGTTCCGTTCGGACTAAATACTGTTATACCATCTGACTTTGTCAAGGTTGTATAAAGCAAATCGATTTTTTCAACAGTTCCTTCTGTACCAGAATTGTTTTCAATGTAATCGCCTACTTCAAAGGGCTTGAAAAGTAAAATAAGAATCCCGCCAGCAAAATTTGAAAGCGAGCCTTGCAACGCCAGACCAATAGCTAAAACTAAACCAGATAAAGCACCAAGGATAGCTGTGGTTTGTACGCCCAAATTACTTGCTACCACTAATACAAGTAGCGCATACAAAATAAATCGGATGACAGAGATTACAAAACTACGGACCGATAGGCTTATATTTCTAGCTTCAAATCGTCTTTTTATAATTTTAAGAGCAACTCGAATTAAAAAAAGTCCAATAAAAAAAAGTAAAATTGATAGCAACAAAGTCGGGATAAACTCTATAAATCTAGAGATTATCAGCTCAATCGATTGTTCTAACCTACCGAAATCTTCCTGAATTTTCTGACTGTCCATATTTACTTTTTTATACAAAAATAGAAAAAGAGTTGACATTGGAACTTATTTTCTAGACTATTTTTATTAATCGAAAACTTAAGATTAGATCGATTTCGTTGTTATTTTACAATCTGCATTTGAAAAGCATCTCTTGGACTTCCGTCGGAAACATAAATGGTGCCACACCTTTTAAAACCATAGTTCTTAAGAAAATTCTGCATAGGTTGATTATTTCGATGCGTATCGACTCTAATATTTTCAATCTGCGAAAAACAATAGTCAAAACAAGCTTTTGCCACTCCCTTAATCGTTCCGTCTGAAGCTAATCTGTGCACCACACCATAAGGCAAGTGGTTTAACCAAGTTCCGTTTTCAAGCAGTGAATAGGTTGGTTCTGGATTGTTTCCTTTTATAAAGCAAAAGTAGCCAACAATTTTACTTTCGTATTCACACACAAAACCATGCTTCAGATCAAGATCGTTTAAAAGTACTTCTCTTGACGGATAACCATTGACCCATTGTGTACTATTTCCAGTTTGGTTCATAAATTCCTTGGCTAAATCCATTACTTTCAAAATAGCTTCTAAATCCATGGAAGTTGCTTCTCGTATCTTCATAAAAAGGGTGTTTCGTTCATGTAAAAATACAAAAACTTTTCAACGGCTTTTCGTTTTTACTCAAATTTGATTCTATCAATTTGAACAGTTGTTGTTACTGACCCCGAGCTTGAATATTCAAAAATAATGTAACCGTTTCCGAATAAATCGTCAGGAAACGAATAAATCCCACTGTCTACAAAATTAGCCGCATAACCATTTGTCGTACCTGTTGAATAAGTAAACTGATTAGTAATGTTGTTAAAACCATTGGTTGATGGATCAATAAATTCACCGTAAGTATAATCAGTTTCAAATACATAATATACGTTTAAAACATCGCCATTGTAGTAACCATCTTTAGTTTGAAAAGACAATCTATTGTTAGTATTAAATTGAACTGGAACTATAAAATAGCTCTTGGTAAGGGTGTTGTTACCAAACGAAGTCAATTGAATGTATTTATTGTTTTCAAAAGAACGTACCGCCCAATACCTGCCTCCATGTGAATAATCGTTTCCATAAGACGCAAAGCTGGTTTGATTGGAAGAAGTAACAGAATAGCTTTCAAAATCTTCGTCAACAGTTGAAAGAAACACCATGTTTTCTCCTCCAATTGCTGTAGAAGCTCTATTTCTAGGTTGATTTAACCTTAAGTCATTATAAGTACGCGCCATAAATTGGAAATCGTTGTTGAACTTGTTTAAAACTCCACGAATAACGCCGCTATTTGGTGGAACAATTTTTGAAGCAAATGAAGCAAATGAACTGGTTCTGAAAATCATATTTCCAGTATTATCAATTATTCTATGATTGGTAGCTCCACCTATATTAAATGCTTCGGGATCAAAAAAAGGTTTTCCTAAAGCATTATCATCAAACTGCACCTCTTCTATCTCTACTAAAACATTGATGAATCGATTGTTTTTCAATTGTTGCAAGGTCACTTTTTGCAAAAGCTCCTCTTCGTTTATAAGTTCTGCAGAAGGGAAAACTTTTTTATAGAAATCCTGTGGTCGTAATCTTCCTACACTAGATTCCTGATAGACATCACCAACAATTAAAGCACCATGATTTATAATAAAATAAAGATCTTTCAAGTAAACATAGACTTTTCGACCAGGATTCATATATGTATGAATGTTATACATATCTACCGGAATTGAAAACCCCAAGCTTCCTTCTCTATTTTGTAAAGAAACCGACTTATAAAACGTACTGCCTTCATCACTAGAAGCGACATAAGCTTCTAGAATATCATCATCGGTATAGCGTTGAATATCTGATGAAGCTTTTGCGTACAATTCTTCTAAAGTGATGGTTGCTGTTGCATTATGAAACTCAAGATCTGGAGCTGCTACATCATCACTATTGGCACAAGAAAAAAATAGGCTCGTGATGAAAATTAATAAAATATATTGAATTGATTTCATGAGATTTAATTTTTAAAATACTTTAATATTATCAATCATATAAGCTCCAGCATTAGAGCTTTCCATTCCTCCTGTTGCTTTAAAAGCAATATAAATTGTACCGTTAAAAGCTTTTAAATCTACGATTCCAGACGAAAAGAAATCATAATTGTGTGCGGTTCCAATTTCCGGCGTTTTAAACGGAACTTCAATCCAATGTGCTGTTCCAATGTTTCCTGAAAAATTATTAGAAACATATACTTTCAAATGATTGTTTTCTGAATCGACTACATGATGTTGAGCCGATTCAAATGTGAGTCTTTTGGCGTTGGCTGCGTCCAAATCAATACCTGGTGTTACCAACCATGCGATGTTTAAGATTTCTGCGCTATTAAATGGAGAAAATTCATAATAACCATTTCTTTGATACGAATTGGCAAACCACTTTTTTGAACCTGCTTCGGAACTATTATGAAAGCTACTTTCGTCAAATGTATCGTCTAAAATTCCTTGAAAATCTTCAAAATAAACAACCGGATGATGATCGGGCAATTCTTGATGGCTTTCTGGTGAACATCCCCAAAAACAAATCATCTGAATCAATATTAAATAAGCTGATTTTTTCATATCAATCGTTTAAAAATTAACGTATAAGTTCACAAAATAATTTCTCCCATAAGCATAAAAGTACTTAGGTCCAAACGTTCTAATCCCGCTAGCATGGTCTTGTAATAATTCACGGTAATTGGCATTGCGAGACTGTTCAAAGCCGCCGGTTTTATATTCCATTCCCAAAACATTGTTTACTACTGCAAAAAAGCCTACCGTTTTTCCCTTTATTCTCCACGATTTTCCTCCTTGAATATTCAGCAAAAAAATATTATCTAATTTTTCTTGTTTCAATAAATTCGCTGCAACATTCTGATCGATTTCAGGAAAAGCCGCTCCATTTTGACCAGGTTCTGAGAAGAAATTGTTGGTTCGAAGTAAAGGTGAAAAATCCAAATATAAATCAGCGAGGTAGTTAGCATTCGCGCCAATCCACCAATAACTTGGATCACGATATTCAATACCTAGTGAATAAGCTTGTTGTGGACTTCCAGGCATACGGTAATTTTTAATAAAAGCCGTTCCATGATTCACCATTGGATCTAAACCGCTTTCTCTTCTTCCGTCTACGTTCAAATATACCTGAGCATGATCAGAATAAATAGCTTGTCCATAATTCGCTGCGGTGGTCAATTTAATAGTTTTTGATAATTGATATTCAAACCCCATCTCTACTCCCATAGTTTGCCTATTGATACCAGTGGTTACTTCAGACACAAAATCACTACTTGTATCTGCCAAGTCTACATCAATTCCATCGGCATAGAAAAAAGCAATTTTTGTAGCATCTTTAATTTGATTAAAATAAGCACCGATACGTCCTTTTAATTTTGTAGTACGGATGATGTAGCTTAAATCTGTACCTAAAATGGCTTCACTACTCAAACCATGAACCGTTGCATCACTGATTCTAGAGTTGGAATAACTATTCCTAATTGATGGTGCTTTTGTATAATAGCTTGCATTGAAATTAAAAAGATGTTGTCCTGAAAAGAAATAAGTTGCTCCACCCTTAAAACCAAAATTTTCAAAGCTTAGTTTTGTACCTTTCCCATACGAACTGTCTTCATAGAGTGCGTTTTTATACAAGCCTTCTCTTTGATAATCTGTGTAAGATAGGTTTTGAGCTAAATAAAAATCAAATTTCCCCAAATTGAATTTAAACTGTGTAAATACATCCGCAATATTTGCTCGCATAATAAAATTGTAGCCGTAACGTTCACCTTCATAAACCTTTCTATTAGGATTATTTAAATCGGCGTCTTTAAAATCGTCTTTCAAAAAAGAGTCTGTATCTAAAAGATAAGTGCCGCCCAATAAATCTGTTAGCTCTTGATAATTTTGTGAATACAGATTTCGATAATTAAAACCAGCGTTAAAACCCACTACATTAGAGAGTTGCGTATCAAATAAAATATTAGCTGTAATTAATTGATCTTGCATAACATCGGCATAAAGTGCATATACAGATCTGCCGATGATACGGTTTTGTAAATACATTCGTTCCCAATTGATTTGAGAATTTTCTAAAAAGTCTTTTCGGTTTTGATCGGCTCGTTCTAAATCTGGTGTCCAAATAGGAATTTCTCCAGAAACATCGTGCTTATTGAGTTCATAACTAGGTAAATTACGATAATAAGTAGGATCGGGATTGTTGGCTCCGTTGTAATCTAAACGAGAATTTGAAATCGTTCCAAACTGGAAAGCTATATTCGTATTTAAATTCGATCGTTCGCCAATATCCCAAAAATGACTAAGAATAAAAAGTGGCTCCTGAACATCTTTATCTCGTGAATTCCGCTTTTTACCTCCTTGCATTCCCCAGTAAGAGTTGTAGCGATATCCCATTAAATCGATAACTTCTTGAGTATTTGGCGAGTTTTTCCCTCGACTGTTTTGAGCATAAATCGCAGTTAGATTCAAACTTTGGTTCGTGAATTTTTTCTCTATCGACAAAAAGAAGGATTTTGCATCATAATCTGTTCCTTCGAAAAAGCCTTCATTTGCCATTCGATAAGAAGCGGAAGCAGCATATGCCCAGCCTTTAGCGTTGACGCCAGAACCATGATTAATCATCACCCGACCGTTGTAATTGGTATTGGCACCTGAAAATGATAAACGAGTTCCGGTTCGCATAAATGAAGCGCGTGTATTTATTGCTTGAACCCCCAAGATTCCACCAAAACCGAAATCGTTGGGTCGGGAACCAGAAATGAATTCTTGGTTTCGAGTTGCATCGTTCAAGCCTCCCCAATTGGAATACTGCGGCCGACCATCAAAAATTTTGTTCATCGAAATCCCATTGATAAAAATGTTTCCATATTCATTATCAAGGTTTCGCATTCTATAACGAGCTTGTCCCCAATTAAAAGCTGCAGCTTGTTGAAAAGCATCGCGAGTAGCTTGTAAAAGACTTGAAGTGGTTTCTGATCCCGAATTATCGTCACCTAAATCATTTTCGGTAAGAGTTATTAAACTCAGTTGTTGTTCAACCGTAACGTCTTCTTCCAAAAAAACAGTTCCTAAATCTATGTTTTCCGATGGAATGATTTCTAAAGTATAGCTTCTTTGTAAATAGCCGTTAAGCTGAATTGTTAGAAGTTGATTCCCAGGGGGTGGATCTGTTATAACAAAAACTCCTTCAAGATCAGTAGTTGTAGAAATGTTGGTGTGAATCAAACTTACAGCAGCAAACATTAAAGGTTGTTCCGTCTTGTGATCAACAACTATTCCACGGATTTCTGTGCTTTGTGCAAATAATGAGCTACAACAAAGCATTAGCGTTATGCTAAGTAATAATTTTCCCATAAAACAAACAATTTAATCATGAGAAGTCTTACCCATAAACTTACTCACCTTGTAAATATAACAATTTTTTAAATAAACAACCATTATATAATGATTATTTTTATTATTTTAGCAAAAAATTGTTTGATATGAAATTTAGACTGCTAATTATTGCGCTGTTCTATTTACCCTTTGTTGTGCAAGCTCAGCAAAAGTCGTACGAGATACATACGATTGCATTTTATAATCTAGAAAATTTGTTTGACACTATTCGAGATGAAAAAATCTACGACGAGGAATGGACACCCAAAGGTTTACGAAAATGGGATTCGAGAAAATATAAACAAAAACTACAAAATTTAAGTCGGGCTATAGCAGAGATTGGAACCGGAGAACACCCTAATATGCCAACCGTTTTAGGCGTTTGTGAGCTTGAAAATAGAACTGTATTAGAAAATCTTGTAGCTATGCCTTTACTCAAAAGTGCAGATTACGGAATTGTACACTATGATTCACCAGATCGCAGAGGGATCGATGTAGGATTACTTTATCAAAAAAAACATTTCAAGCCTACAAGTTCAAAGAATATTCCTCTATATATTTTCGACACATCTAATGCAAAATATAAAGACGCAAACGGTGGTAGAGGAAGACGCATTTACACACGAGATCAACTCTTGGTAAGCGGTCTTTTAGATGGAGAAGAAGTGCATTTTATAGTAAACCATTGGCCATCGCGTTCCGGTGGAGAAAAACGAAGTAGCCCCAACCGGGAAGCTGCAGCGGCATTAAATAAAAAAATCATTGATTCGCTTTACAAAATCAATCCAAACGCAAAAATTATTTCAATGGGAGATTTCAACGACGGTCCATACAATAAATCGGTTAAAGAAATTTTAAATGCCAAGGAACATCGCGATAAAGTAGAAAAGGGTGATGTTTTTAATCCAACGTACCAGCTTTATAAAGAAGGTTTTGGAACAATTGCGTACAGAGATGCTTGGGATGTTTTTGATCAAATAATCATATCAGAACCATTTTTAAGGAAAGACTTTTCTGGGTTTCAATATTGGAAAGTTGGAATTTTCAACAAACCATTTTTAATTCAGAAGTCTGGACAATTTAAAGGCTATCCCTTGAGAAATCAATTGAGCGGAGAACCTGGTTTCAGTGATCACTTTCCTGTTTACATTTACTTAATCAGAGAGCAAAGCAGGTAGAACATGCAACAATCCAAAATTCACAAATCACTTTTAATAAGGCAGTTATATTTATTTTTTTGAAAAAATTAAATAAAAATTCACTTCCTTAACAAAACTTTATTTCATTCTAAATACTTTTAAATCATAATTTTTGAGTATTTTAGTTGAAAATTTATTGATGAATGCTATTTGGCAATTTATGAAAAGAAACTATAAAATTATTTTAGCTGTGGTGGCACTCGCTGCAGCGCTATGGAGCTTTATGCCTAATAAACAAAGTAGTGAACCAGATCGTGATAAGGAAACTTTTTTGTTAGGTATACTCAATTATGTTTTAAAAAATGCGCACTATGAACCTACAGAATTAGATGATGAATTTTCGAAAAAAGTTTACGACAACTTCTTGTTGAACCTTGATTCGAATAAACGTTTTCTACTTCAATCTGATGTAGACGTATTAAAAAAACACGAAACTACTATTGATGACGAATTTAAAAAACAAAGAATTGACTTCTTTAACACAGCTTACCCTATTTTTATTCAACGTTTAAAAGATGCTCAGGTTTATTATAAGGAAATCTTAGAAGAACCTTTTGATTTTAAAGTAGATGAAAGCATCGATACCGATTATGAAAAACAAGCGTTCGCAACTTCGAAAGAAGAACTAAGAGACCGCTGGCGTAAGCAACTTAAATTAAGCGTTCTGTCTAGTATTCAATCAAAAGAAAAACTTCAGGAAAACGATACTTTGAACAAAGAACCAAAGAAGGAATTTGTAGAACTTGAAAAGGAATCACGTGAAAGTGTTTTAAAATCACTTAACGATTTTTTTGAACGTTTTCAAGAATTCACAAGAGAAGAATGGCTTTCGGTTTACATCAATACCATTTTAGAGCAGTACGATCCACACACTAGTTATTTTGCTCCGGAAGACAAAGAAAGATTTGACGAAAGCATGGCCGGAGAAATGGAAGGAATTGGAGCTGTTCTTCGTAAGAAAGATGAATATGTAGAAATTACCGAAATTGTTCCAGGTGGACCAGCGATGAAACAAGGTTCATTGGAAAACGGGGATGTAGTGATGAAAGTTGCGCAAGGAGACGAAGAAGCCGTTGATATTTCAGGAATGCGTTTGGAAAAAGTGGTTAAGATGATCAAAGGTAAAAAAGATACCGAAGTTCGATTAACTGTTAGAAAAATTGACGGAACTATCGAAATTATTTCCATCGTTCGAGATAAATTTGAAATTGCAGAAACCTTTGCAAAATCTACTATCATTCAGACTGATGGGGGCAAATTTGGAATCATTCATTTACCAAAATTCTATATTAGTTTTGAAAATAGAGACAACCGCGATGCGTTTAAAGACGTAGCTAAAGAACTTGAATATCTGAAAGAACAAAACGTAGAAGGAATCATTATGGACTTGCGAAACAACGGCGGTGGATCTTTACAAACTGTTGTTGATATGGTTGGATTGTTTATCGAGCAAGGACCTGTTGTTCAAGTAAAAACAAAAAGTGGTGCTAGAGATGTTTTGTACGATAGAGATAGAAACATTCAATGGGATGGTCCTTTAGTGGTTTTAATCAATAATTATTCTGCATCTGCTTCAGAAATTTTTGCTGCTGCGGTTCAAGATTATAACAGAGGATTGGTTTTGGGCTCTAAACATTCGTTTGGAAAAGGAACCGTACAAAACTTATTTGATTTGAACCGATTTGGCAATAATAAAATCGGTGATTTAGGAGCTGTTAAGTTTACAACACAAAAATTCTATAGAGTAAACGGAGGTTCAACCCAACTAAAAGGTGTTGAAAGTGATATTGTTTTACCAGATCGTTTCTTATATATCGATACAGGTGAAAGAGATAAAGACAACGCCATGCAATGGGATAAAATTGAAAAAGCTGAATATAACAAATTCGATTTTAATTTAAAATCCGTAATCGAAAAAAGTAATCAACGAGTAGCTCAAAAACCTGAATTTTCAATACTTGATGAAAGCGCAAAATGGGTTAAAGAACAACAAGACGATTATACATTTCCGTTAAGATACGAAGATTACAAAGCCAAATCTTTAAACATTGAAGAACAAACAAAGAAATTTAATGTTCTTAAAGATTATAAAAGCGATCTGACTTTTGAATCTTTACCATATGAAATAGAAGCATTTGCAACTGATACTATTCTTCAAAATAAACGTAAACGTTGGCACAAAGACCTCGGCAACGATTTATACGTAGAAGAAGCCGTGAATGTTTTAAGAGATTTGAAAAACAATTAAAAAAAGAACAAAGTGTTTAAGAAAATTGTTTCGGCAAACAGAAAAACGCTCCAAAAATTCCGAAAAAATTCTTGGGGCGTTTTTTCTTTGATTTTTATATTGATGGTAAGTTTAGTTGCCATCTTTGCTTACGTTATTGCACCAGATAAAACCCAAAACGCAAACAATGGCGATGTAAGTATTAGCGCGCAAAGACCAGGGTTTTCTGTTCAAACAATAACTGTACCTTTTGCCGAAAAAGAAGCGTCTATCAATGATTATTTTATCGGAAAAAAAATCACTGAAGAAAGCATTCCAATACTTTCATACTCCTTTAAAAACGACACTTTGTTTTATAGAGAGTTTTCTGTAGATCCATCAACTGCTCAAACAAAATTCATACTCAAAAGTAGTTTTCCTACACAAAATGATGATGAAATCGCTGAACAATTTATTAAAACAAAAACCTATTGGCTAGGAACCGACACTCAAGGTCGAGATTATTTAAGCCGACTAATTATAGGCGCGCGTGTTTCGCTTTCTATCGGATTTGTTGCTGTATTTATTTCATTGATTATTGGTATTTCATTGGGAGCCGCGGCGGGCTATTACGGCGGTAAAATAGATACGATGATTTTATGGCTGATTAATGTCATTTGGTCAATACCTACTTTATTGCTGGTCATTGCTATCACGCTAGCATTAGGTAAAGGATTTTGGCAAGTTTTTATTGCTGTAGGACTTACGATGTGGGTGGAAGTAGCCCGTGTGGTTCGCGGACAGGTAATGAGTGTAAAACAAATGCAATATGTTACAGCAGCACGAGCTTTGGGCTTCTCGGATTTGAGAATCATTTTCCGACATATCATACCTAACATTTTGGCTCCCGTTATTGTAATTTCCGCAGCTAATTTTGCTTCGGCAATTCTGGTGGAAAGTGGACTGAGCTTTTTAGGATTGGGTGCACAAGTTCCTGTACCAAGTTGGGGCGGAATGATAAAAGAACACTATAATTATATTATTTTAGGAAAACCTTATCTGGCACTGATTCCCGGAATAGCGATGTGTTTGTTAGTAGTTTCTTTTATGATGATCGGAAATGCGCTGCGTGATGCACTGGATGTGAAGGGTTAAAACATTTTTGTGTTTATAGGTCAAAAAAAAACTGCCCGTTACTAGCAGTTTGTTTTACTCCACCCGTTTGTACCAAGTACCGTCTTCAAACAAGATAAATTCAATACCGTGGGTTTTAGAGTATACTATTTTTTTCATTATTTTTATTTTCTAAATTTGTAGCAAATGTAATCTTTATTTTAAATATCCAAATAAAATTCCATAAAACAACCAACAGGCTTTTTATAAATCTTTTAATGCCTTAAAATCAGAAAGTTTCGTCTCGTACAATCATCAATCACTGCACCAAAAACGCTTTAATATCCTGCCGGTTTCCTTTAAAAATATTTAAATCCACTGTTGTTTTAATTCCGGGAACGGTTCCTTTATCCGTAAACTGCCAGAACTGCCAGTCGTCTTTCATTTTTTCGTTGAATACGCTGTATTTGGCAATCCAAATTTTGTGATCGGGAAAATGGTCTTTTAGATTTCGGTTATAAAAGTTTTCACCCGAATAAATTATAGGTTTCACTCCATAATGCTTTTCAACGATTTCCAACCAATTTTGTACACCTTCAAGCAATCTTTCCACGCTCTGGTGCTTAGGATAGTCTTCAATATCTAATACTGGCACAAAATCTCCGGGTTCCAAATAGGTGTTTTTTATAAAGTTTTGTGCCTGAAGCGTACTATTTTCATCCGGGCGGTAATAATGATACGCACCACGGATCAACAAACGGGTTTTAGCATATTTCCAGTTATATTTAAACTCATAATCAATACCATCAACTCCCATTGTAGAACGAATAAATACAAAATCGATGGGATATTTTTGATACAAACTGTCAGTTACTTTCCAATTGATACGAGATTGATAATGCGAAACATCAAAACCGAACAAATGCTCATCGTGCTTATCAAGAATTTCTATCGCACGAATATCGTGAACAGTAACTTCTTTAGGTTGTTCATTATGGAAAATGGTTTCATACAAATCCTGAAAGAAATACTTTAATCCATCGCGGTAATGAAACACTAGAAAAAAGATAATCAACAAAGAATAGGCTGTTAGATGCCACTTCCAGGCGGGAGTTTTCTTCTTTCGTGCTTTTCTTCGAACAGTTTTTTGTGGTTTTCGAGTAGCCAAGGTTTAAAAAAAGAGGATAATTTAACGAACAATAATGTGATAACATCTGTTTACACGCTCTTTCACAAAATAGATTTTGCCAGCTTTTTGAAATTGTTTCAAAACATCTTCTAAATGTTTATCTAATTTATGATTGACTTGCCTATTATGATTAAAGCGTACATAAGAAATATCAATTGCTGCTCCAAAACAATGTGAACTATCATTAGAAGAAGCATTTACGTTGACACGACGTAAACGATTTTGATCTGCTTCTGTACGAGTTAATGAAGTAACAACAAAAAAGTTTTGACCCGATTTTTTGACAAACTCACGAGCAATTTCTGCCAATACACGATTTGCTTTTGGAACCAAATAAGGATGACTGTGAGTAAATTTGTCTAAACGATAACCATATCCGCGTTGTTTCGTTTTAACTAGTTTTCCTTGTGAAACATAGCGATCTAAAGCTTTTTTATCTTTCAAGTTTTTAATTCCGTGTGCTTTTGCTGCGTTCAAATATTGAACGTATTCTTTAGTCGGAGGAATTACAGTTCTTCTGTTTTGAGAAGTTGCTGAAAGAGATGTGATTGAAATTATAAAGAATAAAAAATATCGTAGCATTGCACAGTGTTTATCAAGACAAAAATAGTTATTATTCTATTAAAAAAAAGGGTGTAATTAGAAATAAAAAGTTTTTTAGAAACCTTTAACATACAGCAATTCACAAAAGCAGCACCAAGTTCCATAAAAATTAATTATTTTTGAACAAAATTCAGTCAGATGCGTCGCATTTTATTATTTATTCTGTTATTAGTATCGGTCGTTTCGTATGCGCAAGAGGATTACCAAGCGCAACAACGAAAATTAGAAGCGAGAAAAAATGCTATTTTAAAAGAAATTAGAGAATTTCAATCCTTGCTTAATACCAATAAAAAGCAGGAACGCGATATTTTGTCTGAGCTCAATGCCCAAAACAGAAAAATAAAACTTCAACAAGAACTCATTGCTAATTCTCAAAGACAATATCGAAATTTAGCAAATGATATCTATGTTAATACTTTGGCCGCAAATAAATTACGTAGAGAATTAAAAGTTTTAAAAGAAGATTATAGCAAAACAGTCAGAATGTCTTATAAATCTCGTTCTGAACAAAGTAAAGTTTTATTTATTTTATCGAGCAACAGTTTCCTTCAAGCATACAAAAGAGTGCAATATTTGAAGCAGTATGCCAATTATCGGAAAACTCAGGGAGATGAACTTCAAATTAAAACAGATGAATTAGAGCGCATCAATGCTAATCTAGAAATACAAAAAGAGAAGCAACAAAAAATCATTCAAGAACAAGAGCAAGAGAAAAAAGCTTTAGAAACCGACCGACGTAAGCAAAGTGATTTGATGTCAATTGTAAAAAGAGACAGCAAAAAATACACAGATCAAATCAGAAAACGCCAGCAGGAAAATCAAAAGTTAGAACGTGAAATTCAAGCCGTTGTTCGTAAAAAAATCGAGGAAGATAACCGTAAACGCCGTGAAGCTGAAGAACGCAAGGCAAAAGCCGAAGGTAAAACCCTTCCTTCAAAACCGATCTCCTCTACCCGATTGGAAATGACACCAGAAGAAAAAACGCTGGCGAATAATTTTACTAATAATCGTGGTCGATTACCATGGCCAGTTGAACGTGGTTATATTTCCACAGGCTATGGAACCATCCGTCATCCGGAACATGCCAATGTAACCTATGAAAGTCACGGAGTAGAAATAACTTCAGAACGTGGAACTCCGGTTCGAAGTGTATTCGATGGAACAGTATCGGAAATCCAAGTCATTGGAAATTCAAAAGCGGTTTTAATTCGACATGGAGAATATACAACCGTCTATTACAATTTGGCTACTGTAAATGTTTCTACTGGTCAAAAAGTTACTACCAAGCAACAAATTGGTACACTTGGACTGAATTTTGAGGGCAAAGCAGTTATCAAATTCATGATAATGAAAAACACGCAATTCAATAATCCACAAACGTGGTTAAGCAGTAAATAGATATGGAAATAAGAAAACCTTTTAATCTAAATCAGTGGATTGAAGAAAATAGAGATCTACTGAAACCACCTGTTGGCAACAAAAATTTATATGTTGAATCGGGCGATTATATCGTGATGATTGTAGGTGGTCCCAACGCAAGAAAAGATTATCATTTTAGCGAAACTGAGGAATTTTTCTATCAATTAGAAGGCACGATTCAAATAGCCATTCAAACAGAAAATGGAAAAGAACTAATCACTTTAAATCCAGGAGATATTTTTCTTCTACCGGCTAAAGTGCCACATTCTCCAATACGCTCAGAGGGTTCTGTGGGATTAGTTGTAGAAATAAGACGCGATCACTTAGACATCAAAGATGGATTGCTTTGGTTCTGTGAAAATTGTAATGAAAAACTACATGAAGTTTATTTCAAATTGACCAATATTGAAACCGATTTTTTACCTCATTTCAAAAATTTCTATCAATCAGAAGATTTAAGAAAATGTAAAAATTGCGGAAATACGATGGAAGCAGACCAACGATTTATAGGATAATTCGTATATTAGCACAAACATTAATTTAAAAAACAAAAGGCTATAAGCCAAATAATTATGAATACGATTTTACAACAATTAGGATTAAATCAAACCAATTTAGGTACTTCAACAGGTTCGGAATGGTTTGCAAATGGAAAAGAAATAACTTCTCATACACCAGTTGATGGTTCACTTATTGCTTCTGTAACCACTTCAAGCAACGAAGATTACGAGAAAGTAGTTCAAAAAGCATCTGAAGCATTTAAAACCTGGAGAACTGTTCCAGCTCCAAAACGTGGAGAAATTGTTCGTCAAATTGGAGAAGCTTTAAGAGAAAACAAAGAAGCCTTAGGTAAATTGGTGTCTTACGAGATGGGCAAAAGCTTACAAGAAGGTTTGGGAGAGGTTCAAGAAATGATCGATATTTGTGATTTTGCTGTTGGTTTATCTCGTCAACTTTACGGTTTCACAATGCATTCAGAGCGTCCTATGCACCGTATGTATGATCAATATCATCCGCTTGGAATTGTTGGTATAATTAGTGCATTCAACTTTCCAGTAGCTGTTTGGTCTTGGAACGCAGCACTTGCATGGATTTGTGGAGATGTATGTATTTGGAAACCAAGCTCAAAAACACCTTTATGTGCTGTAGCTTGTCAAAATATAGTAACTAAAGTTTTCGAAAAAAACAATATCCCAGAGGGTGTTAGCTGCTTGGTAACAGGAAACGCTAGCGGAGATTTAATTAACAATGACTCTCGCATCTCTTTAGTATCTTTTACAGGTTCTACAAGAATTGGCCGTCACGTTGCTAAAACAGTTGCTGAACGCTTTGGAAAAACTATATTGGAATTGGGTGGAAATAACGCCATCATTGTGTCTGAACATGCCGATTTAAACATGGTATTAGTTGGTGCTGTGTTTGGTGCTGTTGGAACAGCAGGACAACGTTGTACATCTACTCGTAGATTAATTATTCACGAGAGCATTTACGACAAAACAATTGAAACTTTGAAAAATGCTTACAGCCAATTGAAAATAGGAAATCCATTGGATCAAAACAATCACGTAGGTCCACTAATTGACACTAAAGCAGTTGAAGATTACTTAAATGCAATTGAAAAAGCAAACAAAGAAGGCGGAAAAATAATAGTTGAAGGAGGAGTTTTATCTGGAGAAGGATACGAAAGCGGTTGTTATGTTAAACCTTGTATTATTGAAGCTGAAAACCATTTCGATATCGTTCAAGAAGAAACCTTTGCCCCTATTTTATACGTAATGAAATACAACACCATTGAAGAAGCAATTGCGATGCAAAATGATGTTCCTCAAGGTTTATCTTCTTCGATTTTTACATCAAGTATGCGCGAAATGGAATTATTCCTTTCTCACGCTGGTTCAGACTGTGGAATTGCCAACGTAAACATCGGTACTTCTGGAGCTGAAATTGGTGGAGCATTTGGTGGAGAAAAAGAAACAGGTGGTGGACGCGAATCAGGTTCTGATGCTTGGAAAGCTTACATGCGCCGTCAGACAAACACTATAAACTACGGAACGGAACTTCCATTGGCACAAGGTATTAATTTTAACTTATAATAAATTGATATGAGAAAAATATTCATTGCAGCAAGCATGTTTCTTGCTGTTCAAGTTGCCTCGGCTCAAACTGCAAGTTATAAAGCGGATACAATAGAGGTATTAAAACGATCTGGTGCGGCTGCGGGTATCACTGCAGTTTTAGAACCGATTATCGAACAGATTCCTGCTGATCGTCGTGCAGATTTTATTAAAGATTTTGAATCTATTTTGCCAAGTTTATACGAACAGATGGCAGAAAATATGATGAAATATTATACGCACGATGATATATTGAAAATGTTAGAGTTCTACAATTCTCCAGTAGGTGAAAAAATGCAGAAACACTCAAAAGAGTTAACTGAAGAACAGATGAAAGCAGGTGAAAATTGGGGATTGCAATTGCAAGGAATACTTTCTAAGTATTTTCAATAATGATAGATCATTAAAAAAAGCAAAGTATTTTCTTTGCTTTTTTTTATAAAATTAAAATGTAACTAAAAGACGTTTCGTATATTAGCGTAAATTATTTTAAATTTTTAACGCCATGAGGAAACTATTCTATACCTTAATTGCAGCTCTTACCATACAGATTGGATTAGCTCAAGCTTCAAATGAAGCAAAAACATACATTAATAATTCGGGAATTATTGAACAAATTCAAGCGTATAAATCGCAGATTACTCCAATAATTTTGGAAGATAACTTAGAGAATTTCAATAAAGAATTTGATGCTGTTTTTTCAAATTACATATCAGAATTTGAAAACTTGATAGACGAAAGCTTTGAAGCGGAAGATGTAAAGAAACACAATGAAAACTTCGCTGCCAACGCTACAACAAGTCAATTAAATCCAAAAGATTTAGTTGCCTTTCAACAAAAATCTGGCTCTATTCAAGAAAAGTTTAGTTTGTCTCTCCAAGAAATAATTGTAAAATACGGAGATCCAGCTATCTTAGAACAAATGTAGTTTATAAATCTAATAATTAGTTTTTAAGAGGCTTTTTTGCCTCTTTTTTATTCTAATTTAAATCTTTATTAAAAATAAAAACATGAAGATTTTACATACGGCTGATTGGCATTTAGGAAAAAAATTAGACGGCATTTCAAGAATGCAAGAACAGATTGAAGTACTTGATGAAATCGTTACTATTGCGAATAATGAAGCGGTTGATCTGGTTATAATAGCAGGTGATTTGTTTGATAATTTTACACCAAACACGGAAGCTATTGAATTGTTTTATAAAACCTTAAAGAAATTATCTGCAAACGGAAAGCGACCTGTTGTTGCTATTTCTGGAAATCATGATGCGCCAAACTTTATCGATGCTCCAGATCCTTTAGCACGTGTTTCTGGAATTTTTCTTATTGGACATCCTCTGACAGAAATTCCAGTTTTAGAATTAGAACATTTTAAAATATCAAAGACTGATAAAGGTTTTATTGAATTGAATATCAATCATATTGACTTTCCAATTCGACTTATTCATACTCCTTATGCGAACGAAATTCGATTAAAGCGCTATTTGGGCGAAGAAAAAGCAGAAGGTTTAAATAAAGTTCTTGCAGACCATTGGAATTATCTAGCTAGTGAATATTGCGATTCTAAAGGAGTAAATTTATTAACCACCCATCTTTATATCAACAAGAAAGGAAGTGCCCTTATAGAAGAGCCTGATGGCGAAAAACCACTTAAAATTGGTAATGCCGACTTGATTTATTCCGAAGCAATTCCAAAGCAGATTCAATATACCGCTATGGGACATATTCACAGTTATAAAAACATAGGAAACGATGAACAACCTGTGGTGTATTCATCCTCTCCCCTTTCTTATAGCTTTAGCGAAGCTGGACAAGTCAAATATGTTGTAATTGTTGATGCTCATCCTGATCAGGCCGTACAATTGAAGAAAATAGCCTTAAAAAAGGGTAAATCTTTACATCGGAAGACTTTTAATTCGGTTGAAGTTGCAGTTGATTGGCTTAGCGAAAATAAGGAAACCTTAGTGGAGCTAACTCTAGAAAGTGATACATTTCTTAAAGCCGATGACCGAAAAATGCTTTATCAAACACATGAAGGCATTGTTCACTTAATTCCAAAAGTGAAAAACGCTCAAATTGATGGTCAGATAGAAAATAAAGAAATTAATCTTAATCAGAACATTAAAGAACTATTTCATGATTATTTTAGAAGTAAACATCAAAATCAAGAGCCGAATCAAGAATTAATGGATTTGTTTGATGAAGTTTTAAATAAATAGAACGCCGCTTTACAGCGGCGTTGTTTATATTTCAATATTATCTTAAAGTTTAAGATTTACTCATTTTATATACGTTTTATGAACGTTTATTAACTGAACAACTTTTGGATTATAAAGATAAATCTTGTTAAAACTAGAACTAATATTTATAGTTCAATTATTACAAAAATAGCTGTAACAAGTCTTCCTTTCATTCAATGGTAAAGGTGAAGTATCTAAAGGAAACCAAGTTTTATTCATTAAAAAAAATTCATCACTACTGAACAAGTAGAACGGTATTTATTAATGAATTTTTAAAAATTCTCATATAAATAACTCAATATAAAAGAACTTTTTAGGTTTAAACCTTTAGTATATAATATCTATTGTACAATCCTTTTCCTTTTATCCATTACTTATTTAAAATTACCTTATTCTTCTCTGACTACTTCAAAGGTGAAACTGTCTGTAAAATCATCTAAGGTTGCATCAACATTGTATGTACCTAATTCTCTGGCTATATATCGGTTTCCATTTAATGGACTATAATCACGCTTAAGTTCAACACCATTTACTCTAAAAATAGTAGTTGTAGAAACATCAACACTATTCAATTCGGCTTTCAACATGATAGTATCTCCGATGTGCTTAACACCAGGTTCAAATAATTCAGCTTTAAATTCAGGAACTTCAGCTGGTTCAGGTCCTGGGTGTCTTTTTCCATTGTCATAGTATTCTGTACATGAATGTAGTCCTACAAAGACCATCATTATGATGAGTAATTTGTATATTATTTTCATAATTTTTTAATTTATTCTTTTTGTGTTTTTGGGTAATCTCCCCATATTTCAATTGAAACTATTTAATTTTCATCACCACCCTCTAGAGGTAATACGTTAAATTTGAAATTTGCTGTATAATCATCTTTCGTGGCTATTACACTGTGCTCACCTGCTCTAAACGGAATATAGATGTTGCTTGGAATGTCTTCACCAATAACTCTAAAAGAAGTTGAGGAAGTAACGTTCACTCCGTTTAAAGTTGCAATAAATTCAAACCTGTCTCCTACCCGCTTAGCATCGTTTTCAACAAGTTGAGCGACAAATTCGATACTAGGATCGTCATCGTCGAAACTGCCTCCTCCATCGTTACCAACATATTCTGCACAGGAATTCACACCCGCAAAAGCCAATACTAAAAAGAGTAATTTATAAATTTTCATAATCTTGTATATAAATTAGAGTTTATAATAAAGCACTAAAATAAGAAAAAAAAACATTGCTGTTAATATTTTAACGTTCTTTTTTAAAATAATTTCAGAATCTTCATTGCTATTAATTATAAATACCTAAAAATCTGACAGTTGAATAATTTAGTTATTTATACAAATAAGAATAACAAAAAAAATGCTACTGAAAACTTCCTAAATTTATTAACAAGCCTTTCATTAAATTGATTTAACCCGTAGTGCATTATTAAACGAGATTAATTTTTAGGTTGTTAATATTTCT
>CAYNIM010000024.1:0-37119 GCA_964397335.1 uncultured Flavobacterium sp.
GTGTATATTAGCAAATAAGAAAAGGAAATAGTCCGATTAATAGGGGGCTAGACCACTTCTATTTTTAGTTTTATTAAAAAACTTAAAATATCTCTTATTAGTTACTTTTTCGTTGAATCGATCCAATATTTTCTTTAATTTATCTCCTTCAATTGGTTTAAGAAGATATCCAAAGCAGCCAACTTCGTTCACTGATTTTTCAATATACTGTGCATAAGCAGTTGTAAAAACCACTTCGAATGTCTCTTTATTTACATTTTTGAAAAGCTCGAAACCATTCGCCTCAGGCATTTCTATATCTAAGAAAACCAAATCTGGTAAATAGTTTTCTATGGCTTCTACCCCTGTTTTTACAGAATTGCACAAAATGATTTCGAAAGAATTAATGGGTAATAAACGATGAATATAGGCTTTGAGTGTTTCTCTGTTCTTAGGCTCATCATCTATTATCACTATGATAAGATGGTTCATAATTATGTTTTATTAAGTATAAGTGTACACAAATATACAAAATAGAAACTGTAGAAAAAATTGTTTATTTCCGATTTATTGTTCTTTTGTTTAAAAACATCAATCTTCAACAAGATTTGTGTTTAGTTTTTTTACATATTTTAAATTTAAAATATTCATAGGATTCGTTCCTAAACCCTGTACATCATTCTGGGTAAAACGAGCCACTTTATCATAAAACAAAACAATCACTGGAACTTCATCTGCAATAATTGCATTCATTTCTTCATAAATTTTGGTGCGTTTTACCTGATCTACTGTTTGTAAAGCTTGTTCATACAATTTATCGAATTTTTCATTTTTAAAATGAGTGTAGTTTGGCCCATTGGGTGTAAAGTTTTTACTGTAGAACAAAGACAAATAATTCTCTGCATCGGGATAATCTGCTATCCAACTTCCTCTAAAAAAACTCAACTTATTTGTTGCAATCGATTGTCTCAAAGTAGAAGGTGGCATCACATCTACATCAACTTGAATACCTAATTTCTCCCATTCTCTTTGCAAATATTCTGCAATATCTAAATATGTACTATTGGTACTCAGCGTGATTCGAATTTTATTTTTAGTTTCGTTTTGTACTTCTTTTATCAAATCTTTTGCTTTTGCAGGATTGTACAGTAAAGTATTTCCTTGTTGAAAACCAGACAAACCATTCGGAACAATACCGTTTACTTGTCCATCTCCCATCCCATTTCTTAAATAAGCGACCAATTTATTTCGATCAAAACCCAAATTCAAAGCCTGACGAATTCGAATATCTTTCAGTAAAGGATCATTCATATTAAATCCAAGATATTCAGTATTTAAATACGGTCCGGTCAACATTTTAATTCTATCATGGTATTTTTCTTGCAGCATTCCATTGGGTTGCAAAAGCTCATCTTTATACGATGGATCCAAGCCCGAAATCATATCAACTTTGCCTTGTATAAAACGTAAAAAACCACTCTGTTTATCAGGTAAAAATGAGATGGCTACACTTTCTAAATAAGGTAGTTTATTTCCATTTTGATCTTTTTCGTGATAATTCTCGTTTTTTCTAAGCACTAATTTTACGTTCTCTTCCCAAATTTTAAACTTAAAAGGTCCCGTTCCAATCGGATTTGATCTAAAATCTATTGTTGGATCTTCTGTAATTTCTTTAGGTAAGACGGAAGCGTATTTCATAGACAATAACCCTAAAAATGCTGGAAAAGGTTTTTTAAGACGAATTTCGAACAAAGAATCATTTTTCGCATGATAGCTTTCTACATTTTGAAACACCCACGTACCAGGAGATGCCAGTTCCTCGCTCAAAACACGATCGAAGCTGTACTCAAAATCGTAGGCGGTTACTAGTCGAGTACTATCTTTTCCAAAATTTATATGCTTATGAAAATACACATCATCCCGTAGTGTAAATTCATACAACAAACCTTCGTTTAAAATTTTCCAGTTTTTTGCAATATCTGGTTTTACTTGTAAAGAATCGTCCAATTGTACCAAACCGTTAAACAATTGATTACACGGCCAGATAATAGCCATATTTCTAGCAAAAGCCGGATCTAATGTTTGGATATTGGCACTTTCATTGTATCTAAAAACATCGCTGTCACAAAATTGCGAAGTCTTCTTTCCACAGGCAGTCGTGGTTAAAACACTGCATAGTAATGCAATATAATAAAAAGTATATTTCATTAAACCAAATTTTGTTTGTAATTTTGCAGATTACTTTAGCAAGTAAAGATAAATGAAATTTCGCACTCCTTGTAGGAATTAATTATGAAAAACAGAAAAAAAGTAGCGTTTTACACTTTGGGATGTAAACTGAATTTCTCAGAAACATCGACTATTGCTCGTAGTTTTGCCGATGAAGGTTTTGACCGCGTTGACTTTGAAGATGTTGCTGATATTTATGTCATCAACACTTGTTCAGTGACGGAAAATGCCGACAAACAGTTTAAGCAAATTGTCCGAAAGGCCCTTAAAGTAAACGATAAAGCTTTTGTAGCCGCAATTGGCTGCTATGCTCAGTTAAAGCCCGAAGAATTAGTGGCGGTAGACGGAGTAGATTTAGTTTTAGGTGCTACCGAAAAATTCAAGTTGACCGATTATATTCACGATTTGTCTAAAAACGACATGGGAGAAATTCATTCTTGCGAAATTGAACAAGCCGATTTCTATGTAGGTAGTTATTCTATTGGCGACAGAACCCGCGCGTTTTTAAAAGTTCAGGATGGCTGTGATTACAAATGTACTTACTGCACCATTCCATTGGCTCGTGGAATATCTCGTTCTGATACAATGGAAAATGTAATGAAAAATGCGGCAGAAATTTCAGAAAAAGGCATAAAAGAAATTGTCCTTACAGGAGTAAACGTCGGCGACTACGGAAAAGGCGAGTTTGGAAACAAAAAGCACGAACATACTTTTTTTGATTTAGTTCAGGCTTTAGATACTGTTGAAGGAATCGAACGCTTGCGCATTTCATCTATCGAACCAAATTTATTAAAAAATGAAACCATCGATTTTGTAGCTCAATCTCGTACTTTCGTTCCTCATTTTCACATTCCATTACAATCGGGTTCAAATACCATTTTGAAGAAAATGAAACGCCGTTATCTCCGTGAATTATATACCGAACGCGTTGCCAGAATTCGCGAAGTAATGCCACATGCTTGTATTGGCGTAGATGTAATCGTAGGTTTCCCAGGTGAAACTGATGAGTTGTTTTTAGAAACCTATCATTTTTTAAACGATTTAGATATTTCTTATTTACACGTTTTTACATATTCAGAAAGAGACAACACTGAAGCAATTGACATGGATGGTGTAGTTCCTGCAAATGCACGTTCTAAACGCAGTAAAATGTTGCGAGGCTTATCTGTGAAAAAACGTCGAGCTTTTTATGAAAGTCAACTTGGAACAGAGCGTACTGTTTTGTTTGAAAGCGAAAATAAAGAAGGATACATCCACGGATTTACAGAAAATTACGTAAAAGTAAAAACACCTTGGAATCCAGAATTGGTCAATACCTTACACAAAATTCAACTAACAAAGATTGATGAAGACGGTTTGGTTAGATTTGAATTTTTGCCAGTTGCAGAATTAAGTTAAAAAACACTCTTTTAAAAGTCAAACAAACTAAATACAAACTTTTGTTATAAAGGGTACATTTCCTATTTTTACAAGATGAAAGCACCTTTAGCGGAACGTATTCGTCCGAAAACATTAGATGATTATATTAGTCAATCTCATTTGGTTGGCGAAACAGGTATTTTAACTCAAAACATTAAGAGAGGAATTGTTCCTTCGATGATTTTTTGGGGACCTCCTGGCACTGGAAAAACGACTCTAGCAGAGATCATTGCAAACGACAGTCAACGTCCATTTTATACCTTGAGTGCCATCAACGCTGGAGTAAAAGATGTGCGTGAAGTAATTGAAAAAGCTAAAGGAAGCGGCGGTTTGTTTACTGCAAGAAACCCTATTTTATTTATTGATGAAATCCATCGATTTAGTAAATCTCAGCAAGATTCCTTGTTGGGAGCAGTAGAAAAAGGTTGGATTACTTTGATTGGTGCCACAACAGAAAACCCAAGTTTCGAGGTGATTCCAGCATTATTATCACGCTGTCAGGTTTATACTTTAAATGCTTTTTCCAAAGCAGATTTAGAGGCTTTACTTCAACGTGCTTTAAAAGTTGATGAAGACCTGAGATCAAAAAAAATCACTATTAAAGAAAATGAAGCTTTGTTTCGAGTATCCGGTGGCGACGGAAGGAAATTACTAAACACATTCGAACTGATTATTCATTCTTTTGATGGAGATGAAATTGAAATCACCAATGAAAAAGTAATGCAAGTTGTTCAGAAAAACACCGTTTTGTACGACAAAACTGGCGAACAACACTACGACATTATTTCTGCTTTTATAAAATCGATTAGAGGTAGTGATCCAAATGGAGCAGTTTATTGGTTGGCTCGCATGATTGAAGGAGGAGAAGATCTAAAATTCATTGCTCGAAGATTGATCATCTCCGCGTCAGAAGACATCGGTTTAGCAAATCCGACAGCGATTATTATGGCTAACAATATTTTTCAGGCAGTTTCGGTTATTGGATATCCAGAAAGCAGAATACTCCTTAGCCAATGCGCTATCTATCTTGCTACTTCTCCAAAAAGTAATGCTAGTTATTTGGCAATAGGTAAAGCACAACAAGCTGTGAAACATACTGGTGATTTATCTGTTCCAATCCATTTGCGCAATGCACCAACAAAATTAATGAAAGAATTGGGTTACGGAGAAGATTACAAATACAGTCATGATTTTCCTGAAAACTTTGCTTATCAAGAATTTTTACCAACCGATTTAGCTAATACACCTTTTTATGAACCAGGAGAAAACACACGTGAAAAACAGACTAAAGATTTTTTACGTCAACGCTGGAGAGGAAAGTATGGGTATTAAATAAAAACTCCTGAAGGATAGTATTCAGGAGTTTATAAATTTATTCTTGCATATTTTTTATCGCAGTATGTTCTAAAGCATCTTTTACAGCATCAACATGTGATTTACTGTGTTTTTTAAGTCGACTTTCGCCTTCTGCCGAGAAAACGACGTCTCCCTTACAATTAATCAACTCTATAGTCAATTTAGTAGAAAGCATTGATTTATCACGTTTAACTATACATTTCAGCTCCTTACAAGGATCTGCAATTACATCTGCTGGCACTTCTTGATCGTCATAATAAACCTCAAAACCTGCTTCTTCTAATTGATACTTCAAGAAAGAATTCAATCTATATTGGTTAAATTCTGTTTGAAAATCATAGACTCCTTTTACTTGTACATACTTTGTATTTGTCAAACTCTGAGCTTGAGCATTTAGAGCAAACAGCCCTAAAAACAACATAATTATTATCTTTTTCATCTTATAAAATATTTATTAATTCCTTAAATTGATGTATTTCAACATGATTTTGTTTATTTGTTTTCTTGAACTCATTAAACCAAATTGCATGCATACCTGCATTTAATGCGCCAGAAACATCTGCAAAAAGACTGTCTCCAATCATAATACTTTCGCAAGGTTTTACAGATACTGATTTCATTGCATGATCAAAAATCTCTGGTCGAGGCTTTTGAAAACCTACTATTTCAGGCACCGTTAAGGTGAGAAAATAATCAGCCAAACCAGCATTTTTAATTTTTCTTTCTTGTACATTTTTTGGACCATTACTGATGATATGTAATCGATACTTTGATTTTAAATAATTTAAAGTTTCCAAAACCCCTTCAATCAAATGACAGTTTTGAGTCAGGTTTAAAATAAAATATTCGGTTATATATCTAATTTCATCTTCATCCACTTTTAAATTTATTGCTTCAAAAGTATCTTTCAGACGCGCATATCTTAAATGATCTCTTGTGATTTCTTTACGAGCAAACTGCTCCCAATATGCTTCATTAATTGGTTTAAAATTACTCATAAAACTCTGAGTTTCACCTAATTTTAATTCTTTAAAAGCTGCCTGAAAAGTCAATTCTGCATTTTTGTCGAAATCGTAAATAGTATGATCCAAGTCAAAGAACAAATCGGTCACCACCGCCTCTATTTTCATTATTTCTGAAGAGTAATTACTGCATCTTCAATATGATAAATCCAATCATCTAGATCGTTATCATTGAAGCGAAACGTTCCTTCCATAGTCACATAAGTATCTGTTTTCAAACGCGGAGTTTCACCTCTGTATTTGATTCCCATGATGGTTTCAGGACCTGCATTTCCACAGAAAAAACATTGTGCAAAAACGTTTTTACTCAACGCATAATTCTTGCTATCGATCGGAACTATAAAACCTGAGACCTTTATTTTTTTTCCTTGAAGTGCTTTCAAAGTACTATTAATCATCGGGTACATCACTTCTCCGTAATATGGATTTTTTTGTTTAACAAAATCGATTTGACCCAACATTTTCCATGTAATTTCTGTTGGATTTTTTTGAACAATCTTTTCCGATTGAACACTTGAATTGGGTGCAAAACTCATCAACAAAATGGCGGCACCTGAATACATTCCTATAATAATTTTCTTAAGCATCTGACAGTGTTTTAGATATGTTTAACGAGTACGCTTTCCAAGCCGGTATAACTGCTGCAAAAACTCCAACTAGAATTGTCGCTAAAAACAACAACCCTTCTTCTTTCCACAAAAACTCAAACGGATCAAAAGCCATTTTGAATTCTTGGTGAGCAGAAACCGACAAGAAGTACAAACCTACTCTACCAAAAATGATACCAAAAACGAATCCGGAGACACATAAAATAATACTTTCAAAAAGTACCAACCATAGCAATTGTAATTTGGACGCGCCTCCAATACGCAATAAAGCAAATTCGTATTTTCTTTCTTTTAGTGTGTTGTACAAGGCAACAAATATACTGATTCCTGAAATGAGCATAATGCCAAAAGCAAGATATTTTACAGCGGTAATTCCTACTCCAAAAAGTGAAAACAAACGATTGATTTCCAATATTGGTGATGCTGCTTGCATTTCGGTATTTTGAGGAACAAGACGTTGCCATGTTATTTTTGCCATGTTATTTTTAAGCTTCAAAAGCACTGCAGTGATTTCTTTTCCTTCGTGCAGGTGTTTTTCTTCTCCTTCCTGATGAATTGTTTCAGCTTCTTCATGCGAACTGTGATCGTGCATATGCCAAACCGAAGCAATGTTGGTTAAAATTAATTGATCGGCTACTTTACCAGATGGAGCTAAAATTCCAACAACTGTATAAGCATGATGATCATGCACTTCTCCCTCTTCGGAATCACCGTGGGTTCCAAAAAAAGTGGAACCTATTTTCAGTCCAATATTAGCAGCAATTTCTGCTCCAACAATCACTTCAAAATCTTTTGTAAAAGGAATTCCTTCTGCAATATTTAAATCAAAATGAGAAAGGTAATTATCGTTGGTTCCCACAATTTTATAACCTAAATAATTATCGCCATAAGCCAACGGAACAGCACTTTCTACCATTGGATTTTTCATCCAAAGTTCGGCTTCTGGATAAGGAATATTTCCTGGAGGTGCATCGATTTGATAAACCGAAGACAGAACTAATTGCAACGGACTTCCTTTTGCACCCAAAACTAAATCAATGTTGTCCATAGAAGCTGAAAACTTTTCTTCAAATTGTTTTTGAAGCAACATCAAAATTGAAATAATCGATACCGATGCGGTTAATAAAACAACACTTAAAAAGGTATTCAAAGGTTTAAACCAAGTATTTTTCCATGCTATTTTTCCAATCATGATAGAGTAATTTGAAGGTTAAGCTCCGACTTTAAACGTTGATCGTGAGTAACGATCACCAATGAGGAATTGTAATCACTTGCTAACTTTTTCAGTAAACGAGCAACCGTCAATGCGTTGTCGTCATCAAGACTTGAAGTAGGTTCGTCTGCCAAAATCAATGATGGATTATTGATCAAAGCCCTTGCAATACTCACTCGCTGTTGCTGACCAATACTTAACTGACTTGGTAATTTATGTGCATGTGTATGTAAACCGAGTTCCTCTAAAAGATTCATTGCTTTATCTTTTGATCTTTCTCCATTGCCCAGCCATGCATTCAAAACCACATTATCGAGCACTGACAAAGACTCAATAAAAAATGATTTTTGTAAAACCATCCCTATATTCTTACCTCTAAATTCATCCAATTTAGAAGTAGCTAATTTATGAATATCTTGATGATTGATTAAAATCTCTCCTGATTGGGGTTTTAATAATCCGCCCAACAAATGCAATAAGGTAGTCTTTCCTGTACCTGAATTCCCTGTAATCAACAAGGCTTGCCCATCGGCACATTCCATGTTTGGAAAAGAAAAATTTTGTTGAGCTCCATACGAAAATATAAGATCCCTTGTAAGTATCATACGTGAATGCTTTAAATCTTTGCAAGATATGAAATACTTTTGTAAGTGTTTTTTTTAGTTTAAACTTTACGCTTTTTTTAACCCATAATAGGATTTACTACAACGAAAAAACGGCATAAAATCCGAGATTTATGCCATTTTTAAATTATTTGTTCTGGAAAAAAGATTCTTAATTAAGTTTCTTTTCTATATCCTTGTCATTAAATACTTCCATCATATTTTGTAAGATTGAATGAATTTCACTTGTCATTCCATTCATTTCTTCAACCATTTTTGAAAAATCTGGAGCTAATTCAGACGAACGGGTATAAAAAGATTCAAAATCTTTAAATTCAATTTCTTGTGCCATTACTATTTGATAATCTTGGTCATCTACTTGTTTTAGAGTGATGGTAAAAGGAGAAATTGGCTTGGTTCCATTAGCAATCGATTTGATAAAAGACTGTTTTTCGTTTCTCAAAGTGATTTTTATTCCAACCAATTTATCTTCTACATACTGTGCATTTTCATAAATGAATTCTGTGTTGAAATCCTCTTTGAATGTTTTTTTCAAAAACTCAAAATCTTTAACGGAAGTACTTTCATTGATTTCTACCGAAAAAGAAGACTCAATTTTTTCAACCACTAATTCTTTATCACTTTTCTCTTGAGCTGTACCTATAAAAAAAGGAAAAACAACAGCTGCAATCACCCATAAGTTTTTAAGTTTTATCATGTCTTCAAAAATTTATTTGTTAAACTAAGTTTTGTATTTTTGTACTAAAATCATAAACAATGATAAAGTTAGTAATTATTTTTATAAGTTATTCAAATTTAACTTTTTCTCAACAAATAAAAGAAGAAACACTTCATTTTCAAAATGAATTAAACACTTTCTATCTTAATCCAAAAACCACTCCTTTAAGCAACGAAGAACTCAAAGATTTTAAAGGTTTATCTTTTTATCCATACAATGAAAATATGATTGTAAATGCAACTTTGGAACGATTAAAAGATCAAACTGCTTTTCAGATGCCCACTACAGGATCTAAACAACCAATGTACAAACGTTACGGTATCTTATATTTTGAAATTTCGGGTAAAAAAATGCAATTAGAAGTCTATCAAAATCTCGAATTAATGAATAAACCTGGTTTTGAAAAACATCTATTCTTACCTTTCTTAGACAATACCAACGGAGTCGAAACTTATGGCGGAGGCAGGTATCTTGATATTGAAATACCTGAAGGAAATAAAATTGTTTTGAATTTCAACAAAGCCTATCATCCTTATTGCACCTACACTTTGGGATATTCTTGCCCTATTACACCCGAGGTCAATTTTTTAGAAACAAGCATTAAAGCAGGAGTGCGTTTATAATTTTTTCTTTATGTATTTTGATGTCCACACCCACCAATTCACAAACCAGCAAAATGTTGTTGAAATAGTTAATCAATATCCTGATGAACCATTTCAGAACTATCCTTCTTATTCAATTGGGATTCATCCGTGGCGAATTGAAGCAAATAACTTTCCCCAACAATTAGATTTGATTGAAGAACACCTGTCGAAACCTAAATGTAAAGCTCTAGGAGAATGCGGGTTAGATAAGCGAATTGAAACTTCATTAGAACTTCAAAAAAAAGTTTTCATTCCTCAATTACTTTTAGCAGAAAAATACAAAAAACCTGTACTTTTGCACTGCGTTGCAGCATTTCAAGAAATCATTGAAATCAAAAAGGAATTAAACTTAACAGTCCCATTGATTATTCATGGATTTACTAAAAATGAGCAAGTTGCCAAAAGCTTGTATACCAATGGTTTTCATCTTTCTTTTGGAAAGCATTTAGTACGGAATCCGAAAATGGAAGTAGTTTTAAAAACGGTTCCAACTGAATTTGTTTTTTTAGAGACTGACGGCATGGAACTGAGTATTTTTGAAATTTATAAAAAAGCAGAGCAAATCTTAGGCAAAGACGTAAAAAAAATAATAGAAGAGAGTTTTAACAACATTTTTAATCAGTAACCACCTGGTTTTTAGACCACAAATAAAGGTTACAAAATAACAAAAGTTCATGGCTGTTTGGCAAGAAAGAGCAGAATTATTATTTAAATCTGAAGGTATAGAAGCGTTGAAAAACGCCAATGTTTTAATTGTAGGCCTAGGTGGCGTAGGTTCGTTTGCAGCAGAATTTATTGCAAGAGCAGGCGTGGGAAACATAACAATTGTTGACGGAGACACTGTAGATATTACTAATATCAACCGTCAGTTGCCAGCATTACATTCGACTGTTGGAAAATCGAAAGCTGCTTTAATGACAGAACGATTGATGGACATCAATCCGGAATTAAAACTCACAACGATAGAAGAATTTATTTCTCCCGAACGTGCATATGAAATTGTTACCAAAGATTTTGATTATGTGTTGGACTGTATCGACAGTATCACTCCAAAATTAAACCTGATTGTTGCTGCGAAGAAAAATGGAGTTAAAGTAATCTCTAATATGGGAGCTGGCGGTAAACTTATTGCAAGCAAAGTTGTAGTAAAAGACATTAGTAAAACTGGCGTTTGTCCATTGGCGAAAGTTATTAGAAAGCGTTTAAGAAAAATGGGAATCAGCAGCGGTGTGAAGGCGGTTTATTCTACAGAAACACCTGATGAAAGTAGTTTGAAAATGACTGATGGATCTAACTTTAAAAAATCTTACTTTGGAACCAACAGTTGGATCCCTTGTTTATTTGGATTGTACAGCGCCGAAACGGTAATACGCTATTTGTTGAAAACAAAAACTGAAACTAAGTAAATAAAAATCCGGATTTAAAGCTCCGGATTTTTTTATAACTATAGGTGCCTCGTCCTGAAATAACAATAAAAAAATGAAATCGTGTTTGAGTAGTTCTTCAATAAAACCCTTCAAATCATCCCTATAAAGATCACTTGAGTAGCTCAACATTTAACTGAATCTTTACTGTAAACCCATCAACATTAGATTTAAAACCTTATAAAAAGAAAAACAGTACAAACATAATGTCTGTACTGTTTTATTGAAAATTTTGTTTATTCAATCCTTAAATAACTTTCTCAAAGATGAATAAGCTATATTATTTTGCAACGTTTACCGCTCTTGTTTCACGTATCACTGTTACTTTTACCTGACCTGGATAGGTCATTTCTGTCTGGATTTTTTGTGAAATCTGGAATGATAAATTAGCAGCAACTTCATCTGATACTTTTTCACAGTCTACGATTACACGCAACTCTCTACCCGCTTGAATGGCATAAGCATTTTTTACGCCTCCAAATCCGTAAGCTACGGCTTCTAAATCTTTCAAACGTTGAATATAAGAATCCAATACTTGACGACGAGCG
The DNA here is from genome assembly GCA_964397335.1 of uncultured Flavobacterium sp. Lineage (GTDB taxonomy): Bacteria > Bacteroidota > Bacteroidia > Flavobacteriales > Flavobacteriaceae > Flavobacterium. Next base: position 11,784 of record CAYNIM010000024.1, read on the forward strand.
CCTGGACGAGCGCCTGAAATCGCATCACAAACTTGTATTACAGGTGAAATCAATGAAGTCATTTCAATTTCATCGTGGTGTGCTCCAATTGCGTTACACACTTCAGGTTTTTCACCATATTTTTCTGCCAATTGCATTCCCAATAAAGCATGTGGTAAATCACTTTCAGATTCTGGCACTTTTCCAATATCGTGTAATAATCCAGCACGTTTTGCTAATTTTGGATTCAATCCTAATTCAGCAGCCATCAAGCCACATAATTTAGCAACTTCTCGAGAGTGGTGCAACAGGTTTTGACCATAAGACGAACGGTATTTCATACGCCCGACCATTTTAATTAATTCAGGATGTAATCCATGAACACCTAAGTCGATAACAGTTCGTTTACCCGTTTCAGCAATTTCTTCATCGATTTGCTTGGTGGTTTTATTAACTACTTCTTCAATTCTTGCAGGGTGAATACGTCCATCAGTTACTAATCTATGTAAAGACATACGTGCAATTTCTCTTCGTACTGGGTCAAAGCAAGAAAGGATAATAGCTTCTGGAGTATCGTCAACAATAATTTCAACTCCTGTCGCAGCTTCTAGTGCGCGGATGTTTCGACCTTCACGTCCAATAATGCGCCCTTTTACATCGTCTGATTCAATATTGAAAACAGAAACACAGTTTTCAATCGCCTCTTCCGTACCTACACGCTGAATCGTATTGATGATAACTCTTCTAGCTTCTTGTTGCGCAGTCAATTTCGCTTCTTCCATTGTATCTTGGATAAAGCCCATTGCCTGTGTTCTTGCTTCTTCTTTAAGGCTGTCTATCAATTGTATTCTTGCCTCTTCAGCTGTCAAACCAGCAATTTGCTCTAACTTTTCAACTTGGATACGATGTTGCTTGTCTACTTCTTCTTGTTTTTTCTCTAAAAGTTCAAGTTTTTGCTCGTAGGCCTTGATGTTTTTTTCGTTATCATCTGCAGCTCTTTTAGCTCTGTTTAATTCGTTAGAAATTTGAGATTCTTTATCACGCGTTCTTTTTTCAGCATCTGCAATTTTCTTATCTCTAGCCAAGATGATTTGTTCGTGTTCAGATTTTAACTCAATGAACTTTTCTTTAGCTTGAAGGATTTTATCCTTTTTAATTGTTTCTCCTTCTGCACGGGCATCTTTCAATATTCCCTTTGCTTCGTTTTTTGCGTCTTTTATGATAGTTGAGGCGTTGTTTTTTTCAAGGTATTTGGCAATACCAAAACCAACTGCAGCACCAACTATGATTCCACTAATAATAAATATAATTGTTTCCATCAATTTGTAAATAGTTAATAAAAAAAGCCCACATTAGGAGAGTCGCATAAACTCTAATATAACAAGTTTTGAGCTATCTTACCGTTCAAGGATCCACTCGAGGTGGCTTGCTTTAGTGATAATGCTTCGCCCATTTTAATTTGTTGGTGTTGAGTTTATCAAACAGTATCTAATGTGAGCAGTATTGTTGCAACCTTATTTTAAGGCTGTCCTATATATTGTATTTTAATAAAATTTCCTCTAAACTATTATTAAATTCTTTTAATTTTTCTTTTGAGTCGTCTAAACCTTCTTCGTTTTGTATCCTATTTTGTTCTACTTGCGAAGCAAATTGTAAAGCACAAAACGCTAAAACGTCTTGCTTATCTCGCATTGCAAAATGCTCTTCCAATTGCACAATCATCGCTTCAATTTTCTTTACCGCAGCTCTAACACCTTCCTCTTGCCCGGGTTCAACCGTAAGTGGATAGACTCTGTCTGCAATACTGACCCTTATTTTTAGCTTTTCTTCCATATCGGTCAATTACTAATTTTGGTTAACTGAGATATGCAATGATCTATTTCACGAACTAATGAATTTATCTTTAGTTTTGTTTCTCTTTTATGTTCTTCACTGCCCAACAACGAATTTACAACTTTTAAATTTTCAAACTGTTGTTTTGTTTCAAAGTGTTCTTGCTGTAAATTGCTGTACTGTGTTTGTTGTTTTAGAAGTTCTTCTTTTAAAGAAGCATTTTCTTCTACTACTTTTTCCAAGTGCTGTATAAGTTTCGATAACTTCGCTTCAATCGATACCGTGATGTCACTAAGTTTCTCCATTTACACAACCCTTTTATGTTACAAAATTACTATTATTAAATCAAAAATAAAAAAAAAAATTGAAATAGATGCAAAATAGTTGTGGTTATATCTCTTGAAATACTATTTTCTCTTTTACTATTCCATTTGTTTGATTGGCAACTAGCTGTTAATCAGAGTGTGGTTGTCTTAAATGTCTTTAATGTCAGACAGACTTAAATGATACGTAATGTTAAAAAATTTAACAAAAATAGTTTTCTTATTGTCTTAGTCTTCTTATATTTGTTCCAGCTAGTTTTAGGGATCTTTGCTTTTGGAAAGAATTCTATTATAAGTTCTGATACTTTAGTACGTGGAAATTGATATCGGAATTGAAACCATTCATCAATTAATTAAACTTTCATCCTATACGTTGTAATGTACAGGATACCTAAATACTTAATGTTATGAAATCATATATAATAGTATTATCATTTCTTGTTGGTTTTTACTCCTTTGCTCAAAACGCAGCATTAGATCCTGCGTTTGGAAATGCGGGTTTTACCATAACACCAAATACTTTTGAATTTCGGCGTTTTGCTTTTGATCCCAATGGTAATATCGTAAGTATGGGAATTTCCAAAGGAACAGGGAGTTTAGATTATCGTTTGACACTTACCAAGACAGATGCCAACGGTATTCCCGACACCGCGTTCGGAACCAATGGTATCGTACTCACTGCCATAGAAGATGCTGAATATCCCTGGGGAATGGAAATCCAAGCCGACGGTAGGATTCTTGTTTCGGGTGGTGTGAGAATAGATGCTGGATCATCAACTTATAGTGGTTTTGTGATCCGGTATAACAATGATGGCTCTGTGGATACTACTTTTGCTGCCAACGGCATATATAGGGATGCTACCTTGAATAACTTTGAATTTATGGTTTTACTTTCAGACGGTTCCATTATTGCAGGTGCAAATGAAAGTATGACAGAGGAAGGCATACTTTTTAAATTAAACAGCAACGGCTCTCTGGATACTTCATTTGGGATTAATGGAAAGCTGACTATAGATGCAATCTGGTTGACAAATATGATTCTTTTAAGCGATGGTAAAATTCTTTGTGTTGGAGTGGATAGGTTGGATGCCAACCATACGAAAGTAGGATATTGCAAGATCGACGGTTTGGGGAATTTTGACACTTCCTTCGGACAAAACGGGATCATGACAATCAATATCGACACAACAATTGATATCGATACAATGCAGGAGGTATATGAAAGACCACACAATGCAAAAGAATTGCCCGACGGTTCAGTTGTTTTGAGTGGATACTTGAGTGATAAATTCTATCTGGGAGATTTTCTTGTAAAAATTGACTCCACAGGTTTTTTAGACACCACGTTCGGAATCGGTGGTATTGTAAAACATTTTTATGAATTTGCAGTAGGTTTGGAAGTGCAACCCGATGGGAAAATCATTATCGGACACTCTAAATCATTGAGTCAAAGTGTGGGCTATTCGCTTACCCGTTTTAACAGCGACGGAAGCTTAGATACAACTTTTAACAACGGCAACGGTTTTGTAGATATAGATGTGACCTCCGGCTCTGATTACCTGAAACAGATTAAAATGCAGGCAACAGATACACTGATCATCGGAGGAGGTTCTGGTTCTTGGGCAGGAGACTTTACCTTAGCACGTATTCTTTTAGATACACCGTTGTCCGTAGAAGAGCCTTTGGAACAATTTGTAAAAATCTATCCAAATCCGTTTGAAGGCCGTTTTTTTGTTGAAGATTATGAACAGGTTATTAAAGAAATCAAAATATTTGACAATACAGGTAGAATTCTTAAAACGATTTCAGAAACAAATACTTTAAACGAAATTACTACAAATTTTGCGAGTGGTATTTACCACATCCGTATTAAAACAAAAGACGGCAGAATGATGAATAAGAAAATGATAAAGGAATAATTTTTTTGTAGATATTTATCAATTAGGAAGTTACTTCTATTTTAATCTAAAGAATTCCTCGAGGCTTGTCTTGGGGTTTCCATTTCACCTCTCCTTTGGGGAGGTTGAATCTGAAGCAAACAGATTCGGGTGAGGCAAAATAAAAACAACAAAATCTCTTATTTCGGGGGATTTTTGTTATTTTTATAATCTAAAACTTTAAAAAAGCCATGAAACTCATTCTAATAGTTTGTTTGTTGTTCGTAACGAATGCAACTGCTCAGTCCGACAAAATCAAAGACTTTGACGCACCAATCAAAATTCCTTTATTAGTTTCGGGAAGTTTTGGCGAACTTCGGTCGAATCACTTTCATGCGGGAACTGATTTTTCTGCTAACTTTAGAACCGGAGATCCGGTTTACGCTCCGGCTGACGGTGTGGTGAATCGAATCAAAGTAAGTACTTTTGGTTATGGAAAAGCTTTATATATTCGTCACAACAACGGCTACAGCACAGTTTATGGGCATTTAAATGACTTCAGTTCGAAAATTGACCTCTATATCAAGGAGCGACAGTATGAAAAAAAGGATTTTGAAATTGAAGTATTTCCTTTGGCAAAGGAATTGCCTGTAAAAAAAGGAGAGATCATTGGTTATATTGGGAATACTGGTGGTAGCGGTGGCCCGCATTTGCATTATGAAATAAGAGATACAAAAACCGAACATATTCTAAACGCATTAGAAATATCGCTCAAGGATCAAGTAATGGATACCGAACAACCCATTATTAACGGAATCTACGTGTATCCATTAACAGATGAAACGGTTATAGATGGAACAAATCAATTTTTTGAAATTGCGTTGCACAAAAAAAACAATCAATACGTAAGCAGTGAAATTCGAGCAAAAGGAAGCGTTGGAATTGGCATCAATACTCATGACACTCAAAATAATAGCCGAGGAAAAAATGGTGTTTATAAAATTGTAACTTTTATTAATGGCACTAAAAGTTTTGAAGTAATTTTCGATGAGTTTTCATTTAATGAAACCCGCCATATCAATCATTTTATCGATTACAAATATTACAAACAAACAGGGAAACGGATTCAAAAACTATTTATAATCAACGATTTACCCTTAAGCCTAATTAAATTTCACAAGAATAAAGGCGTTCTTGATCTAAATCAAAATGGAGCTGTAAATTTTAGAATTGAAGTCTTTGATGCACACATGAACAAGCAAGTCATTGAACTACCATTTACTTTTTTCGATTACGAATCAATGACTTCTGAAAAAAACGATGGAAAATACATAGATTATCTTAAAGATTACGTTTTTGAAGAAGAAAATGTTGCTGTGGAATGGGATGCAAGAACTTTTTATGAAGATCATTATTTAGAAATTGATTTTATGAAAAATGGTGTAAAACTACATAGAGATGTCTTTCCTACGCAAAGAAACATCAACGTCAAAATCCTGGTTCCTGAAGATTATCCAAATAAAGATCAAACTTTTATCGGTTTGGTTGATAATGGTAAAATCCGCTATTTTGATACTTGGAAAAGAGGCAATGATTTTCGTATTCGAACTAGACAGTTGGGTACTTATCAATTGGTACAAGATACCCTACCGCCTTCAGTCCGTTTTATAAATTCGCAAGATCATTTTTCAGAAGAAGATCATTTGGTTTTTGAAATTCAAGACGATCTTTCGGGCATTGGAAGCTATAATGGTTTTCTAAACGATGAATGGGTATTATTTGAATACGACTACAAGACTAAAAAAATTGTTCACAAGTTAAAAGACAAAAAATATACAACAGGAAACAATGTTTTACGTTTAGAAATAAGTGACCGTATGGGAAATAACACTAAATTTGAGCAACTAATTTCCGTTGAACCTTGAAGGATTTTTCGCGATCTTATTTTTGTTTACTAATAATCAACTTATTATGTTTAGACAGTTGATACAAAACGATTGGCGATAAAAGTTGGTCTAATTGAATCTTGAGATAATTACAGATTTTTAATTTTAATAAAAGAGTTTTGAAAAAAAGTTTTTTCGTTTTTTTGTTTTCAATATGCTGGATGTATCAATATGCACAAACAGCACAAATCAAGGGAATTGTGTTAAATGTCAACGACCAGCCTTTGGAAGATGTTACTGTACAAGTTAAAGACAGAGAGGTAAAAACCAACTCGAATGGTTTTTATATTATGGAAGTTGATGCAGACGAAGAACTTTCGATTCAATTTCATCTTGAACACTACCAATCGGTCACTTTTGAAGAACAATTAAGAAGAAATCAATCATTAGAGCTCAATGTACGTTTAGAAGATGCAACAGAGCAATTGAAAGTACTGGTTATTGATAAAACGCTCCGCCATCGTTTTGAAGGAACAACTATAATTACTCCCGATGTCATCCGCAGAATTCCAGGTGCCAATCCAGGAGTCGAAAACATATTAAAAACCCTTCCTGGTGTCTATTCCAACAATGAATTATCTACACAATATGCAGTTCGAGGAGGAAATTATGACGAGAACTTAGTCTATGTAAATGAAATTGAAGTTTATCGTCCTTTTTTGATTCGATCGGGTCAGCAAGAAGGTTTAAGTTTCACCAATACTTCAATGACTGATAAAGTTGATTTTTCATCCGGAGGTTTTCAAGCTAAATACGGAGACAAAATGTCGTCGGTTTTAGATATTACTTACCGTCGTCCAAAAAAATTTGGCGGACAAGTGGATGCAAGTATTTTAGGAGGTACATTGACAATTGATTTGGCTTCTAAAGATCAAAAATGGAGTGCCATTACAGGATTTCGTTACCGAAACAACGCTTTATTAGTAAAATCTCAAGACGTAGAAGTAGATTATAAACCAAGGTTTTTGGATGCACAATCTCTGATTACATTTCAACCATCGAATAAATGGGAATGGAGTTTACTTTTGAATGCCTCAAAAAATGTATACGAATACACACCAGAATATAAAAGAACTAAATTCGGAAGCATTTTAAATACTCCAAAAGAAATGTTGGTTAATTATCAAGGTAGTGAGTTGGATCAATATCAAACATTATTTGGTGCCTTGAAAGCTACTTTTAAACCCAACTTCAATAACACATATAAATTAATTACTTCGGCCTATCATACTAAAGAAGAAGAATATTACGACATTTGGGGGCAATACTCAATGGGTGATGTGAGTACAGATTTAGGTGGAAATGCAGGTGAAGTGGAATATAATGTTGGATTGGGTTCTCAACTCAACCATGGAAGAAATAATTACGACGCTCTTATTTTCAGTGCAGAAATGAAAGGGCAACATAAAATTGACGCAAATGAAGTGGAATGGGGCATCCGATTTGTCAACGAGGATATTCGTGATCGTTTAGTTGAATGGGAAATGATAGATTCTGCGGGATTTTCTTTAGCTCATCCCCATTTCGCAACACCAATCGATCAACCCTACAATCCTTATCACGGTGAGTTACTTCCATATCAAAGTGTAAGAGCCACAAATTCTGTTAATATTAACCGTCTCAATGGTTTTGTACAATGGAACAGAAGTGGAGCAATTGGTACTCACGAAACTTTTTTTAATATAGGGCTTAGAGCGCACACCTGGAAAGTGGATGCGGAAGGATATGAAGTTTCAAAAAATCATTTCGTGTTCAGTCCAAGAGCTCAATTTGCAATTAAACCCGATTGGAATGCCGATATGGTTTTTAGACTTTCTGCCGGAATTTACCATCAACCGCCAAGTTATAGAGAGTTAAGAGCCATGGACGGAAGCATCAATCCGAATGTAATGGCTCAACAATCGATTCATTTAGTTATGGCAAACGATTATAGCTTTAAAATTAAAGAAACACCTTTTAAACTTTTTACTGAATTGTATTACAAAGACCTCTCTAACGTAAATACTTATACATTAGAAAATGTAAGAATTAGATATAATGCAGACAATAATGCCGAAGCCTACGTTTATGGAATTGACATGCGTTTAAACGGGGAAATTGTACCAGGCGTAGAGTCTTGGCTCTCTATTGGTTATTTGAAAACAGAAGAAAACTACAACGATCGAGGTTATATCGCTAGACCAACCGACCAAAGATTAAAAATAGGTTTAATGTTTCAAGATTACATGCCAGCAATTCCTAACCTTAAACTGTATTTAAATCAGGTTTATAACACTGGATTACCAGGAGGTTCGCCTTCTTACGTTGATCCATATGACTATCAAATGCGTTTGAAAAACTATATGAGAACTGATGCTGGTTTTTCTTATATTTTTAAAGATCCAACTTTTGATTCAGATAAAAAATGGCTACAACCTTTTGAGGAAGTTGCTATAGGTTTTGAAATTTACAATTTGTTTAACAATGAAAATGCTATTACCAATACTTGGGTTCGAGATGTTTATTCAAAAGTAATGTACGCTATCCCTAATAGAATGACAATGAGAACATTCAATTTAAAATTGAATATGAAGTGGTAATTAAATTGATTTCATCAAATTAAAAAAACCGCTTATCTAAGTAAACGTTTATGTGCTATTTAAAACCCAAATCCTAATCCAAAGTTAATTAAAACCGGTTCTTCTTTACTACTGAATGCACCAATATGTGCAGTAAAAGAATCCATCGCATTCAACCAAATTCCGCCACCATAACTGTGGTACCATTGGTTATTTATATCAAAATCACTTCGTACTTTTGCTGTATCATAACCGGCGTAAATTCCGTATGACATCGGCATAATCGAGTTGGTGATTTGTTGCATTTTAAACCGTAAATCCTGACTGCTCACAAAGGCTGCTTCGCCTATGAAACGCTGTTGACGATAACCTCTCAACCCATTGTTTTGACCAATCGATGCCGCTTGATAAAAATGGTGTTCGCCAATTACTTTTTCTGCCAAATAAGACGACGACCAAGTGAGTTTTTTGTCACGCGTTAAGGGAACTACAAAGTTTAATTTCGAGCGTAAATATTGGTTATTTTGCTCAAAATCGTCTGTTAAAAAACGAGTACCATATAAAAACGAAAAAGCCAAGCCTGTAGAAGGTTCGTGTGCATTGTCATAGTTCGCAAACGCATATTTTATTCGCGCTCCCACATAGTTGGTTCGGTCGTAACTGTCGTTTAAAGTAGTGGTCAATTGCTGATCAATCAATCGATTGTTTGTATCGACTATTTTGGTGGATTCATAAGTCGTTCCAACCAAAAACGACCCGCCGTTTCTGCCTTTCCATTGATAAGATGGTTTGATTTCAAACTGCGAAGTGCGCACCCGATAATAATTGTCTTTGTACAAATCTTTGTCGTAAGTTGACAAATTTTCCTTGCCAAAAAAGTTTCTTGAAAAATTGGAAGAAGTCAGCAAAGCTTCCATCGTCCAGAATCCCGTACGTGAATAATCTTTAAAACTACCTTTGTAAGTTGCCAATAATCCGGAAGTTGCAAAGTCCATTTTTGCACCTAATTGATGTTTTTGCGTGTAAGGATTTTGATTGAATTTATTCACGGTCAATGTTCCGTTTAAGCCCAACATCACGCCGTTGTCTTGGTTATAACCTACATTGGGCAAAATGGTGAGAATATTCATCGGGGTTTTTCTGTAATCATACTGATTGAGTTGGTATTGATTGCGCAAAACTTTTCTCGAATTTGCCGTATTCAGAAAGGTGTTGTTTTTGGATTCATAATCGTAAATTGTAGTCGCTGTGGTCGATTGCACATCGTAAACATCATTATTTCGTCCGCCAATAAGCCGGAGTTTAATAGGAGATTTTTCACCAATTACCCGAAAATTATCGTTGTTATCCAAACCATAAATCCAGATTTCCTTGGTAATTTCGGGATGATAAGTGAAGGTTCCCATCGACACATCACCCGATTTTTTGTTTCGGATATGCTCGATTTCGACTTTATCAGCAGCCGTATTTACAATAAAAGTGTCCTTTTTGTTGGTGCCTGCCACCACCGCATATTTGAACAATTCTTTGTAATAGTCTTCTACAAAATCAACCAATTTGGTTCGTCGGACTTTCAGGATTCGGATAATATCCTCGGTATATTGTTCCTGAACTTCTTTCGGCAATAAATCAAATGTTTCGTCAATAACCTCATCTGTAATGGAATGAACTATATAATCAGCCGTTTTTTTCCAATCGTCCAAACTGGTGTTTTGCAACAAGGTTTTATCCAACGGAAAAGCCGTTTTGTTGATCCATCGTGGAGGTGCAAAATCCTCAGAAAAGTTTTGCATATGACGCAATGCCGGCAATTTGTTCAGCAAACGCAATAAATTTCCATCTAATTTAGCAAACACCTGATCGCGATCTCTTGGAATCGGTTCATAAACCACCTCATCGCCCACCGTTTTTTCGGTCCAGCGCCATTGGTCTGCATGTCGGTCCCAATCGCCAATCAAGAAATCAAAAATGCGTGCCCGCAAATACATTTCGCTATCAATGCGGTACTTTTCATCTTTTTCTAAATTCACCAACAAATCTTGCGTACTGATAATGTCCTCGCCATTTCCGAAAGAAGCGACCTCTTTTTGCGATTTGTGCGGACGCTCTTCAATCATGTACAATTCGTCGCCATACATCTCATTGTATCTGCCCAAAATATTTTGCTTTTGCACATAAAACAACCTCGGATTGGTGTGATACAACTGCACGGCATCAGACAAATGCCCGATAATAAACGGCACATACGGATGCGAAGTCGTGTAATGATCATCGATGAGATTCAGCACAAAAGTATCGTCGAGCTGGTCTTCAATATAGGTGTCCTGAAAAACCGCCACTTGCAAAAAACGTTTGGAGCTTTTTCGCAAACCACGCATGACAAACTGCTTGCCTTCTGCATCTTTCAACCGCAAAGACAGTGATTGTGTACCGCCACCGGAAATAATCGGCGTGAGTCCTCCATAAAGTGTAGATAAATCAGCTACCGGAGCAGTCACTTTTGTACCAAAAACACTGCGGTAATGTTCGCCAAACAAAAAGCGGTAAAATCCTGATTTCTGGGTAGCTTTTTCGGGATAAACAGAAGCCTTGACTTCATTTTTTTCCACTTCGGGATAATTTGTCACAGCCGGAACAGGTTTTACAACGGTTTTCTGAAAAGTAATTTCATTTCCATTTTCTGTCATTTTGTGAATGGCAACATCCACTTGCTGATTGTCGTAAATTTTTAAGGTAGCAAAACCCAATTCGCCCAACGAATAGCTGGTAGGTTGCACCGCCCGAACCTCTTCTACTTTGGAGCCCGAACCACTGATGAGTTGCTTGATTCCGTCGTCTTCGATGTATTGCATATTGTGTTCGTGACCGGAAACAAAAATCACTTGTTCTTCGTCTTTGGTCAATGTTTTCAGGCGTTCAATCAACATGCGATAATAGGTATGTTGCGTATCGGCAGGACTTGCCCCAGTGGTTTTTAGCAAATAATTCACTACCGAACCCAAAACCGGTGCAGGGATATTTTTGTAGGGAAAAATATGTTTCTTAAGAGAAAAATAACCTCCATGCAAGCCGTTGGTAATCATTGGATGATGAATGGCAATTAAGGTAATTTTATTCTGATTTTTATTGACCAAGCTTCGAAATTCTTCGAAAAAATCTTCCCGAGTTTTCACAAAACTTTCTTCATTAATATCAGGATGACGGTCCCAATTTTGGATAAACCATTCGCTATCTACGGTAATCATAGTCAGCTCATCGTTAATTTCCAGAGCTTCGACTGCTCGATATTTGCGAGGCATAAAGGATTTTTTGCCCAATTTATCTTCGATATAATCTTTTTGTCGGATTAATCCACTTAATTTTCGGTACCAATCGTGGTTGCCTGGAATAAAAACCGTTGTTCCATTTACATACTGCGCCAAATCAATTTGTGCATCTAACTTTTCCTCTGCCAAAGCTCGATGTTTACTAGATTTTTTTGGCATCCCCACTGGATAAATATTGTCGCCCGTAAACAACAACGTTTGTTCCCTATCGGTAGATTTCAAATAATCTTCTACGGTTTGAAGCAACTTTTTGCCTTGCGGCTCGTCTGCATTTCCGGCATCGCCTACAATGACTACTTCGTGCAATAATTTTTGTTGATTTTCGTTATCAATCATATCATGTGAAAAATCTCGCCCGATTTGTTCGTGAAAAGTAGCACAAGAAGCAAAAAAGGTTGAAGCACAGATAAGAAACAGTATTTTTGGTTTATGTAGTTTTAATTTCATAAATTTATCAAGTATAAAATTCGTCCATGGAACTTTTAAATAAAGCCGAAGCTTACATTTTTAATTTATTCAAAGATAAGCTTTCTTGTGAATATATGTATCACGATTACCTGCATACTTTGCGGGTAGTTACCGCTTTGAATGAACTGATCAAAGGGGAAAATATTGCTAAAAATGATGCGTTGCACTTGCGACTTGCGGGTTGGTTTCACGATGCTGGATACATTTTTGGCGGACAAAATCACGAGCAAAGAAGTTGTGATATTTTTGTAGATTTCCTAAAATCATATCCTAATGAAAATGTTGACACAGAGGAAGTTTGCCGTTTGATTCTGGCTACTCAATTTCAGCACGAACCAACGGATTTATTGGAAATGTGTATGAAAGATGCCGATTATTTTCACTTTACCTTGGACAATTACGGTCAACATTGTGGTTTGCTAAAAGCGGAAGTCGAAGGCGTGAAAAAAACCGAAATTACCGAAGAAGAATGGAATCGGGAAAACTTGCTGATGTTGACCAAAAATCATTATTTCTATACCAATTATGCCAAAGAACATTGGCAAGAAAAAAAGGAACAAACGATTTTTAAGATTCGGGAAACTCTGCAAAAAATAGCCGATAAAAAAGCCAAAGAAAACAAGCCAAAAAAATCAGATCGTCCTGATCGAGGTGTGGAAACGCTTTTTAGAGTTACCTTAAGAAACCACACGCAATTGAGCGCCATCGCCGATAGCAAAGCCAATATTTTATTGTCGGTCAATTCGATTATTATCTCGATTATTCTTACGGCAATCATTCCAAAATTGGACAGTCCGAGCAATGCGCATTTAATTATTCCAACTTTTACTTTGTTGATTTTTAGTGTAGCCACGATTGTGATCACGATTTTAGCAACCAAACCAAAAGTGAGTTCCAACCCCATTACCAAAGCGGATATACAGTCGAGAAAAGCGAACATTTTGTTTTTCGGAAATTTTCATCAATTGGCAATGGAAGACTTTAACGAAGCTATGAACGACTTGATGAAAGACCGTGATTATCTGTACGATACCTTAATCAAGGATTTGTATTCGCTGGGTGTAGTCCTGAACAAAAAATACAAATTATTAGGTATTTCTTACACCGTTTTTATGATCGGAATTATTGTCTCGGTTACGGCATTTTCCATCGCATTTATGCGGATTTAACCAATATGGAAATTGGATAATGTGGCAGTTTGGTAATTTGAAAATGAGGTAATTAGTCAATTTGAAAATGTCCCGTCACTTCGAGTGAAATTTCTGTAACGCAGTGAAGGAAATTTTGTATCGAGAAGAAACAACATAAGTAAATCATAAGATTTCACTGCAACTCATGAAAATTTTGTATGTTTATGTAAACGATAACAAATGATGAGAAATTATTTAGAAACACCCATTTATAAAAAATCAGAAGAAATTTTTGAAACCATCAAAGCGATTACCGATTTGTTTCCTGAAGATGATCCCATCTTATCCGATTTAAAAGGGCAGTTGTTAGGTGATGCCATGCTTATTCAGGCAAAATTAGCTGGATCTTTTACAGTGAAATTATACGATCTAAAAATGGAAAACGCAACCTTAATCCGCAAGGCAGCACGTGACTTGATGGTTTCTTATCACACCTTAAAAATGTTCGGTTTTGAAGAGGTAGAATATTACCAAATCATTCGTACACAAATCGAAGAATTCCGATTGTTGTTTGTGGAATGGGTCGGCAGTTTTAACCAAAAACACTTTATTACCGATTCATGGGGCTTGTTCAATCCTCCCGGAATTTCACACGATTACGAACAACGAAGTGATGAACTCAACTTTTTAGATGAAGAGGAAGATGATTTTGATTTTTGAAAAACTATTATAAATACAACGATATTCTATCTTCTAACAGCGTAATCAATCCTTTTTCCTTAGCTTTATTTTACTTTTCTATTCAAAACGACAGATAACGACGTGATAAATGCTTTTATTTGAACAAAAAGACAAATACCTTATCCGTTAGATAGAACTGTGTATATTTTCCTTTGCTTTACTTTTGGTTATTATTTAACATTTCATATATTTACTCCATTCGAAAAATTAAAAATGGCAGTAAAAAAATCCGAATTATATAGCTCACTTTGGGCGTCTTGTAACGAATTGCGTGGCGGAATGGACGCCTCCCAATACAAAGATTACGTACTCACGATGCTTTTTGTGAAGTACATTTCCGATAAATACAAAAACGATCCCTTTGGCGCGATTACCGTACCCCAAGGCGCTACCTTTGACGATATGGTGGCATTGATCGGGAATCCGGAGATTGGTGATAAAATCAACAAGGAAATCCTCAATCCGATTAAAGAAGCCAATAAACTCAACGAATTTCCGGACTTTAACGATGAAACCAAATTAGGAAAGGGCAAAGATTTGGTGGATACGGTATCCAACTTGGTACGCATCTTCAACGATGACGCCCTGGATTTCTCGGCTAATTCTGCCGAAGGCGATGATATTTTGGGCGATGCGTATGAATACCTGATGCGCCACTTTGCCACGGAATCGGGGAAGTCCAAAGGGCAGTTTTACACGCCGGCCGAAGTTTCTCGTGTGCTGGCCAAAGTCATTGGCATCAGTCCAAAGAATGCGACCAACCAAACCACAGCCTATGACCCGACCTGCGGCTCGGGGTCGCTGTTGCTGAAAGTGGCCAACGAATCGGGCAAAGATATTACCCTTTACGGACAAGAAAAAGAAACCACGACGGCCAACCTCGCGCGGATGAATATGATCTTGCACAATAGTCCGACTGCGGAGATTGTAGCCGATAATACCCTGACGCGTCCTGCCTACAAAGAAGCCGATGGAAGTCTCAAACGCTTCGATTATGTCGTGGCCAATCCGCCCTTTTCCCTGAAAAATTGGAGCAATGGCGTGAGTACGGACAGCGACGAATTCAACCGTTTTACCTTGGGAGTTCCGCCTGAGAAAAATGGCGATTATGCCTTTTTGTTGCACATTATTGCTTCGCTTAAATCTACAGGTAAAGCTGCGGTGGTATTGCCACACGGCGTGTTGTTTCGTGGGAATGCCGAAGGCGATATCCGTAAAAATATTCTGAAAAAAGGCTACATCAAAGGCATTATCGGTTTGCCGGCCAACTTGTTTTACGGCACGGGCATTCCGGCCTGTATTATTGTTTTGGATAAGGAATATGCCGAGCACCGCAAAGGCATTTTTATGATCGATGCGAGCAAGGGCTTTGTGAAAGACGGCAACAAAAACCGTTTGCGTGAGCAAGATATCCGCAAAATCACCGATGTGTTTACCGCTGAGTTGGAAATCCCGAAGTACAGCCGTATGGTGTCGATGACCGAAATTGCCGATCCGAAGAATGATTACAACTTAAATATCCCACGCTATATTGATACCCAGGAAGCGGAAGATATTCAGAATATAGAAGCGCATTTGAAAGGAGGCATTCCGAGTGCGGATATTGATGCTTTGGAAAATTACTGGAAAGTGTTCCCCGGTTTAAAAAAGGACTTGTTTCGCAAGGTGCGGGAAGGCTTTTTTGAATTAACCGTACCGACGAACGAACTGAAAACGGCGATTTATTCGCATGCTGAATTTGTGGCGTTTAATGAAAAAGTGAATGGCAGTTTTCAGGATTGGCTGAAACTGGAAATAGAAAAATGGAAGGCCTTGCAGCAAGATGCCGATACGCAAACCGTCATTGCCGAAGCCAGCCAAGGGCTGATGGAAGCATTTAAAAACAATGCGCTGATCGATGCTTATGATCTGTACCAGCACTTGATGACCTATTGGAACGAAACCATGCAGGACGATGTGTACAGCATCCGTATCGACGGTTGGAAAGCCGGAAACGAATACCAGCGTTTGGTGATCAAAGGCAAGACCGATAAAAATGGGAAAACCAAAGGCGATAAAGAAGTCCCCGGTTTGGCAGGAATTGAAGGGCGAATGATTACGCCTGAGTTGTTGATTGAGGTGTATTTTCAGGATATGCAGGAAGCAATACGTGCCGAAGAAGCAACGATAGAAACGGCGCAGGCACGCATGGTTGAGATAGAAGAAGAGCAAAACAGCGAAGATGGTCTGTTTGCGGATTTGGAAAAAGTAAATGCGACCGAAGTCAATAAACTATTGAAGCAATTGAAACCGTCCAAAAAGGTCAAAGTCCCCGTTGCGGATGGATATAACATAGCGGCTGAACCAAGGGCTGAGTACGGTGTTCAAAGTGATTTTGAAATTTTAGAAGAATATTTGGCGTGTACCATTTCTATAAAAGGAGCCAATGCAAAAATCAAAAAGCTCAACGCCGAATTAGAAACTTTGGTATTGGATAAATACCCAACACTAAGCGAAACCGAAATCAAAACCTTGGTCTTAGAACACAAATGGCAAGCGCATTTGCAAAATGCCTTGACGCAAGAGCAAGAACGCATCAGCCAAAACCTGACCCAACGCATCAAAGAACTGACAGAACGCTATGCGACCACTTTAGCCGCATTGGACGCTGAGGCACTCGAATCCTCAGAAAAAGTAAAGGCTCACCTTGAAAAAATGGGATGGACATGGTAAAACAAGGCTATAAACAAACCGAAATCGGAGTGATACCGGAGGATTGGGAGGTGAAAAAAGTATCTGAAATATCGAGAATTACTACAGGTAATAAAAATACTCAAGATAGAATTGAGAATGGAATTTATCCTTTTTTTGTACGTTCACAAACAATAGAGCACTTAAATAGCTTTTCTTTTGAGGGAGAAGCTGTTTTAACAGCAGGAGATGGTGTAGGAGTTGGAAAAGTTTTTCATTATATAAATGGCAAATTTGACTATCACCAAAGAGTTTACGCGATTAGTCATTTTGACACAAATGTTTATGGCTTCTACTTTTTTAAGTACTTCCAGAATAATTTTTACAATAGAATAATGCAAATGACTGCAAAGTCTTCTGTTGATAGTGTAAGAATGGAAACAATTGCAGATATGCTCATCCCCCTTCCCCCACTCCCCGAGCAAGAGGCCATCGCCGAAGCTTTGTCGGATGCCGATGCGTGGATAGCAAGCTTAGAGCAACTCATCGCCAAAAAACGCCTCATCAAACAAGGCGCAATGCAGGAATTGTTGACGCCGAAGGAAGATTGGGAAGTGAAGAAGTTGGGTGAGGTTGCTGAATTTTTAAAAGGAAAAGATTTGTCTAAATCAGACCTTAGTTCCAATGGGAAATATGAATGTATTCATTATGGTGAATTATTTACAACTTATAAAGAAAGTATTAAAAATGTAAAGAATTATACAAACAATAACCTAAATAAAATATTCTCTAAAAGTAATGATGTATTAATGCCAACATCTGATGTTACGCCTAGAGGTTTAGCAACTGCAAGTTGTATAAAAAAGGATGGTGTCATACTTGGAGGTGATATTTTAATAATTAGGTTTCAAGTAGGTTTTGATGGAGTGTATTTTTCTTATTTCATATCTAATAATAAGGAGGAAGTATTAAAGTATGTATCTGGTTCAACTGTTTATCACTTATATGGTAGCGAATTAAGTAATTTAATATTTTCATTTCCATCCCTCTCCGAGCAAACCCGCATCGCCACGATTTTATCGGATATGGATGCGGAGTTGGAAGCCTTGGAGCAGCAATTAGCGAAAGCACGGCAAATCAAACAAGGGATGATGCAGGAATTGTTGACGGGGAAAACGAGGTTGGTGTAATGGATGATGGGGAAATTGTTTACCATTTTGTAGAGACAAGGCATGCCTTGTCTCTACAATAAAATAACAATAAAATATCAATACCATTCCCAAAACCATATCACGACAGAAAGTTGAAATCCAAGGCAGAGGTATCGTTATCACCGATCATCGGATTTAATTGTAAAATATTAGTTAATTCATCAAGAGTAATGACCAATATGTATAGTATTGAAAATAGGGCAGAAATAATTTCGATAAGGCAATTTGTAGCGCTTGAAGCGATTCGTATTCCAGAATACCAAAGACCTTACAAATGGACTGCTAAAAACGTATTACAATTAGTAGATGATATTCATACGTTTCGTAAAAAAAGCCATTATCGTTTTGGTACTATCGTTATTCATATCAACACCATTAAAGAAAACGATGGAGATCGTACGTGTTATGATATCGTAGATGGTCAACAACGTTATATCACCCTGCGTTTGCTGATTTATACCCTACAAAAATTAGTGCAAAATAATCCTAAATACCAATCCCACACCAAGGAATTGGTGGCAGAGACGTATGAAAATGTAAAAAAGATTCCCATTACATTTAAGCATAAACTGACAATAGAAAATATCAGTGCTAATTTTAGAATCCTACAAAGAGCAATACAGCACTATGATGATGAAACGATTACGCAATTCATTACCAATTTTCAGGTCGTTGCATTCTATATCCATGATGAAACGGAAGCTTTTCAATTTTTTGATTCTCAAAACTCGAGAGGGAAAGATTTATATCCCCACGATTTATTAAAAGCCTATCATCTTCGTGAATTTGACGCGAAGGAAAGAGCAATACAAACCGAGATTATCGATCAGTGGGAACGCTATGCTACCCATAAATTGCATGAATTATTCTCTGAATATCTGTTTCGAATCAAAGGTTGGAGCAATAGTCAGTCTTCACGTTATTTCAAGAAAGAACATATTGATAGTTTTAAAGGAATCAGTATCGACAAAATTGAAGAATATCCGTATGTAAAAGGATTACAAATCGCTCATCATTTGGTAGATAACTATAATGCTAATGTGGAACGAAAAATAGATAAGCAAAAGATGGATTTTCCTTTTCAGATCGATCAATTAATGATCAATGGAAGGCGTTTTTTTGAATATATCAGTTACTATTTGGGGATCAACGAGCGCTTCAAGGCAACCTATTTAAAGCCCACCGAAACTTTAACACATGAAGGTTCACGAACCGAGTTGTTGGTGAACTATATTTATCATAATAAATTTAGCTATCGAGATGGAGAATCTTATTTAAAAGATTTGTTTGAATGTGTCACCATATTTTACATTGATAAATTTGGGAATAAGGAAATCGATTCCTTTATAGAAAAAGCATTTGTATGGACGTATTATTTACGATTCGAATTCCAACGATTAGGATTTGATAGTATAGATAAATATGTACTAAACAACAATTTGTTTTTAGTAATAAAAAATGCGATACATCCCAAAGAAGTGGTAAAATCGGACTATTTAACCTTGCCAACCCTTCAAAAAATAATGGATTTCGAAAAAGAAGAATCAAGAAGAATGGATCAAAAAATTGTTAAATTCTTTAAAGACAATAATTACTATGCAAACTAAACAGACTGAACTTAAGAATTTGAGTATTGGGGAGTTATTTGCTAGCCAAGATGCTTATTTGATCCCTGTTTATCAGCGTAATTATGAATGGGAAGACAAGCAAATTATTCAATTGATCGAAGATATCAAGGATTATTATATTGAGGAGGAAACTAAGAATTATTATATCGGCACCTTAGTCGTAAATGTGAGAAGAACCAATGCGGCTGTTTTTTATGAAACGATTGATGGGCAACAACGCTTAACGACATTCAACTTACTGATGTGTGCGTTACGCGAGTTAAACAGGGAGTATAAAGTCGACCTTGGGGAAGATATACTATTGAAAACCATCATTAGTTTCGAATCTCGTCCTATTGCTGTAAAAACCATCGAATACATTTATAATAATGGAACCGACCAACCCAACTTTACGGATTATAATGAAAATATTATCAATGGGGTACGCATCATAAAATCCCAACTTTTAAAGTTGATTAACTTATTTTCATCTCCTACAAAAGAAGCACAATTAAAAGATAAAACTTTTACGGGCTTTTTAAAATATCTATTCGAAAAAGTAATCATCATTCGTGTACAAGTTCCTTTGGATACCGATTTGAATCATTATTTTGAGATCATGAACTCGCGTGGCGAACAGCTTGAAAAACACGAAATATTGAAAGCTCGATTAATGAATGAATTAAATGATTTGGACGATTCTTTAAGGATAAGAAAACATTTTCATTTAATTTGGGATGCGTGTTCACAGATGGAAAATTATGTTCAATTATTGTTTCCAAAAAAATACCGAAATGAGCTTTTTGGAGATCGATGGTTTCAATTCTTAGCCAAAGATAGTCAAGAACTTTTTTCATTACTTTCTAATCATGCAGATCCTGTAACTACGGTAAACGATGGTTTAAACTTCGATGAAATTGTAGAAACTTCTGATGCCGTAGCCTTATCAATTAAAATAAAAGAACTTCATAATGAGGAAGTTGTTAATGAATCTGATGCGAATCAATACCAACCCGTAATCAATTTTGAAAATTTTCTGTTGCATGCGTTGAAACTCATGATTCCTACAGCTACTGAGATAAGTTTAGACGATAAACGATTGCTTAGCTTCTTTAAAATAGCTTTAGAACAGTCAACGAATAAGGCACAGTTTGTTTTAGATTTTGGGTATCAATTATTGAAAACTAAATTTTTACTCGATCAATACATTCTAAAGAGAAAATATTTACCAGGAGAGGATTTTTGGACGCTAGAAGCTTTAAAATTTTATCCGAAAGTGGATGGGGGAAGAGATAAAGAGTCTTACAATTATGTAAACACTTATGCTGAAAAGGCCACGAATGATGAATTGATTTTATTATTATCGATGTTTCATGTTTCGACACCAACATTGGTATATAAACACTGGTTATTAGAAGTGTTACGTTTTTTAAATGAAGCTTACAGTTTTGATGATCATCATTCGGGCTTAGAATATCCTGCGAATATAGATGCTAGTAATTATAAAGATGCTTTGATAATTATTGCTAAGAAATTCTTAAAGTATCGATTTATCAATCAAAAGCAAGAAGTGGGATATGATAAATTACTGGAGAATGATTTAAAAGATACAGAATGTCTCTTTGACGAAAGTTTATTGTCTTATGGAAAAATTAGAAATAATCTAGTTTTTAATTATATAGATTATCTTTTATGGCAAGATCGTAAAGAAGAATATAAAGATTTTGTATATTCATTTAGGAGTTCTGTAGAGCATTATTACCCTCAGAATCCTATAAGTGGAGAGCGTATTGAAGATGATAAATTATTAAATTGTATCGGTAATTTATGTTTAATATCTCATAGTAATAACTCTAAATTGAGTAATTATTTACCACTCGCAAAGAAGGAACATTACATCAATTCTAAATCCAAGGACAGTATAAAACAAATGGAAATGATGAAAAGTCCTTCATGGTTTTTAAAAGAAATTCAGGAGCATAATGACTATATTATATCACTTTTAAAAACGAATTTGTACGGATAAATCTTATCGTAACCGATGGAAAAATTCAATAATAAATATCGCATTGAATCTGCCCGAGCCCCATGGTGGGATTATAGTCGGGCGGGTACGTATTTTATTACGATTTGTACAAAAAACAGGGAACATTATTTTGGTGAAATCGAAGATGGTAAAATGGTTTTGTCACCTACAGGCGTGATTGTCAATTTATTGTGGTATGAAATACCTTACCATTCCCAAAACGTGGAATTGGATGAATTTGTGGTCATGCCCAATCACATACACGGGATATTGATATTGAATGGGAATGATTTGGAAAATAATAATAACGTAGAGACAGGGCATGCCCTGTCTCTACGTGGTGAAACCAACCCTGATTTAATCAATAATCCAAATTACCACCCGCGTTTTCGAAATCCAGGAAAAAATACCGTATCATCCATTGTTGGGGGATACAAATCTGTGGTAACCAAACACGCCAATCGATTGGGATTTCCTAATGGATGGCAATCCCGATTTCATGATCATATCATTCGTGATGATGATGAATATCAGCGAATAAAAAATTATATTAGCAATAACATTTCCAATTGGGAACATGATAAATTTTATTAACCCTATAATTAACACTATGATCAACCCAATCGAACGCATTACCCAAAACCGAATCATTCAATTGTTTCAAGAGCAATTGGAGTACACCTATTATGGCAATTGGGAAAAACGAGAACATAACAGCAACGTAGAACAAGAGCTTTTAAAAAAGAATCTCTTGCAGCGTGGCTATTCCGAAACCTTGGCAAATAAAGCGGTAAAAGAAGTGTACGATTTGGCAAACACCAATGCAGGAAATTTGTACGATCGCAACAAGGCGATGTATTCCTTGCTGCGTTATGGTGTGAAAGCACGTCCCGAATTGGGCGAGCATTTTGAAACCATTTTTCCGATTGATTGGCAAAATTGGGAACGTAATGAGTTTGGTATCGCAGAGGAAGTAACCTTGACACAAGGCAAAAACGCTCGTCGCCCGGATATTGTTTTGTATGTCAATGGAATTGCTTTAGCGGTTTTAGAATTGAAAAGAGGAACGATTGATATAGCCGAAAGTGTCCGTCAATTGATTTCTAACCAAAAAGCACTATTTAACGAATGGTTTTATTCGACTGTTCAGTTTTTATTTGCAGGAAATAATACCCAAGGTTTAAAGTATGGAACGATTGGAACGCCTGAAAAGTATTATCTTTCCTGGAAAGAAGATGAGCAGTATAACGAAGGTTACAAACTCGATAAATACCTTAAAAAACTCTGTCAGAAAGAGCGCTTTTTGGACATCATTTATAACGGAGTTATTTTTGATGCAGGTGAAAAAAAATTACCGCGTCCGCATCAGTACTTTGCCTTAAAGGCAGCTCAACCTTTTATTCAAAGACGTGAAGGCGGTATCATCTGGCATACCCAAGGTTCGGGCAAGTCCTTGATGATGGTGATGTTGGGCAAATGGATTCTAGAAAATATAGCCAATTCTCGTATCGTTATTCTTACTGATAGAACCGAATTAGACGATCAAATTGAGCGTGTATTTAATGATGTGGGTGAATCTGATATTACTAAAACCCGTTCGGGCAAAGAGTTAATGCAGTTTTTGACTGCTTCTCGACCTCGTTTGGTTTGTTCCTTGATTCATAAGTTTGGGAATAAAGGCGAAACGGATTTTGATGCTTTCTTAAAGGAATTACAAGAAAATCCAGTGAAGACCCAAGGCGAAATATTTGTATTTATTGACGAATGCCACCGTACGCAAAGCGGTAAACTCAATCAGGTAATGAAAGCCATCTTGCACAATGCCGTGTTTATTGGTTTTACAGGTACGCCGTTATTGAAGCAAGATAGAAAAACAACGATGGATGTTTTTGGTCGATATATTCATACCTATAAATTCAACGAAGCCGTAGAGGATGGAGTAGTGAAAGATTTGATGTACGAAGGTAGAAGTATTGAGCAAAATTTGACCTCTCAAGCACGCGTAGATCAATGGTTCGAATCGAAAACTGCCGGATTGAATGATTTTCAGAAAAATGAGCTCAAAAAGAAGTGGGGAACCATGCAAAATGTATTGAGTTCGAAGAGTAGAATGGAAAAAATTGTGGCTGATATTATTTTCGATTTTCAGACCAAGCCGCGCTTGCGTTCTCAAATGGGAAATGCCATTTTGGTCGCTTCGAGTATTTACGAAGCTTGTAAATACTATAATCTATTCCTTCAGACCGAATTAAAGAACAAATGTGCGATCATTACCTCGTACAATCCCAATATGCGCGATGTGTCTACTGAAGACACAGGAGCTGATAACGAAACGGATAAAGAATACATTTTCAATACCTATACGGAATTACTGAAAAATGTAAGTCCGAGTGGTAATAAATCTAAAACCGAAACCTACGAAACCGAAAGTAAAGAACGTTTTAGAAAAGAGCCAGCACGGATGAAGCTCTTAATCGTGGTTTCTAAATTACTGACAGGTTTTGATGCGCCGCCTTGCTCGTATATCTACATCGACAAGAAGATGCAAGATCATACTTTGTTTCAGGCGATTTGTCGTGTAAATCGTTTGGATGATGATTCTAAAGATTATGGGTACATCGTCGATTATATGGAGTTGTTTGGCAATGTAACCGATGCCATCAACGTCTATACTTCTGAATTGGATAGTGAAGGATTTACCCAAGAAGATGTGGATATTCAACTAAAAGATCGGTTGAAAATTGCGATTGATCGGCTGATGACAGCTTTGGAAACCGTAGAAACCATTTGCGATCCAGTCGCCCATCCAAGAGCCGATTTGGATTTTATCCGTTATTTTTGTGGGAATACCGAAAAACCAGATGATTTAAAAGAGAATGAATACAAACGTATGGCTTTGTACAAAGCGATTGTGGAATACATCAGAGCTTATGCTAATCTGAAGGCGGATTTTATCAATACTTGCTTTACAGAAGCCGAAGTGCAGCGTTTCCATAAGAAATTAGATGATTATCTCAACCTTCGTGAAATTATTCGTAAAGCATCTGGAGAAACCATCGATTTGAAAGTTTACGAAGCAGATATGCGTTTCTTGATTGATACCTATATCAAAGCTGAAGAATCAATGATTATTTCGCCATTTGAAGATATTTCTTTGCTTGATTTGCTGGAAACAGATATGGACAAAGCAATAGATAGCTTACCAAAAGGCATCAAAGGAAATAAGGAAGCGGTTGCTGAAACTATTGAAAACAATGTACGTAGTAAAATTGTAGAAGAGCATCTGTTGGATCCAAAATACTTCGATCAAATGTCTGTATTATTGCAAGAACTGATTGAACGTCGTAAACAAGAGATCATTTCGTATCAAGACTACTTAGTAGAAATGGCAAATTTGATTCGTCAAGTAAATCATGGTAAAAAAGATGACTTACCAAAATCTTTAAATTCGAAAGGAAAAATAGCCTTGTATCATGCTTTGGAAGATGAGTCACTAGCTTTGGCTTGTGAAGATGCTGTTCAGTATTCGAAACAAGAAGGTTTTAGGGAAAATATTCAAAAACAAAAAGTAATCAAAGGTGCTATTTCATTAGTGTCCACTATAAGATTTAAAAAGCTTATTGAAATTATTGATAATTAGA
>CAYNIM010000025.1:0-37101 GCA_964397335.1 uncultured Flavobacterium sp.
ACCCTGTCATCCCGAGGTAACGAGGGATCTTCTGGAATAGAGATGTTTCGACAAGTTTACCCCGAGCTTATCGAAGAGTCTGTAAAGATGCCTCGAGTACCTCGGCATGACAAACAACCTAAAAACTAAGTTAATATATCCAATAAAAACCAAATAAACTTTAGCACCTAAATTAGCGTCCTAAATAACAAAGCTTTGTAAATTAGATGTTTGTATGGTTTTATGTGGAGCCAAAGATACAAAACTCGAACGCTTTTTTCGAAGATTTACGGAAAATAAACCAATTGAAAGATAGTTCCTGTCAACATGATTTGGACGTGAAAAAGGTAAATCAACCTAAACCTAAAAGTTCTAAAATGTCTAGAATATAGCTTATTCAAGCTTTTTATGCGATTATCAACCATTGGTAAAATCGTGTTCAAAAGCATTTCGAGACAAATACAACATAAATTTCTGCAATAAATCATCAGAATAAGGGGATTTGTAATGGGTAATTCGTTTTTATATTGAATTTAAACGCTTTACTTGCATAATCATAAATATCACCCCCCCCATTTATTTTTAATTCTTTTAAACATTCCGGGGCATAAATGAACGGTTTAAGCCCCCGTATATCTTCATCATTATTGGCTAACTTTAAATAAATATTATTAAAGAAAATCGGCATTAGTTGAATGTAAGTTTAAAAAAAACTTACACACAAACTTTATATAACAATTTAACATAAATTAAAATAACTACCTTATGAAAAAGATGTTTTTATCAGCAGTTTTATTAATAGCGACCGCATGTACAAAAAAACATGATGGATTATTAACATTAGAAATAAAAAATGGTGCTGGCGTTTTAAAAGAAGTTAATTTCGAGATAAGTGAATCCACTATTGAGGAAATAGAAAAATTAAATATAAACAAAACAGAAAAAATCGATCAAGTAATACGTTACAGTTTAGCATACGCAAATGGTTATTTAGGCGTTTATCTAAACAATCCAAGTAGTTATGATTTTATAGATGATTCTATAGGAAATATTTACGTTTTAGGAGATACGATAAAAATAACATTTAATTTTACTGCTCAGAATGGTTTTGGAAATAAAATTATAAGTAAAGCTTATATTGATGTCTATAATAAAAATGGTCAAAAAGAAACAGACATAAAAATTGAATAAAATGAAAAAACTACTACTATTTCTTAGCCTAATGGCTATTACTACTATTAACGCACAGAACGCTGATTACAAAGTTTTTCCAACAGAATTAAGAGCTGAAAACAATGTTTTTGAAGTATCAGGAAAAAATGCTACTGAACTATACCAACTTACAACAAAATGGATAAGTTCTAAATACAAAAATCCTAGTAAAGTAATAGGTTTCAATAATGAAAACACAAATATTGGTGTTAAACATTTTTTTGATATTAACATGTAATATACAAGTCCAAATAGGATAAAAGTAAAATACAATATGCAGTTTGACTTTAAAGATGAAAAAGTACGGATTACATTTACTGATATTGAAGATACTTATGGCACAAAATACAGTAAATTCTTTGATGAATACGGAAGTCCTAAAAAGTCAAAATCTGTGCAAAAATCAATAAATACTTTAGAAAATTATGTTTCTAAATTTGTAGATGATTATATTTCTTACTTGCAAAAGGGAGAAGATTGGTAAAAACAAAACCCAGCTTAATTAAGTTGGGTTTCTTGTTTTTTAATATAATATTTGAAATTATAAAGGATATTACTGCTTATCGACAATATCTCTTAAAGCATCGGTAATAGTATATTCTATTTGTTCTCCTTTAAATCCTAGTGAATAAGCAATAGCTTCTAAACCACTTGGATTTGAATTAGTGGTACTAACAACTAATCCATTTTCTAAAATTTGATTTCTTTCAATCTGAATTGCTAAAGTCAATAATTCAAAATCAGTTAATTTAGGATAATCTAATTTTAAGTCTTTCGCAATTTTACTGTAATCTTCAATAATTGTTCTCATGGTTATCATTTTTGAGTTATTTGATAAATATAACTAATTTTAAATTAAGTAAGAAAAATACTTATCTATCTTTAAAGCCATAGCACTAAGTAGTAACCAAACATCACCGTACAAAAATCGTACAAAAACAAGCAATAAAAAAACCTAACTATTTAATTTTAAATGAGTTAGGTTTTTATTTTGTGGAGTCGCAGGGAATCGAACCCTGGTCCAAACAAGCAATCAAAGAGCTTTCTACATGTTTAGTTTTTGCTTAGATTTTCGACAAAAAGTGTGGTCAAAAACAACCGCTTTTTGCTTAGCTTCTAAAGTTTCGATGGATGTCCGAAGCACTAACCCATCTAGATTTATTTTACGGTTCCCCTTAACAGGATGCCATAAATCAAGGCTTCCAAGGAGAATTTAGCTTTCCTATCTAATAGGACTAAGGCTTGATCTTACTATAATTCAGAATTAAGCAGCTAAAGCGTAGTTTTCTTCGCCGTTTAAAAAAGTTTCATTTATGATATTTACGAGCTGTAAATGAGCGCTCGACATGCTTACTTTTCAATTCCACTTGCTGTCAAAACCGATCGACCCCAAATGAAATTGTGGATGACAAAATTACGAAATATTTTGAAATAAACCGCTTGAAAAATATTGTTTTTTCAAGCGATTCTCATCGGTGTTCCATCCACAACAATCAATTCCTGTACTTGATTGTGTTATTTTTTATAAAATGGTGTTTTTACAACCTTAGCCAAAACATCATTTTTACGGATTCGAATGAAAATATCGGTGCCTTCCGCTGCAAAATCTTTGGCAACGAATCCCATTCCGATTCCTTTGTTTAAAGAAGGAGATTGAGTTCCAGAAGTTACTTTTCCGATTACATTTCCTTCAGAGTCAACAATCTCGTAGCCTGAACGTGGAATTCCACGATCGATTAATTCAAATCCAACAAGTTTGTTTTTTATTCCCGCTTCTTTTTCAGCTTTTATGTTTTCGCTGTTTACAAAATCTTTTGTGAATTTTGTAACCCATCCTAAACCAGCTTCTAGAGGTGAAGTTTCGTCGTTAATTTCGTTTCCATACAAGCAATAACCCATTTCTAAACGTAAGGTATCGCGAGCTGCTAATCCAATTGGCTTAATTCCGAAATCTTTTCCTGCTTCTAATACTGCTTCCCAAATTTCTTTGATGTCTTCGTTTTTTGCATACACCTCAATTCCTCCAGAACCAGTATATCCAGTTGCAGACACAATAATATCGCTTTTTCCAGCAAATGTTCCTTTTTCAAAAGAGTAGAATTTCAAGTTTGCTAAATCTACTTCGGTTAAAGATTGCATCGCTTCTGCAGTCTTAGGACCTTGAATAGCCAAAATACAATATTCGGGAGATAAGTCTTCAAAAGTAGCATTCATAGTGTTTTGAGAAGAGATCCACTCAAAATCTTTTTCAATATTTGAAGCATTTACCACCATTAAATATTCGGTGTCGTTTACTTTGTAGGTGATGATATCATCGATGATCCCTCCATTGGTGTTGGGAAGGTAGCTGTATTGTGCTTTACCATCTGCCATCACAGAAGCGTCGTTTGAAGTGACTCTTTGGATCAATTCCAGTGCATTTTCACCACTTACTTTGAAAAGTCCCATGTGAGAAACATCAAAAACACCTACGTTGTTTCTTACTGTTTCGTGCTCAATTGATACGCCTTCATATTGAACAGGCATATTAAATCCAGCAAAAGGAACCATTTTGGCACCTAAAGCGATATGTACGTCATTTAAAGGTACTTGTTTCATTTATAATTATTTTATTGTTGCTTTTCGTTTAAAGCTGTTAAAATTATTTGAATAGTTTGTGCAAAATTACGGTTTTTTTTACGGAATTACAACCGTTGTAGTTTTTATTTCGTGTCTTTAATAGCTTGTAAACAAAGCTTTTTATTAGAAATTGAAAACAAAAAAACTCGAAAATAAAAGGTGCTTTTCAAACAGTCTTCATTTTCGAGTCAAGTTTTATATTTCGGTTTCAAGTGTTAACCTTCAACTTTGATAAATGGATAATTTCCTAGTTTTGGTGCTAATTCTTTTGTTTTATAAGCCAATTGAGAATTATGATTGTTGAAACAGATTATCGTAATTGTATCTTTCTTTAAAGTTACGTACGACGTGCGGTTTCCTCGCCACCATCCATTATGAAAAGCGAATAAATCACCTTCATCTTTAGGCTCTATCATACGTATTCCCAAACCATAATTATTTTGTCCCGGACGTTCGTAAGAATAACCTCTAAACATTTCGTTTTTCAAAGTTTCGTTTAGGAAATTATCAGAGTAAAGCGCCATGTCTAATTTCAACAAATCTCGAGCGGTTGTATAGATGTTTTTATCACCGTAGGTTCCGTCCATATAATCCCAACGCATTCTTGAATTATTTGCGTAATAAGATTGAGTTACATTTTCTTTGTTGTCCAAATTATCCAAAACAAAAGTATTGTGCATTTTTAGGGGTTCTAATACCAATTGTTTCATAGCATCTTGAAAAGGTTTTTGAGTCACTTTTTCAACAATCAGGGCAAGAATTACATAGTTGGTATTACAATATTTAAATCTGGTATCTGGTCTGAAATCCAGACGAATGTTTTTGGTTTTTAACAAATTAAGAACATCCTTGTTTGTAATGGTATTTCGAGTGTCCCAAACACCTTTTTGAGCAGTAAAATGGCCGTAATAGGGCAGACCAGAACGATGGTTTAAAAGCATACGCACGCTGATACCATCGTATGGGAACTCTGGTAAAATGGTATTGACCATCTGGTCTAAAAAGAATTTTTTCTGTTGAACCAAACGCAAAACAGTCACCCCAGTGTAAACCTTTCCAACCGATGCAACATGCATGGGCGTATTCAAGGTAATTTGGTCTTTGTTTTGGTAATTTGCATAGCCTTTGTAGTCTTCAAAAATGATTTGTCCATTTTTAGCTACAAGAAATTGCCCCCAAAAATTACCTCTATTGATGCGTTGGTTGTAAAAATTCTCAACAATTTCACGCGTTTCTAATTTGTATTTTGGTGTTACAGGGTGAAAATTTACTTCGTAGGGGTTTTTATTAACGACCGGTTTAGCGGCTTCTCTTTGTTTAATTAAATCACTTCGCTTGCGGATAACTTGAGCAATTTCCTTGTTTTGATTACAAGAACTACTCAGCAATCCTATGAATAAAAGTGGTAATATTATTTTCTTCATTTTTAATCTGGATAACTCAAACAACAAATATAAAAGTTTTTATTTGTAACTGTATTGTTTTGAACTTCTATTTTTTTTGTGAAATTTCAATAAATCAGCGTTAATGTATTGTTAATTTTAAGTTTGCTATTTGAAGCTATTTCCGGCTTTCCGCTGTATCTTTTCTTTTTTTGCTAAAAAGAAAAGGATGCCGCTGCAATCCAGGCTATAGAAACGACAGTTGTAAAATAGTTTTCTTTTCATAACTATTTGTAATATATAGTTTTATGTAATGAGTAGACGAGATTCTTAAACTTGATTAACCAATAGAACTTTTAAAACGAATAATGTTCGTATTTTTGCGTAAAAGAAATTGAATATGTTAACATTAGGAATTTTTCATACCTTAAAAATAGATAGACACACCAGCGTAGGCTTGTTTCTAACCGATGGGAATCACGAGGTGTTGTTACCAAAAAAATACGTACCAAAAAAATATGAAATAGGCGACGAGCTAGAAGTGTTTGTATATTTAGATCACGAACATCGCCCTGTGGCCACAACTTTAGAACCTAAAATTTATCTCAACGAATTTGCTCTGTTAAAGGTGAACTACGTCAACGAGTTTGGTGCTTTTATGGATTGGGGTTTAGAAAAAGATTTGTTTGTGCCTTATAGAGAACAAGCGCGCCCAATGACCGCGGGTAATTATTATATGATCTATATGTATATAGACGAAAAGACCAATAGATTGGTTGGATCTTCAAAATTAAATCAGTTTTTAACTCAAGATAATCTTCAACTTGAAGAGGGCGAAGAAGTAGATTTGATTGTAACGCATATAACAGACGCAGGTGTGAATGTGATCATCAACGAAAAGCACCGAGGATTGATTTATAAAAATGAGCTTTTTGAAGAATTGCGTACCGGCGATCGTGTGATTGGCTACATAAAGCAATTGCGTCCAGATGGTAAAATCGATGTTTCTAGACAAAAAATTGGTTTTGAAAAAATCAGTGATTTTGCAGAAAGAATTCTACAGGAACTAGAGCTTAATGATGGTTTTTTAGGCTTGCACGACAAAAGTCATCCCGACGAGATTAAAACAGTTTTGGAAATGAGTAAAAAAACATTCAAACAAACCATTGGAACGCTTTATAAGCAAAAAATGATTGTTATTAAAGAAGATGGAATTTACTCAGTTTAAATGTTAAAGTTTTGGTAAATCAGATTTTAATCCCTAATTTAGTGTATCAATTAACTAAACGATTTGGATTATGAAAAAGTATTTACTCTTAGTTTTTGCTTCAACTGCATTGATTGCTTGCGGTGGCAAAACAGACTGTGCGGAATTGGAAGGCAATTACACCAACTTTATCGATGCTAGAAAGGAAATTACCAAAGCAGATTTTCCAGTAAAAAACGTACAATCGACTCCAGAAAGCTCGTGGATTAAAAGAATTGAGTATTACAGTTGCGACGGAGCTACTGGATATTTGATTATTTACACGACCCGTTCAGAAGAATACATTCACAAAAATGTACCAATGGCCGTTTGGGAAGAATTATCAACTTCCAGCTCAAAAGGTTCTTATTACAACCGAAATATTGTAAACCGATATGTGTTTGAAATTCAGCCTAGTTAATTTAGAGACTTTTTTCTTAGGTTGTTTTTAACTAAAAATAGAAATCTTAAACATATAATAAATCTACCCGAACGGATTTGATATATGATCTTCAAATCTGAAAAACGGGTAGATTTATTGTATTATTTATATGGTAAATGAAGCTATAATTGCTTAAATTTACACGTTATATAGATTTTTTAGAATGAAAAAATACCTTTATATATTATTAAGCTTCTTGTTATTAGGAGGTTGGTCTGCAAATGCACAAATCGAAGAAACGGATATGGAAGTATTGGTCATCGATAAGTTGTCGCGTTCAAGTATTATAGAAATCATCAAAAAAGTGCGTAATCAAATGTATAATAATTACGTTCCAGATAACTACTATTACTTAGTCTCGCATCAAGCTAGTTTAAATGATTCTGTCGAATTGTTGAAATCAGATGTACTCTATGATGTGGTGATCAACCTAAAAAATAAAAAAATAAATAAGAGTATTGTAAAAGATGTCCAGAATAAAGTCGAATTAGATACTTTGTTTTTTAATCGCTACAACGGAAACGATTCTCCTATGTATTGGTTGACAGAGATTGTGATTCGTAAATACGTGAATGTGCCAGATCTTGATTTTTTCAATAAGTTTTCAGATTATATGTTTGAACAAAAAGTTAAAGACGGATTGTATACCATTGAATTTTATTCTGAAAATTACTACGAAGGTTATTTCCAATACGATAGAAAGTTCAACTTAAAAAAGATTGAATTCCAACTCTTAGAACCCTATTATACCGATCACGGACAATCTAGAAATGGAAAAGTGATGTTTGAAAAAAATTGGGTTTATAAAACAGAAAAAGTTTCGATCACTTTTGGTGTTGACGACAAAGGAAAAAATTATGTAAAAGAGCTCAACGCCTACGAAGAGATTGAAGATTATAATTTTACTCGATTCAATTCCTATGGCGAAGTTTTAATTCAAGACAACGAACTCGATTTTAAATCGCAGCTTGTTTTTAAGAAATTATAATCCATAAAAAAATCACGAAAAATCATTATTTTTCATTCCGTGATTTTAAATATCGAATGTGAATTAAATTTGAGTTTATCTCTTAATTAACCCTAATTCAATGAGTCGCTCTGTCAAAAAAGCACCAGCTGTTATGTCTTCAAATTGTTTTGGCTGTTTTTCATCAATACAATTTTCTAAACAATTGAGCGGCATTGTTGCAACTGGATGCATAAAAAATGGAATTGAATAACGAGAGGTGCTCCACAATTCCCTTGGTGGATTTATCACACGGTGAATGGTAGATTTTAGCTTATTGTTGGTCAATCTAGACAACATATCACCTACATTAATCACCAATTCATCATCAGCTGCAATTGCGTCTATCCAAGTGCCATTATGGTTTTGTACTTGTAATCCTTTTCCCTGAGCTCCCATCAATAAAGTAATCAAGTTGATATCTCCGTGTGCTGCAGCTCTTACTGCATCCTTAGGTTCTTCGGTAATAGGAGGGTAGTGAATCGGACGAAGAATAGAGTTGCCTTTAATTACATATTGATCAAAATACAATTCTTCTAGATTTAAATATAAAGCCAATGCTCTAAGTACATACAAACCTGTTTTTTCGAGCATTTTATAAGTTTCTTTTCCTATGGAATTAAATTCAGGAAGTTCTTCAACCTTCACATTGTCAGGATAGGTAGCAGCTAATTCATCATCACTTTCAAGGTACTGACCAAAGTGCCAAAATTCTTTTAAATCTGCTGCCGTTCTTCCTTTTGCAGTTTCCTTACCAAAAGAAACATAACCTCTTTGTCCACCAATACCTGGAATTTCGTACTTTTTTTTGTTTTCTAAAGGCAATTCAAAAAAGTTGCGAACTTGTGCATACAAAGCTTCTGCTAATTCAGGGCTTAAAAAATGTCCTTTAAGAGCTACGAATCCGATAGTTTCATAGGCGCTACCGATTTCATTTACAAATTTTTGCTTGCGAGTGGGATCATCTGAAAGAAAATCACGCAAATCAACAGAGGGAATGTTTTGCATTTGGACCTAATTTTGGGTTAACAAATATAGTAATTTATTGGGAGGATCGATTCGTTTTGTCAAATAATATTCTTACTTTTATCCGAATAAATTTCAAGAAATATATGGAAACTCAAACAGTGGTTTTGAATAAAGAAGTTTTGATAGATTTATATGTTAAGCTCCTTAAACCAAGGATGATAGAGGAGAAGATGTTGATATTGATTCGTCAAGGAAAAGTATCAAAATGGTTTTCAGGAATTGGTCAAGAAGCGATTGCTGTTGGAGTTACTTCAGTGCTTCAATCCGATGAATATATTTTACCTATGCATCGCAATCTCGGAGTTTTTACCTCAAGAAATATTCCGTTAAGTAGATTGTTTTCTCAATGGCAAGGTAAAGCAAATGGTTTTACAAAAGGTCGTGATCGTTCGTTTCACTTTGGAACACAAGAATACCATATTATTGGTATGATTTCTCATCTTGGACCTCAATTAGGTATTGCTGATGGAATTGCATTGGCGCACAAATTAAGAAAGGAAAAGAAGGTTACAGCTGTTTTTACGGGTGAAGGAGCTACTTCAGAAGGTGATTTTCACGAGGCATTAAACGTTGCTTCTGTCTGGAATTTACCTGTGTTGTTTGTTATTGAAAACAATGGTTATGGACTTTCCACACCAACAGGAGAGCAATATAATTGCGAAAATTTGGCTGATAAAGGTATAGGATACGGAATGGAAAGTCATATTATTGATGGAAATAATATTTTGGAAGTCTATACCAGATTGTCGGAAATCACAGAAGATATGCGCCAAAATCCTCGTCCGGTATTGGTAGAAATGAAAACTTTTAGAATGCGAGGTCATGAAGAGGCGAGTGGTACTAAATATGTTCCTAATGAATTGTTTGAGGAATGGAAAGTTAAAGATCCAATCGCCCGTTTTAAATTGTATTTGGAAGAAGAAGGTTTTTTATCAGAAGAATTGGAATCTGAGATTCGTAGTAAATTGAAGGCTGAAATTGATGCACATTGGAAAATGACTCAAGAGGAAGTTGAAATAGAAGCGAATTTGGAAACAGAACTGAATGATGTATACAAACCCTACGAATACGAACATTTTGAAGCAAGTGATACAACTGAAAAAATAAGATTTATTGATGCAATTTCACAAGGACTGAAACAATCCATGCAACGTCATCCAAACTTAGTTGTTATGGGGCAAGACATTGCTGAATACGGAGGTGCTTTTAAAGTAACCGAAGGTTTTGTTGATGAATTTGGAAAAGAACGTGTTCGAAACACACCAATTTGCGAAAGTATTATTGTTTCTACAGCGGCAGGTTTGTCAATTAATAATTATAAAGCAATTGTTGAAATGCAATTTGCTGATTTTGTTTCTACTGGATTTAATCCAATCGTGAATTTATTGGCAAAACAACATTACAGATGGAACGAACACGCCGATGTCGTTGTTAGAATGCCTTGTGGTGCTGGTTCTGGTGCTGGGCCCTTCCATTCGCAAACCAATGAAGCTTGGTTTACAAAAACGCCAGGGCTAAAAGTGGTTTATCCTGCGTTTCCTGTAGATGCGAAAGGATTGATGAATACTGCAATCAACGATCCAAATCCAGTGATTTTCTTCGAACATAAAAATTTATATCGCAGCAAAACGCAAGAAGTTCCTGTTGATTATTATACTATTCCTTTTGGTAAAGCATCATTGATTAAAGAAGGAAATGAGGTAACGATAATTTCTTATGGAGCTGGGGTGCATTGGGCTTTGGAAACATTGGAGCAACATCCAGAAATTTCAGCTGATTTGATAGACTTGCGAAGTTTACAACCTTTGGATTATGAAACCATAAAAAAATCTGTTCAGAAAACCAATAGAGTAATCATCCTTCAAGAAGATACTCTGTTTGGAGGAATAGCAAGTGATTTGGCTGCTTGGATTATGGAAGAATGCTTTGAGTTTTTAGACGCTCCCGTGAAAAGAGTGGGTAGTATAGAAACGCCTATTCCTTTTATGAGCCAATTAGAAGAGCAATATTTGCCTAAAAACAGATTTGAAAAAGAATTATTCTTACTTTTGCAGTATTGATTTTTCAAAAAAAGAACATCTGTTTTCGGGTTTCTTTTCTTTAAAAAAGGTAGAAAATATTAAGTAAAAACAAAATTTATAAAGTCTGTATCGACTTTAAATTAAACTATAATTAAATGAAAACAATCACTTCATCTGATTTTAATTTCCCCGGACAAAAATCGGTTTATAAAGGAAAAGTACGTGAAGTTTATAATATTAACGACGACTTGTTAGTAATGATTGCTACCGATCGCTTGTCTGCTTTTGATGTGATTATGCCAAAAGGGATACCATTCAAAGGTCAGATTTTGAATCAAATAGCGTCTAAATCCATGCAAATGACAGAAGATGTTGTTCCGAATTGGTTAATTGCAAATCCAGATCCAAACGTAGCTGTTGGACATTTGTGTGAACCTTTTAAGGTAGAGATGGTAATAAGAGGTTATTTGTCTGGTCACGCAGCTCGTGAATACGCAGCAGGGAAACGTGTTTTATGTGGTGTAACATTGCCAGAAGGAATGAAAGAAAATGATCGATTTTCAGAACCAATTATCACTCCTACAACCAAAGCGGATCTTGGAGCACATGATGAAGATATTTCTAGAGAAGATATTTTATCAAAGGAGATTGTTTCTAAAGCAGATTACGAAGTTTTGGAAAAATATACTCGAGCGTTGTTTCAAAGAGGTACTGAAATTGCCGCAGCCAGAGGTTTGATTTTGGTTGATACAAAATACGAATTTGGAAAGACAAAAGAGGGGAAAATCGTTTTGATTGATGAAATTCATACGCCTGATTCTTCGCGTTATTTTTATTCTGAAGGTTATGAAGAGCGCCAGCAAAATGGTGAAACTCAAAAACAATTATCTAAAGAGTTTGTACGTCAATGGTTGATTTCTAATGGATTTCAAGGTAAAGAAGGTCAGCAAATTCCAGAGATGAGCGAAGCTTACATTGAGAGTGTATCTGATAGATATATTGAGTTGTATGAAAATATAATTGGTCAACCTTTTGTAAAGGCTGATGTTTCGAATATTCATGAACGTATCGAAAAGAATGTGAATGAATTTTTGGAAAGTTATAAGAAAAATTAATTAATGTAGCTTCGAGTTTCGAAGTATGCAGTGAAGTGTACCGGTAAATAACGTTTTTAAGTTTGTCGATTGATTTTTATCCAGTCTGAAAGATCAAACTAAAAGCCGCTTTATTGTGATATAAAAACAAAATTATGAGTATAATTCCTGCCTTACAATGGCGTTATGCAACAAAAAAGATGAACGGTGAAAAAGTGTCGTCTCAAAAGATAACGTCCATTTTAGAGGCTATTCGTTTGGCTCCTACATCTTCTGGTTTACAGCCTTTTGAAGTATTGGTTGTTACCAATCAGGAAGTTAAGGAAAAAATCAAAAAATTGGCCTATAATCAAACACAGGTTTCTGATTGTTCGCATTTGCTTGTATTTGCAGCTTGGGATCATTATACCGTGGATCGGATGAATCATTATTTTGATCATTACGAAAAAGAACGAGAATTGCCCAAGGGTTTTTCTGATGGTTATAAAAATGGTGTGATGAAACAACTTACAGCAATGAGTTTGGAACGTCAGTTTGAACACGCTGCTCGTCAGGTATACATTGCTTTAGGAATGGCCCTAACTGAAATTGCTACTCTAGAAATTGATTCTATACCAATGGAAGGCTTTGTAAACAATGAAGTTGATGAGGTATTGGGATTGGATAAAAAAGGACTTAAAAGCGTTGTAATTTTACCAATTGGCTACCGAGATGCTGAAAATGATTGGCAGTCTGAACTGAAAAAAGTACGTAAAACCAATATTGATCTATTTACGTATATTGAATAATTTAAAACAGAACTTTTTAAGTTCTGTTTTTTTTTAAATTGTATAAAAAAATATATGGAAATTTATAAATCTAAAATGAGCAAAGGTTTTTTTATTGCTCTTGTTTTACTGTTCATTTATCTTGGTTATATGATGATTACAGAGTCTGATGGTTTTTGGATTTCTCTTTTTTGTCTCCTTTTATATGTGCTGTTTTTTTACAACATCTTGTCTCTAAGGTATATTATAAACAATAAAGTACTTGAAGTTAAAGCCAAGATTTTTTATCATAAAAAAATTGAGATTAAATCGATTAGAAAGATTGAAGAAACCAATACGATGAACAGTGCGCCAGCAAATTCTTTTGATCGCATAGAAATTATTTACAATAAATTTGATAGTATTATTATTTCTCCCGAAAACAAGCAACAGTTTATAGAGAGTTTACTGGTTATAAATCCAGATATTAAAGTGAAGTATAAAAAATAAACCGCTGTTTTAATGTGCAGCGGTTTGTTTATTAATGTTCATTCAGATACTCCTGAATTTGATTGACTAGTTGGTTTAATCCCTCGTCTTTTTCGTTGATCTTTTGTGCTTTTAAATAAAACTTCAAGGCGTTTACATAGATTTCTCTTTTCTTTTCCATCAATTCCTCTCGTTTTTTATCAGTGGCACTCGTATTGGGAAGTGCATTGATTTCTGTAGTAATATCTGCATCTTTTTGAAGTTCAATATTCCCTAATTCTCGTAAACTTTCAAAGTGTTGAGGATTGTTACTAATGATTTTTTCAAAATAAGCTTTTGCTTTTTCTATTTCTTTGTTACCAAGTTGGATAACGGCTAAATTGTAAAGCAATAATTCATTTTCAGGAAAGCGTTCCAAACCATTAGTTGCATATTCTTCATACTTATCCATACGATTGGTATTGTAATACAACATCAATACATTTAATAATGCGTTGATATTGTTCGGAGCCAATTCGTATGCTCTGATTACAATTTCTTCCGATTCTGAATAATTTTGTTTGTTCAAAAGAATCAATCCTAAGTTGTAATAAATCTCTGGTTGAACAGATTTTGATTGCAACGTTTCTGGATTGGTGTGTGTACCTTCTTTTACAGCTAAATCGCGAGCTTTTATGTCGGTTCCGAAAGACTGAACTTTGCCACTGAGTTGAGAAGTAGCAACATAACTTTCAGAAGTTCCTTTAAAATCAAGAGTAATTAATTCTTTGTATTTACTTTCAGCAAAGTCGTAGTCTCTACCATTGGCAGCATCAGAAGCAGCATAATATAAATACATTGTATCGGTATTGCTTAAGCGAAATGCTTGTTCAAACAAACGACTTGATTTTTTATAATCTTTATTGTTGTTTACTACAATTGCTTCATTTACAATTTTCGCTAAAAGTTCATTTTTAATGGTCGTGATCTCTGAAGTGAACTTTTTACTTTTAGATTCGTTTTCGAAAGCAATTAAATGGTTGATGTTTGAAATTGCTTGCGCACGTTTATCAAAAATATTTTCTTTTTCGTTGTTGAGTTCACGGATTTCATTTTGTGCTTTATAAAAGTAATAAGCCGCCTTTTGATCGTCAGTTGCATTGGGCAGATTTTCTTTTATTTTATTAAGAATCAAACCAACTTCTTCTGTATTATTTCTTTTATAGGCACGTTCTAAATCCTTCAATTCTTCTTTTTGTGCAAAAGAAGAAGAGCAAGTTAACAAAAACGTGCTCAATATTAAAAAACTATTCTTCATTGTTTTCTTCTTCGTTTTCTAGATCGATATCTTCATCATCTTCCGGTTCGTCGGCTACTTCCTCCAAAATGTCGTTTTCGTCAACTGCCAAAAGATCTTTTTTAAGTTCATCGTCCATGTCGATTTCTTCATCTTCATCGCGCATCACTTTAGCAACTGCAGCGATAGAGTCGTTTCCTTTAATGTTTATCAATCGAACACCTTGAGTATTTCGTCCCATAACTCTTAAATCAGAAACTCTAATTCTAATAGTCAATCCGGATTTATTGATGATCATCAAATCGTCGTTATCAGTTACTGCTCCAATCGAAATCAAAGCACCGGTTTTATCGGTAATATTCATGGCTTTAACACCTTTACCACCACGATTTGTTTCACGATAAGCTTCTAATGCAGAACGTTTTCCGTATCCATTTTCAGAAACAACTAAAATTTCTGAGCTTAAATCTGAAACAGTAATTAATCCAATCACTTCATCGTTTTCATCATTTAGCTTAATTCCTCGAACTCCAGAAGCGGTACGTCCCATTGGGCGTGTTTTAGATTCATCAAAGCGAACCATTTTACCGTTTTTGGCAGCTATCAGAACTTTAGAATTTCCGTCGGTCAATTTAGCTTCTAATAATTCATCTCCTTCTTTAATGGTGATAGCGTTAATTCCGTTTTGACGTGGACGTGAATATTGTTCTAAAGAAGTTTTCTTCACTTGTCCTTTTTTGGTACACATTACAATAAAGTGGTTATTGATGTATTCCTCGTCACGTAAATCTTGCGTACAGATAAAAGCTTTTACTTTATCATCATTTTCAATGTTGATAAGGTTTTGGATAGCACGACCTTTTGCTTGTTTTGATCCTTCTGGAATTTCGTAAACTCTAAGCCAGAAACATTTTCCTTTTTGGGTAAAGAATAACATGTATTGGTGATTGGTTGCCACGTACATATGTTCCAAGAAATCTTGGTCGCGCGTACCTGCAGATTTTTGACCAACACCACCTCTGTTTTGTGTTTTGTATTCTGTTAAAGGAGTACGTTTTATGTATCCTGCATGCGAAATAGTAATTACTACTTGTTCGTCGGCAATCAAATCTTCGATGTTCATTTCACCACCAGCATATTCGATGGTAGAACGACGGTCGTCTCCGTATTTTTCTTTAACTTCGATCAACTCTTCTTTAATCAGGTTCATTCGCATTTCTTTGCTTGCTAATAATTCCTGTAAGTGGTTGATTAATTTCATTATTTCATCGTATTCAGCACGCAGTTTCTCTTGCTCTAATCCAGTTAATTGGCGCAGACGCATTTCTACGATAGCTCTTGCTTGAATTTCAGATAATGAGAATCGTTCAATCAAACGGGTTCTTGCTTCATCTGCATTTTTTGAACCGCGAATGATAGCAATTACCTCGTCAATATTGTCTGAAGCAATAATTAATCCTTCCAAAATGTGAGCACGCTCTTGAGCTTTTCTTAATTCAAATTCAGCTCGTCGGGTTACAACATCGTGTCTGTGTTCAACAAAATGGTAGATTAGATCTTTAAGGTTTAAAAGCTCTGGACGACCGTTGACCAAGGCAATATTGTTGATACTGAATGATGATTGAAGTTGTGTGTATTTGTACAACATATTCAGAACAATGTTCGGAACAGCTTCACGTTTCAATACATAAACAATGCGCATACCTTTACGGTCGGACTCGTCGCGAATAGTTGCAATCCCTTCGATTTTCTTTTCGTTCACCAAGTCGGCCGTTTTTTTAATCATTTCGGCTTTATTTACTTGGTAAGGGATTTCTGTAACTACGATAGATTCTCTTCCGTCTACTTCTTCAATAATGGCTTTGGCACGCATTATCACACGACCTCTACCGGTCTTGTAGGCTTCTTTAACACCTTCGTAACCATAGATAATTCCACCTGTAGGGAAATCTGGAGCTTTAACGTATTGCATCAACTCGTCGATTTCTATATCATTGTTGTCGATATACGCCAAAGTTCCGTCTACAACTTCATTTAAGTTGTGAGGTGCCATGTTTGTTGCCATTCCCACGGCAATTCCCGAAGCTCCATTGATAAGTAAAGTAGGGATTTTTGTTGGCATTACTTTAGGTTCCTCCAAAGTATCGTCAAAGTTTAACTGGAAATCAACTGTTTCTTTATCGATATCTGCCAATATTTCTTCAGCGATTTTTTTCATTCTCGCTTCGGTATATCGCATCGCAGCTGGACTATCACCGTCTACAGAACCGAAGTTACCTTGCCCGTCTACTAATAAATAGCGCAAGCTCCAATCTTGAGCCATACGAACCATGGCATCATAAACTGAAGAGTCTCCGTGAGGGTGGTATTTACCCAAAACTTCACCTACAATTCTTGCCGATTTTTTGTGTGGACGATTTGAAGCAATACCTAAATCGTGCATACCAAATAAAACACGGCGGTGCACAGGCTTTAATCCATCCCGAACATCTGGTAATGCACGGGAAACAATCACAGACATTGAATAATCAATGTATGCAGACTTCATCTCATCTTCGATGTTAATAGGAATTAACTTTTCTCCTTCAGACGTCATATATAATCTTATTTTTGTTTCTTTAATTTTAACGTGCTAATATAGGGAAAATAATTTAAAGTTTCAAGAGGTTCAAGTGAAACTTATTACAAAAATTATGAAGAATGCATAGGGTTATTTTAAACAAAAAATTATCTTATTACACCCAAAAATTTATCTTATTTTTTAATGAATTTTTAACGCATGTTCTTTGTTTTGTTTTAATAAGTAAAAAAATAGGTACTGCTACTTAAGTCTTCTAAGTTTAGTTGTGTTTCATTTTCTTTTTTAAACTTTTTAAATCTCACCATTTTTCTGCTGCAATCATAAACAGCCACTTCTTTATCCTCAAAGTTTTCTTCCACGGTAGGTTGCAAAAGCAAACCGCTAGCCATAAACCAGCCATGAGTATTGACGTTATTACGGAATTCAAAAGTTGTCAATACCTCTTTATCATTGTACAGGCTAACCATAACAATTCTGTTAAATCGTTGACGTTTGTATCTGTGTAGAAATTGAAAGCCAACTTCAGCACATTATTACTTGGAAAAAGTAGATCCTAATAGGTATTTAGATGGGTACTGTAAAAAAAAATAATCCGCTCTAAAGTCGGCGGGAAGGCTGGATTTATCTACAATTTGCAATATTTTTCCTTTTACAGAATCGTTTATTATCTTGTAACAGTCTATTTTAGTACTATAACGACTCCATGCATCACCATAAGCCGCAGTTTACCAGTCTCTTGTGCTCGTGTGGTGTCGTAAGGTCTGGGCTGTAAGTTCCTGTGTAATAACTTTTAAAATTCTCGGTGTAAAGCAATTGTGAGCTTCTGATGTTTGCAATAAGTAATGCAAGGGAAAAAATGAGTATTTTTGGTTTCATAATACTTGTTTTTTAAAAAGTGAATCAAATACGTTGTTTTTTTTTAATTAAACAAAAGGGTTTCAGTTAATTAAGTTGAATGTTTGAAAGGTTATATA
Organism: uncultured Flavobacterium sp.; assembly: GCA_964397335.1. Lineage (GTDB taxonomy): Bacteria > Bacteroidota > Bacteroidia > Flavobacteriales > Flavobacteriaceae > Flavobacterium. Next base: position 18,097 of record CAYNIM010000025.1, read on the forward strand.
AGTCTATACAGCAATTTATTGTGCGAAAATTATCGTGCGACACAAAAATAAATGTTTAATTTTGTAAAGTTTTAAAACAATACACAATTCATATACTAATGAATATCATCATAAAAAACGCCACTATCATTGATAAATCTAGTGATTTTCATCACAAAAAGATGGATATTAAGATAGAAAACGGGTGCATTAGCGATATTGCACTGGAAATTAAAGAAAAGAATTTCGAAGAGATTTCTTTACAAAACTTATATGTTTCCAACGGATGGATGGATGCTTCGGTCTTTTTTGGAGAACCAGGTTATGAAGAGCGGGAAACGATTCAAAACGGATTGGAGACTGCGGCAAAGAGTGGATTTACGCATGTTGCTTATCAGCCAGCATCTTTTCCGGTGGTAGACAATCAGAGTACTGTGAGTTTTCTTAAAACTAAAGCTGAAAGTCATGCTGTTGCGTTACATCCTATCGGAGCTTTAACAAAAAATCAAGAGGGAACAGATCTGTCTGAAATGTTCGATATGAAAAAGGCTGGCGCAATTGCTTTTGGAGATTATAAAAAAAGTATCTCTAATGCCAACTTGTTGAAAATTGCGCTGCAATATGTGCAAGATTTCGATGGAATTGTATTGGCTTTTTGCAACGAATCTTCGGTAAAAGGAAAAGGAGTCGTGCATGAAGGAATCGTTTCTACTCGATTAGGATTAAAAGGAATTCCAGCATTAGCAGAAGATTTGATTGTTGCTAGAAATTTATTTTTATTGGAATATACCGGTGGAAAAATGCATCTGCCTACGATCTCTACAGCTCAGTCTGTAAATTTAATTCGCGAGGCAAAGGCTAAAGGATTGGAAGTCAGTTGTAGCGTAGCAGTACATAATTTGGTGTTGAATGATGAAGTTCTGGAAGGTTTTGATACTCGATATAAAGTAAATCCACCTTTAAGAGATGAAAAGCATCGTCAAGCGTTGATAAATGGAGTTTTAGACGGTACTATTGATTGGATCACTTCAGACCATCAACCTTTGGATATTGAACACAAGAAAATGGAATTTGATTTGGCAAAAGACGGAACCATCGGTTTAGAATCTGCTTTTGGTGCCTTGTTAAACCTGTTTCCGCTGGATGTTGTTGTGAGTAAATTGACTAGTGCCAAAAAGGTGTTTTTAAATGAGAATTCAGGGATTAAAATAGGAGCAAAGGCCGATTTTACTTTGTTTAATCCAGAGAAAGATTGGATTTTTACGGCGGATGATATTTTGTCTAAATCAAAAAACTCTGCTTTTTTAAATCAGCCTATGAAAGGTTGGGTATATGGAATTTATAATAATAATCAATTAATACTTAAATAATGAAGCCAACAAAAGACGGAAAGTTAGCGGCTATTATTGCACATCTCACTTTTTTGGGACCCATAATAGCGTGGTTTATCAATCAGGAAGATAAAGATCAATTTGGATCGTTTTACATCAAGCAATCTTTTGGTTTGGTATGTCTATACTTTTTATTGGGTGCTTTGGTTGCCATGATTCCTAATGAGTATGCTTTTTACGGTTTTAATTTGTTTTTATTTATTTTATGGATTTATAGTTTTTCTGGAGCTCTAAGTAATGAGTATAAATTATTACCAGTTATTGGAGCTTGGATTCAAAAAGTACTTACTTCAAAAAAATAAATAAAATGCAGAAAGAAACACTTAATTACTTGATTCAACAACCAAAAGTTGTTTTAGATAAAAACCCACTATTACTTTTGATTCACGGTTATGGCAGCAACGAAGAAGATTTGTTTTCATTTGCCTCTGAATTGCCAGAAACTCATTTTGTGATTTCTGTTCAAGCTCCGCATGCCATGCCTCCTTATGGTTATGCTTGGTACGCTATTGAGTTTGATGCTTCTATGAATAAATTTACAGACGATGCACAAGCAATTGAATCTAGAGATTTGTTGGTTCAATTTATTGATGAAGTTTGTGAGAAGTATCCAATTGATCGAAGGGATGTTAATTTGATTGGTTTTTCACAAGGTGCAATTTTAAGTTATGCTATTGCGATTACTTATCCTGAGAAAGTGAATAAAGTTGTGGCTTTAAGTGGCTATTTTCATTCTGAAATCATGTCGCCAAAAGAAGATTTAAGTGCGTACAATCATTTAAGTTTCTTTTGTTCACACGGTAGTTCAGACCAAGTTATTCCAGTGGATTGGGCTAGAAAGACACCGCAATTTCTTAATGAACTCCATATCAAAAACGAATATAAAGAATATCCTGTTGGTCACGGAGTAGCTCCTCAAAACTTTTTTGACTTTAGAAAATTTTTGACTAATTAATTAATATTCTTGTTAAAAATAAATAAAGCTGTCTATATTATAAACAGCTTTATTTTTCAAACAACAACTATTTTCTTTTTCTAAGCATTCCCAGTTTGTTTTGAATAAATATTATAATCTTATATTTATTCAATAAATTTGCACTAAGGCTTTAAAAGCTTTTTATTAAGAAAATATTTTTTTCGAACAAGGTTCTATTATATTAGACTAGAAAAATGTTGTTAGGTCACAATTAAAATACAATTATTTAGTGATTTTTTATTAATGGATTGATTTTTAACGTTTTGATTTGTGTTTTTTTAATTTATAGCTCAATAATAAATCAAAGACGATTGAAATCGATAAAAAATTAAAGCTGTATGGCAAACTATATTTCGGCAGAAGAAGCCGTCCAATTAGTTAAAAGTGGGGATCGGATTTTCCTACATGGTAGTGCTGCAACTCCACTTTATTTAGTTGAAGCACTTTTTAAAAGAGCAGGTACAATAAAAAATGTAGAGTTAGTTTCTATTAGTACTTTTGGTCAGATTGATTGGAATAAAAAAGAGATTCTGGATTCATTTTACTTTAATTCTCTTTTTGTATCTGCAAACATCCGCGATTGGGCAAATAGTTCTCACGGTGGTTACATCCCAATTTTCTTAAGTGAAATACCAAGACTTTTCACCAACGGAGCTTTACCGTTAGACGTCGCTATTGTTCATGTTTCACCACCAGACCGTCATGGTTATTGTTCATTAGGAACTTCAATTGATGCGGCATGGACTGCAGTTAGAGAAGCAAAAACTGTAATTGCTCAAGTCAATCCAAAAATGGTTCGCACACATGGAGATTCTTCCGTGCACTTTTCAAAATTTAAAGCAATGGTTTGGCACGAGGCGGAACTACTATCAGTAGATTACAACTCTAACGATGCGATTTCAATGCAAATCGGAAAAAATGTAGCAGAATTAATCGAAGATGGTTCTACACTACAAGCAGGTATTGGTTCCATTCCAAATGCTGTTTTAGGAAATCTTATGAACCATAAGGATTTAGGGGTTCATACAGAAATGTTTTCCGATGGGCTTGTACCGTTAATTCAAAGTGGTGTAGTTAACAACGAAAAAAAGCAAATCCATAGAGGAAAAACGGTTACTTCTTTTATCGCTGGAACTCAAAAACTTTATGATTTTGTAGATGATAATCCTACCGTTTCTTTTATGAATGTTGCGCATGTTAATGATACTGGTATTATTTGTAGAAATAAAAAAGTTGTAGCGATTAATTCGGCTTTAGAGATAGATTTAACAGGGCAAGTTTGTGCAGATTCAATTGGTACTTATCAATACTCAGGAATCGGAGGGCAAATGGATTTTATGCGTGGTGCTTCTTTGTCAGAAGGTGGAAAAGCGATTATAGCCATGCCTTCGGTCACAGGCAAAGGTGTTTCAAAGATAACTCCACTTTTAAAACAAGGTGCAGGAGTAGTAACCACTCGTGGACATGTTCATTATGTAGTTACCGAATATGGTGTTGTAAATCTATACGGGAAAAATATGGAACAACGCTCTAAGTTGTTAATCGATATTGCACATCCAGACCATAGGGAGGCGCTTTTGAAAGCACATTTTGAGCGTTTTAAATAAAAAAAACTATAAAAAAATAGAAATGGAATTATTAAGAAAAAGTATAGAACAAGCTTGGGATAATCGAGAATTGCTTAAACAAGAAGAAACTCAAAAGGCAATTAGAGCGGTTATTGATTTAATAGACGAAGGAACTTTACGCACAGCTGAACCAACCGAAGAAGGCTGGCAAATTAATGAATGGGTTAAAAAAGCTGTAGTTCTTTATTTTCCAATTCAACAAATGGAAACTATGGAAGCGGGAATCTTTGAATATCATGATAAAATTCCATTGAAAAAGAATTTTGCTGAAAAAGGTATTCGTGTAGTTCCCAATGCTGTGGCACGTCATGGAGCTTATATTTCATCTGGAGTGATTTTAATGCCGTCGTATGTGAATATTGGTGCATATGTAGATGAAGGTACCATGGTAGATACATGGGCAACTGTAGGTTCTTGTGCGCAAATAGGTAAGAATGTACATTTATCTGGAGGTGTAGGAATCGGAGGTGTTTTAGAACCGCTTCAAGCAGCGCCTGTGATCATTGAAGATAATGTTTTTGTTGGTTCAAGATGTATTGTTGTAGAAGGAGTAAGAGTAGGTAAAGAGGCTGTTTTGGGAGCAAATGTGGTCTTAACAGCGTCTACGAAAATTATCGATGTAACTGGTTCAACACCTAAAGAAATTAAGGGATATGTGCCAGAGCGTTCGGTAGTTATACCAGGTTCTTATACCAAACAATTTCCAGCAGGAGAGTTTCAGGTTCCTTGTGCACTTATCATTGGAAAAAGAAAGGAAAGTACTGATAAGAAAACCTCACTCAACGATGCTTTACGTGAACATAACGTATCGGTATAAAAAAAAAGACAGTTTTTCAACTGTCTTTTTTTATGCCGTATTTTGTCCAAATACTTTTATTTTCCTTTGTTTCCTGGCGAATTCTTTTGTTTACCGCCAAAGCCTTTTCGTTTACATAACCTCTTGCATGATCTAAATGAATACAAGTTGTGCTGTATCTTATTTGCTTTCCTTTAATATTATTATTGATTAATCGTTCACCTAATTCACGGTCTTCCCCTCCATATTCCATGCGTTCATCAAAACCATTTACAGTAAGAATGTCGTTTTTCCAAGCAGAAGAATTATGCCCATTCCAAGAAGGAGTAGTAGGAGTAATAAAATTTAATAGTCGACTTTTAAAACCTTTAGCAGTGAGTTTATTGTTTTTAAAAGAAGGTTTCATTCCGTTTTCTAGTAGCCATTTAACATCAAAACAGCGCTCAGAAACAATGTCATCTTTAGTGATAAGTTCTGACAAAGACATTGGTAGTTTGTGATATCCACCCGATAAAAAATAACCTTTCTCTCTCAGTTTTAGATGCGTTTCAACAAAATCCTTTCTTGGAATACAATCGCCATCAGTCATAATAATATAATCTGCGTTGGTTTGCAGCACAGCTTTGTTTAAAATGATGGTTTTTTGAAATCCATTGTCGGGATGCCACACATGAATGATAGGAAAGTCGACTTCTTTTTGTAATCTTGTAATCAAATTTGCTGTTTCGTTTGTTGAGCCATCATCGGCAATCAACAGCTCAAAGTCTTTGTAAGACTGTACACTAAACCCATAAATGACCTTTTCGAGCCATGCTGGAGAATTGTAGGTACTGACTATTATTGAAATATTCGGTTTCATGTCAACAAATATAGAGTATTTTAATATTTTTGTAAAAATAACTTTCAGTTAAAAAAGGATGAAAAAAATATTAGTAATTCAACAAAAAATGATTGGAGATGTTTTGGTTAGCACAATCCTCTGTGAAACGCTAAGCAAAGCCTATCCGAATGCTCAAGTGGATTACTTGATATATGAAAGTACATATCCTGTAATTGAAGCTAATGAAAAAAATTATAACGTTCTTTTTTTTAAGAAAGAATACAGATCAAACAAAAAAGCTTTTATTCAATTTGCTCTTCAATTAAAAAAAGAAAATTACGATGTCATCATTGACGCTTACAGTAAACTAGAAAGTTGGATTATTGTAGGTTTGTCTAAAGCACCTTTAAAAATTTCATTCAAAAAAGGAGTCTCTAATTTCTTGTATACTCATTTAATTGAACGCCATCCAAAACCCCAAACAAACTTAGGATTAGTTATTGAACATCGTTTAAAGTTGTTGAGTCCTTTAGAAATTAGCACTGATTTATTGATTACAAAACCAGTTATAAAAGTTACAGCTACTGAAAATCAACAAGCTATTAATACTTTAATTCAAAACAAAATTGATTTGCAAAAACCAATAATTATGCTTAATATTATTGGAAGCAACGACACCAAAACCTATCCGCTTCATTACATGACAAAAGTGGCAGATGAGTTGGCTAAAAATGAGGTGCAAATTTTGTTTAATTATCTTCCAAATCAAGTTGAAAAAGCAAAAAAAGTTTTAGATTCTTGTGAGGAGGAAACTAGGGAAAAAGTTTTTTTCAATGTTTTAGGAAATGATCTAAGAGGATTACTCGCGCTAATGAATCAGTGTTCTATGGTAATTGGAAATGATGGAGGTACCATGAATATGGCAAAAGCATTGAATAAAGCAACGTTTATTATTTTTTCGCCTTGGATTGAAAAAGCTGCATGGAACACTTTTGAAGACGGAGTAAAACACGTTTCTGTGCATCTAAACGATTACAAACCAGAGCTTTTTAAGAATAAACAATTAAAAGAAATTAAAAGTGAAAACGAAAAGCTTTATCAGATGTTTTCACCAAGTTTTTTCGGAGATTTACTGACCCGTTTTATCAAAACTAATTTGGTTAATGAAAGTAATTAATAAAAATAAACTCACTGCATTAGTTATCACTCTTAATGAAGAAAAAAACATTAGAGAACTGCTTCAAAATTTGAATTTTGCAGACGAAATTATTGTGGTCGATTCTTTTAGTTCAGATAAAACAATGGAAATTGTAAACGAATTTCCTCATGTAAAAGCGTATCAACATCATTTTGAAAATTTTTCAGAACAACGTAATGTTGCAATTGATTTTGCTACTAACGATTGGATTTTGTTTGTAGATGCAGATGAGCGTATTCCAGAAGAATTGAAAAACGAAATTTTGCAAACTTTGAATTCAGAGCCTAGCAAAAGAGGTTATTATCTTAAACGAAAATTTTATTTTTTCAATCAGCCTGTACGTTTTTCTGGATTACAATCTGATAAGAATTTGCGTTTGTTTAAAAAAGAAAATGCTAGATACAACGGAATCGTTCATGAAAAGTTAAACTTTAACGAAAACGTCGCCGTTCTTCAAAACTATTTGATTCATTATTCTTACGCTCATCATCAGCACTTTAAGGATAAAGTGTTTTATTACAATCGATTAAAAGCTATTGAAAAACTAAACGAAGGGGCGAATTACAATCCAATTTTAGCCTTTCTACATCCGATTTACACCTTTTTAAACCGCTATTTCTTTAGATTAGGATTTTTAGACGGTAAAAAAGGCTTCGTTATTTGTAAAGTTTATGCTCAAGGAGTTAAGGAGCGATACAAAGAAATAAAACGTTTGCAGAAAAAGTAAAAAGCTACTTTTTCCAAAATTTTAAACGTTTTTTTAGTTTTTGTTTTCTTTGAAAATGCTCTTGAAAATCTAAAGTGTATTGCCACATCAATTGAAAAATATTCTCTTCTGTTTGTTGTGGATATAATTTTGCATATTCACTCGACATAACGGCAATCATATCCTTTTTTGGAGTTAATCTTCGCAAATTGTACATACGTTGTTCAAAAGACAATTCCTTTAAAAAGTTCATTCGGTTCAAATCCACTAAATAAAAAGAATATTCAGAGTTTTCATTTATTCGGATCAGCGTATTTCCAGGTGAATGATCTTTAAATTCTACACCGTTTTCATGTAATTCAAAGCAAAATCGAGTGAAAGCTCTTAAAATTAAGTTGTGGTTTTTTAAAAAAGGTTGTTCAACCAAATCTCGATAAGTATAGGTTGCATCTATATGTTTACAAACGTAGAAACTTCTACCCAAACCAATACCACTAGAAAACTCAGCATAGGCTATTGGTTCTGGAGTTCCAATCCCTTTTGAAGTCAGTTTTTGAGCAAATTCAAATGATCGCTTTGCTTTTGAAGCTCGTAAATAACGATAAACCAAAGTATTGATGAGGTTGGGTTTTTTAAATGATTTTACATTAATCACTCCTTCAGAAGTCTCGAAAATTTTAATTGTATTTCGACTTCCTTTCACCAAAAGTTGTCCTTTGTTTTCAAAGTTGAGAATCGCATCTTTAATTTCGATTTCGATCTGCTTATAATCAGGATTTAATATTAATTTCATAAAAGGAATTTCTAGTTTTTTATGCTTTATTGTGTCAACCTGAATTCGAATATCCAAAAAAAACATCCACTGATTAACAGCAAGGAAATAGGATGAACAACTTAATTTACGAAGTTAGGTTAATATAAAACAAAATTAATAAAAAACACGGGTTAAATAAAGTTTCAATCAACAGTTTTCAATCGTTCGTAAAAAGTATCTTATATTTGTCGCATTCTTTGATTAAATAATATGAAGACACCGCAAGAAAAAGTTTTAATTTTAATACCTCTTTACAGAGACCATTTTGATGATTTTGAACAAAAATCATTGGCGAGTGTCGGTCAACATTTGAAAGAGTTTCAAATTGCTTTTATAGCTCCAAATTCATTAGATATCAGTTTTTTAAAAGCATATAAAATAGATTTTGAATTCAATACTTATAGATTTGATTGTGATTTTTTCTCCTCCATAGACGGATATAATCAATTGATGATGACTCCAGATTTTTATAAAACATTTTTGGGTTTTAAGTATATTTTAATTTGCCAAACCGATGCTTATGTTTTTAAAAACGACTTGAGTTATTGGTTAGACAAAGGTTTTGATTATATAGGCGCACCTTGGTTAGACAGTAAAAACACCTTTTTCAGCCATCAAATACGTTTTGTTTTTAATAAATTGAAAAAAACTTTTGGCGGAAAAGAAAAGCATTATAACCACATTAATAAAGTTGGTAACGGTGGGTTTTCACTCCGAAACACCAATCTTTTTTTTGAGATTGCAACCAAAGAACAAGAGCAGATAAAGAAGTTTATTGCTAGAAGAGAAAAAGAAAATTATCATATAGAAGATGTTTTTTGGTCTTTATATGTGCCTCAAAAATATGCGATTAAAATACCGGATTATAGAACAGCCTTGTACTTTTGTGTAGATAGAAAACCAGAAATTGCATTTGAAATTTTGAACAATGAATTGCCATTTGCATGCCACGGTTTTAATAAGAAAGGGGGTTCACAATTTTGGTCAAAATACATTATATGAACATTTTAAACGTAACTTCGATTGTTGAATGGAGAGGTGGCGATGCCCAAATGTATACCATTTATAATCTTTTGAAAAAGTACCCGACGCTCAATCAATTTATTTTGTGTCCAGAAAATAGTGTTTTGTATCAAAAAGCAGTCGATGATCAAGCGCAAGTGGTGTCTTATGTCAAAAAAAACAAAGTCTTTTCTTTGATTCAGCCCATCATTGAGCAAATAAAAATCAACAACATAGATGTATTACACATCCACGATTCAAGCGCATTATCTGCAGCGATTATTGCTAAAATGCTTGTCAATAAAAATATTAAACTGATCTACAGTCGCAAGAGAAACAATCCGATTAAAAACAATTTTTTTAAAAAACTGAAGTACAATAATAAGTACATCAATAAAATTGTTTCTGTCTCTAAAGCTGTTGAGAAAATTTTTCACGACATTAATTTGCCTGCGGATAAACTTTTGACAATCTATGATGCTATCGATGTTCAAAAATTTGAAAATAAAACGAAAACAGGTTTTTTATTAAACGAATTAAATTTAGGATCGGAAAAAATAATTGTCGGGAATATTTCCTCACTATCAAAACAAAAAGATTTAGTTACCTTTATTAAAACTGCCGAATTGGTTTGTGAAAATAATGAAGCAGTTCATTTCGTTATTTTAGGAAAAGGCGCTGAAGAAACGATGTTAAAAGGGTTGGTAGAAGAGAAAAAGTTGACTGATAAAATTCATTTTTTAGGTTTCAAACCAAATGTAGCCGATTATTTAAAAGAATTCGACTTGTTATTAATGTCTTCAATCACAGAAGGGTTGCCTTTAACAATTTATGAAGCTTTTGCATCAAGAATTCCAATTGTTTCAACCAAAGCAGGGGGAATACCAGAAGTAATTATTGATGGTGAAAATGGTTTTCTTTCAGAGATTGGTGATGAAAAAACTTTGGCTGAAAAATGCTTGCAATTACTTGATAATAATGAGTTAGCTAATAAATTTAAAGAAAAATCGTTTACTATAGTAAAAGAACGTTTCGATTTAATTAATTTAGAAAAAAATTACCTAAATTTCTACAATAAACTTTAGGAAGTATATGAAAATTACAATTGTGGCTTTCGATTTATGGGGATTTAATGAAAAGGTGGCGGATTATTTAAAGCTGCAAGGAAATGAAGTGACATTTATTGATAGCGATAAAATAAAGTATGTTTACAAAAACAAGAAAGAACGTATCGTAAATTTCTTCAATAAATTACTTTTCAATAAAAACATAAAAAAGAACTATCGGAACAATAAAATTTTGGAAATCATTCACCAGCTTCCAAAGCAAGATTGTATTTTGATCGTAAATCCCTATCAATTCCATGCTGATATAGTCAATTTATTGAGAGAAAAAGCACAGTTTTATATAGCGCATAATTACGATTCTTTAACAAGAATTCCGTTGCCAATAAACTATAAACAATTGTTTGATAAAGTTTATTCTTTTGATATTGAGGATGTTAAATCTAATCATGATTTAGGTTTTTTGACAAATTTTATTTATTTAGATAAAGAAGTCAATGAAGATTGCAAAAACAAAACATTCATGATTTTGTCGAAATCAATAGAACGTGAAAAAATCTTGAGTGAAATTGCTGATTTTTTTGATGAAAAAGGAATCGCTAATTACGAATTTATCGTTGCTTATCCAGAATTTAAAAATGGAAATAAAAACATACAATTAATAAATCATCATATTGATTTAGAACTTGTTATTGATAAAATGAAAAATTCTGAAATCCTAATTGATTTGGTCCGACCTAAGCAAACTGGATTGAGCTTTAGAATTTTCGAAGCGATGGCATTACATAAAAAAATCATCACTAATAATCAGACCATCACCCAATACGATTTTTATAATCCCAATAATATTTTGGTTATAGATAATCAAGATGTTAAATTACCCGACGATTTTTTAAACTCTAAATACGAGGAAATTCCTGCAGAAATTTATCAAAAGTATACTTTGAAACATTGGGTTCAAACTGTATTTTACGATAATATTCAAAATTAAAATAGATGCAAAAGAAAATTTATATCGTATGTCCTGAAATTAAAGCCCCCACCGGAGGCATTAAACAGCTATATAAATTATGCGAAATTTTGCAAAAAAATAATTTTGAAGTTGCAATTATTCATGGTAAAAAAGGTTTTAAAAACACTTGGTTTCATTCTGATACAAAAATAAAGTATTACCCTTTTTTGTTTTTTAAAATTAAAAAACTGATTCGTAAGAAAAAATTTAAATACATTTTTAAAGATTTCTTTCAATTGTTGTTCATGAGTAGAAGACTTCCTGAACAAGACGCAATTTTAATTTATCCTGAAATTTTCGGTTCACAAATACATACGATTACAAACAATAAGTATATAATTTACAATCAAAATTGTTATTATACTTTTAATTTATTTCCGTTTCTAAAGACTTTAACTGAAGATACTTACAAAAACAAAAATTTCATTGGATTTTTAACTGTATCAAAAGATTCGGAACAGTATTTGAAATTAACTTTTCCAACAGAAAATGTAGCACGCATTCATCTAGGAATCTCATCCTTGTTTTCATTTTCTCCACATAAAGAAAAGATGATAGCATTTATGCCAAGAAAGTTGAAAGAAGACATCAATCAAATTTATCATATTTTGGCAACCAATCCACATTTCAAAGATTGGAAATGGCAAGCAATCGACAATTGTACTGAAAGAGAAGTTGCAGAGATTCTACAAAAAAGTGCGCTTTTTTTGAGTTTCAATTATAATGAAGGCTTTGGATTGCCACCAGTAGAAGCAATGGCTTGTGGTTGCTATGTTGTTGGTTATGCAGGAAATGCAGGTAGCGAATATTTGTTGGATGAATTTTCATCAATTGTTCCAGATCGAAATATTGTTAAATTTGTAAATGAAATTGAAAATAGGGTGAAGTTGTATAATCAAGACCCAGAAAAAATGATTAAATTGGGGCAAAAAGCGTCTTTATATGTTCAGGAACATTACAACTTGAGCAAGGAAGAACAAACAACATTGACTGCTATAAATAATTTAATTGATAAACAAATATGAGGTTTTTACATAGTTTTATCGTTCTTTTTCTCATCTTCGGCATAACATCTTGTCGAGATGATTTTCACTTTGAACCTGCAGATGGCTCAGAGTTAAGCTTTTCTAAAGACACCGTTTATTTAGACACGATTTTCTCTAATATCGGGTCTAGTACTTATAATTTAAAGGTGTACAATAATAGTAATAAAGATATTAAAATTCCATCGATTCGATTAAAAAACGGAGAGAGCTCTGGTTTTCGATTGATGGTAGATGGAATTTCTGGAAAATCATTTGAAAATGTTGAACTTTTGGCAAACGACAGCCTTTTCGTTTTTGTTGAAACGACAGTAGATATTAAAGAACAAACCAACGATAAAGAATTTCTATACACGGATGAGATTCTCTTTCATTCATCGAGTCAGCAGCAACACGTTAATTTAGTTACCCTGGTTAGAGATGCCATTTTTCTCTATCCAAAACGTTTTCCTGATGATAGTTACGAAACCATAAACATTAACGGAGAAGCTGTTTATGGATTCTTTTTAGACGATGACGATGAACTGAACGGAAATGAGTTGATTTGGAATAACGAAAAGCCATATGTAATTTATGGATATGCAGCTGTTCCGCCAAATAAAGTCTTGGAAATCAGTGAAGGGGCAAATGTTCATTTTCATAAAGGCTCTGCATTGCTCGTGTTTTCTAACGCTCAAATCAATGCTGAAGGAAGTATCGATCATCCAATTGTTTTTCAAGGAGACCGCTTAGAACCCTATTTTGAAGATGTTGAAGGACAGTGGGATATGGTGCTTTTTGGAAATGGAAGCAAAGGGGTTTTAAAAAACATATTGATTAAAAATGCAGTAATTGGAATCAACGCACAGTCTCAAGATTTACAGTTAGAGAATTTACAAATTTATAATTGCTCCAATTATGGAATCATAGGCATCAATGCTAAAATCAATGGGAAAAACATTGTGACCAATAATATGGGAAGAGCCGCTCTAGCGCTTTCTAAAGGAGGAATTTATGATTTCACACATTGTACCTTTGCTAATTATTGGAACCGACAAAATCATACCGCTGTGATTATCGATAACGATGACGGATCGAATGAATTTGCAATCCAAGCGCACTTTAAGAATAGTATCATTTACGGCAATTCCAATGAATCTCTGTTGCTTTATCCAGGCAACGAGACCGTCAACTTTGACGTAAAAATGGAAAATACGCTTATTAAATTCTTTAATACTGCTAATAGATTTCCAACAGGTTTTCCTTATGATTTTGAAGACACAACACGTTTTGAAAACTGTTTGATAGCTAAAAATACAATTCAATTTCGACCGTATTTTTTCAATACCGAAAAGAACCAATTGATGATAACAGATCAAGCAGAAAATCTTATTGGATTTGGTAAATCAATACATGCACAAGAAGTACCTCTGGATTTGAACGGAATAAACCGAACAACTTCCCCAGATTTAGGAGCTTATCAGCATGTAGATTCGCCTCAAGATTAATTGTAAATTTCATTTTTTAGTAGTAAATTTGTAGTTTAATTTTTGTTTTAAAAAACACAACTAGACAAATCTCTTTCGCGATGATTCAATTCTATGAAAATGTATCTGGTACGGTTTATGCAGTGCAGACATCGTTCCCTTTAAACGCTGATGACGTAGCAAAACTAAAATGGTTGTTTGGAGACGCCAATGTTATAGATGCGCCAACAATAAACAATTTTTATGTGGGTCCAAGAGCGGCTATGATTACCCCTTGGAGCACCAATGCAGTTGAAATTACTCAAAACATGGGAGTTAATGGGATTATTCGTATTGAAGAATTTCATAAAGTTGAAGCTGATTTTACTGATTTCGATCCAATGATTTCTCAAAAATTTGAAACTTTGAATCAAGAAATGTTTACTGTGGATGTTCAACCAGAATCTGTTTTGGAAATCGAAGATATTGCTGCTTATAATGAGCAAGAAGGATTATCTATGAACGAAGCGGAAGTTGAATATTTAAACAACGTTTCTAAGAAAATTGGACGTAAATTGACCGATTCTGAGGTTTTTGGGTTTTCTCAAGTAAATTCAGAACACTGTCGTCATAAAATATTTAACGGAACTTTTGTTATTGATGGAGTGGAACAGCCTGTTTCGCTTTTTAAATTAATTAAGAAAACATCCGAAACAAATCCAAATGATATTGTCTCGGCATATAAAGATAACGTTGCTTTCGTACAAGGACCGAAAGTAACACAATTTGCACCAAAATCAGCCGATAAACCTGATTTTTATGTGGAAAAAGACTTCAATTCAGTAATTTCACTTAAAGCAGAAACACATAATTTCCCTACTACGGTTGAGCCGTTTAGTGGAGCAGCTACGGGTTCAGGAGGAGAGATTCGTGACCGTTTAGCAGGCGGACAAGGTTCTTTACCTTTGGCCGGAACAGCGGTTTACATGACTTCTTATTCAAGATTAGAAGACGATCGTCCGTGGGAAAGTGGTATGAAAGAACGTAATTGGTTGTACCAAACACCAATGGATATCTTGATTAAGGCTTCAAACGGAGCTTCCGATTTTGGTAATAAATTTGGTCAACCTCTGATTGCTGGTTCTGTTTTAACTTTTGAACATGAGGAAAACAATCGTAAAATTGGTTACGATAAAGTTATCATGCAAGCAGGTGGTATTGGCTACGGAAAATTAGAGCAAGCCAAAAAATTAGATCCAAAAGAAGGCGACGAAATTGTGATTTTAGGTGGAGAAAATTACCGAATAGGAATGGGTGGAGCAGCTGTTTCTTCTGCTGATACTGGAGCTTTCGGTACAGGTATTGAATTAAATGCTGTACAACGTTCTAATCCCGAAATGCAAAAGCGTGCAGCCAATGCTGTTCGAGGTATGGTTGAATCTGACGAAAACCCTATTGTTTCTATTCACGACCACGGTGCGGGAGGGCACTTGAATTGTCTTTCTGAATTAGTTGAAAATACTGGAGGTTTGATTGATCTGGATAAATTGCCTGTGGGCGATCCAAGTCTTTCAGCTAAAGAAATCATCGGAAACGAATCTCAAGAACGTATGGGATTAGTCATCTCTAAAGAAAATATAGATGTTTTAAAACGTGTTTCTGAACGTGAACGTGCTCCGATGTATACAGTTGGTACGGTAACGAACAATCAACGCTTTACTTTTGAATCGTCTACTACTGGTGAAAAACCAATGGATTTTGCTTTGGAAGAAATGTTTGGTTCTTCGCCTAAAACAATTATGAAAGATGAAACGGTTGTATATAATTTTGCCGATCTAACATACGAAAAAGAAGAAGTTTATAATTACCTTAACCAAGTTCTACAATTGGAAGCTGTAGCATGTAAGGATTGGTTAACAAATAAAGTGGATCGTTGTGTGGGCGGACGTGTTGCCAAACAACAATGTACGGGACCTTTGCAATTGCCTTTGAACAATGTGGGAGTTATGGCATTAGACTTTAAAGGAAAAGAAGGTGTTGCCACTACTATTGGCCATTCTCCTATAACGGCTTTGGTTGATCCAGCTGCTGGAAGTAGAAATGCAATTGGCGAAGCCTTATCTAATATTGTTTTTGCTCCTTTAAAGAATGGTTTAGACAGCGTTTCATTATCTGCCAACTGGATGTGGGCTTGTAACAATAAAGGAGAAGATGCTCGTTTGTATGAAGCTGTTAAAGCTTGTTCTGATTTTGCAATCGAATTAGGAATCAATATTCCTACTGGAAAGGATTCTTTGTCAATGAAACAAAAGTATCCAGAAGGAGATGTAATTGCTCCAGGAACGGTTATTATTTCCGCAGCAGGAAATTGTAATGATATTACAAAAGTAGTAGAGCCTGTTTTGTCTAAAAGCGCAGGATCAATATATTATATTAACTTATCTAAAGATAAACTTAAACTAGGAGGATCGTCTTTTGCACAGATTCTTGATAAAGTAGGAAACGAAGTTCCAACGATTACAGATGCCGTTTATTTCAAAAAAGCATTCAATACCATTCAAGAACTCATTGTTGCGAATCAAATTGCAGCAGGTCATGATGTAGGTTCTGGAGGGTTGATTACAACACTTTTAGAAATGTGCTTTGCTGGTTACAATTTAGATGCTGATTTAGATTTAACTGGATTAAACGAACCAGACATCATTAAAGCGTTGTTCAACGAAAACATTGCGGTGGTTTTACAAGCAGAGGACGACCGTGTTTTTGAAGACAAAATGTCTGTCAACGGAATTGAGTTTGTTAAGATTGGTGTGCCATCAGAAGGGCATGAATTGAAAATTTTCTTCGGAAAAGATTATTACAACTTTAACATCAATGAATTAAGAGATACTTGGTTCATTACTTCTTATTATTTAGATAAGAAACAATCCAAAAATGGAATGGCGCGCGAGCGTTTGATGAATTATAAATACCAGCCTTTGCGTTTTTCATTCCCTATGCACTTTACAGGGCAGAGACCTGAAAAAGGTACAGCGAGACCAAAAGCAGCAATCATTCGTGAAAAAGGTTCTAATTCGGAAAGAGAGATGGCAAATGCAATGTATTTGGCTGGATTCGATGTGAAGGACGTGCATATGACTGATTTGATTTCAGGAAGAGAAACCCTTGAAGAGATTCAATTTATTGGTGCTGTTGGAGGCTTCTCTAACTCGGATGTTTTAGGTTCAGCAAAAGGATGGGCTGGAGCCTTTAAATACAATGAGAAAGCAAATAAAGCATTGAAAAACTTCTTTGCTCGTCCCGATACTCTTTCAGTTGGTATCTGTAATGGTTGCCAATTATTTATGGAGATGGATCTTATTAATCCTGAACATGAGAAACATGGTAAAATGTTGCATAATACATCAGAAAAACACGAGTCTAACTTTATTTCTGTAAAAGTTCAAGAAAATAACTCAGTGATGTTATCAACATTAGCTGGAACAACTTTAGGTGTATGGATTTCACACGGTGAAGGAAAATTTAGTTTGCCTTACGAGGAAAATCAATACCATATAGTTGCAAAATATGCTTATGATAAATATCCTGCAAACCCGAACGGTTCAGATTTTAATACAGCAATGATGTGTGATAAAACAGGTCGACATTTAGTGACCATGCCACATATTGAACGTTCTGTTTTTCCATGGAACTGGGCGCATTATCCATCTGGAAGACAAGACGAAGTAACGCCTTGGGTAGAAGCTTTTGTTAATGCTCGCAAATGGTGTGAAGATAATAAACAATAATATTTATATAAAAAGCCAAAGTGAAAACTTTGGCTTTTTTATTTATCTTAATTTAGAAGTGATTATGCAGCTTTATTTTGGCTGTTTCACATATCTTAAATAAGGTTTAACCTCTTTAACATCACCAAAAATTTCTTTAGCTTTTTCTGTTGCTACAGCTGGCGTTACGATACAATCATCGCCATTTTTCCAATTTGCTGGCGTTGCTAGTTTATGTTGATCAGTAAGCTGCAAACTGTCGATTACTCGGATGATTTCGTCGAAATTACGCCCGGTGCTTGCTGGATATGTCAGTGTTAAACGTATTTTCTTTGATGGATCAATGATGAACACACTGCGAACAGTTGCTGTTTCGCTTGCGTTGGGATGAATCATATCGTACAATTTCGAAACTTCTTTTTCTTCATCAGCAATTATCGGGAATTGTACAGAAACATTTTGTGTTTCATTAATGTCTCCGATCCATTGATTGTGACTTTCAACATCGTCAACACTAATGGCAATTGGTTTTACATTTCTTTTGGCAAATTCAGTCGCTAAAGCTGCTGTTTTTCCAAGTTCTGTGGTGCAAACAGGTGTGAAATCAGCAGGATGACTAAATAGTACTCCCCAATCTTCACCTAAATAATCGTGTAAGTTTAAAGTACCCAAACTAGTAGTTGCTGTGAAGTTGGGAGCAATATCTCCTAATCTTAATGACATAATATTTTTGTTTAAAAATTAATCTTCACAAAAGTAGTTAACTTTATTCAATCTTTACCAATAAAGTGAAGTTTGAAGCTAGTAAAAAAATGTTAAATTTGCATGAGATATAATTGAGAAGTATGTTGTCACAAAAATCAAAATATGCATTAAAGGCTTTAGGCTATTTGGCGAAACATCACGGAAAAGGACCTGTGTTGATGAGTATTATTGCGCGAGAAAAGAAAATTCCTTTACGTTTTTTAGAAAATATTTTCCATGAATTAAAGAACGCTGGATTTTTAATCAGTCATCGTGGGCGTTTTGGAGGTTATACTTTGGCAAACTTACCATCTGAAGTCAGGGTTTCTTCAATTATTAGGGTGGTGAATGGGCCCTTGGCAATGTTGTCTTGTGTGAGTTTGAATTTTTATGCAACTTGCGATGATTGTTGCGAGGCTACCTGTGGCTTACGAGGTGTTTTTCAGGAAGCACGTGATGCGCTATTAAAAGTCTTGGAAAATAGATATTTGAGTGATATAATGGATTCTGATGAGGCAGTTCCCAATATTGAATCGTAATATAGGAGGCTGGTTCGTAAAATAAAAAAGAAGCCGTCTCGATACAATATTTCGAGGCGGTTTTTTTATTTTTAGTTTTTT
>CAYNIM010000026.1:0-36735 GCA_964397335.1 uncultured Flavobacterium sp.
ATTTTACAAAAATGTCGCTTAACTTAAACTGTAATTTTTATTTGCATATCCAGATTGTAATTATATTACTTATCTCCGTGTTGCTTATTTCTGTTTTAATGTTAATTGTGTTTAGAACAAAAAGCTTAAGTCAAAAGAAAAAACACGAATTAGAAAAACAAGAAATGCTTACCCGACTCAAAGAAGAAGAGCTAAAATCTATTATAAAAATTCTTGAAAGCAAAGAAAAAATAAAACAAAAAATAGCTCACGAATTGCACGACAGATTAGGCGTAATGCTTGGTACGATTAAACTTTATGTAGAAACAGAAAAAAACAAAGCAACACATGAAGCCTCTCAAAATAACCTACAAAAAGGAGTAGAGTTGCTAGAAATAAGTATAGAAGAAGTGCGGGCTATCTCTAGAGAGCTTTCGTCTCCTACTTTAGAGAAATTTGGGCTAAATCCAGCTATAAATGAGCTTGTCAAGAGTATAAATCAAACAAAAAGAATCAACATAGAATATCAATATTCGTCAGGAATAGCCCTCGACTCAAAAGCTCAAATACATATTTATAGAATCGTTCAAGAGCTACTTTCTAATGCGATTCGGCACTCAAAAGCCAATCGTATTTTACTGAAATTAGATACCAAGCAAGGGGCTATTTCTTTAACTTATGTCGATAACGGAATAGGTTTTTCAGAATCGCAAGCCAAACAAGGTATCGGGTGGAAAAGTATTTATTCGCGCATAAACCAATTGAAAGGAGTCGTAGAATTTCAGGCTTATCCAGAAGGAACGAGTATTCTGTTTCAATTTCCTGATGGACATCTTTAAAAGTGGGACTATGGCTAAAATAAAAGTAATTATAGCAGACGACCATCAGCTTTTTGCTGAAGCGCTTGTGATGGTATTTAAAGATGTAAAAGAACTAGAAATTATTGGAATAGTCAATAACGGAAAAGAGTTATTACAGATGATTTCTCAAAACAAACCCCATGCGGTTATACTAGATGTCAATATGCCAGAGATGGACGGTATTGAATGCTGTAAAGAAATAAAAAAGCAAAATAATACGATAAAGGTAATGATTCTGTCCAGTTTCTATAGTGAAGAATTTGTTTCAAACGCAAAACATAACGGAGCTGATGCCTACCTTTCTAAAGGTGCCAATATAAAGGATTTAATTCAAACTGTGTTAAACATGATGGATGGAGTGCAGCAAGAAGGCTCTAAAACTTTTCTTACTTCTGAGGTAGAGTCCTTTCGTATTACTCCTCGGGAAAAAGGGATATTGAAACTTATAGCATTGGGCTACACTACTAAAGAAATAGCCGAAAAATTATGCCTTAGTCACCACACTGTTGATAAACACAAAAAAAACTTACGCAATAAACTAAAACTAAAAAATCAATCCATGTTAGTAAAATATGTAATGGAAAGAGGGTGGATTAGTTAGTGTGTTCATGATTTTTTTTAGGATTTTAATTGTAACTTTAGTCTAGTTTGTCCCTCCGAGTCACTGTTGTAAAAATACCCACTTTTGGGTATTTTTTTGTTTTAACACTTTGTTTAGATTTAAGGAGTGATAAAAATCTTAACCGATAAACTTCATTAGAAGAACAAAAAACACATATCAGCTAACACTAATTATAACTTTAACTATGACAACAAATTTTAAAACAATCAGAAACACAGCAGCAATCATCTTGATGCTTTTTGCAGTAACTACAACGGCTCAGGCACAAAATTGGTCGGGATGGTCAGAGTGGCAACAATCCAAATGTTACGAAGGAATTTGGACACGCCATCGTTCGCACCCATCTACTATTCAAGGAAAACAAAGAGTTCAGGTAGAAGTACGCAACAGCTACCCACACGCCATTTCGGTAAGTACACGCTTAACCAACGATCGCAACGATTTAACCATTTATCGCTTGGAAATACCTGCGGGAAAAACGATTAGCAATGGTTCTACCGAAGCTTTTCTTTACAGCGGTAGAGAGTTTTATTTTCTGCATGATAAAGTCCGTTTTGAAGGCGATAAATACGGCGACAATTACAGACCGTGTGATCGGTATTAAAAATTAAACAACCACTATTATGAAAAAAATCATTTTAATTACTTTTTTATTAGCTAATCTGTCCTTTGCATTTGGACAAAATCTTAGCGTAGAAACCACGCCAAAAGGAGATGGACCTGTTTTTTCAACTGTTACCTTTGCGAGTATCAAAGCTTATACACAGCGTGCAATATCATCAGGAGCTTTAGGTACGACTCCTGCCCGTGCAGTAATTTCTTTTAATTTAAAAGGGATGGACACTCCAACGGCATATAAATACAAAGGCAAGAGCTATACCTTGCCATTTTACGGAGATGAGGGCTGTTACACACACGCACAGCATAGTGCTTTTAGTGCCGTACAGGTTCGTTCGCAAGTAACCGTTTCGGTCAATATTGAAGGAAAGACTTATTCCGAAACGAAAACGATAACACAAAATCATGCCTACTTCGAATTTACCTTAGAAGGGAATGTCAGTGCGAATAAGAACATTGAAAAGAATGTAAGTGTTAAGGTAAAACCACTGCCAATAAGTGCTCTGGAATTCCAATTGGAGAAGTATCATGAATGCAAGAAACGCAAAGAAAACGAGAAAAAAGCCAAAGAGATTGCTGATAAAGAAGCCAAAGGACAAAAAACCAACAAAAAAGACGACGACTTCTGGGCGGGTGGCGAAGAAACAAAACTAAAAATTGTAATGCCTGATGCTCAAAAAGCAGAAAGCACAGCCAGCAAACAACCCGATACCAAAAATGCTGACATTAACATTAAAGGAACAGGAAAAGCTATATATGATGAGGAACTAGCTAAGACTTTTACGCTTTTAGAATACGCAAATTATAGAGTTGAAAATAAACGCTGGGTCAATGACGGTTGGTGGTGGATTCGGGATAAAGACAACAATGTTATTATCCCTAAAAATAATTACAAGTTTGTGAGTTATGAAGAGGGGCTTGCAGTAGTTTACGATGAATCTCAGAAACAATATAAAATTTTAGACTCTAAAGGGAATATATCGGTAATTAATAATATAGACTACTCCATAAATTATAGTCTTAATTTTAAAGAAGGTCTGCTAATGGTTGAGTTAGGGGAGTATTCGAATGGGAAAATAGGTTTTGTTAACAAGTATGCAGAATGGGTAATACCACCTAAATATAAAAAAGCATTTAGTTTTTCCGAAGGTTTAGCAAGGGTTTCAGAAGACGGTGAACATTGGGGTTTTATAGATAAGCAGGGAAAAGTAGTTATACCTTTTCAATATAGATGGGATGAAATATCTGATTTTTCAGATGGATTGGCACTTGTTAAAACCTGGAAGGTTAGTGATAAAAAGTATGTGTACAAATTTATTGATAAGACAGGTAAAAATGTTTTGTATATAGACAACAAATGGGAAGCAGTTTTTCCCTTTACAGACGGATTAGCGTTTGTCAAAACAGGCAGAGGGTATAAAACAAAAACAGGTGGTTATATTGATGTAAAAGGAAACTTAGTTCACTCTGGATTGAGTGAGCACCGTTTTGGATCGAGTGGTTATGTGTTTTCAGAAGGTTTTGTGATAACCGAAAATGAAATTATCGACAAAAATTTAAACACTGTTAATACAGGTCATTATTATAATGCACAACCATTTAAAAATGGATTTGCTTGGATAAGCGACACTTGGAATACTATGTTTAAGGTCTCTGAAACAAAATATGTTGATTATAATGGTGTAACGTATATCCACGATAAAGTAAATAATACATTTAAAAGAAAAAATTAATCCAATTCTAATAAATAAAAATTAGAAATTATGAAAAGAGTAATAATAACAACAGTAATGGTTCTCGGCTTTGTGGGGCAGGGTTGGGGGCAGACAAAGTTCTATAATGCTAAAGGAGAAAAAACAAAAATTATCGGGGAAGAAACGGTTCTGTCTTTTCCTAATGCTTCAGAGTGTTTTATACCTCAACCAAAAAAAGAAGATATAAAACCAATGTCATTGGGTGCGGGTTCATTAATGGCCACTTTATTACCATCGGCTATTGATTTAGGATTTAAAGGAATTGGTAAATTGTTTGAAAAAAACACTAAAAGTTTTGCAAGTGAGTTCACCGCAAGAACTCCTTATTTAACATCAAGAAATGCATTCATCTCACAATTTGATGTTTACAGAACTATTTTAGTAAAGGACAAAAAACAAAAGGATACCATATTTACTGTAAGGATAGTTCCACTTGAAATTAAAGAGGAGAATACATTTGTTTTTGCCGTAAAGGAATTGGATGTAAGAAAAAGCGGAGCTAAAATTAAAAGAAATTATGATTATAATGATTATACAATTGAAATTAAACTAACGTATTACGATAAGGAGACAAAAGAAAAAAAAGAGATGACATCTTCCCCAATATCTATTCAGTTAAAACAAGTAGGTAAAAAAGAAGTGTACTTCTCAGATTGTGAATTATCTACAGACAACCCTACCCCACAATATTTATCAGATAAATTCCCAGTGAATTCTGATTTTATTATTTCTGAAATAGCTGTAAATATAACAGAGACGAATCCTTACAAAATTAAATCTGAAAAAATCAAAAGTTTCTATAATCAGTCATCAGATAGTTTAAATGAAATGGTGCATAGCATTATAAATATTTACTTACCATCCGAATCATCAACAGAAAACAAGGATAATAATAACGGTAAAACAGGTAAAGTCGTAGATAGGTAATGACTTTTTGATTCTTGTTGAAATGATTAGTCAATAAATAACATTTAATCCTTACAAATATGAAACACCTTATCTACATCACCTTGCTTTTTATCGGTATGCAATCGGTGGTTGCTCAATCGGCAGACTTGCAGGCACGAACGCATTACTTAGAAGCCGAAGCGGCTTATAAAAACAAAGATTACAACAAAACGTTGACTTCCTTGGAAGAAACCGTCAAGCTGCTCAAAAAAACCAATGCCCGTATCGAGGCATTGCGTATCAAGACTTATACCGATATGGGCAACATCGCTGAAGCCCGTAAATCGCTCACAGTGTTTTCGGGTTTTACCGCAGATTATTCGCTGTATCAGGAACTCAATCCCTACATCGAACGTATCGAACAAGCCGAGCAAAAACAGTTTGAAGCCGAGCAACAGGCATTGCAACAGGAAGCCGAAAAACAGGAAAAGCAATTTCGTGTGCAGGAGCTGCTTGGACAGGTTATAGCTAAAATTGAAGAAGACAAATTAGACGATGCTACACGTTTATTAACACAAGCCAAGCAGTTGAATACAGATAATGAAGGGAAACAAAGTATTAGCCAAGTAGAAAATTACCTGAACGAAATCAAAGATGAAAAAGCCCTTTATCAATCTGCTATTTCTGGAAATGTGGAGCAGCTTCGAGCTTATTTAAGAAAGTTCTCTCAACACGATAATGCAACAAAAGTTACACAGCTTCTCCAAGAAAAAGAAAAACAAGCATACAATAAGGCAATATCGACCGATAAAACTGAAGATTATGAATACTTTTTACGTGATTTTGCAGAAAGTAATAAAGCAGATGAAATAAAGCAACTTTTGACCGTTGCACAAGAAAGAAACGCTTATTTGTTATTCACATCAAATAGGACTTCAGAAAAGGCACACGCTTATTTACAAAAATTTCCACAAGGAGCGAATAGGAATGAAGTAACAACGGCGTATGAAGAGTTGTTATTTACCGAAGGTGTAAGTTTGGAGAAAGCAGATGAATATTCGTTGGCAAAAGAAAAGTATATTCTTTATAAATCGACTTTTCCTAATGGAAAAAATAGCTCACAAGTAAATAAAAAACTTACTCAAATAGACAAAAAAATTGCAAAACAGTCTAAAATAAATGAGATAGATCGCAAAACATACGTGCTGCTTTCGTATGCTACTAATGGAACCTACGGAATAGAGTTAGGAAATTTGCCCGCTAATCGAAAACTGGGAATGTATATAGCAGGTCAATTTAATGGTCCTGGTTTAAAGATTGGAAAATCTACGGGTACCATTACTCAAGAAGAACTTGACGTCAATTCTGATTTATATGAAGTAGGTATCTTGGCAGGATCTCTTGGATTTAATTATTGTATTACCTATCCACTATGGGTATATGCAGGAGTTGTGGTAAGTTCGCAACCTTATTATTACGAAAAATTAGAGCAGAGCTTAACATTGGAAGGACGAAAAAACTTAGCAATCTTTCCTGAATTTGGTATTAAATCGAATCTTGGAAAAATAGTATTAAAAATAGGAGTACAAATGAACCCTGATCAAACAGCTTTTCAATTTGGTATCGGTTTCTAAGCAGGTGTTGTTTCAAAGATGAGCAAAATCTATAAAACAGAAAACAAAACCTTCAATTATAACATAACAAAAGCTATTTTAAAACAATTTCTTCAATCATAACAGAAGTTTTACGAAAAACTAAAAACGATGAAACTAAAAATCTACTTACTTCTCCTTAGCTTTAGCTTAACAAGTTGCGTCAGCTCAAAAAAATATGCCGAAGCGCAAACTGAGATTGCAAGGTGCAAAGCATCACAACAAGATGAAAAAGAAAATTACGAACGTCAATTACACCAAAAAGAGGAAGAAATAACCAAACTGTTACAATACATCAAAGAGCTAAAAGAAGCGTCTAAAAAATTAGATGAAAACTAAAACAACATGAAAATAAACAAACCGTTCAACCAATTACAAAAAGAGGAATACCTGTATTTTATCGAAAATCACAAACAATACAGCGATTTTAATACCTTGGGTTTGTATCGTTCGTTGTTAGAAAATGAGCAATTGACAATGGAAGACAAAACGGAAATCCGTGATTTTGCACATCAATATTTTCAGAAAACTTTTGATTTTTTACAACTCAAAGATCCATTGACTTATCTGAAAGTGGTGCATTTAGAAACCGAACTTACCCCACAGGAGGAGTTGGCTTTTTGGGAAATCATCCGAGAAAATCAAGAAGAAATATTGAAGGATAAAAAAATAAAACACCGAAATTTCGGGGTTTATGCTAAACACAATTGTGGTTACGATTATTGTCCTTATAATGGTTTGATGATAAAACAAGGAAGTAATTTAGCCGAAAGTTGTATGTTTTTTAAAAGTGACCGCAACCGTGACGAAAAGAAAAACAAGGTAAAACGCTTGGCAAAAGAACAACGAGATTTTAAAAATAAACGAATATGAAAAAGCAGTTTTTAATAATCTGGTGGTTTGTTTTTAGCAGTACTTTCTTATTTGCACAAGAAAAAGAATGGCAAAAACTCACTGATTTACTTCAAAACGAAGCGTCTTATTTTTCCGGAAAATCAGGTTATATCAGAACGATTGACAGTGAATACAGCACTTTTAAAATCACTGATTTTTCTATAAACGAAACAACATTTGTATCAGGAATGATGCTGTATGATCGGTTCAAACCTTCATTCTCAGAACGGTATTTGCGCGAAACAGTTGAGATAGCTACTGCTTTTGAAATCCAATCGGCAAAGATTTTTTACGATTGTCCGTTTTATTTTGAAGACTTCCCAAAGAGCCAGTTTCTGTTGATAGAATTTGACGAACCTCAATTACATCAAATCCTCAGTGTTTATAAAGATTTAAATACGCAACAAGAAGAAACACAGACAGCCGAAGAAACCACGACCCAGCTTTTAATTCCTATCCAAAGTGCAAACAGAGCCGCTATTTTCGATGCCATTGACCAATATCAAATAGCAACCAAAAAAGAACAATTGACAACCGAGCAAGATTATTAAATAATGACAAACAATCGCTTTCAGGACGAAAAAAAGATTTTATCCGATTTCTTTAAAGAGGTCTGGGTAAAATGCCCACGCTGTGAAAAAAAGGCAATCACAAAAGTGGATCATGAAAAGCAACAAGCACAATTGTTATGTGAACATTGCGGTTATCACAGAGAAAGGCAGACACAGGTGCAATTCTATGGGCAAAAAGTTCAGTTTCGCACTTCTGCTGATTTTTATTTTGATACCGAATTATGGTTTCAGATGCCTTTTAAAAATAGTCGGTTTGAGGCATATAATTTAGAACATCTCGAATATTTAGAACGATATGTTGCCGCAACCCTCAGAGAACACAAAGACCGAACAGGTTTTACGCTGTTGGAAAAACTTCCTAAATTTTACCACGAAGCTAAAAACAGAGAAGTTTTACTTAAAATTATTCAACGGTTGAAGAGTAAATAATACTTTCAAACTTTTCTAAAGTTTAGAACTTTGGAAAAGTTGGTTCGTAAACAACTAACACTTCCCACCCAAATCATTGGCGTGTTTAGCTCCTTCACGAATAAGCAATGCTCTTACTTTTTGTAAATATTCGTGGATACTTGTAGCACTTTCATGAGTTCTTCTGATTTGAGCATCTACATAATCTAAAACCGTGCATCCATCACTTTCATCAATGATATTTACAGGAAATTTGTAGCTTCTAAGGAAATCGCGAAATTGAGCTAAATAATTGCCAGAAGCTAATTGTTTTAGATAATTTCCTGTAGGAAATGGGGGAGCTACACTATGACACTCCAAACATTTATAATTTTTTTTCCAAAAAATCGTCATCTTTTCTTCTACTAAATCAGGGTGATCGTTATCGATATCCACTCCTGCCAACTCTAATAATATAAGTTCAGCATACCTTAATATCGGTCGTCGAATTGAATCTTGTTGTGATCTTATGGTGGCACATAATTCTGCTACCATTTCTTCTGTAAGGTCTTCGTGACATTCTGTGAACGCTGTTTTTGTGGTTTCTGTTGAAAGGTGTTCTACTTCTTCCAGAACCTCAATAAAATAATCTTCTTCATCTATTTGATGTGCCAAAAGAACCGCTATATCGGTGGTGATTTCATCAATAGAATGTAGCTCATCCATTACTTCTTGTAAAACAGCTAAAACATCCACTGGTGCTGAGGTTGTTTCTGCTTCGGTTGCCATACTATTTTCTGTATCTATGGGCAAAATTTCATTGAAAGATGTTTGTGCAAAAGTTATTTGCCCAAAAGTTAGAAGCCCAAAAAGGTATAGAAGTCTTAATTTTATTGTTTTCATGATGTTAGACTTAGAATGAACAATCAAATTAACGAAAAAGAAATTTTATTTACAAAAATTAAGGGCTTGAAAAAAAGGAGCAAATAAATTCTTGGTTTGTTGTCTTAAATTTTAAAGAAGAAAAAAGTGCTTTTTTTTTTATTCTATCGTTTTAAATTTATACATTCGTTTCTGTGAAAAACCATTCGCGATGCGCAAAATATTTACAGTAGTTACTTTGTTGAGTTTGTCTTTTTCCTACGGACAAGTAGGAGGTAAGGATGCTTATCAATTCTTACAAATGCCTACTTCGCCTAAACAAGCAGCTTTAGGGGGCAGCAATGTCACGATTACAGGAAATGAAGTGAATCAGGTCAGCTACAACCCTGCAGCACTCAACGAATCAATGGATCGAATGCTCGCTGTAAATTTCGGGAAGTTTTATGGTGATATAAGTTTAGGTTCGGCTGCTTATGCTCACAAAATGAAAAACGGTCGCAGTTTTCATGTAGGAGTAACTTACTTAGATTACGGAACCATTGCAGGTTATGATGAGAACGGAGTTTCTACCGGTGATTTTAGTGGAAATGACGTGGCGGTTTCGGTGGGTTATGCACATCCAATTCAAAATTCAAATTTTTCAATTGGCGCCAATCTAAAAGCTATTTCATCAAGTCTGGAACAGTATAATTCTTTTGCTGTTGCTGCTGATATTGGCGGTTTGTATCATAACGAAGATAGCGGTTGGACGGCAGGTTTGGTATTTATGAACCTCGGTGGACAGTTATCAAGCTACCATGATACCAGAGAAACACTTCCTTTTGAAATTGCTTTTGGGGTTAGTAAATTACTTGAAAACGTACCGATTCGCTGGCACTTTACAATGGAAAATCTTCAACAATGGGATTTGGCTTTTTCCAATCCAAATCGTGCACAACAAGGTTTAGACGGAACGATCACCGAAGAGAAAGTCGGTTTTGGAAACAATTTAATGCGCCATATTGTTTTGGGAGTTGAACTTTTTCCGAAAAATAATTTTAACATTCGATTAGGCTATAACTTTAGAAATGGTGAGGAAATGAAACTTCTGGAACACCGACATTTTGCTGGGTTTTCGGCGGGTTTTGGTCTAAAAATGAAACGCTTCCGAATCGAATACGCACATAATCGATATACTTTAGCAGGAAATACTAATCTTTTTGGGTTGTCTGTACAGCTTTAATTCGTAATTTTGACATCCAAAATTGATTCATTTTGAAAAAGATTACCATAGCTATTGATGGTCATTCCTCTACTGGAAAAAGTACTTTGGCAAAAGAACTTGCTCAAGCACTCAATTATATTTATGTTGATACAGGAGCCATGTACCGCGCAGTTACTTTCTATGCGCTTCAACAAAGATTTATTTCTAAGGATTTTTTTGACAGTAAGTCGTTGATTAGTAATCTCGATGAGATTTCTTTGGATTTCGTATTTAATGAAGACTTGGGGTATGCAGAAATGTACCTCAATGGGGTAAATGTTGAACGAGAAATTCGCTCGATGGAAGTTTCTAGCTTTGTAAGTAAAGTTGCAGCTGTTTCTGAAGTAAGAGCCAAATTGGTTCAACAACAACAAGTTTACGGAAAAAACAAAGGTGTTGTGATGGACGGAAGAGATATTGGAACTGTGGTCTTTCCCGATGCAGAATTAAAGATTTTTATGACTGCTTCAAGTGAAGTTCGCGCACAAAGAAGATATCTGGAATTAAAAGAAAAAGGCGCACAAGTAACTTTTGATGAAGTAATGGCCAACGTACAAGAACGGGATGAAATGGATAGCAGCAGAAAAGACGCTCCATTGATTCAAGCAGCAGATGCAGTGGTGATAGATAATAGTGAAATGACTCGTAAAGAACAATTTGATTTGATTTATAAGTTGGTTCAAAAACATCAGTCAATTTAATCAAAGAAAGAACTTGTAAATATGAATCTCAAAATAAAACTTTCGATTTTAAGTTTTTTACAATTTGCTGTTTGGGGTGCCTATCTCACTTCCATGGGCAATTACTTAGACACTATCGGATTAGGTGCAAAAATAGGGTTGTTTTATGCAGTTCAAGGAATCGTATCAATTCTAATGCCCGCTTTGATGGGCATCGTTGCAGACCGTTGGATTCCTGCTCAGAAACTTTTGGGTTATTGCCATGCTTTAGCTGCCTTTTTTATTATTCTAACGGGTTATTACTTCTCTCAAGACGTCTCACAAGTTTCATTTACAATACTTTTTGCACTGTATACGTGTAGCGTAGCCTTTTATATGCCTACCATTGCTTTGTCTAATACAGTCGCATACACTACGTTAAGTAATAATAATTTCGATTTAATTAAAGCTTTCCCACCCATACGTACAATCGGAACAATTGGGTTCGTTTGTGCAATGCTTTTCGTGAATTTTTTTGGAATGAAAAATGGGGTTTTAGGTTTTAACTTTACGAATTCAGTAGATTTTGTAAGTTTCCAAAATACTTATCATCAGTTTTATGTGTCCGGTATAATTGGCTTGTTGTTGTTTTTATTTTCATTTACATTACCTCATTGTGCGGTCAATAAAACAGAGGGCAAACAAACCTTGTCAGAAGCTTTAGGCTTAAAAGCTTTTTCACTTTTTAAAGACCGAAAACTAGCAATTTTCTTTATATTTTCAATGCTTTTAGGAATATCGTTGCAAATTACCAATGGTTACGCCAATCCTTTTATTGGTGGATTTAAAGATTTGCCCGAATTCGCAAACAGTTGGGGTGCCAATAACGCTAATGCATTGATTTCTCTTTCGCAGGTGTCTGAAATCCTTTGCATCTTGTTGATTCCCTTTTGTTTAAGTCGATTTGGAATTAAAAAAGTAATGTTGATGGCTATGTTTGCATGGATACTTCGTTTCGGGTTGTTTGCAGTTGGCGACCCAGGAAATGGAGTTTGGATGTTCATCTTGTCTATGTTTTTTTACGGAGTTGCTTTTGATTTCTTCAATGTTTCTGGTTCAATCTATGTTAATCAAGAAACAGATAAAAGCATAAGCGCATCAGCTCAAGGAGTTTTTATGATGATGACCAACGGTTTTGGAGCTACAATAGGTATGATTGCTGCACAATTCGTAGTCAATCATTTCGTTTATAGTCAATCAGACGTTTATTTAAAAGCAGAAGGTTGGAAAATTTCATGGGCAATTTTTGCAGCTTACTCTTTGGTTGTGATGTTATTATTTGCTGTGTTTTTCAAATACAAACACCAAAAAAAGGAAGCGTAAATTAGCCTTTTTACGTTTTATAGAAGTTAGTACTTTAACTAACAAAGATCATACTTGCTTGAAATCCAAAATTATTTAATTTTTTCAAAACGGATTTTATGTAAGTAACATTCTGTTTTACAGCTAAACTTTCGTAAAGAAATCATCGGTAAATAAAAAAAAGGTGTATTTTTATGGTTCTATACGGCTATGAATTATGAAAATCAATAAAACCTTAAAAATTGCTGCTTTCTTAGTAGCGACTTTGTTGGTATTGGCACTACTTTTTAGTGTTGGTATCAATTATTTTATCAACAAAAAATTACCTGATATCATAGCTGAAAAAAATGATACTGCTTATGATCTAGTTTATGAGAATGTTCATTTTTCACTTTTCAATAATACTTTATCTATAGAAAACGTTTCTCTAAATCCTAAAAAAAACTCCAACATTACTCAAGATATTGATTTCATGGGAAACATGAATCGTATTAATGTTTCTGGAGTTAATTTTTATGATTTAATAAAAAACAAGAACTTAAAAGCATATACAATTTCGATTATTCAACCCGATATTACATTATTTCAATCCATCAAAAAAGATACACTAAAAAACACTTCAAATAATTTCCTTTCAACCGTAGATATTGATAAAATAAAAGTAGAAAATGCACAAATCAAAATGTTGAATGCAGCAGGTGATTCTTTGTTGCACGAAGTGTTTAATTTTAATACGGAGGTAGATGGAATTCATATGGGGAATTATACTGTTGATAAAAAAATTCCATTTACTTACACCGATTATTCTTTTAAAATAGATTCTATTTACAGTGTAATCAATGATTTACAAGTTGTAAAGTCTGGTGCGATAAACATCAATCCAAAACATATAGAAATAGAAGGTTTGAGATTGTTGCCAACGATAACATCAGAAGAGTTTGTTGAATATCAAGATGATTCGTACGCAAGACTAACCGCAGAAATTCCTCATTTATTGCTTCAAAATACAGATTGGGGGTTTGATAATGAAGACAATCTTTACGTTAAAATTGCTGAAATTGCCATTGATTCTGCAAATCTTAGAATTTTGAATCAAAATCAAACAGCTGCACCCAAAGAACGTCTCGAAACTAAAGCTATAAAATCTTTAATTCCATTTCGTTTAGATGTGGATCAAGTACAGATTGAAAACGCATCCTTCAATTCATTAGAGCAATTGGATATTCAAAAGGCGAATATTAAATTAAAAAGCATTTCCAATCGTGTTGGAGAGCAACTTTTGGTAAAGGAAATTCAACTCAATCAACCTGAGTTTACTCAGATTCCAACCAAAAAACCAAAAAACAGTCGTAAAAAGTCTCAGTTAAATGATCTGATTTTGATTGATAAGTTTCTAGTAAACAACGCTAGGTATATTTTAAAAAACAAAGCAGGTAAAAGCAACAAACTTGTGGTTGAAGATGTAAATTTTAAAATGAACTCTTTGAGAATTGACCAGCAGACATTATCAGAAAATCTTCCTTTCACTTATGATAATTTGCACATTAGCACTAAAAAAATTCATCTTCATGCGGGAAATGTTTATGATATTTTTTCTGACGGACTAGAAAGTGATGGACTAAAAGCAATAGTAAAACGGTTGAAGGTTTCTCCAAAAATTAGTCGTAGACAACATGCGAATCAGTTAAAATTTGCCGAAGATTATTACGATATAGAAGTACCATCGTTAGAATTGAACGCTATAAAATGGGGTTTTGATCGTCAAAACGATTTGTATGTCAATCTAGGAGAAGTGGTTTTAAACCAAATGAATGCGTCTATTTATCGTGATGTTTCGATTCCCCGAAATCCAAAAGAAAACAATTTGTACAGTCGCCGACTCCGAAATTTAGAATTTCCGTTTGAAATCAAATCACTTAAAATTAAAAATTCAAAATTGACCTATGAAGAAGATACAAAAAATAGTACTGAACCTGGGAAATTAAGTTTTACCAATTTTAATCTCAACGTTACTGATTTGTATAGTGGTTATAAAAGAACAAACGGTCCGAAAACACAAATTATGATACAAACCAAGTTTATGAAACAAGGTGATTTGAAGACAAGTTGGCAGTTTGATATCATGGATAGAAACGAAAAGTTCAACATCAATGGAACTTTAACTAATTTTCCAGCACCTGCTATGAATCCTTTTTTAAAGCCTTATTTGCAAGTTTCAACAGAAGGTAATATCGACGAAATGATTTTTAACTTCTCGGGCAACAACGACAGAGCAAATGGAGCTTATGCAATGGATTTTAGTGATTTAAAGGTGCGGATTTTAGATAATGAAAAACAAGAAATGAGACTTATTTCTGCGGCAGCAAATGTTGTAATGAGAAACAATACAGAAGGACTTAAAAAGGTGGAAATTAAAACCGTCGAAAGAAAAAAGGACGCCTCTTTCTTTAATTTTTTATGGCTCTGTATCATGCAAGGTTTGAAACAGACTGTGATTTAAAAATCTCTTCTTATCTTTGTGTAAATAATCAACTTTAATGAGAACGATACTAATCACAGGAGCAAGTTCCGGAATCGGATATGCCACTGCAAAGGCTTTGGCTAAAGAAAACCGATTGATTTTATGTGGTCGAAGAACAGAACGTTTAAATCAATTACAAAAAGAATTATCTGGAACTCCGACTTATTTACTCACCTTTGATGTAGCAAAAAAGGAAGAAGTTTTTCAAGCTTTTGAATCATTACCGGTCGAATGGCAAACAGTGGATGTGTTGATTAATAATGCTGGAAATGCACATGGCTTGGCTCGATTTCAAGATGCGGATATAGCCGATTTGGATGCAATGATTGATATAAATGTAAAAGGAATGATTTATGTGACTAAAGCGTGTTTACCCATGCTAGAAAAGTCAAGTAACGCACACATTATTAATATATCTTCCATCGCAGGTAAACAAGTTTATACAAATGGAACCACCTATTGCGCGTCTAAATGGGCAGTTGAAGCTTTAACTAAAGGGATGCGATTAGATTTTCTTCCATTAGGTATTAAAGTAACTTCAGTGGCTCCAGGTGCAGTGCATACCGAGTTTTCTCTGGTACGATTTAAAGGAGATGCTGAGAGAGCTAATAGTGTTTATGATGGTTTTGAAGCATTGACAGCTAGTGATATAGCCGAGACTATTGCTTTTGCTGTAAACCAACCGACTCATGTGCAACTCGCAGATATTACTGTTTTACCAAAAGCCCAAGCGGATGGAAGTACAATTTTAAAGAAGTAAAAATAAATTATAAATAAGTACATTATGGATCATAAGAATTGGAAAGCTTTATTGTCAGACGAAGAATATCATGTACTTCGAGAGAAAGGTACCGAGCGTCCTTTTACAGGAAAATACAATGATTTTTTTGAAAAAGGACATTATGTTTGTGCTGGTTGTGGAGCAAAATTGTTTGACTCTGTCAATAAATACGACTCAAACTGTGGATGGCCTTCGTTTGATCAGGCTATTGATGGAGCAATAAAATATACGAAAGATACTTCGCATGGTATGATTAGGGTTGAAGCTACTTGTTCTAAATGCGATGGACATTTAGGCCACGTTTTTGATGACGGACCTAAAGAAACCACCAGTATTCGTTATTGTATGAACTCTATATCACTCAAATTTATTCCAGAATAAAAACTTAAATGTAATGATCTTTTAATCTAAAATTTGAGCTGCATGTTCTTTAGTTTTTACTTTTGAAATAACTTCTTCTATTAAACCGTTTTCATCGATGATAAAAGTAGTTCGATGGATTCCATCATATTCGCGTCCCATGAATTTTTTGGGACCCCAAACACCGTATGCTTCAATAATATTTCTGTCTTCGTCGGCAAGCAACGGATAACTCAAATTGTTTTTTGTAGCAAAATTCAATTGTCTTTTTTGTGAATCGGCACTCACTCCAATCACTTGATAATTTTCTTTATTAAAACGTTCGATATTATCTTCAAGGTTGCAAGCTTCTGTGGTGCAGCCTGGAGTAGAGGCTTTCGGATAAAAAAACAATACCACCTTTTGACCTTTAAAATCGCTTAAACGTACGCTGTTCCCATTTTGATCGATTCCAATAAATTCTGGTGCTTTATCTCCTTTAACTAATGTAGTCATTATTTTTGTATTTTTGTAAAAATACAAATCATTTCTAAATAACCAAAATGACCAAAGCTGAAAAAGTACAATTTGTAATTGATACCTTAGAAGAACTTTATCCAGAAGTACCTATTCCCCTAGATCATAAAGATCCTTATACATTATTAATTGCAGTTTTATTGTCTGCCCAATGTACCGATGTCCGCGTTAATAAAACCACACCTTTTCTTTTTGAAAAGGCCGACAATCCTTACGATATGGTGAAAATGACTGTGGAAGAAATAGCGAATATCATTCGCCCATGCGGTTTGGCTCCTATGAAATCTAAAGGAATTCATGGATTGAGTCAAATTTTAATCGACGATTTTAATGGAGAAGTACCAGCAGATATCATCGCTTTGGAAACCTTACCTGCTGTTGGACATAAAACAGCATCGGTGGTTATGGCACAGGCTTTTAATGTGCCTTCTTTTCCAGTAGATACTCATATCCATCGCTTGATGTTCCGTTGGGGATTGAGTAACGGGAAAAGTGTACAACAAACCGAGAAAGATGCTAAAAGATTATTTCCTGAAGACAAATGGAATAAATTGCACTTACAAATGATTTGGTACGGAAGAGAATATTCACCCGCTCGAGGTTGGAAGCTAGAGAAAGACATCATCACTCGAACCATCGGTACAAAAACCATGATGAGAGAACTGTTGAAATCACACAAACAATGAGTGTGAAACGATGGAATATTTATAAAAAAAACGGAAGCAATTTCTAATAATTTATCATAAATTAGACCCTAAAATATGAATCAAATGAATTTTCAAAACACAAGAGCTTTTGCACAATCATTAGATGCACAAGACCAACTTTCAAAATACCGTTCGGAATTTGAATTTCCGACAATCAATGGCAAAAAAACAATTTATTTTACTGGAAACTCTTTAGGTTTAATGCCGAAAAGAGCAAAAAAATACGTTGATGAGGTAATGACGGATTGGGCAAATTTAGGTGTTGAAGGACATTTTTATGCCGAAAAACCTTGGTGGGATTATCACGAGCGTTTTTCTGAACCATTAGCTGCTGTCGTAGGTGCGTTGCCATGTGAGGTTTCAGTGATGAATACGCTAACAGTGAACATCCACTTATTAATGGTTTCTTTTTACAACCCTACTGCAAAACGTTTTAAGATTATTTGCGAAGAAAAAGCCTTTCCAAGTGACCAATATGTATTACAAACTCAAGTTAAATTTCACGGTTTTGATCCAGATGATGCCATTGTAGAGGTGAAAAGAAGACCTGGAGAACACAATTTGAGAAATGAAGATATTATAGCCAAAATTAATGAAGTAGGCGAGGAGTTGGCTCTGGTTTTAATCGGAGGAATTAATTATTATACCGGTCAGGTTCTGGATATGAAAGCAATTACAGAAGCTGGACATAAGGTTGGAGCAAATGTAGGTTGGGATTTGGCACATGCTGCCGGAAATATTGAAATGAAATTACACGATTGGGATGTTGATTTCGCTTGTTGGTGCAGCTATAAATACATGAACGCAGGACCAGGAAGTGTTTCAGGATTTTTTGTACATGAAAAACATCATTCCAACAAAAGCTTGAATCGTTTTGGTGGTTGGTACGGCCACAACAAAGAACGTCGTTTTTTAATGGAACCCGAATTTGATCCAAATCAAGGAGCTTTAGGATGGCAAAGTTCATGTACCAATATTCTAGCAATGGCACCTTATTTGGCTTCAGTACATATGTTCGAAGAAATTGGAATGACGGCTTTATCCCAAAAAAGAAATCAGATTACTTCTTATTTAGAGTTTATTATTGGTGAAATTGCTCGTGAAACGGGAAGCAATCTTGAAATCATTACTCCGTCAAATCCTGATGAGCGCGGTTCACAATTATCTGTTATTTTTCACGGTCAAGGGAAAAGCTTATTCGAGTTTTTAATGAAAGAAGGGGTGATTGTAGATTGGAGAGAACCTGCAGTAATTCGCTTTGCTCCCGTACCACTTTATAGTTCTTTTGAAGAAATGTATGATTTTGGACAGATTTTAAAACGAGGTTTACAAAAATAATTTGTTAAAGTAGATGACAACGAAACAATCAAAAATTGAACAGTTTGATCCGTCGCAGCCAGGCTTGGCCGACGCTAATATATATGGATTGCCTTTCACAGCAGATGAAAGTGATTTCATAATCATTCCAGTGCCTTGGGAAGTAACCGTGAGTTATGGAGCAGGGGCTTCTGAAGGTCCAAATGCCATTTTTGAAGCATCTTTTCAGGTAGATTTATTACATCAAAAATTTCCTGATTTATGGAAACTGGGCGTTTTCATGGATGAAGCTCAAGAACATTGGCAATCAAACAGCGAAAAGTATAAGAACTTAGCGCAACCAATCATTGAAATATTAGAAAAAGGAGAAAATGTAGCTGATCATCCTGCCTTACAAACCGATTTGGAAACAATCAACAAGGCAACGGCTCAATTGAACGAGGAAGTAAAGCAGAAAGTACTTTATTGGATCGAAAAAGGTAAAAAAGTAGTGCTTTTGGGTGGAGATCATTCTACTCCGTTGGGATATTATCAAGCATTGGCAACTCAACACAACGATTTTGGGATCTTGCATTTAGATGCTCATATGGATTTGAGAATTGCGTACGAAGGTTTTGAACATTCTCACGCTTCTATTATGTATAATGCCATTCAATTACCACAAATTTCTAAATTGGTTCAAGTAGGTATACGTGATCTTAGTGAACAAGAAGTTTCGGTGATTCAGTCTACAGATAAAGTAAAGGTTTTTACAGATACCGATATTAAAGGACAACTTTTTGAAGGTAAGAATTGGAAACAGCTGTGCGATGAAATCATCGCATCTTTACCTGAAAAAGTTTGTGTTAGTTTTGATATCGACGCATTGGAACGTTGGTATTGTCCAAACACGGGGACTCCAGTTCCAGGCGGATTGACTTTTGAAATGGCTACTTATTTACTGGATCAATTGGCGGCTTCAAACAAAAAAATCATTGGAATGGATTTGGTTGAGGTGGCTCCGGGCGAAGACGATTGGGATGGAAATGTAGGCGCTCGATTATTGTTCCATCTTTGTGGTGCTTTTGCACAAAATAACGGAATGAATGTTGGAAACGCTTTGAAGTTTTAATGTAAAGGCTTGTTTTATTTGAGTGAAACAGTTGCTTGTAAAAAAAAGAAATAAATGAAAGGGATTGTTATTGGCGGAACGGGTGCAACTGGAAAAGAGTTGGTGGCTCAATTATTGGCAGATCATCAATTTGAACAAGTTACGGTATTGGTGCGGAGATCTTATTTTGAACCTCACCCTAAGTTAACTGAAATTGTAGTGGATTTTGAAAAACTAAACGATTATCAAGACGATATCGTTGGAGATGTTGCTTTTTCGACTTTAGGAACTACTCTAAAAGATGCAGGTAGTAAAGCTGCACAATGGCGGGTGGATCACGATTATCAATTAGAATTTGCCAAAATTGCCAAAGCCAATGGCGTGGAAAGTTTTGTGTTGCTTTCTGCTTTTGGTGCCAATGTAAATTCAACTTTTTTCTACAATAAAATGAAAGGCACTTTGGAAGAAAATATGCAAAAATTAAATTTTTCTCAATTGACAGTACTTCATCCCGGCGGTATCGACAGACCTGATTCGACCCGAACGGGCGAAAAAGTGATGATGAAAGCACTCAAAGCGTTTAATACGATAGGCATTTTTAAAGCTTATGCACCGATTTCTACACAACGATTAGCCAAAGCCATGATCGCTTCTTATTTTGAATATAAGGTCCAATACAAAATTGTGAGTCTAGAAGAAATTAAAGCGCTATCGATTTAAAGCTTACGATAGAAATTAACCGAGTGCTTTTTTACCTTTTCAATACAAAGAATCTCAAATTAAGATTAATAAAATAGCCCCGATGAAAATTTTCGTCGGGGCTATTCCTTTATTCAACTATTCTTTTTATTTCTTCCATTATTTTCTGGGCCAGCTCATCTGCTTGCTGTTGTGTAGGTGCCTCGGTATAAATACGAATAATAGGTTCGGTATTTGATTTTCGCAAATGCACCCAACTATCAGTAAAATCAATTTTCACACCATCAATTGTGGTGATTTTTTCGGTGGCATACCTTTTTTGCATCGCATCTAAAATCGCATCTACATCGATTTCGGGAGTCAGTTCAATTTTATTTTTACTCATAAAATATTGTGGATAGCTTGCACGTAAACTTGCAACATCTACATCTTGTTTTGCCAAGTAAGTCAAAAACAAAGCCACGCCCACCAAGGCATCGCGTCCGTAATGAATTTCTGGATAAATGATTCCACCATTTCCTTCTCCACCGATGATTGCGTTGTTCTTCTTCATCAATTCCACTACATTTACTTCGCCAACTGCCGAAGCTTCGTAAGTTCCTCCGTGCTTTTCAGTAATATCTCGCAATGCTCGCGACGAAGACATATTAGAAACAGTGTTTCCTGGTGTTTTACTCAATACATAATCGGCAACGGCAACCAAAGTATATTCCTCACCAAACATTTCGCCATCGTTGCTGATAAATGCCAAACGATCTACATCAGGATCCACAACGATACCAAAATCGGCTTGTTCTTTTACAACCAATTCACAAATATCGGTAAGGTGTTCTTTTAAAGGTTCTGGGTTGTGTGGAAAATGACCATTTGGTTCACAATATAATTTCACTACTTCTACACCCATTTTTTCCAATAAATCAGGAATTACAATTCCACCAGAAGAGTTAACACCATCAACAACTACTTTGAATTGACGTCGTTTTACTGCTTCTATATCGACCAATTTTAAATTTAAAACCTCGTCGATATGTTTGTCCATATAATCGGTGATTTCTGTAATATTTCCCAATGAATCTACATCGGCAAAATTGAAATCATCCGATTCGGCAATTTCCAGAATCAAAGCTCCTTCGGCACCGCTTAAAAATTCTCCTTTATTGTTCAATAATTTTAACGCATTCCATTGTTTAGGATTGTGCGAAGCCGTTAAGATGATTCCGCCATCTGCTTTTTCCAAAGGAACCGCTACTTCAACCGTTGGAGTTGTTGACAAGCCCAAATCGATCACATTAATACCTAAACCAATCAAGGTTTGCATAACCAATTGATGAATCATTGGTCCCGAGATTCGAGCATCGCGACCAATCACAACGGTGAGTTGCTCTTTTTGTGAATTGTTTTTTAGAAAAGTACCGTAAGCTGCTGCAAATTTTACTGCATCAATCGGAGTGAGGTTGTCGCCCACATTTCCACCGATAGTACCACGAATACCGGATATCGATTTTATTAAAGTCATTTTAGTTATTTTTAAGAAAACAAATATAAAGATTCCTTTGTGAATTTAAGTAAAGAGAAGGTGAAAAGTAAAGGAAGAAAGTAGGTCGATTGGTGTTTTTAAACAGAATTTGCACTGTCATAGTGCAAAAAATACTAAAAAATGCACTGTAATAGTGCGATTTTTTATATCTTTGAACAAAGTAAAATAGAAATGGAAACTTTATTTGAATATTCTCAGCGGTTGATTTCCCAAGCTGATACAGCGTTTACTCGCTATTCGTATGATCACATTAACTGGAGAAACAGGTTGGTAGGACTTGTTGGGCCTCGTGGTGTTGGGAAAACGACTTTGGTTTTACAATACATCAAACGTAATCTTAACGTGCGTGACACCTTATATGTTACTGCTGAAGATTTTTATTTTGCCCAAAATCGTTTGACTGATTTAGCAGATCAATTTGTGAAATTGGGAGGAAACTATTTGTTTATAGACGAAATTCACAAATATCCTGATTGGTCAAAAGAGCTCAAGCTTATTTATGATTATCACAAAAATTTAAAAGTTGTTTTTACGGGTTCCTCGGTGCTTGACATTAAAAAAGGGACTGCGGATCTGAGTCGAAGGGCGGTGGTTTATACTATGCAAGGCTTATCTTTTCGGGAATATTTAATGTTTTTTCATCAGATAGAAGTGCCCAAATTTAGTTTAGAGGACATAGTGAATCATCAGATAGATGTCCCGCAAATTCCACATCCTTTACCATTATTTGTAGACTATTTAAAAAGAGGATATTATCCTTTTGCTGTAGAAAATGATTTTGATTTGAGATTACAACAAGTCGTTAATCAAACCTTGGAAAGCGATATTCCTATTTATGCTGAAATGAATGTTTCAACAGGTAGAAAACTAAAACAATTGTTGGCAATTGTGGCAGAAAGGGCTCCGTTTAAACCTAATATGAGCAAAATTGCTGAAATACTCAGCATTAGTAGAAACAACATCGCCGATTACCTTTTTTATATGGAAGAAGCCGGAATGGTGAGTCAATTAAGAGCAGAAACAGGCGGAATTCGTGGTTTAGGAAAAGTTGATAAGGTGTATTTAGACAACACTAATTTGATTTATAATTTAGCCAAAGAAAACCAAAATAAAGGAAATGTCCGAGAGACTTTTTTCCTGAATCAAGTACGAGTAAATCATCAGGTTTCATCATCTGCAGTGGCTGATTTTAGAATTGATGCGATGGATTTTGAGGTAGGAGGAAAAAATAAAGGGTTGAAACAAATTAAAACGGCTGAAAAAGGTTTTGTGGTCAAAGATGATATCGAAAAAGGTTTTTTGAATAGTATTCCATTATGGCATTTCGGGTTGTTGTATTGAATAGGAGGTAGGAGTTTGAGATTATTTGTAAATGATTTCGCGTTCGGTAGTAGTATTTGCTTCACTACCGATACCAATTTTTTTAATCCAATTTTTGTGCTTATCGTAAGTATATTTATATTCTTCATTGAAATACTCTAACGGCGTGTAATTAAGGCATTTCTCAACTCTACCTATTTCATAAGCGATTCCTCCTATGTATTCCCATTTTCTTATTTCGGTAATTTCGTCATTTGTTATTGTTATTTTTTCAATCAATTGGTTATCATTGTTGTATAGGTAATGATAGAAAGAACGGTATTCTCTTTTTTGAATATCTTGTGAAATGATACTTACTCTGATAAGTTGTTTAAAATCCCTTCTTTTGTTATAAATCCAATTAGTAGTACTTACTAACTCATTATTCCAGAAAAATTCCTTTTTTTTAATAGTTTTATCTTTATCGTAGTATAAATAAGTACTTTTATTTGAAGAATAATCGTGTAGTTCGGCATATTCCAAAGTACCTTCAGATTTGTAATATTTATAAACAAACTTAGATAAAGTATCTTGTGTGTTGTAAGGATTTAGCGTATAAATATATCTGTAAGGAAATTCATTAACAAAAAATGATGGTGCAGTTCCGGTAGGTCTTAAAAACTTTCCTTTTTTATCTGATAGGTAATGAGTTGTTTTAACATATTTTACTTTGTTAATATCATTTAATTCTGGAAAAAACCTTTCCGGATTTGGCTCTGTTATATATCTGTCATCAACTATTTGCGAATATCCCGATATGCTGATGAACAAAAAGCATAGTATGTATTTGGTAAGTTGGTTCATTTTTATAGTTATTTATATTCTTGTTTGCCTATGATGGTAATAATTTCAACAACTTCATCAGCAATTTTGTAGTAAATGGTATCTACGCCGCATACGCAATACCGATACCCTTTTGGTAATCGTTCCGTCTTTGGAAACATAAAGGGGTTGGAGGCTATTTTCTCAAAACACTCAAATAATTCATTATAATATTTATCAGCTTGTTTGACTCCAAAACGATGGAAACCATAATTAAAAATTCTGACAATATCTTCTTCAGCCTCAATGGATAACTTATATCTATACATTGAGCTTGCT
The DNA here is from genome assembly GCA_964397335.1 of uncultured Flavobacterium sp. Classification (GTDB taxonomy): domain Bacteria; phylum Bacteroidota; class Bacteroidia; order Flavobacteriales; family Flavobacteriaceae; genus Flavobacterium. The sequence goes on from CAYNIM010000026.1 coordinate 24,361, forward strand.
TTTTATTTCAGCTAAAAGCTCTTCTTTAGTTTTGGTACTAAAACCACTTTCCTCTCCTTTTTTTATTTTCATTCGCACATAGTCATAGTAAGCTTCTTGTTCGCGTGCTTGTTTAATTAAATAATTTACGGCTTCGCTTTTGCTGCTAAACTCTTCATTTTTAACCTGCTCTTTTAGCCATTCGTCGTTTTTTTGTGCCAATGTTATACTTTGTCGTGTCATAATTCAATTTCTTAATGGTGTAAATATACACCAAAAAAATAAAAACAACGCATTTGATTGCAAAAAAAATCAATACATTTTCTTAGTCATTTTGCTCAATCTTAGTTACTTTTGACTTTAAGACTTGCTTACTATGAATTTTCTTGCACATATTTATCTTTCTGGCGACAATCCTCGCATACAAATCGGAAATTTTATGGGCGACGGCATTCGCGGGAAAGATTATTTGAATTATCATCCAGATATTCAGATAGGGGTGTTGTTGCACCGGTCTATTGACAGTTTTACCGATTTTCATCCCGTTTTTCGTCAGTCAAAATACCGATTGGTACCCAAGTTTAATCATTTTTCAGGAATTATCGTCGATATGTTTTACGATCATTTTTTGGCGAAAGAATGGTCAATGTATCATCACGAACTTTTATCTACTTTTGTAGGTAGATTTTATGAGAACCTACAAGCGCATCATTCTGAATTAAACATGAAAACCCGTGGAATGTTACCGTATTTGCTGAAACAAAATTGGTTAGAGCGCTATGCCAGTTTGACCGATTTACAACAAATACTAAAGCAGATGGACAGTCGGTTTTCTTTTCCTTCCAAAATGCATGAATCTGTAGAAGATTTGCATATCCATTACGACGATTTTAAAAGAGAGTTTCATTTGTTTTTTAAAGATTTGATGGTGCACTCCGTAAACGAATTGGAACGAATCAAACAAGAGTATCAAAAATAATTGTTTTGTTGATACTTTGACGATATTTTTGCAGTATGAAAAAGCGGCTATCAAAATCAAAATCCCAACGTTGGTATAGGGCATTTCGTCATTTGGAGGGAATTTTATATCTTTTAAAAACCATTATCTCTGAACGTCAGTTTTTGTACGTTTCTTGTGTTTTGGTAGGAATTTCTTCTGCCTTGGCTGTAATTTTATTAAAAACTTTTGCCCATACTGTTTTTGAGTTCAGTACTTATATGGACTCCCTTTTAAGGCTTCCTTATTTTAATAGTATATTACCTATAATTGGTATTTTGTTGACGGTATTTGTGGTTCGCAAATTTTTGGATGGTTCAATTGAAAAAGGGACCAGTCAAATCATGATTGCTGTTGCTAAACGTTCGGGTATTATGCCCAGAAAGCAAATGTATGCTCAAATATTAACCAGTTCATTAACGGTTGGTATGGGAGGTTCGGCAGGATTGGAATCGCCTATTACGATTACGGGTGCGGCTTTTGGATCTAATTTTGCGCAGAATTTTCGGTTCAATTACAAAGACCGAACTTTATTATTGGCTTGTGGGGTTGCTTCGGGAATTGCTGCAGCTTTTAATGCGCCTATTGCAGGAGTGTTGTTTGCTATTGAAGTGATTTTGGCTGATATGAGCGTGACGGCTTTTATTCCTTTAATGATCTCTTCTGCTACTGGAGCCATTGTTTCGGCAGTGGTTTTGAAAGATAATATTATTCTGAATTTTAAGAATCAGTTCGTTTTCGACTATTCCAATACTTTTTATTATGTGTTAGTCGGAGTTGCCGCCGGATTTTTCTCGATTTATCACGCAAGAATGTTTCGAAAAGTAGAACATTTCACTTCGCATTTACCGTATTCAACTTATAGAAAAGCTTTTGTAGGAGCCGGAATGTTGGCGGTGCTTATTTTTCTGTTTCCTTCGCTCTTTGGTGAAGGTTATGAAAGCATCAAAGCCTTGGCAGACAATCAAGCAGCGAATATATTAGATCATACGCTTATAGAAAAATGGAGTAGTAATCCATGGGTTGTTTTGCTTTTTGTGGGCTGTACCGCGTTCATAAAAAGTATCGCTACCGGTTTGACTTTAGGTGCTGGTGGAAATGGTGGAAATTTTGCACCTTCACTTTTTGTTGGTTCCTATTTGGGATATTTAGTTGCGAAATTCATTGAGTTGATTGGTTTGAAAAAACTTCCAATAGAGAATTTTACTGTTGTGGGAATGGCTGCGGTTTTAAGCGGATTATTTCATGCTCCGATGACTGCTATTTTCCTTATTGCCGAACTAACTAATGGTTATGGATTGATGGTGCCTCTTCTGATTGTTTCGTCGATCAGTTTTGCAATTTCTAAAAGGTACGATAATTATTCGATGGATATTTTTAGTATTGCAGACAAAGGTTGGGTGTTTACTTCCGATAAGGATAAAAACATCTTAAATAAGATAGAATTGCACAATATTTATACAAACAACATTGCTACTTTAAACCTTGAAGCTTCCATGTTTGATGTTAAGTTGTTATTTGCCTCGAGTAATCAGTATTTTGTTCCAATTGTTAACGAACACAGAAATGTATTGGGAGTTATCTATGAAAAAGATATTCGTTCCATCTTGTTTAGTGAATTTAAATTACGTCATACCACAATTCAAGAAGTCATGAAACCGGTATTAACAGCATCACTTTCAGAAAACACAGGGAATGTATTGCAAATGATGGAAGATGCTAATTCGAGCGAAGTACTATTAACCCAAAACGAGCGTTTGGTTGGTTATATCACTAAAATTAAGATATTGGAGGTTTATCGAGAAAAACTAAAGGATATGCGGGTTGAGTAATCTTGACAAAAGTAATAGCTGTAAATGTTATTATTTGCAATCAAGTTATTCTTTTACGTGGAACTTCTAAATAAATAAGCCGTCTTTTTAGACGGCTTATTTGATTTATTTCTTGTAATATTTTCGATACTGTACATAGGAGACGGCACCAAGTGAGAACACTATTGCCACCGACCACCAAATAAATGCTGGCGTCACTACTTGATCACCTTTCGCGTAGGAATGCAAACCAGACAGGTAGAAATTCACACCGAAATAGGTCATAATGATGGAGTAGAACGCAATGATAGAAATGAAATTGTATACCCATGAACCTCTTAATGAAGGTACGAAACGCATGTGGATAACAAAAGCATATACCATAATGGAAATCAATGCCCAAGTTTCTTTTGGATCCCATCCCCAATAACGACCCCAACTTTCGTTTGCCCATTGTCCGCCTAAGAAGTTTCCGATGGTCAATAATACCAATCCTACGGTCAAGGCCATTTCGTTGATATAAGTTAATTCTTTAATCGTTAGATCCATGCGGGCTTTATTGTTTTTTGTAGTGAAAATCATCAATAAAAGCGCCACTATACCTAATATCATTCCTAAAGCAAAAGGACCATAACTTGCAACAATCACTGCAACGTGAATCATTAACCAATAAGAATTTAATACAGGTTCTAAGGTCGAAATTGCAGGATCCATCCAGCTCCAGTGTGCTACCATCAAAACCATAGAGGTAACAAAAGTGGTAGAAGCAATGGTTAATTCAGATTTTCTTCCAAAAAGTAAACCGAACAATTGCGTTGCCCAAGCCACGTAAATCATCGATTCGTAAGCATCAGACCAAGGAGCGTGTCCTGAAATATACCAACGAGCAGCTAATCCTGCGGTGTGTAATAAAAAGAATACAACGATAATACCGATCAGTACTTTATTAATGATTTGTAGTACTTTATTGTCTTTAAAAATTCTTATGATACAAAGGAAAAACAATAAAACCGACGAATACATGTACCAAGAAAACAGCTTTTTAAAGATGTCGTATTTGTTGTAAAGTATTTCGTATTTGATGTGATTATCCGTTGGCATCACTTCGTAACCGAACTTCGTTTGATAGCTATTTATTGATTTTAATAACTCGTCTGATTGAGAAAAATCATTAGTTTCATTAGCTTTTAGTAAACTAGTTACGTACATCGGAAGGATGTTTTTTGTATACAGAAAAGTAGAATCCATTTGCGCAATCGCAGATTCGTTTAATTCTGGATACGAAATCCATTTATTGTTCGCATCATTTGGAATTGGGAAAATAGTTAAAATTTTTCCTGATAATGCTTGATGAAGTAAATTCACTCTTTCGTCGGCTGCAATAAAATCTTTCTGAACTTGAGATTTTATTTGGGCACGATAAGCTTCGTCTAAATATGGAGATAATTTATAATTTCCTACGTGGTCAAAAAAGTCAACCATTGCAATAAAGCGCTGTTCTTTTGGAACGCCTAAAATAGCACGAATACTGTCGTTTTCCTTCTTTACATTAATGATAGGTACGTGAAACCATGCTTGAGGAAACATTGTCATCGAAAGCAAAACCTGATCTGGATCCAAACCATTGTATCGGTCACTTTTACTAACTTTTCTTAATAATTCTGAAGCAAAAGTATTGATAGGTTTCATACGACCACCAGCATCTTGAATAACAAGCTTTCCAAATTCATCAGCATGTTTCAAAGGAATGGCATTGTCTAAAATGATTTTTTCAACTTGGTCAACAGAAGGACGTTGATGTTGATGAGGCAAAGCGGTATTTTGATTGGCATTTTCATCATTTAAGCTATCTTGAGTAGGAGCATGTTCGTGTGAATGCTCGTGCGTATGTTCATGTGCGTGATCGTGATCATGTTCTGGTGTATTTCCATATTGAGCTTGAGAAGTCATTGAAAATAAACCAAATAATAAAGTAATAACTGTTAGTTTAGCTTTTTTTGCACGGATTTTATCCAATTTGTTTTTTAAGTCGAAGAAACGAGTTCCTTTTACAAAAAAGATTAGTATCATACTGATGTATAGTAAAGTATATCCAATATAAGTAATCCAAGTTCCCCAAAAATCGTGGTTTACAGAAAGTACAGTCATATCTGGATCTGCTTTCATTCGTTGTTCCTCACTGCTGTAATTGTAAGAAGCTTGGAAAAAACGGTAACCTTTATAATCTAGAACGTGGTTCATGTAAATGTGATAATCAAAAGTTTCATCTGGGGCAATCACGGTTACGAAACTTTCAAAAGTAGAAAATCGGTCGTGTGTTCCAGGGTATTTTGCAGCCACAAAATCGTCTAGTTGAACTTCAAATGGAGTGGTATAAACCTTTGAACCATACATGAATGTGAATTCCAAGTCGCCTAATTCAAAAGCTTGTGGAACACCAGGTAATCCTTTTTTTCCTGCCAATCGAACTTCTTGTGTTTGTCCTTGCGTGGTAACATCAAGTACCAATACATCTGGAGTTGTCATATCTTTAAAATCCCCGTTTGATCTAATTTCTTGGCTACCTCTAACTGGATAATCAACCACAAAACTTACAGGGCCCAGATTGTACATGGAGCGGTAGTTGAATGGCGTTTTTACATTGGCATCAACCGTTCCGTCAGTGGTTAGGTTTTCGATATCCGTTTGATTTCTCATGATCATGTAGGAACCAGAAAAAGGCGATTCAATAAAAATATCTTCTCCTTCCAAGGTGAAATTTATGGCTCCATCTACAAATAAATTGAAAGAATACAATTGATTGTGAATGTTTTGAACCGTTCCTTCTTTCACATAATGTTCGTGACGTTCTCCATGGTCTGATTCGACCAATTTTAAGTAACGTTCACCATTCTCGTCTTCAATAAAAACCTCTTCAGCGGCCATAATGAATTCCTTAAATTTTACTTCGAAAGGAATGCCGTTGAAAGAACCTTTATTGGTGAATTTATTACTTTTAATCTTGCTGATAAAATTATCTTTTTCAAGTGCACCTGAGAAAAGCTTATCGTATTCAAAAGTTCTTCGTTTCATTTCGCCGTCAACCATACCATCTACCATATAAGTCAAGTAGGTTTTATCGGATAGAATTTCTTTGGTACGTTCTCCCTCATCAATTGGCATAACACCTTCGAAACTGATGTATCTGGTCACGAAAGCACCAATTAAGATCAAGATAAATGAAAGGTGAAGCATCAATGTGGCCCACTTTTCTTTTTTATGTAGTCTGTAACGTTTGATGTTTCCCAAAAAGTTCAGTAAGAAGATAAACATGATGGCTTCAAACCACTTAGCGTTATAGATGAGCAATTTTGCAGTATCAGTGTCGTATTCGTTTTCAACAAAGGTGGCAATTGCCATTGATGCTGAGAAAACAATAAACAAAACTGCCATTAATCGAGTGGAGGACAGAAAAGAAATAATTTTCTTCATGAGAATAAAAATTCTATTGTTTTAAAATTCTTCAAAAATAGGCAATAAAAACATGCTGACCTTTTTTTTAACGTAAAATTAGAAAATCAGTGAAAATCTGGAATTTTAAACCTAAATTTGCCCTACCGTTTTGTGACGGTATTTTTAAGGTAAGAACAAAAGTACTAAAAGTTATGCCAAAGATTTCAAAAAAGGGGCAACAAATGCCCGAATCACCTATCCGCAAATTAGTTCCTTATGCTGAAGTAGCAAAGAAAAAGGGACATCATGTGTACCATTTAAATATTGGTCAACCAGATATTAAGACGCCAGAAGTGGCATTGCAAGCTGTGAAAAACGCCGATATTACTGTGCTTGAATACAGTCATTCTGCAGGTTTTGACTCTTATAGAGAAAAGCTAGCTGCTTATTATCAAAAACAAGGACTTCCTATTGAAAAAGAAGATATTATCATCACAACAGGAGGATCTGAATCTTTGATTTTTGCTTTAGGTTCAACAATGGACGAAGGAGACGAAGTAATCATTCCTGAACCATTTTATGCAAATTACAATGGTTTTTCTGTACAAAACGGCGTAAAAGTTGTTCCAGTGATGTCTGGTATGGACACTGGTTTTGCATTGCCATCTATTGCCGATTTTGAAAAATTAATCACTCCAAAAACGAAGGCTATTTTGATTTGTAATCCTGGTAACCCAACAGGATATTTATACAGCAAAGAAGAAATAGGTCAATTGGCAGCTTTGGTAAAGAAACACGATTTGTTTTTGATTGCAGACGAGGTATATCGTGAGTTTGTTTATGACGGACACGAACATTTTTCTGTAATGAACGAAGAAAGTATTGCTCAAAACGCGATTATGGTTGATTCAGTTTCAAAACGTTTCAGCATGTGTGGAGCTCGAATTGGCTGTATAGTTTCAAAAAACAAAGAATTAATGCAAACAGCAATGAAATTTGCTCAAGCAAGATTATCGCCACCTACTTTTGCACAAATTGCATCAGAAGCAGCATTAGATACACCGCAATCTTATTTTGATGATGTGATTACGGAATACAAAGATCGTAGAGACACATTGGTTAATGCTTTGAATGCTATTGATGGAGTAGAAGTGTCGATGCCTAAAGGAGCATTTTATTGTATCGCGAAATTGCCAGTGAAAAGCGCTGAAGATTTTGCAAAATGGATCTTAGAATCGTTTGAATTAAACGGAGGAACTGTGATGATGGCGCCAGCTGCAGGTTTTTATTCAACTCCAGGAGTAGGATTGGATGAAGTGCGATTGGCTTATGTTTTGAAAAAAGAAGATTTAATCAAATCTGCCGAAATTATCAAAGAAGCTTTGAAAGTTTACAAAGATTAGTTTTAAGTTGTTGATTTTTATTCTATAAGAAAGCTGTTTAAAAGAGCCGGTCTTTTTCTGAATTGTTCAATTTTATTTAATGGAGTTATATAACTTCAACAACAATTTCAGAAAGATGATTTAGATTCTTTTAGACAGCTTTTTTCATTTCTATAACTTCCAAAGTAACAAAATTTTATTTTATAGAGCCTTGATTTTTTTGATTCGTTTTTTTATCAAGAAAAAAATGAATAACATAAACAAAAAGATTTTTTTTGATTTGATGAGATGCTGAAACAAGTTCAGCATGACAAATGCAGGAATTAGCAATTGCTTTAGCTTATTTTATAGAGCCTTGATTTTTTTGATTCGTTTTTTTATCAAGAAAAAAATGAATAAATTAAAAAAGATTTTTATTGATTTGATGAGATGCTGACCCGAGCTTGCGAAATGTACGAAGTAAAACAAGTTCAGCATGACAGATGTAGAACTTGGTAATTGCTTTAGCTTATTTTATAGAGCCTTGATTTTTTTGATTCGTTTTTTTATCAAGAAAAAAATGAATAACATTAATCAAAAGTAATTATAAATTAATCTATATTAAGGATACTTTACTTAAAGTTACCGAACTTTGTTTTAAAAGCTATGAATATGCAAACTTTAAAAAACCAAACAGATTCGTTCAAAGTTCGTGAAAAACTTCAACCCGTTTTTTTTATCGGACATGGCTCGCCTATGAATGGTATCGAGCAGAATATCTTTTCAAATAAATGGAAAGAAATCGGCAAGAATATAGATTTACCATGTGCTGTCTTGGTAGTATCAGCGCATTGGCTCACCAAAGGAACACATGTAACGGCCATGACCGAACCAAAAACCATACATGATTTTGGTGGTTTTCCACAAGAGCTTTTTGATGTGCAATATCCTGCACCTGGAAGTCCATTTTTAGCAGAAGAAACCAGTAGATTAATCACCAGCACAAATGTGGGACTTGATCATGATTGGGGCTTGGATCACGGAACTTGGACGGTAGTTCGACATATGTTTCCAGATGCAAATGTTCCGGTATTGCAGTTGAGTATTGATTATTACAAACCAGCTCAGTATCATTATAATTTAGCCAAAGAATTATATAGTCTTCGCAAACGAGGCGTATTGATTATTGGAAGTGGAAACATGATTCATAACTTGAGAATGGTAGATTGGAAAAGCCTTAGTAAACCTGGTTTTGGATACGATTGGGCTCACACATTAAATGAAACTTTTAAGAAAAAAATCTTATCAAAAAGTCATCAGGATTTGATTGATTATGAGAAATTAGGAACAGCAGCAAAATACGCAATTCCAACTCCAGATCACTATTACCCAATGTTATACGCTTTAGCGTTGATGAGTGACAAAGATGATATTTCTATTTTTAATGATGAATATGTAGGAGGTTCATTAACAATGACTTCGTTTAGATTTGACTCTTAACTGAGATCTAGGCTAAAAAACAGTTTACTGAAAAACAGACTTAAAGAATTTCTATTAAAACACAAAGTTAGATTTCATTAACAGATTCTAAGCGGCATTATAAAATCAGCGTTCAAAAAATCAGTTGATTTTTCGTAAAGAAATAGCAGCTGTTTGAGCGCAGCGAGTTTTGCTATTTTAGAAAAAGGAATTGATTTTTAGCTTATTTTATACAGCCTTGATTTTTTTGATTCGTTTTTTTATCAAGAAAAAAATGAATAAATTAAAAAAGATTTTTATTGATTTGATGAGATGCTGACCCGAGCTTGCGAAATGTACGAAGTAAAACAAGTTCAGCATGACAAATGCAGGATTTAGTAATTGCTTTGGTTGCTATAATTATAATTGCATTTGTAGCCAAAAAAAACAGTTTACTGAAAAACGGTCTTAAATAAGCTTTATCAAAACACAAAGTTATATTTCATTAACAGATTCCAACCGGCATTATAAAATCAGCGTTTATAAAATCAGTTGATTTTTCGTAAAGAAATAGCAACTGTTTGAGCGCAGCGAGTTTTGCTATTTTAGAAAAAGGAATTGATTTTTAGCTTATTTTATAGAGCCTTGATTTTTTTGATTCGTTTTTTTTATCAAAAAAAAATGAATAACATCAATAAAAAGAGTTTACTGAAAAACGGACTTAAAGAAGTTTTATCAAAACACATAGTTATATTTCATTAACAGATTTTAAACGGCATTATAAAATCAGCGTTTATAAAATCAGTTGATTTTTCGTAAAGAAATAGCAGCTGTTTGAGCGCAGCGAGTTTTGCTATTTTAGAAAAAGGAATTGATTTTTAGCTTATTTTATAGAGCCTTGATTTTTTTGATTCGTTTTTTTATCAAGAAAAAAATGAATAACATTAAAAAAGGTATTTTATTTTGATGAGATGCTGACCCGAGCTTGCGAAATGTACGAAGTAAAACAAGTTCAGCATGACAAATGCAGGATTTAGTAATTGCTTTGGTTGCTATAATTATAATTGCATTTGTAGCCAAAAAAAACAGTTTACTGAAAAACGGTCTTAAATAAGCTTTATCAAAACACAAAGTTGTATTTCATTAACAGATTCCAAGCGGCATTATAAAATCAGCGTTTATAAAATTAGTTGATTTTTCGTAAAGAAATAGCAGCTGTTTGAGCGCAGCGAGTTTTGCGATTTTAGAAAAAGGAATTGATTTTTAGCTTATTTTATGAAGCCTTGATTTTTTTGATTCGTTTTTTTATCAAGAAAAAAATGAATAACATAAACAAAAAGATTTTTATTTATTTGATGAGATGCTGAAACAAGTTCAGCATGACAAATGCTGGATTTTGTGCTTGCTTTAGTTTATTTTATACAACCTTTATTTTTATTCGTTTTATTATCAATAAAAAAAGGAATAAAATCATTAACTGTTCTATTGCTAGTCAAGCATACGTAATTAAATCACCAACACATTTTTTACTTTAAGTTTCCAAAGAATTTTCAAACCTTATTATTTCCTTCCAAAAAAAAATAAAAACCTTATTTAAAAAATGCAGCAGTCTTTAAAAAACTGAATTTCTCGATAAGCTGTTGTATATTTGTAAAAAATAATAAGAATGAGCAAAGTTGTTTTGATTACTGGAGGTTCGTCTGGAATTGGAAAAATCACTGGTATTTATCTGCAGTCCAAAGGATATAAGGTATATGGAAGCAGTCGCAATCCCGAAAAAATCACAGACAGTAGCTTTCCTTTGTTAGCGATCGATGTAAGAAACTCCGAGAGTATTCATCAAGCGGTAAGGGAAATCATTGATAGAGAAGGAAGAATTGATGTTTTGATCAACAATGCTGGAGTGGGAATTACGGGTCCTTTAGAAGAAATTCCTTTAGAAGAAATTCAGAATAATTTTCACATCAATGTTTTTGGACCAATTGAGATGATGAAAGCGGTATTGCCCTATATGAGAGAACAAAACTCGGGTTTAATAATCAATGTAACTTCCATTGCTGGCTACATGGGCTTGCCATTCAGAGGTGTTTATTCAGCTTCAAAAGGAGCTTTAGAGCTACTAACCGAATCGATTAGAATGGAGTTAAAGCCATTTAATATACACGTAAGTAATGTAGCTCCAGGCGATTTTGCAACAGATATAGCAACGCGTAGATTTCATGCACCTGTTATAGAAAATTCTCCTTATGAAAAAGTTTACGGACAGCAATTAGCTACAATCGACGAGCATGTTGATGAAGGAAGCGACCCACTAGAGATGGCAAAAGCAATACATATGATCATTCAAACAGAAAAACCAAAAATTCATTATAAAGTTGGTGCGTTTATGCAGAAATTTTCTATCTTTCTAAAAAGGATACTTCCTGATACGGTTTATGAAAAAATCCTAATGAATCACTATAAGTTAAAGTAACAAAAGTTCAACTAATTATAACAACAACATCATGAAATTTTTTATTGACACAGCAAATCTTGATCAGATTAGAGAAGCTCAATCCTTAGGCGTTTTGGATGGAGTAACTACCAATCCTTCGCTCATGGCAAAAGAAGGAATTACGGGTAGAGACAATATTTTGAAGCATTATGTAGCAATTTGTAATATTGTTGAAGGCGATGTTTCTGCGGAAGTGATTGCAACGGATTACGAAGGAATGATTAGAGAAGGAGAGGAATTAGCGGAGTTGCATGAGCAAATTGTGGTGAAAATCCCGATGACCAAAGAAGGAGTGAAAGCATGTAAATATTTTTCAGACAAAGGAATTAAGACCAACGTAACACTTGTATTTTCTGCGGGTCAAGCATTATTGGCCGCAAAAGCCGGAGCTACCTATGTTTCGCCATTCATTGGCAGATTGGATGATATCTCTACCGATGGTTTAGGTTTGATTGATGAGATTAGACTTATTTATGACAATTATGCTTTCGATACACAAATCTTAGCAGCTTCGGTACGTCATACGATGCATGTGGTTAATTGTGCTAAAATTGGTGCTGATGTCATGACAGGACCTTTGAGTTCTATTTTAGGATTACTTAAACATCCATTAACCGACTCCGGATTAGAACAATTCCTGGCCGATTATGCGAAAGGAAATAAATAGAAGTGAAATAATTTAAATTTCTTAATCTAGATCAACTAGACATTATAAACAGCTGCTATTTTGAAGAAATAACAGCTGTTTGAGAATACAGAGGTTTCCAAAAGAGTTTAATTTTATTGTTTTGATGAGATGCTGACCCGAGCTTGCGAAATGTACGAAGTAAAACAAGTTCAGCA
>CAYNIM010000027.1:0-35813 GCA_964397335.1 uncultured Flavobacterium sp.
TCAAAGTTCCTGATTTTGAAACGATCCCAACAGTTCCTTTTTTGAAAACAAAACCTGGCATGATTCCCACCTTTGCTTCTTCTGGAGTAATTACTCCTGGACAGTTTGGACCAATTAGACGAACATCACCTTTTGACTTCACATAGTTGTATGCAGTAACCATATCAGCAACAGGAATCCCCTCTGTGATACAAATAATTACTTTGATACCTGCTTGTGTAGCTTCCATTATTGCGTCTGCTGCAAATGCAGGTGGAACAAAAATGATTGATGTGTCTGCACCTGTTTTTTCAACAGCATCTTGTACTGTATTAAAAACTGGACGGTCTAAATGAAGACTTCCACCTTTACCTGGGGTAACGCCTCCTACAACATTTGTGCCGTATTCAATCATTTGAGAAGCGTGGAAAGTACCTTCGCTTCCAGTAAAACCTTGAACAATTATTTTTGAATCTTTATTTACTAATACACTCATAATTTATATTGTATCGATGTTATTATAATTTCTACAAAAATAAGGCTAATAAGCCAATATAAAAACTTTTAATTTTAATTTTTTATTAATTTTGAAGTTGACTCATTTGATAACCTTTGAAAAGTTTTCCATCCTTCAACTCCCAAGTTGAGAAAAAGGTAGCCAAAAACAACTCTTCATCTGGGTTTTCTAATGTTCTAACGTAATAGGTATAGAGTATTGCTACTTTGTTTTCTTGAGCAATAGTTTCGTGAACTTCAGCGCGTAAGTCAAAATAAGAATGTTTCAAATCTTTGGAAAGCGCCAAAATATCGGCATGATCCAAAATTAAATGCCCTTTTGAACTAAACCACTCAAGAGTGACATCTTCATGCAGTACATCAAGACAATAAGTTTTACTCAAAATTCCGGCCGAACTGTAAAATTTTTTAACCAAATCTAATGCACTTTCCATAACTATATTATTTTACTAAACTCTTAACTTTTGCCACGTGCTTATAATATTCACGAGCTTCTTCTGCAGGTGCACCAAAATAGATTTTACCTCCTTCTAAGCTTTTAGAAACCCCGGACTTTGCCAAAACTACCGCAGCTTTACCAATGGTTATTCCGCTTGTAGTTCCCACTTGGCCCCACAGAGTAACCTGATCTTCCAAAATCACACAACCAGCAATACCACATTGTGCGGCTATCAGACACATTTCTCCAATAACAGTATCGTGACCAATATGCACTTGATTGTCAATTTTCGCTCCTTTTTTGATAGTTGTATTACCAGTCACTCCTCTATCTATAGTACACAAAGCACCTAAAGTAACATCGTCTTCAACCACCACTGCTCCACAAGAAATCAAAGGATCAAAAAAATCGGTGCGTTTTTTAAAATAAAACGCATCAGCTCCCAAAACAGTCCCGGCATGAATAATTACGTTATCGCCAATGACTGTATGATCATTGATGACCACATTGGGGTGTAAGATACAGTTTTTTCCTATTCTAACATGATTTCCAATAAAAACATTGTGTTGAATAATTGTTCCCTCACCTACCTCTGAGGTTTCAGAAATGGCAACATTGGAAGCTTGAAAAGGTCTGAAATAAACAGCTAATTTGTTGAAATCTCTAAATGGATCATCAGAAATTAACAAGGCTTTTCCTTCAGGACAAGGCACTTCCTTATTAATCAAAACTATAGTTGCATTAGAATTCAAAGCCTTTTCGTAGTATTTTGGATGATCTACAAAAACGATTTCCCCTTCTTGAACTACATGGATTTCGTTCATTCCATAAACGGGAAAGTCGGATGAGCCTACAAAGGCACATCCAACAATCTCGGCTATATTTTCTAATGTATATACTTTAGGAAACCTCATTATCGAAAGTTATTCTTTGATTCGCTCTAGATAATTTCCTGTCGCAGTATCTATTTTTACTTTGTCTCCTTCGTTTATGAACAATGGTACATTTATTTGTGCACCCGTTTCAACTGTAGCAGGTTTAGTTGCGTTTGTTGCAGTATTTCCTTTAACACCTGGTTCGGCATAAGTAACCTCTAAAACTACTGAAGCTGGCATATCAACAGCCAAAGGCAAATCATTTTCAGTATTTACTTGTACCATTACGTTAGTTCCTTCTTTCAATAATTCTGGTGCATCCAAAATATTTCTATCCAAAGTAATTTGGTCAAACGTTTCGGTATTCATAAAATGAAAGGAATCCCCATCATTATATAGATATTGATAAGTATGTGTTTCTACTCTAACCACGTCTATCTTATGACCAGCTGAAAAGGTGTTATCTAAACTTTTACCTGTTGTTAAACTTTTCATTTTAGTTCTAACAAACGCAGGACCTTTTCCAGGTTTTACGTGTAAGAATTCAACAATTTTAAAAATATCATTATTATGTCTAATGCATAATCCGTTTCTGATATCAGATGTAGTTGCCATTTTTTAAATTTAAATTTTTATATTGTGTTAATAAACTCCTGCATATCCTTTCATAATTCCCCTTGAAGAATTACGAACAAAATGAATAATTTCATCTCTTTCAGGTGTTGCTTCCATTTCTGCTTCAATAATATCTATTGCTTGCGAATTATTATAACTTTTCTGATATAAAGTTCGATAAATGTCTTGAATTTCCCTAATTTTTTCAGAAGAAAATCCTCTTCGTCTCAATCCCACCGAATTAATACCGATGTAAGAAAGTGGTTCTTTTGCTGCTTTGGTATATGGCGGCACATCTTTTCTAACTAGCGAACCTCCAGAAATCATCGAATGATCTCCAATGGTTATAAACTGATGTACTGCAGCCAACCCACCAATTACGGCAAAATTACCTACACCGACATGTCCTGCAAGTGCCACACTATTTGCTATAACTACATTATTCCCTACAACACAATCATGTGCCACGTGTGCATAAGCCATAATCAAGCAATTGCTTCCTACAACAGTTTGTCCCGAAGCAGCTGTTCCCCTATTAATAGTCACACATTCTCTGATTGTTGTATTGTCACCGATTATTGCAATTGAGTCTTCACCCCCAAACTTCAAATCCTGGGGTATTGCAGAAATAACTGCACCTGGAAAAATGGTGCAATTTTTTCCAATTCTTGCTCCTTCCATTATGGTTACGTTCGACCCAATCCAAGTTCCCTCACCAATTTCCACATTGTTGTGGATGGTCGTAAATGGTTCTATAACCACATTCTTTGCTATCTTGGCACCCGGGTGGACGTATGCTAAAGGTTGATTCATTCGTTTTTGTATTAATTACTATTTTGCTTTTACTATTTGAGCCATCAATTCGGCTTCAGTTGCAATTTTTCCGTTGGCATAAGCAACTGCTTGCATATGACAAATTCCTCTTCTTATTGGACTGATTAAGTCTAATTTAAAAATCAACGTATCGCCGGGCAACACTTGTTGCTTGAACTTAACATTATCGATTTTCATAAAATAAGTCAAATAGTTTTCTGGATCAGGAACAGTACTCAAAGCGAGGATACCTCCTGTTTGAGCCATGGCTTCAATAATCAGCACACCTGGCATAACTGGAGCTCCTGGAAAGTGACCTTGAAAGAACTCTTCATTCATTGTCACATTTTTCATTCCAACTACCTGTGTTTCGGTCAATTCAATAATTCTATCAACCAAAAGCATTGGATATCTATGTGGTAACATTGCCATAATTTTGGTAATGTCCATTAAAGGTTCTTTGTTTAAATCATAAACTGGCACTTGATTTCTACGCTCTGTTTTGATGATTTTTGCCATTTTTTTCGCAAATTGAGTGTTTACAAAATGTCCTGGTTTATTGGCAATCACTTTACCTCTGATTCGTGTACCTATTAAAGCTAAATCTCCGATCACATCCAATAGTTTGTGTCTTGCAGCTTCATTCGGATAATGCAGGGTTAGATTATCAAGAATACCGTTTGGTTTAACTGCAATATTATCTTTGCCAAAGGCTACTTTTAACCTTTGTAAGGTTTCATCAGAAATCTCTTTATCTACGTATACGATTGCATTATTTAAATCTCCTCCTTTGATTAGACCATGCGCTAATAAAGTTTCTAATTCGTGCAAGAAGCTGAAAGTTCTCGCCTGAGCAATCTCGGTTTTAAATTCGCTAAGGCTTTTCAAAGTAGCATTTTGTGTACTCAAAACCTTTGTACCAAAATCAACCATTGCTGTTACTTGGTATTCGTCTGCGGGCATTACAATAATTTCACTTCCTGTGCGCTCGTCAACATACGAAATGACTTCTTTTACTACATATTCGTTGCGTTCAGCATTTTGCTCAACAATACCTGCTTTTTCAACTGCTTCAACAAAATACTTTGAAGAACCATCCATAATTGGTGGTTCGGAAGCGTTTAACTCTATAATAACATTATCCAAATCACAACCCACCAATGCAGCCAAAACATGCTCGGTAGTGTGAAGTTGAACGCCTTTACTTTCCAAATTCGTGCCACGCTCTGTAGATACTACATAAGCAGCATTGGCTTCGATTACTGGATTTCCAGGTAAATCAACACGAACAAATGTAAAACCATTATTAATTGGGGCAGGCTTTAAGGTCATCGTCACATTTTGACCTGTATGCAAACCTACACCTTCCACAGTAACTTCTTGCGCAACAGTCTTTTGCTTTACCATAACTTTAAACTTATTTTTTTTCGTTGATTGATTTTTTTAATCCTTCTAATTCTTTTACAATAACTGGTAATTTTTTAAAATAAACATAAGATTTCGAAAATTCATTATAGGGCATTGCTGGACTACCTTGGAACATCTGATTACTTTCTATACTGCGTCCGACACCAGCTTGTGCTTGAATCTTAACATTATCTCCAATAGTAATGTGTCCTACAATTCCTACTTGTCCACCTATAACGCAATGTTTACCAATTTTAGCCGAACCTGCAACTCCTGTTTGAGAAGCAATAACCGTGTGTGCTCCAATCTCGACATTATGAGCAATTTGAATTTGATTATCCAACTTTACTCCTTGTCTAATAATGGTAGATCCTAAAGTTGCACGATCAATTGTTGTTCCGGCACCAACTTCTACATCATCTTCAATAATTACATTCCCTATTTGAGGAATTTTAGAATAACTATCATCGTTATTCGGTGCAAATCCAAACCCATCGGAACCAATTATAGTACCAGAATGGATCACGCAATTTTTTCCAATTATACTTTCAGAATAAATTCTAGCACCTGCATATAATATCGTATTATCACCAATAACTACATTGTCTCCAACGAATGAATTGGGATATATTTTTACATTTTTTCCGATTGTGGTATTTTTTCCAATATAAGAAAAACTACCCAAGTATAAATCTTCACCATAAGTTACGTTTTCTGAAATAACGCTGGGCTGTTCAATTCCAGACTTCATCATTTTCATTTGGTCATAATATTCCAATAATTTTGTGAATGCTAAATAGGAATCTTCTACCAAAATTAACGTTAAATCTAATGGTTGTGTAGGCTTAAAAGTTTTATTTACAATAACAATTGAAGCCTTTGTGGTATAGATATAATGATTGTATTTCGGATTAGACAAAAACGTAATTGTACCCGAAACACCTTCTTCGATTTTTGCTAGTTTATTTACACTTACCAAAGCATCGCCAACTATATCTCCTTCTAAAATATCTGCTATTTGTTGCGCTGTTACATTCATTAACTACAAAAATATATAAAATTATTGTACTTTATCTATATTTTTTGGAAAACAGACAAAGTATTTGTAAACTGGTTCTGATAAAGCTTTTAAATTGTATTGATCAGAGGCTTCTAAAACATCGACGATTTCTTTGTTTTTTGTCATGATTCTAATCGGCTCTGCCTTTAAATCATACGCCTGATTTTTTAATTTCCCACCAAATACAAAATAATCCAAATCTTGATTTTCAATATTAAGTTTCGCCTTACACAGTTCCTTATAGTAATCTATTTTTAAATTAAAATCGGCTTTAGAAACCAGTGAAATTCTAAATAATTTCCTGTTGACGATTGCACTACTCAAATGCGACAAAACAGGATCAGAATCAAATTGCCAGTTTTTCAATGCTGTAATAATATCAGTATCATCTAAAAGCGAAAACTGTAAAAGTGATTCCTTATCGAAACTATTTTTAGTGATGTGATGTGTCAGAAAATAATTTAATGGAATACTTGCAGGCAATTCTTTACCCAACAAAGTTAATTCTTTAGCTCTTTTTAGAATTTTAGTTAAAATCATTTCTGCTCCAACACTGGTTTTGTGTAGATAACATTGCCAATACATTAAACGACGGGCAACTAGAAATTTTTCAACAGAGTAAATTCCTTTTTCTTCTATAACCAATAAATCATTGTGAACATTCATCATTTGAACTAAACGTTCTGAATTGATGTTTCCTTCTGCAACACCACTATAGAAACTATCTCGTTTCAAATAATCCATCCGATCCATATCCATTTGAGATGAAATCAGTTGAACTAAAAACTTCCGATGGTAATTTCCTTTAAAAATCTCAATAGCGAGGGTTAATTTTCCTTTAAATTCTTCATTCAAAGCATTCATAAACAACAAAGAAATTTCCTCGTGCTGCACCTCTTCAACAATACTATGTTCCATAGCATGCGAAAAAGGGCCGTGACCAATATCGTGCAATAAAATCGCAACATACAAGGCCTCTTCTTCTTCTTTTGAGATTTCAACATTTTTAAATTGAAGTACTTGCACTGCTTTTTGCATCATGTGCATGCATCCTAAAGCGTGATGAAATCTAGTGTGTTCGGCTCCTGGATATACCAAAGATGACAAACCCATTTGCTTGATTCTTCGCAAACGTTGAAAATACGGATGCTCTATTAAATCATACAACAAAGTGGAAGGTATGGTTATGAAACCATAAATCGGGTCATTAAGTATTTTTAGTTTATTGTGCGTTGCCAATTTGATATTAATAAAATAACGCACAAAGATAAGGAATTTATGAAAACAGAAAATGCACTTTCAAATTAAAAGTGCATTTTTTAATTTTAATTGCTAAATACTATAATTACTCAAAAAATCAATACTTTTTTGAATGTCGTAGTGCAATATTCGATCTTCTTTTACTGTTGGCACTTCTTTTCTGTAAGCTTCAACAAAATTTTCTATAAATGTGCTTGATTTTAAAGGCCTTCTAAATTCTAATGATTGAGCGGCATTAAACAATTCAATAGCAAGAATACGTTCTAAATTATCTACGATTCTCAAGGTTTTTGTAGCTGCATTTGCCCCCATACTCACGTGGTCTTCCTGTCCGTTACTCGATACAATACTGTCGATACTTGCCGGAGTTGCCAATTGTTTGTTTTGACTCACGATGCTTGCTGCGGTATATTGTGGAATCATAAAACCGGAATTTAAACCCGGATTATTAACTAAAAATGGAGGTAATCCTCGTAATCCTGAAATCAACTGATAGGTTCTTCTTTCTGAGATGTTTCCGAGTTCTGCCAAAGCAATTCCTAAAAAGTCTAACGCCAATGCCAAAGGTTGTCCGTGAAAATTTCCTCCAGATACAATAATATCATCACCTACAAAAACATTCGGATTGTCAGTTACAGAGTTAATTTCTGTTTTAAAAACACTTTCAACATAATCAATTGCATCTTTTGAGGCACCGTGTACTTGAGGAATGCAACGGAAAGAATAAGGATCTTGTACATGTTCTTTAGGTTGCTTAATCAATCCACTACCTTCAAGAATCTCACTCATAAATTCGGCTGTTTTTACTTGTCCTTTATGTGGGCGTACTATGTGAATTAGTTTATTAAAAGGTTCTATTCTTCCATCAAAACCTTCTAATGAAACTGCAGCAATCACATCGGCCAAGTAACTCATTTTTTTAGCTTTCAGTAAAATAGAAACACCATAAGCACTCATAAATTGTGTGCCGTTTAACAACGCCAAGCCCTCTTTTGATTTTAAAGTAATACTTTCCCAATTCATTCGTTTCAACAACTCTTTGCCGCTAATGCGATGTCCGTTTTTATAGACTTCGCCTTCGCCTATTAATGGTAAACACAAATGAGCTAATGGAGATAAATCGCCAGATGCACCCAAAGAGCCTTGGGTATAAACAACAGGTAAAATATCGTTATTGAAAAAATCTACCAAACGTTGTACTGTTTCTAATTGTACGCCTGAATTACCATAACTCAATGATTGAATCTTAAGTAACAACATGATTTTCACAATGTCGTTTGAAACTTCTTCTCCTGTACCACATGCATGCGATTTTACTAAATTTTCTTGCAAGGTTGTTAGATCTTGTGAAGAGATTTTCACATTACACAAAGAACCAAAACCAGTATTAATACCATAAATAGGCATGGTTTCTGTCTGCATTTTTCGATCTAAGTATTCACGGCATTTATTGATGCTAGCAATAGCTTCCTCTGATAACGCTAAGGTTTGCTTTAGATTTATAATTCGTTGCAACTCTTCCAAGCTCAGAGTGCTGTTGCTAATATAATATGTATTTGTCATAACGCGTTTTTAATAATTGTCAAAATTCCTGAAACTTATTTATAAATCAAAATTTTTATGAATACATTGTGCATTCAATTTAGCTGATGTTCCTAATTACATAATTGTTAGACTTGACCCGACCTAAAAAATAATGTTGATTACCTAAATTAATCGTAAATTTGATACTAAATAATTAATCTGTTTATGTGCACAATAACCTTTTTTCCACTTGCCAAAGATAAATTTGTTTTAACAACCAACAGAGATGAGCAACCTGAACGCAAAACCTTATCACCTATGGAATACATTCACAACGGAAGTACATTAATTTATCCAAAAGACTTAAAAGCAGGTGGCACTTGGGTGGCTGCAAACACTAATGGAAGAGTTGCAAGTTTGATGAACGGAGGAAAAGTACCGCATGTCCGAAAAGAAAGTTATCGACTAAGTAGAGGCATTGTAATGATAGAACTTCTTCAGACAAAAAATGTAATTTCTTTTTTAAATCAATTTAGTTTTTCTGATATTGAACCATTTACAATCATATTAATCGAACCGCAGAAACAGCTAAATATACATTACAAAGCCTACGAAATAATTTGGGATGAAGAAACATTACACCAAAGAGCATTGCCTTGGGAACCACAAATTTGGTCTTCAACCCCACTCTATACAAGAGAAATACATCAAAAAAGAATAGAATGGTTTTCTGAATTTATCAATACAAATCAAGACATTACTCCTGATGATTTATGGCATTTTCATCATACTGCAGGAAATGGAGATAAAACCAACGACCTTATAATGGATAGAGGATTTATTCACACAAAAAGTATCACTCAATTTACAAATGATGGAACCATAAAATATAAATACGAAGAGGTATCCTAAATTCAAGATCGAAAAATCATTTTCCCGTTCGATGCTAGTAAAAGAAAGTCGACCGTTTATGATGTTTTTTTTGTATTTTTGCTTTTTATATAAATGAATATGGCAAATTACGAAGAAGTTATTTTGGTGAACGAACAGGATGAGCCAATTGGTTTGATGGAAAAAATAGAAGCACATGAGAAAGCATTGCTACATCGTGCTTTTTCAGTGTTTATACTGAATGATAAAAACGAAATAATGCTGCAACAACGTGCAGCTCATAAATACCACTCTCCCTTACTCTGGACAAACACATGTTGTAGTCACCAGCGTGATGGCGAAAGCAATACAGAAGCTGGAAAAAGAAGAATGGAAGAGGAAATGGGGTTTTCGGTACCACTTAAAGAACTATTTTCTTTTATTTATAAAGCACCTTTTGATAACGGACTCACTGAACATGAATTTGATCATGTGATGATTGGTTATTCCAATCAAGAACCGATGATTAATAAAGACGAAGTTGCAGATTGGAAATGGATGAGCATCGATTCCATAAAAAAGGATATGGAAGTACATCCTGAGGTTTATACTGAATGGTTTAAAACAATTTTTTCTCGATTTTACCATCATATTGAAGCACAACAAAGATAATTATGAGAGTTACAGTTTCTAGAAAAGCACATTTTAATGCAGCTCATCGCCTGTATCGAAAAGATTGGGACGAAGAAAAAAACAATGAAATCTTTGGGAAGTGCAGCAACCCCAATTTTCATGGACATAATTACGAACTTATTGTCGAAGTTACTGGAACAGTGAATCCTGAAACGGGCTATGTAATTGACATGAAAGATCTAAGCGCCCTTATCTATGAAGAAGTAGAAGTAGCTTTTGATCATAAAAACTTAAATCTAGACGTGCAAGAATTTGCAGATTTAAACCCTACAGCTGAACATATTGCATATGTGATCTGGCATAAATTAAGAAAGAGATTGCCAGTTAAATTCGATTTAGAAATCACTTTGTATGAGACGCCAAGAAATTTTGTAAAATACTGTGGTTTATGATTTTTTTCACAAGCATTTGTGATAAATTTTGTAAATTGCCAGCTTAATTTTTTAGAAAACGATTGTAGTATTGAATACAACGAAACAACATAAAGAACGGGATTCTAAGATTGATGAATTTGTGAGTTATCCGCTTACCTTTCAACCAATTTTAAAAGAGCGTATCTGGGGCGGAGATAAATTGCGTTTTTTAGGTAAAGATTTACCTGAAGGCGCTTGTAGTATTGGTGAAAGTTGGGAAATTTCAATGATTGACCGCGACATGAGTGAGGTAGCTTCAGGAGTTTACATACAAACATCTTTAGATGCTTTATTAAATCGCTATCCTGAGCAAATACTAGGCACCAAAATATATAATAAATACGGTAAACAATTCCCTCTTCTTTTTAAATTTCTGGATGCTAAGACAGATTTGTCGATTCAACTGCATCCGAATGATGAATTGGCTCAAAAAAGACACAACTCATTCGGAAAGACAGAAATGTGGTACATTATGCAAGCCGACGAAAATGCTCGTATTATTTTAGGATTTAAAAAAGACAGTTCGCCTGAGGAATATTTGGAACACCTAAAAAACAAGACATTACCTGATGTATTACAAGAGTTTTACGTTAAAAAAGGAGACGTCTTTTTTATAGAAACTGGTACTATTCACGCTATAGGTGGAGGAATATTGTTGGCCGAAATCCAACAAACTTCAGACATCACATATAGAGTTTACGACTGGGATCGGGTTGATGAACATGGAAATGAACGTGAATTACACATTGATTTGGCATTAGATGCGATCAATTACCAGAAAAAAAATCCGAAAATAGATTATGAAAAGACAGACAATGCATCCAATGAACTGATAGATTGTCCTTTTTTTACAACAAACTTTATTCCTTTGACTTCAACTTACGAAGTTAAAAAAACAAACGAGTGTTTTTTGGTATATATATGCACAGAAGGGACCGCAACTTTGTACTACGATAACGATTCTTATGAATTTGAAAAAGGGAAAACCGTATTAATCCCCGCATCAATGACTAATTTTTATATTAAAGGTACAGCAAAATTATTAGAAGTATTTATTAACAATTAAACAGAAGTAACATGGCAAATGTTAGAAACCTTAAAAAAGACATTAATTACGTATTAGGCGATTTGATTGAAGCTGTATATGTTTGGGAAATGTCCACAACTGGAAAACCCACAACACAATCAGAAGCAATTATAGACGAGGCAATTCAGGAATTTGATTCATTAATTAGCCGAGTAAACGAAAAGAAAGTTGAAAATAAAAAAGCACATTTCAAAGCTATTAATTCCGACTTAGAAAAAGCAGCAAACGATTTGGTAGATAAAATCAATGCTCTTTAAAAGACTACAGAACCTGTCAAAATCAAAATTTGACAGGTTTTTTTAAGTTTTTTAAAAAAAAGTTTATTTATTTTTTTTGATTAAAAAAACCAAACAATTGAAAATATGAGAATTGCAAAAAGGTGCTATTATTTTTCAAAAAAAAGATGTTTTTTTTCTCTGGAAACACTTGCAAATATCAAAAACAGCCGTATATTTGCAACCGTAAATGAGTCGCCTCTGTAGCTCAGCTGGCTAGAGCAGCTGATTTGTAATCAGCAGGTCGTGGGTTCGAGTCCCTCCAGAGGCTCAAAATTTTAAAACCTTCTAATTAATTTAGAAGGTTTTTTTTATATTGACAAACAAATCAACATGGCAAATAAATTTATATGACCGCGTTTTAAATCCCCAATTCTTACGATCTTTTTTTCATTCCTACAGTTTTTTATTTTACAGGAACTGCACTACACCAAAGGCAATTCAAATTACTTTTAAAATTAGTCCCTTTTCATTAAATTAAATAAGCACGACACTTTGGTTAAACAAGACATAAAACCTACTTAAAAGACTTTAAAACCTTTAAATGTAAGTCTACTTCGGTTTGCTATATAATCTTTCACAAATCGTTGGATTTCTACCTGAGAATTTCTCTAAAATTTAGTTCAATTACCTTACACAATGAACAAATACATATGAAACAATTTTAGTGCCAATATCAAAACAGTTCCATTCTAATTACGTTTCAGAGTTTGAATTACACTTCAGAAAATCTATCTTGTGGTATTTTTGGAAAATAAACCATAAGTAAACACACTAAATACGATAATTTTAAATTTTGTTATCCAATATATTTCGCAGATAAAAAAACATTTGTATATTTGCATCCGAAAATAAGCCGCCTCTGTAGCTCAGCTGGCTAGAGCAGCTGATTTGTAATCAGCAGGTCGTGGGTTCGAGTCCCTCCAGAGGCTCAAAATTTTAAAACCTTCTAATTAATTTAGAAGGTTTTTTTATTTAAATTGACTCAATCTCATCTATTATATTTAATTAAATCAGCTACTCTATTTATAATTTTCAAACCCTTAGTTATTTCTTATCATCCAATACTAAAAATGTCTTAAATCACATAAAACAAAAAAAGCTACCTAAATGATTAGATAGCTTTTTCTGTATTGTAAATATAAAAGTTCTTAGATGTAAACTACTTCGTTTTGTTCTGTTGGATGATCTTCCAAAAAACCTTGACTTTCCATCCAAGAATCACTATAAACTTTAGTCATGTATCTTGATCCGTGATCTGGTAATATTAGAACCACATTACTTTCGGCATCAAAAACGTTTTCACTTGCTAATTGTTTCACTGCTTGAATTACCGCACCAGAAGTATATCCCATAAACATACCTTCTTGATGAGCTAAATCTCGAGCAGCAAAAGCAGCTTCAGCATCGGTTACTTTTACAAAACGGTTAATTTGATCGAATAAAGTTGTTGAAGGAATCAAGTTTTTCCCCATACCTTCAATCTTATAAGAATAAGCTTCATTCATATCAATCTCACCTGTTTCGTGGAATTTTTGAATAATAGATCCATAAGCATCTACACCAATAACATTAATATCAGGATTTTGTTCTTTCAAATACTTCGCAGATCCCGAAATAGTTCCACCTGTACCAGAACAAGCCACCAAATGGGTAATTTGTCCTTTGGTTTGCTGCCAAATTTCTGGTCCCGTTGTCAAATAATGAGCTTCGGTGTTTAATTCATTAAAGTATTGATTGATGTAAATAGAACCTGGAGTTTCTTCATGAACACGTTTAGCAACACTGTAGTATGATCTTGGATCTTCTGGCTCAACAGAAGCTGGACAAAGATATACCTTTGCTCCCATCGCTCTTAACATATCAACTTTATCCAAAGAAGATTTATCTGAAACGGCCAAAATGCATTCATAACCTTTAACCATCGCAATCATTGCAAGACTGAATCCGGTATTTCCTGAAGTAGTTTCTACAATGATACTCCCAGGTTTTAAAATTCCTAAGGCTTCTGCTTTGTTGATAATATGTAATGCAATTCGATCTTTAGCCGAATGCCCAGGATTGAAAGCTTCTAATTTCGCATAAAAATTACCTGGAATTTCATTGGTGATTCTATTTAACTTAACCAATGGCGTATGGCCAATCAACTCTAAAATAGATTCGTGAGCCTCTATTTTTTCTCTCATAACTTAAAATTTAGAACGACAAAACATCGCTCCTTTCGCTTTGCAAAAGTACAGTTTTTTTTCAAACTGTGTTATATATTCAACCTTTGTTTTACAATCTTATTGACACATTACTTCTCAATCCCTTCCAGGTCAAACAAAAACGCATATTCTTTAGCTACTTCTTTCAAAGCTTCAAAGCGTCCAGAAGCACCTCCATGACCTGTATCCATATTCGTATCTAGGAAAAGTAAATTATTGTCGGTTTTTGTTGCACGTAACTTAGCTACCCATTTAGCCGGTTCCCAATACTGAACTTGTGAATCGTGCAAACCAGTAGAAACATACATATTTGGATAAGATTGGGCTTTTACATTGTCGTAAGGAGAATAAGACAACATATACTCATAATATTCTTTATCATTTGGATTTCCCCACTCATCGTATTCACCTGTTGTCAATGGAATTGAGTCGTCCAACATCGTAGTTACCACATCTACAAACGGAACTGAAGCTATTACTCCATTATATAATTCGGGGTTTTGGTTGATAATGACACCCATTAACAAACCACCTGCCGAACCACCTGATGCATACAAATGTTTGTTTGAAGTATATTTTTCTTGAATTACAAATTTTGAGCAATCGATAAAGTCAGTAAAAGTGTTCACTTTTTTCAACAACTTCCCATCTTCATACCAAGGTCGGCCTAACTCCTCACCTCCTCTAATATGGGCAATTGCGTAGATAAATCCTCGGTCCAACAAACTTAAACGCGAAGTTGAAAAATAAGGATCTAAAGAATAACCATATGAGCCGTAAGCATACAACAAGAATGGGTTTTCTCCATCTTTTTTCATGCCTTTTTTGTACACTAAAGATATTGGAATTTTTGTACCATCGGTGGCAGTAGCCCAAATACGTTCTTCTACATAATTATCTTTATCAAACTTTCCTCCTAAAACTTCTTGCTCTTTAAGTACTTTCTTGTCTTTAGTTCGCATATCAAACTCAACAGTAGAAGCTGGTGTTTTCATAGATTGATAGCCATAGCGCAATTTATCAGTATCAAAGTCTATATTACTAGTGGTATAAGCAGTGTAAGTTTCGCTTTCAAAAGGCAAATAGTATTCTTCACCATTCCAAGGTTTAATTCTAATGTTGTTGATTGCCTTGGTATTATCTCTTTCACTGATTACTAGGAAATCTTTAAAAATATCAATGCCTTCCAACAAAACATCATTTCTATGCGGAATTAAAT
The DNA here is from genome assembly GCA_964397335.1 of uncultured Flavobacterium sp. GTDB lineage: Bacteria > Bacteroidota > Bacteroidia > Flavobacteriales > Flavobacteriaceae > Flavobacterium. The sequence goes on from CAYNIM010000027.1 coordinate 15,253, forward strand.
CCTTCCAATTCTCCATAGATGTTGCATTTTCAGGAGTAACCATTAATTTAAAGTTGGTTGCCTGATCTTTATTCGTCACCACATAGAACTGGCCGTTGTAATAATCGACATCGTATTCCAATCCTCTAACTCTTGGTTGAAAAACTTTGAATTTACCTTCAGGACGATCCGCTTCCAATATTTGGAACTCGGTTGTTAGAGTACTTCCCGAACCAATCATCAAGTATTTGTGAGATTTTTCTTTATAGACGTATGTACTAAAAGTATCATCTTTTTCGTGATAAACCAATTCATTCTCACTTTGCGATTGACCTAATTGATGTTTAAAAATTTTATCCGAACGTAGTGTTTGAGCATCTTTTCCGGTATAAAACAGTGTTTTATTGTCATTTGCCCAAGCGGAGCTACCGGTAACACCTTCAATCTTATCAGCCAAGATCTCACCTGTCTCTAGGTTTTTGATTCGAATGGTATAGATTCTTCGACTCACATTATCAACACCAAAAGCAACCAATTTATTGTCTGGACTTACATTAATTCCAGCTAAATGAAAATAACTTTCTCCTTCTGCCATTTCATTACAGTCGAATATAATTTCTTCGGCTGCATCTAAACTATCTTTTTTTCTTGTATAAATTGGATAATCTTTTCCCGTTTCGAAACGAACAATGTACCAATAATCATTATAAAAATATGGAACTGAAGAATCGTCTTCTTTGATACGACCTTTCATTTCATCAAAAAGTTTCGATTGAAACTCTTTGGTATGCGCCGTCATTTTTTGGTAATATTCATTTTCAGCATTCAAATAATCAATTACCTCTGCATTTTCTCTATCGTTGAGCCAAAAATAGTTATCAATTCGCTCGTGTCCGTGCTTTTCTATAACTGTAGGAATCACTTTAGCCACAGGCGGCTGTATATTTTCTGTCATTTTATTCTCTTTATTTTTACATGATGCTGCAAAAATAAGACAAATTGAGCTTAATAAAACTGCATTCTTCATAATAGGTAGCTTTTGAATTTATTCAACCTTACAAAGCTATTATTAATTTCGAATTAAACTGATTAATTTATTACACTTCATTTGTTTTCTCATAACTTCGTTTAAATTTTCTTATCTTTATCGAACCTCAATATCTCTTAAACTTCAATATAAAGTTGATTTCGTATCAAGCAGTCATTGAAAAATTGTACATAATCATTTATGAAGATGCATTACTAATCTACTCAAAAAATAATCCCGAATTTAATACAAATACGTCGACTATTTATTAAATTTGTCCGCACACAAAATACAATTACTATGTTTGGAGACTTAATGGGAATGATGGGGAAATTACAAGAAACCCAAAAAAAGATTGAAGAAACAAAACAACGTTTGAACAATGTTTTGATCGATGAGCAAAGTGCCGATGGTTTATTGAAAGTTACGGTTAATGCCAACAGAACGATCAAACAACTTGAAATTGACAATGAATTATTGCAAGATAAGGAACAATTAGAAGATTATTTGATTCTGACACTCAATAAAGCATTAAGCAAAGCTGGTGACATTAACGAAGCGGAACTAGCTGCGGCTGCAAAAGATGGAATGCCTAATATTCCGGGATTGGATTTATTTAAATAATCTATGAAAAAATTATCTTTACTAGTTTTAGGATCGATGAGTTTGTTGGTAGCTTGCCAAAATGAAACTCCTAAAGGAAATACTGTTATTGCTGGAGAAATTCAAGGTTTAAAGCAAGGAACACTTTACGTTCAACAAGTAAAAGACAGTACTTTGGTGGTCATCGACAGTATGGTTTTAAAAGGGAAATCTACTTTTGAAACTTCATTTGATTTAGAAGAACCTGAAGTTTTATATCTCAGCTTAAATCGAGGAGTTTCACAGTCAATGGACAATTTAATATTGTTTTTTGCTGAACCAGGAAAAATGTCAATCAAAAGTTCATTAGACAATTTTTCAGGTGGTGCCGTTATCGAAGGTTCAGCCAACCAAGAGCTTTACAATAAATATCTTGAAATGCGTTCGTCTATTAACAACCGACACAATGAATTGGTTAAAGACCATTTGCTGGCTCAGAAAAATCAGCAATTTTCAAAAGCTGATAGTTTAGAACAAGCAATTAGCAGAACAGGATCGCGTTTTTATTTAAATGCCCTTAATTTTGTTTTAAAAAACAATAAAAACGAAGTGGCGCCATATATCACGCTAACTGATATTGCTACGATTCATCACAAACATTTAGACACCATCTACAACAACTTAGACCCAAAAATAGCTCAAAGCAAATACGGTTTAATTTTGGAAAATTATATGGAAATGATAAAAGAGTAGCTTAAAAACTACTCTTTTATTATTTTAACTTGAAGTATAATTTATTTTAAATTCAAAAGATATTCACCGTAGCCACTTTTTTTCAAGGGTTCGGCCACTTTAATCAATTGTTCTTTAGTTATATATCCCATTCTATAAGCCACTTCCTCAATTGCACCAATTTTCAAACCTTGTCGTTCTTCAATTACATGCACAAATTGTCCTGCTTGCATTAAGGAAGTAAATGTTCCGGTATCTAACCAGGCGGTTCCACGATCAAAAACACCTACACGCAACATTCCTTTTCTTAAATATTCTTTATTTACGTCTGTAATTTCATATTCACCACGGGCTGAAGGTTGAATGTTTTTAGCAATTTCTACTACCTGATTATCATAAAAATACAATCCTGGTACTGCATAATTAGATTTTGGTTTGAGAGGTTTCTCTTCTATTGAAATAACGTTATTGTTTTCATCAAATTCTACAACTCCATAACGCTCAGGATCATGAACCGGATAGGCAAAAACCACTCCCCCTTCTTCATTAGTACAACTCTGCAATAACTTACTCATTCCACTACCGTAAAAAATATTATCACCTAAAACCAAAGCAACTTTATCTTTTCCAATAAACTCTTCACCGATCACAAAAGCCTGAGCCAAACCATTCGGTTCCGGTTGTTCGGCATATTCAAAATGACAACCAATCTGAGAACCATCACCTAATAATCTTTTAAAATTAGGTAAATCATGCGGTGTTGAAATGATCAAAATTTCGTTGATTCCTGCCAACATCAAAGTTGATAACGGATAGTAAATCATTGGCTTGTCATAAACAGGCATCAATTGTTTACTAACCGCTAAAGTTAATGGGTGTAAACGAGTTCCAGATCCTCCGGCTAATATAATTCCTTTCATCTTTATACAGATTATTTCGATTTACGCTTATTTCACGTATTTTACTTAATTATAACTAGTTGACTGAATTAATTTCGCAATCATATTGAAGACAACATCTCTTTTAAACTATCTTTCCAATGCGGAATGTCAATATGGTACGTTTCTTTAATTTTTGTAGTATCCAATAATGAAAAATTCGGTCTTTTTGCTGTTGTTGGAAAAGCACTACTTTCAACAGCATTTATTTTAGTTGAAAATCCTTTGATCTCTTTAATCGCAGATGCGAAATCATACCAACTGATTTTTCCTTCGTTACTATAATGGTAAACACCTTTCACAAAACGATCTGAATTAACAATATGCATGATTACTTTAGCTAGATCGCGCGCGTAAGTTGGAGCACCAATTTGATCGTTTACCACATTTAACTCCTCACGTTCATCCATTAAACGCAGCATTGTTTTAACAAAATTTGCGCCGTAAGTAGAATAAACCCAAGCTGTTCTTATAATGATATATTCTGCACCAGATCGATTTAAAGCTTGTTCGCCTTTTAATTTAGTTGATCCATAAACATTTATTGGAGCTGTTTTATCATCTTCTTTCAGAGGTTTTTTTGAAGAACCATCAAAAACATAATCCGTTGAAATATGGATTACCTTTGCTTGATTTTCGGCAGCCCACGTTCCTATTTCTTTAAGTGCCAAGTGATTAATTTTATCACATAATTCTATTTCACTTTCAGCTTTATCTACAGCAGTATAAGCACCGGCATTGATAATAATATCTGGTTGGGCTGATTCTAAAACCTTCTGAATTTCTTCAGGTTGACTTAGATCCATTTGTTCACGAGTTAGAAACAGCATCTCAAATTGAGGAAACTTTGTTTGTAAGTTTTCTAATTCGGCCCCAAGTTGCCCATTCTTTCCAGTGATTAATATCTTTTTCATTAATTATTTAAATTTTACATCATAAAATAAAGGTGCCTCTTGATCTTTTTCAGACAAAATCATCTCATCATTTTGAATTTTCCAGTCGATACTAAGATTTTTATCCAAAGGATGCACTCCAATTTCAGAAGCTTTATGGTAATAATTATCACATTTATAGAAAAAAACAGCCGATTCTGACAAAACAGAGAATCCGTGTAAAAATCCTCTTGGAATGAATAATTGCTTGTTATTTTCAGCGGAAAGTTCAACAGCAATATGCTGCCCGAAAGTAGCAGAACCAGGCCTTGCATCCAAAGCAACATCTAAAACCTTACCTTCCAAAACCCGTACTAATTTCGCTTGTGCAAACGCTCCTGTTTGAGCATGTAATCCACGTACCACACCTCTACCAGAATAACTTTGATTGTCTTGAACGAAATGGGTTTTCATTTGAGTCAGTTCTTGAAAGGTTTTTTCATTAAAACTTTCAAAAAAATAACCACGTTCGTCTTCAAACTTACGAGGTTCTATAATAAAACAACCTTTTAGTATTGTTTCTGTTACTTTCATAATTATTGAAATTAATCAAATTAATGTAAATCACACGAATTTCGCATGGCTGCATTAATATTATTGTAGTAGTTTGTATCTTAATTTGCGATTTGCTTCATGTTATTTTAAAACTCAATCTAGTTTTTTTTTACAAAGACTTCATTCTATTAAAAACTAACTACTTATATTGTTTCTCGTAATATTTTTGATAAGCTCCCGAAGTTACATTTCTAAGCCACTCTTCATTTGAAAGGTACCAATCGATCGTTAATGATAATCCTTCTTCAAAGGTTACGCTTGGTTCCCAACCTAGTTCTTCTTTAATTTTTGTTGCATCAATCGCATAGCGCAAATCGTGTCCTGGACGATCTTTAACAAAAGTAATCAACGCAGCACTTGTACCAGGTTGCCTACCTAATTTATCATCCATTTGTTTACACAATTCTTTTACTAAGTCGATGTTTTTCCACTCATTAAAACCTCCGATATTATAGGTAGTTCCATTTTTGGCTTTATGAAAAACCTCATCTATTGCACAAGCATGGTCTATTACAAACAACCAATCTCTAGTATATTTTCCGTCTCCATAAATAGGTAGCGGTTTGTTGTTGATGATATTGTGAATGCACAAAGGAATCAATTTTTCGGGAAAATGATTGGGGCCATAATTATTAGAGCAATTGGTTAACACTACTGGTAAACCGTAGGTATCGGCATAAGCTCTTACAAAATGGTCTGATGCAGCTTTTGAAGCAGAATAAGGAGAATGCGGGTCATAGGAAGTCTCTTCGGTAAAAAAACCTTCATCTCCCAAAGTACCATAAACCTCATCGGTAGAAACATGATGGAAACGTTTGTTTGTAAAATCATCGTTCCAAATATGTTTGGCGGCATTTAAAAGATTCACGGTACCGATAACATTTGTCATCACAAAATCTAAAGGATTACTGATGGACCGATCAACGTGTGATTCGGCCGCTAAATGAATGACTCCCTCGGGTTGGTATTTTTCAAATAATTCGAAAACAGCTTTTGCATCGCAAATATCCAATTTTTCAAAACTATAATTGGATTTATCTTCAATGTCTTTAATGTTTTCTAGATTTCCTGCATAAGTTAATGCATCAACATTTACAATATGATAGTCAGGATAATTTTGAACAAAACGACGTACAACATGTGAACCGATAAATCCGGCTCCACCCGTAATAAAAATATATTTTCTTGATTTAGTTACTTCCATTACTAATTTATGAAAACCACTTAAATTAGACGAAATTAAAGTGAATTTAGATCTACAAATGTAGCTTTTTACTTTTAATTTAAGGCTTTAAACGCCAGAATTAGAGCAATTAAAATTCGATATCGTATAATTTTAATTTATTGTAGAGTGTTTTTCTATCAATTCCTAAAATTTGTGCAGCTTTCGTTTTATTGTATTTCGCTTTTTCTAATGCAATTTTTATTAATTGTTCTTCATTTTTAGACGAAAATAACTTCAAGTCTTCTACATGTGTATGTGTATTTAAATCAGAATTCACACTTTCGAGGAGCGATTCTTCAGATTTTAAAACATTATGTTGAAACATTTCAGTTGGCAAAGCTGTTGTTTCTATCACTGGAGATTTTGATAATAATACGGCTCTTTTGATTACGTTTCTCATTTCACGCAAATTCCCAGGCCACTCATAATTCAAGAACAATTCAGTAACCTCATCAGATAAACGGATAACCTTTCGCTCTAACTCTTCGTTGGATTTTTCAATAAAAAAATTAGCAAAAGTTAAAATGTCCTTTCCGCGCTCACTCAATTTAGGAGCCAAAATGGAAAACTCATTCAATCTATGATACAAATCTTCTCTAAATTCGCCTTTTCTCACTGCTAGCTGAAGATCCTCGTTTGTAGCTGCAATGATCCGAATGTCAACATCGATTTCTTTGCTGCTTCCAACAGGTTTCACCTTGCGTTCTTGTAAGGCGCGTAACAATTGTACTTGAACATCGTAAGATAAATTTCCTACTTCATCTAAAAAGATTGTTCCTCCGTTTGCGGCTTCAAAATGCCCAATTTTATCTGTAGTTGCACCCGTAAAAGAGCCCTTTACATGGCCAAAAAATTCGCTAGCTGCTAAATCTTTTGGAATTGCCCCACAATCTACTGCTACATAAGGTAAATCTTTACGCTTACTTAGTTTATGAATAGAATAGGCAATATTTTCTTTTCCAGTGCCACTATCTCCAATAATTAAAACTGAAATATTTGTCGGCGCTACGACATTGATGAATTCATGTAATTCTTTCGATTTTGGACTTTCTCCTTTGATATAGTGACTGTCGTTGTAGACATTCTTTTCTAGGCGTTTTTCTTTTTTTGACTCGTTATCTTCCATTAAATCGTGCTCATCAAATGTTCCTTTATTCTCTAGAGCTTTTTTAATGGTATATAAAATTTCATCAGAATTTACTGGTTTAGCAATGTAGTCATAAGCACCTAATTTCATTACGTTAATAGCCGTCTTAATATCTGTATATCCAGTCATAAGTATGACTTGAATCCTTGGATTTATTTTTTTTATGTAGCGTAAAATTTCAACTCCATCACTATCTGGCAATCGAACATCTGTAAGTACCAAGTCAATATCTTTTTCACTCAACACTTCTTCAGCTTCTTTAAATGCAAAAACTGCATCGACTTCAAAACCTTTTTTGGTTAAGAAAGTCTTCATCATCAGACAAAAAGACACATCATCCTCTATAATTAGAATTTTACTCATGTTTTATACTTTGAATTAATTTAGCGTTATTGTTTAAACAATAAAACAAAGGCTTAAAATTAGTTTTTTTATTTGTACTAAAGAAAACATTTGCTGTTTTTTAACTTTAGAAAGACTATTTATTTAAAAGCCTTTGTTTATTTCTTTCAACATCTGCTCTTCTTTATAAGTTAAAGGAACGACATTGAATTTTTCCCAATATCTAGTTTTGTAATTTTTTCCCAAACGTGTTAACTTTTCATAGTCGTAAAAATCATCTGGGTTCGGTTTTTTAGGATTTTCTTCCATCGAATCAATCAGGAGTTCTACAATACCACCTACTTGAGTTAGTTGATTACGAACTTCAGAAACACCGAAAACCCTAACAGATACATAGGCCAACGAATAATTATTGTTATAGAGATTAAAAAGTGTTGTACGATTATAAAAACTTCTTTTATAAAGGTGATTCGTGTACATTCTAAAATCACTATTATTGATAAACTCTGTTGCTAATTCTGTTTTAATTTCTCTAATAAGATCATCTTTTGCACCATAGACCATAGTTCCTTTTAACATGGCCTTTTTAGCACCCTCGGTTGGTGAAAAGTTCAAAATATAAAGTTCTGTTCCTTCTGCATCTGTCTTAGAAGTAATGTAGAGACTGTACTCATTATCAGAAATAATCTCTTTGATCAATTTGAATTGAAATTCATATAAAATCCTTTCTCTTAAATCTCCCCAATAATAACCTGTTACCGAATTCGAATCAAAGTTTTTAGCAGTTTCGTTAGTAAATTTCACACTTCGACTTTCGCGTACAATAACATTACTTTTATTTATAGATCGTAAATAATAATCCAATTCAGCATCCTCGTATTCATACATAGTTCCGTTGATATACATTAATTCTCTATAATATGCATTGAGTCTAAGATTTTTTGAAAAACGAGCTTGTGAGGCTTTAATCACTCGATTAATTTCATTTCGGATTGAAGTATTTAGTATCACAATTTCTTCCAAATCCTCTGAAGCTACCTTCATTGAGACATTTAAAGTCTTTTTGTTAGCAACGGGAATCTCTTGGGTAAAATAATTCAAATGCCTAAAAACCAACTTTGTATCTTCAACAGAACAGTTCATTTGAAAACGTCCTTCGCTATTGGTAACAGTTGTTTTTCCGGACACATTACCGATGATAATCAAATGCTCTATTGGTTGGTTGGTTTCAGCATCGGTAACGATTCCTCTGATTGTATTTTGGGCATTTATAGTGCTACAAAAAAATAACGTCAAAATTAAAACGTAGGTTCTCATATGTTTGTTTTAGTAAGTTTGTTTGGCTTTTGGTAAATTGTTACACTCATTAAAAAAAGAACCACTTTTGGTGGTTCTTAGTTTTTTTTGAAACTATTTTGTATTAAAACACGAACAATGGTCTTTCGCTCATTAATTCGTTTACCTCCTCTGCAATTTGTTCCAATAACTCTTCGTTGTCGATATTCATCAAAACGCGGTCTATTAAATCAACCACCGTTTCCATATCACTTTCCACCAAACCACGCGTAGTAACAGCAGCTGTACCCACACGGATTCCTGAAGTTACAAACGGAGATTTATCGTCAAAAGGAACCATATTTTTATTAACTGTAATTTCGGCTTTAACCAATGCATTTTCTGCTTCTTTTCCTGAAATATTTTTATTTCTCAAATCAATAAGCATCATATGGTTGTCTGTACCACCAGAAATTATATGGTAACCTCTTTTTACAAAAGCTTCTGCCATTGCTTTAGCATTTTTCTGAACTTGCAACATATAATGCATAAATTCATCTTGAAGTGCTTCGCCAAATGCCACCGCTTTAGCTGCGATAATGTGCATCAAAGGTCCCCCTTGGTTTCCAGGAAAAACAGCTGAATCTAACAAAGAAGACATCATACGTGTTTCGCCTTTCGGTGTTTTTAAACCAAACGGATTTTCAAAATCTTTACCCATCATAATCATTCCTCCTCTTGGTCCACGCAAAGTTTTGTGTGTAGTAGTAGTTACAACATGACAATGAGGTAGCGGGTCAGACAAAAGACCTTTTGCAATCAATCCTGCTGGGTGTGCAATATCAGCCATTAATAAAGCTCCTACAGAATCAGCGATTTCACGAAAACGCTTAAAATCCATATCACGAGAATAAGCCGAAGCACCTGCAATAATTAATTGAGGTCTTTCACGCTCGGCAACTTCTTGTACTTTGTCATAATCAATACGACCAGTAGCTTGATCTACACCATAAAAAACTGGATTGTACAATTTTCCTGAAAAATTCACAGGAGAACCATGCGTCAAATGTCCACCATGGGATAAGTCAAAGCCTAAAATTTTATCTCCGGGCTTTAAAATAGCAGAAAAAACAGCAGTATTTGCTTGAGAACCTGAGTGAGGTTGTACGTTTACATAAGCTGCATTGAATAAAGCTTTTGCTCTATCAATTGCAATCTGTTCAACAATATCAACTACTTCACAGCCTCCATAATAACGTCTATTTGGATAACCTTCAGCATATTTATTTGTTAATACAGATCCTGCAGCTTCCATTACTTGTTCGCTAACAAAATTCTCTGAGGCAATCAATTCTAAGCCATTTATCTGTCTGTCTTGTTCGTCTAAAATAAGATCGAAAATTTGTTCGTCGCGTTGCATTATAATTTATTAGATTAATTAGATTAAATTGAACCCAAATCTATGAAAAAAGATTGTTATATTCGCATTAAAATAATTTTAATCTTCAAAACAGATTTTATATGAGTATAGCAGCAAACAATCCTGACTTAAAATCTTGGTTGGAAGTAGCTGAAAACAGCGACTTCCCTATTCAAAACATTCCTTTTGGTGTATTTTCTATAAACGAAGACGAGTTAGCGATTGGAACCCGAATCGGCGATTTTGCCATAAGTTTAACCGCCTTAAACGACTTGGGATATTTCAAAGACATTGAGTTTGACGACACCGTACTTTACGACGAAACCTTAAACGCTTTTATTTCTGAAGGAAAAGAAGTGTGGAGAGCTGTGAGAAACAGAATTTCAGAGCTTTTTGAGGTGAACAACCCAAAATTGAAAGACAATGTCAAACATCATGAAGCGGTGCTGTTCAAAATTGATGAAGTTCAAATGGAACTTCCTGTTTTCATTGGAGATTACACCGATTTTTACTCTTCAAAAGAGCATGCTACCAATGTTGGTATGATGTTTAGAGATCCTAAAAATGCTTTATTACCTAACTGGCTTCATATACCTGTGGGATATCACGGAAGAAGTTCTACTATTGTTCCTTCTGGAAATCCAGTTCATCGCCCTTTGGGACAAACTTTACCTAAAGGAGAAACCCAACCTATTTTTGGCGAATCTAAACGCGTAGATTTTGAATTAGAAACAGCATTTATAACTGCTGACGCCAATATTATGGGCGAACGCGTTTCTGTGGAAGACGCTGAAAATCATATTTTTGGAATGGTGTTACTCAATGATTGGTCTGCACGTGATATTCAAGCATGGGAATATGTACCACTTGGTCCGTTTTTGGCAAAAAACTTCGCTTCATCTATCTCTTGTTGGATTGTAACTTTAGATGCTCTAGAGCCATTCCGTTGCGAAAGTCCTAAGCAAGAAGATCCTAAACCATTACCTTATTTACAACAAACAGGAGCACATGCTTTTGATATCAATTTGGAAGTTATACTACAACCACAAGACAAAGAAGGTAAAACGATCTGTGAATCCAATTTTAAATACATGTATTGGACAATGAGCCAGCAGTTGGCACATCACACCGTAAATGGCTGCTTGGTATCATCTGGAGACATGATGGGGTCGGGAACAATTTCTGGTTCAACTCCAGATAGTTACGGTTCTTTATTAGAATTGACTTGGGCAGGACAAAATCCTATCGAAATGCCCGACGGGTCAAAACGCACTTTTATTCAAGATTACGACACCGTTATCATGAAAGGATATTGTGAAAAAAATGGAATTCGTATCGGATTCGGAGAAGTTACTTCACAATTACTTCCAGCTGTTCCTTTTGAATAATAAAAACATATTACCAAATCACAGGTTTACTTAACTTTTATATGAACTTGTTTTGACTTTTTTGATTGAAGTGAAAAAGTCAAAATAAGTTCTCTGAGTAAACCTGTGAATTCTTCGAGTCTATTATAAAATGTTGGCATTTCTTGACCTTATTTACCCATACATTCTTGCAACTACAGTCATAAGTTTTTTAGGCTTTTGGATTTCAATGGTGCTGTTCTTTGGAATAAGTGGTTTAGAAATCCAATCATCTGAAAATTTAAATACTTTTTTTCGCAAAAGACATGTCAAATACATTTCGTTTGTTGGAATCGCTTCTCTTTTAATTCTTATGCTAATCAGAGGTGTTTTTGAGCAAAATACTATTTATAAAATAAAGAAAAACTATCTAAGTGAAAATTATCATATTTATTGGATTCCTGAGGAAAATATAAACAGTCTGCATCTTGATTTTACCAGTCTAAAGCTAGCCGAAGCAACCAGAGCAACTCATATAAGCAATAAAGACAGCTTGCTTTTTATTTTTAAAGTTTCAAACACAAAATTCAAGATAAAACTAAAAAAAGCCGTTTTCGATAATAATTTATATTTTCTATACATCATTGATTACAATTACACTTCCGGCACTCCCTATGCTACGATTAGAAAATTAAACAATTCTTAAATCTCAAACGATCTTAGTTTAAATACAATAGCTCGTTTTATTAACCCAACATAATTTTAACCTGAGTTCGATTATAAAATTGAGATTCATATTTCAATAAATGAGTAAGATACGAGCGTTTTTCAGGAAGAAATAGCGGGCTATTTCGAGTGAAAAAAAGCGAAGTAGCTTGTTATTTATTTTGAAGTTTATAAAAAACATTTTTCGTTACTTATGATTTTAATAATCAGCGATATGAATCCAATAAAAGAATCGAACTCAGGTTTTTACGTCTTTTAACTTTGTAGGTTTCAAAAAACAAACTATCTTTGCCTCGTTTTCAGGTTGCAATTTATGCATTAAAAGGGAAACAGGTGCGATTCGTCTATGCCTGTGCTGTTCCCGCAACTGTAAGCTTTTGTTGATTTTCAACACTTGTTTTTAACACGCCACTGAGTTTCATTGGGAAGGCTAAAACAAGAAAGCGAGCCAGGAGACCTACCCGAAAACCGATTAGTTAATTACACCTTCGGGAAAAAAGGTTATAAAATGAATGTAAAAAATTATTTTGCAGCTCTTGCATTTTTACTGAGCACACTTTCTTCTTATAGTCAGGAAAATATTTCTTATGAATTAGATGAGCTTATTATAGAACATCAAAAGATTTCCAATCAATCCAAATCACAACGAACGATCATTTTCAACGACTCTATTATAAATCAGAGTGTAGGAACTTTTACAGATTTTTTACAAAAAAACACGAATATTTATTTTAAAGAAGAAGGATATGGCATGGTTAGCTCACCTTCATTTAGAGGTACAACTTCTCAGCAAACCAGTGTTTTATGGAACGGAATTAAAATTAACTCCCCTTTTATGGGTCAAAGCGATTTCAATTCAACCGCCTTTAAAAACTACGACAACATTATTGTGAAACCAGGTGGTGGAAGTGTTTTATATGGCAGTGGCGCCGTGGGTGGAACCATTCACTTAAACAATGAACTACAGTTTGATCAAAAATTCACCAATCAAGTACAACTTAATTATGGGAGTTTCAATACACAAGGAATTCATTATAAAGTTTTGGGAGGAACTAAAAAATGGGCAGTTCAGGCTTACTTTGGTTACAATCATAGTGATAATGATTACGAATGGTTGGGAAAAAATCAAAAAAACATTAACGGACAGTTTGAAAACGTGGATTTGGGTGTAGGAATTTCCTATAAGTTAAATGATAAAAACACCTTGGCTTTTCATTCTTCATCATATAACGACGATCGTCATTTTTCTTTATTAACCCCTTATCAGACAAAAACAAAATATAAGAATAGTTTTTATAGAAACTTATTGAAATGGCATTATAAAACGAATCGTTTTTTGAACACATTTTATATTGCAAATTTTCAGGAAAAATACTCGTATTTTGACCAACTTCCCTCCGATCGTCATTCAGGAGGAAATGCCTCAATGTGGTTTATTAAAAATGAAATGAATTTTCAGGCTACTAAAAACTGGAAACTCTCTGCTCTTTTAGAATATCAGAAAAACACAGGCGAAGGTATCGAATCGGGCCTACCACTTGCACAACAAGAAATTGCCTCATTAGCGTTGTTATCAAGTTATGATTTAAACAAAAACTCAGGTTTCGAAATTGGGTTGAAAAACGAATTTGCCAAAGATTATCAAAATCCATTTTTATTCTCAGCTGGATATTTCTGGAACAACAGCTTTTATGAACTGAAAATCAACACTTCAAAAAATTACCGAATTCCAACTTTTAATGATTTGTATTGGCAACCAGGAGGTAATCTTGATTTAAAACCTGAAAAAAGTTATCAAATCGACTTAAATAATGATTTTAAATTCAGAGATTTTACTTTTAACCTTTCGGTTTATTATAGTTCTATTAGTGAAATGATTCGTTGGATTCCTACTACAACAGGTTATTGGGAAGCGCAAAACACCAATAAAGTTACTGTCTTTGGAACAGAAATCTCGTTGAATTACCAAAAAAAATGGAATAATCAGGTTTTTAGTTCTTCCATCAACCATGCTTATACAAAATCAATAAACGAATCAAACAATAAACAGCTTACATATACTCCTCTACACAAGTTAACGGGACAAATCAGTTATCAATATAAGACATTTAGTATCACTCCATCTTTTCAATATGTAGGAAAAATATATACCACAGAATCAAATGACGAACAAAGCACTGTAGATGCTTACGGACTTTTTGATATAGACTTTCAACATTTTTTTAATAGCAAGAAGTTTCCATTTACTCTGAATTTTAAAATAAAAAACATTGCTAATACAGCTTATACAATACTTCCAGAGCGACCAATGCCTGGTAGAAATTATCATATTCAATTCATTAAAAAATTTTAACAAATGAGAAAAATTTTAATTCCTATGTTTGTAGTTGCTACGCTTTATAGCTGTAGTAATTCTGATGACGATAACTTTATCGATCCGAACGCAAAATACTTGAACGGTTATTTTATTACCAATGAAGGTAATTTTAATAAATTAAACGGAGCTGTATCACATATTTCTAGTGATTTTAATACTATTTCCAATGATATTTTTCAATCTGCCAACGGTAAAAGTATAGGAGATGTAGTTCAAAGTATGGTGGTTTATGGTGATTATGCATTCGTAATTGTAAACAATTCTAATACGATTGAGGTAGTTGATAAAAAAACTTTTCAATCTGTACATACTATTACAGAAGAACTTAGCAGCCCAAATTACGCTGTAATCAACAACAATAAATTGTATGTTACCAGCTTATACGATTCAACTGTAAATGTTTACAACGCTGAAGACTACAGTTTCATAAAAAAAATTGAACTTGATTTTGCAGCAGGTGGTATCGTTAGTTTAAACAATTATGTTTATACAGCCAACGGTTTTTACAGCGGAGGAATGAGTGTTGAAATTATTAACACAACTACAGACACCAATACTAAAGATTTAGTTTTTGACAGTAAAATCAATGGAATAGAAGCAAATGGTCATTCAGTTTATGTATTGGAAACAAGCGAAACTTCAAGTAAAATCACTAAAATCAACGGCGAAAATACTTTAGAGCAAATTGACTTACCACATGCAAATGCACGTTATTTAGCGGCAGATAATTCAAAATTGTACTACACGGCTGGAACTGGTATTTATCAATTATCAGACGTGTTGACTGAAACCAGCAGTAAATTATTTGATGTAGCATCAAACGGAGATAGTTTTTCTATATTATATGGATTTGAAGTTTTTGATGGAAAAATTTTCACTTCAGACGCCAATGGATTTACCGACAAAGGTAGCGTGACCATCTATAATGAAGATGGCAGCAAAATCAAAGAATTCAATGTTGGAGTTGGACCTAATGGTTTCTTTAAATTCTAATGTTTAAATCGATGAAACATCAAGTGCCTTAGACTTTTTAGTTTGAGGCATTTTTTTTCAAATGAAGCATGAACTATTGATCGAATTTGTTATTAAAGTTAAGAATAGGATTTCAATGTTTAAAAAAATCAATATCCTCTAAATCAAATTTATTTAGACAAATATTTGGTTTGACCTAATGGTAGTTTATATTTGCATATTCGGTTTCTAATTTATTTAGACTCACAAATCTAAAATTCAATTACTCAATTATAATGGACACAAAAAATTTAAAAGGTTTTAACGTACGTGTATACGCTGTATGCATTGAAAACAATAAATTATTGTGTATCAAAGAAAATTTCTTAGGTATTGAAATGATTAAAATGCCGGGTGGCGGCTTGGAATTTGGAGAAGGAACTGTTGAATGTTTAAAACGTGAATTTAAAGAAGAATTAAACCTTGATATTGAAGTTAAAGATTGCTTTTACATTCAAGAAGACTTTGTCCCTTCATTAGTGAATGATCAAAAACAAATACTAATTTTATATTTTAAAATTGACCTTATTCATTCCGATCAAATGAAAATTCAGGAAAAGGAAATAAAAGAAGTTTTATGGATTGATTTAGATCAAGAAGCCCCATTTTCATTACCGGTAGATCGTATTGTTTTTGAAAAAATAAAACGAATAAATAACGAATAAATTCAAACAAGATGTTAGCAGAAATATCCATCCTTTACGTTGTTTCATTTTTAGTTGTAATGTATCTAGTTGCATATATTGTAAAATTTAGAGATAAAAATATTGATGCATTCTACAAAATGAAACTATCACTTTTGTTATTTGGTATTTATTCATTGGCTTTGTGGTTTTGCCTACCTACCACTCCTACATTAGAAACTTTCGGATTTCCAGAATCTGCAAACGATATTAAAACGGATCAACAAATTTTAAAACTCTTTCAAGATTACAACAAAGCTTTAGTTAGAACTATTGAAGTTGTTAATTGGTTTTTGTTTGGTTTTATTTGGTTTTTTATGACCAATATTTATCTCTATGCTACACATCGAGAAAATGAATTCAATCCACAACAGAAAAATTAAGTAACTTTCTAAAACAGCATCAATTTAAAGCAGTTTATGATTTAAAAAATTACTGAAGCTCGAACACCTTTTAACCAAAACAGCTGCTTCATCTTGTGATTTTTTCGTCATTAACCAATTGTTTTAAAACACGTTATCCTGTTTACTTTATTTAACTATCTTTATTTGAAATTATAATTGTATTTTTGCTTTTTTTAAATTTTTATAATGTCTTTAAAATCCACAGCAAATAAAGTCAGAAGAAAAGTTATGCATTTTTTAACGCATAACATTGGGAAAAAATCAGTTGCTGAAATGCAAAAAAAAGCGGAACATTTTTCTGTTAAACGCGTGTTGATTTCTCGTCCAAATCACCGTTTGGGAAATATGCTTTTGATCACACCACTTGTCCAAGAAGTAGCTCGAACTTTTCCTGATTGTCAGATTGATTTATTTGTAAAAGGAAAAATCACTCCGATTGTTTTTGAAAACTATTCTCAAGTTCATAAGATCATCGAATTGCCTAAAAAACCTCTCAAAGAATTTTTAAATTACATAAAAGTCTGGATTTCACTCAAGAGCAAACGTTACGACTTGGTCATAAATGTAGAGAAAGGCTCTTCGTCTGGAAGAATTTCTACTATTTTAGCTCCTGCCGACTTTAAATTCTATGGTGATGATTTTGAGGAATTAAAAGGGAAATTCAATGATTTATCTCATATTGCAAAATATCCCGTTTATAATTTCCGTAGATTTCTTGAAGTCTTAAATCAGCAACCTTTACAAGGAGAAGTTCCAGTTTTAGACTTGAAGTTAACAGCTGAGGAAAAAAGTAAAGGGAAAGAAGAATTAGATCAGATTACTCAAAATCCCAATAAGAAGACAATTGCCTTTTTTGCTTATGCTACAGGCGCAAAATGTTATTCAACTGAATGGTGGGATGATTTTTATCAATTATTTCACCCAAAATTTAATAATGATTTCAATTTAATCGAAATACTCCCTGTAGAGAACATCTCTCAATTAGAACGAAAACTACCTACGTATTACAGTAAAGACATTAGAGAAATTGCTTCATTAATGTCTAATTGTGAATTAATTGTAGCTTCAGATTCTGGTATGATGCACTTGAGTAGTGCTGCATTAACTCCAACAATTGGTTTGTTTTCTGTCACTTCGCCTCAGGTTTATACTCCTTATGGAAATTTCAGCACCTATGTAGATACTAACCTACAAACTCAAAACGAAATCATTGAAGCAATGCAAACGATTTTAGATAAAACCTCACCTAATAAAACAGCTCAGCTTTAAAAGCTGAGCTGTGATCATTAAATCTACATTATAAAGTTTTAGTTTATTTATAAAATGAGCATTGCATCACCGTATGAATAAAACTTATATTTTTCTTTAACCGCTTCATCGTAAGCTTTCAACATTAAATCATGTCCTGTAAATGCAGAAATCATCATCATTAATGTAGATTTCGGCATATGGAAATTAGTGATCATACAATCTGCAATACTGAAATCGTATGGTGGAAAGATAAATTTATTGGTCCAACCTTCAAACGGATTCAAAGTATTTACAGATGAAACCGAGCTTTCCAAAGCACGCATAGCAGTAGTACCAACAGCACAAATTTTCTTGTTATTTTCTTTTGCATTGTTTACAATGTCACAAGCTTCTTGAGTGATAAACAACTCTTCAGAATCCATTTTGTGTTTAGATAAATCCTCTACTTCAACCGGATTGAAAGTTCCTAAACCAATATGTAGCGTGATTTTTGCAAAATCAACACCTTTAATTTCCAATCTTTTCAAAAGATGTTTAGAAAAGTGAAGTCCAGCTGTTGGTGCAGCAACAGCACCTTCTTCTGTAGCATATATTGTTTGATAACGCTCTTCGTCTTCAGGAACAACATCTCTATTAATGTATTTTGGCAATGGTGTTTGCCCTAATTCTTTTAATTTTAAACGAAATTCTTCGTAGGTTCCGTCGTAAAGGAAACGCAAAGTTCTTCCACGAGATGTTGTGTTGTCAATCACTTCGGCAACCAACGATTCGTCATCACCAAAATATAATTTATTTCCGATACGTATTTTACGAGCTGGATCTACTAAAACATCCCATAAACGTTGTTCTGCGCTCAATTCTCTCAGTAAAAACACTTCGATGCGAGCACCTGTTTTTTCTTTATTACCAAATAGTCGCGCAGGGAAAACCTTAGTATTATTCATTACCATTACATCACCTTCATCAAAATAATCAATAAGATCTTTGAAAAGTTTATGTTCTATTTCGCCGGTATCACGGTGCACAACCATTAATCGAGATTCGTCCCTGTTTTCAGCAGGAAATTCTGCTAATAGTTCGTCAGGTAAACTAAAGTTAAATTTAGATAACTTCATATAATTATAAAAAACGGTTGATAATTGATTGTCTGTTTCTTAAAACAAGTGTGCAAATATACGACTTGAAACAAGGGGTTGTCAAGTATTTCAAACTATATTTTATTTTTCAAAACATAACTCTCTTTCAGTCAAACCTTTATCTTTTAGTAATTTTCAGCCCAAGTAATTGAAAATCATCCCAAAAAGACGGATAAGATTTTGAAA
Organism: uncultured Flavobacterium sp.; assembly: GCA_964397335.1. Taxonomy (GTDB): domain Bacteria; phylum Bacteroidota; class Bacteroidia; order Flavobacteriales; family Flavobacteriaceae; genus Flavobacterium. The sequence continues at coordinate 34,527 of CAYNIM010000027.1, forward strand.
CTACTTCTGCCTCTTGTATCAACAAAGACTGTTTAAAAACTAAAGGTGCAAAAGCCATTGCCATCCTATGATCTTGATAAGTTGCAATTTCGATGCTATTATCCGAGAAGTATACTTGGTTTCTTAACTCAAAACTATCATTTGAAATATCTACTGAAGCTCCAAATTTCTCAAATTCATTTTTTAATGCTTGTAATCGATCTGTTTCTTTAATTTTCAATGTATGCAATCCCGTCAAACTACATTTAATTCCTAATCCTAAACAAGTTACCGCAATTGTTTGAGCGATATCAGGCGAATCATTTAGATTGAATGCTACGAAAGAAGGAGTGTTATTTTTGACTTTCTCTATATGAATATAGGGAAAATCAAATTTAGTTTCAACTCCAAATTCTGTATACAGTTCAGGTAAAACTGTATCTGCTTGCAGGCTATTTTGTCTAAAATTTTTCAAAGATATTTTAGAACCAATCGGAGCCAAAGCGATTAAACTATAAAAATAAGATGCTGAAGACCAATCTGATTCAACTACAAAATGAGTTTGTTTCAGTGATTTTGATGGAACAACTTGAATGACTTGCCCTTTCATACTAGTTTGAATTCCCAAAGAATTTAGTATTTGTAAAGTCATATCTATGTAAGGTCTAGAAGTGATATCTCCTTGAAGTTTTAACTTTAAACCATTTGGCAAAGCTGCAGCAATCAAAAGTAATGAAGAAATATATTGGCTACTGATGTTTACATCAATTTCAACCTCGCTTTTTAAACTTTTTACACCTTTTATCTTTAACGGTGGATAACCTTCTTGTTCTAAATATGAAATATCTGCACCTAATTTTTGTAGTGCGTCAACCAAAAGTTTAATCGGGCGTTGTTTCATCCGATCCGAACCTGTTAATATGATTTCTTTTTCTTCAATTAATGCGTAATACGACAACAAAAAGCGTAATGCTGTTCCTGCATGATGGACGTCTTTAATCTCATCATCGTTTTCCAGACATTGTTGCATCACTAAACTATCATCAGCATCTGAAGCGTTTTCGATTTTTAAATCAGGAAATAATTTTTGAAGTATCAATAATCTATTTGTTTCCGATTTGGAACCAGAAATAGTAAGTTGTTGATTGTTTACAAAAGAATGCAATTGAAGTAGATAATTCATAAGTGTGAATTTACATTCAAATTTAATTATAAAAAAACAAAACCCGCTGAATTTGCGGGTTTTGTTTTTAGTGACGTCGGCAGGATTCAAACCTGCAACCTTCTGAGCCGTAATCAGATGCGCTA
>CAYNIM010000028.1:0-34930 GCA_964397335.1 uncultured Flavobacterium sp.
ACAGAAATATTAACAACCTAAAAATTAATCTCGTTTAATAATGCACTACGGGTTATAATAGGGTTTGTTAATAACGAATAATATTAATTTACTGCAAGTTGGGAAATTTTATAAAGTCAGTCAATAGATAAATTACCTATATTTTGCTTTTATTTTAAAAAGAAAAAAACCACTTCTTGTATTCTAAAAAATAATCATGGCCAATACAAATGTAAACATTTTTGCTTATATTTGTATCATGATTAAGCAATACGAAAAATACAAAGGTATCCATCCGGGGATTATACTTGACAGAGAACTTAAGAAACGCTCTATCAAACAACGCCCTTTTGCATTATCATTAAATGAGCATCCGCAAACGTTTAATGCAATTACCAAAGGAAAAAGAGGTATCAGCACAGCATTGGCACTGAAAATCGAACGGGAACTTGGTTTGGAAGAAGGTACTCTGGTTATCTTACAGGCATATTACGATATTCAAAAAATCAAGGAAAAGAACTATCATAAAACACCAAATCTCTCAATCCTAACCAAATCTTTATTTTGGGATACCGATATTAATAATATAGATTGGGAACGTCAGTATCGGGCGGTTGTACAACGTGTTTTTGAACGAGGGAATGAAGCTGATAAAGAAGAAATCATTCGTTTTTATGGTATTGAAAAAGTAAAACAGGCTTTGGAAAAATCCAAAGTAAGGAAACCCTATACTGTTTATCAACAAAATAAAACAACTGATTAGTTATGTTACATTATAATACGGTCAATGACTTATTAAGGAGCTCATTGGTTACCTTGATGAATTCGGAAGAGTTCAGTCAGTTTCGCTTAGTTGGAGGAACTGCATTAAGCCTTCAGTTAGGGCATCGCTTATCAGTAGATATTGATTTATTCAGTGATGTACCCTATGGTAATATTGATTTTACAGCCATTGATAAATTTATAGAAAATACATTCCCTTATTATCACCATTTCTCAAATCTTGAACCTTCAATGGGAAAATCTTACAGTATAGGCACAGATAAGGACAATGTTATCAAACTGGATGTTTTCTATACAGATGCGTTTATACAACCTCCGTTAATTGAAGATGGTATCAGAATGGCTACAACTGAGGAAATTATTGCTATGAAAATGGATGTGGTGCAAAGAGGTGCACGCAAAAAAGACTTTTGGGATTTGCACGAGTTGCTGCCACAATATCCACTTCATTTAATGCTGTCTTTACATCAGCAACGCTATCCTTATACACACGACGAAAAACTTATACTGCAAAACCTTACCAATTTTGACCTAGCCGATGATGATTTTGACCCTATATGTTTGCGAGGTAAATATTGGGAATTCATCAAGGAGGATATTGTTGAGGTAGTAAAGAGCTATAAAGATTAGTCTTCATCTTTTTCAAAACATTCGTGAAGGATTAATTGAGTTAGCATACATAGAAAGTCCAATATCTGTTCAGCTTTTTCCTGAGTAACATCTATTCCCGAATCTTTTAGTATTTTCATCACTTCTTCGATAGGGATTTTCTCTATTTTCTTTTCCATAGTTATTAAAGTTTGAATTTTATTCAATTTACATTTTTTAGAAAGCTTTTATTGAGAAATGTATAAAAAATAAGAAGGATAAAAAATCCTTCTTATTTAACTCTTTTCATCTCCATTCATCAATTTTCGAATGTCCTCGTAACGGTAATACATCAATCCACCTACTTTGGTGTAGGGTAGTGTACCATTTAGTCTCAGACTTTGAAGCGTGCCTGCGGAAATTTCCAATAATTTTCTTACTTCATAACTTTTCAGCCATTCCTTTTGGGCTTCGTCTACTTTCTTGAAATAGAAACCGTTTCTTCTGATTTCTTCAAAAAGTTCTTTTTTAAAACTATCCAAATCATCTTTTGTGATAAGCTCTACTTTCATTTTGCATTCGTTTTAGATTATTAAGATATTGATGCAAATCAATTCAAAATAATTACAACCTTAATGAAATTGGCACTCAGAGGCACTATTTGGCGTTCAAAGGTGGTTTAGTAAAAATTATCTTTGAGAAGATGTCATTTTTAATTTTAAGTTCTGCATATCTTCACTCAACTTTTGTTCTACTACTTTAGCATAGATCTGTGTAGTTCGGATAGAAGTGTGTCCCAGCATTTTACTTACTGATTCAATAGGAACACCATTACTTAAAGTTACTGTTGTTGCAAAAGTGTGCCGTGCCAGATGAAACGTAAGGTTTTTTTTAATCTTGCAAAGATCCGCTATTTCTTTTAAATAAGCATTCATTCTTTGGTTGGATATGACAGGAAATAATCTTTCATTAGCAACCGCTGGCGGATGATTTTTGTATTTGGAAATAAGTTGGACAGCTTGTGGCAACAAAGGCACTTTTACAAATGTATTGGTCTTTTCTCTTTGGGTCATTAGCCAATCCTTTACGTCAATACCTTTACAAATATGTTCGCGGGAAAGTTTGGAAACATCAATATAGGCAAGTCCTGTATAACAGCTAAAAAGAAACATATCCAATACCGATTGAAGACGTTCTATAGAAAAGTTTTTCTTTTCAAGAACAGCCAATTCCTCTTTTGACAAATGTCCTCTTTCTACTTTCTCAAAACGAAGTCTGTATTTAGAAAACGGGTCTTTTTCCAACCAATCCATTGTAACTGCCATATTGGCGAGTTTTTTCAACCGTTCTAGATGTTTCATTACACCGTTATTGTTCATTGGTCGTTGATGGTCTGTAGGTTTGTGACTGTGTAAAAAGTTTTCAAAATCCAACATAAACTTATAGTTCAGTTTTTCAAGATAAACATCTTCCTTTTTGTATTGTTTTTTGATAAACCTTTTCAAATACGACACCGTAGTGGTATAGTTTTTCAACGTACCCGGAGCAAGTCTTCCGGTTTCAACCTGCTTATGATATTCCGAAAGCTTTATCAAAGTCATTCCTTCCTCTTTATCTTCGCCAAGATACAATGACTTAACAGTCTCCACAGTTACCTCTTGTCGCTGGTGAATTAATTGATGATAACAATCGGTAATCAATGAACGAACCCGTTCAATATGATTATTGAGTTTAGCAACGTCAAGATTTCTACCTTTAGCTTTACCTTTAGATATATCCCAATTTTTAGGTAAGACCTTTGTTTTCAGGGAAATTTTCAGTCTTTCTGGCATTTACCGTAATTCTTGCAAATACGGCTCCCATATCATTTTTCTGTTGTTTAGTCACTCTGGTGACAAAGTGAACACCAAAAGTGCTCGTTGTTATCATATCCATTCATTTGTGTTTAACCATTGTACTTTGATACAGTTCACTAATTCTAATCATTAGTTCTCATAAAAAAGAAGTTAAACGGCGATAAAAAGTGTTAAAATAAATGGTTTAAAATTGATATAAATTGGGATATTTTGATATGAAAAAAAACAAAAAACCCGCAAATCCATAGAATTTGCGGGTTTCTGACGTCACTTAGTGTAAGTGTTGTCGGGGTGGCAGGATTTTACTATCTACCCACAAATATCTTTATATCAATGTATTACACTTCTTTGTAAAGAACTGTTCACTCAATTACTCACATACCGTTTGTAATTGAATGATGTAAATTTAGTGATTTTAATTGATTGTGCAAGTGTGTTTTGGTAAAAGCATCATCATAGCAATAGATATCTCGTACTTAATGAAAATGCTGAAAGCTCCTTTGAATCTGAAAAGAAGAAAGCTTACAGACAAAATGGTAAATAAACTAGCAATAGTATCTAAAGAAATCAATAATCGGATTTATAGGATTCGGAATAAACAAGATTGCTCAATAGTGAATGATCTTGCACAGATCCATTAGGTAGAAACAAAATTTTTGAAATGTCGAAAATTTTCCCGAAACTCATCAGTAATTTTCTATTGATAAAATGAAGATAGAGTACTTATCACAAAGTAGTTATAAGCTTTTTGAAATTTGAATTTATTATGTACTGAACTTCTGAAACACCAATACTCCAAATATTAGATAAATAAATTAATACTTCTTCAACTTCTCCAGGTAACAATGGTTCAGAACCACTGTTAATGAAAGGTCCATCCGTCTCTGTTAGTATATTTTCTCTTGGTATTTTAGAAATTATTTTCTGCCCTGCAGCAGATTTTACCATTGCAGGATTTATCGAAAAATAATATCCTTCATCAACAATATTTTTTATCAAATTTAGTCCACCAGAATACCAATGAAAAATTGCATTTTGAATTTTATATTGCATTAATAATTCAAAAACTTCTTTTTCTGCCTTTCTCGAATGTAAACTAAGTATTTTCTTTTTATCAGAAACCAACTTTAAAATTCGATTAAATGAAGCTAGTTGAATTTCTTTTGTTTCAATGCCTTCTTTGGAAAAATCTAACCCAATTTCACCTATATATGAAGTTTTAGGCAGGTATAATTCAAATTTCGAAAATTCATTTTTATGAAGGGTTGCATATAGAGGATGCATCCCTAAAGCCATTCTAACATATTTTTTAGAATGAAAAAACGGTAATCCCATCTCAAAATGGCTTGGTAAATTGGTCATTGAAAAAACAATAATACCTTTATCCTCGCATATATCTAAAATGTCTTTTGGGTTTTTATATAAATCAATGTGGCAATGAGTATCTAACATTTATAATCCGGCTTTTGTTTTTATGAATGAATTACCATTTTTACCAATCCATTTAGATAATTCAATTCTTGTTCGCCACACTACATCAACATATTTATTCAATTTATTGATATTCTTGATTCCATTAACTATTAATTCTGTTTTAATATCATCTTTGGTGATGTCCTTTTTGAGAAAATCTAAACATATACCTACATCCTGTGATTTTTTTGTATTAAATGGAATTAAAGAATTAATAGTATTCCCATAAGTAGTAGGATCTTTTAGGTTAATTAATGATGCTTGTCTGTAAACACAAGGCATACAAACACCACAATGACTCGCAGTCAAATCTTGCCAATGGGCTCTATGACCTCTTTTTCCACAGGAATTTGAAAATCCAATTATCTGTTTTAGAAATTTTAAGTTTTTACAGTTGTCCACCATTTCTCCTTTTGTCATAAATTCATAAGGGTTAGAAATGTTACTTACAATTTTTAGTTTGCTTAAAACCAAATTAGTTTTATCTAATACAAATGAATGAGTGGTTCTTGTACTACAAGAAGTTCGCCTTGATGGACTCAAAGGGTAATTTAAAGATACTGAGCCATTTTCAGGCACTATTATATCTTGAATTTTCTTTCCTTGCGAAATTAAGAGAGCAATACCTATAAATAAAATTGACCGACTTCTGAAGGTTGTCTCTCTCTTTGTAGTTGTTTGTGATAACGTTACCTTAATAGAGGGCACGTGTTCGAAAAGCCCTGTATATTTAGTTTTTAATTTTTCCAACAAAACACTTTGATCACCTAGAGGACCTTTCATTTGCGGATCATAATGCGAGGCTAAAAGAATTTTGTCTTCAGGATAAGTACTTAAAAAATCAATTGCTCCTATCAGAGAATCTAAACCACCTGAAAAAAGATTTACTCGCTTATACTTTTCTTTAAAATCAATAGGTAAGTCAATTTCTGGATTAACAAAATCGGACTCATAAAAATCAATTTGCCAATAATCACCTGTTAGAAAAGAGAAAAGCTGTTGTAAATCTAATTTTACGTCTTTCCATATCTTTCCATCGGAAACAGGAAATGAAATATCTAGTTCCCTTGACCAACCATCTACTGAATTTTGTTTACGATTTACAAATCTATCTATTCCATAAACAGAGCAAGTCATAAGGAAAAAATCTCTAATTTCAGGATTTACGGAAATTGCAAATGGCAATAGTGTTTCGTAATCTATACTAATGATTGAAGAATCCCCATTTTCTTCTGTAAGTTTGGTATAAAGAATTCCACTTTTTGAATCATATTTAGGGATTTCAACTTTAATTTTTTTCATTGCAGATGATTTTAATTATGGAATCAAATATTTTTTCAATTTCTTTTTTTCCTTCAGCTTTATTCCAGTCAATCTTTGATACCTCTCTTTGTTGATTTAAGACTTTTACTCGACCTAAGATGTCATTTTTTATAGTTTTAAAAGTTTCTTTACTTATCTCTTCTCCCTTTTGTTGCTGTATTTTTTCTTCAAAACGTTGAGATAAATGTTCGAATATATAAAGTCCCCAAAAGCGACACAAAGTATCTGCTAAACCTTTACCATCTACTAATTCTTTAATAAGATCCTGATATTTAATTAAGTCATTTTCAGATTGGGCTGCAATTTCTTTCATAATTTCACAAGAAGCTTTATTAGCAGCAGTTTCATCCATTCCTTGATTAGAATCTGAACAATATATTAGTAGATAATCAATGACATCTTTAAAAGATTTACCTTTAAGAGAACCGAAACCAATATCCACTAAAGTTTTATCAATTCCGTTTGTTGCTACACTTGAGAAAAAACCTGCAAGTTTTCCAGCAGACTTTAATCCAGCTTTACCAATTGAAGATGATTTACCTGAAGAAATAGACTTTCTACCTCCTCCTGTTTTTACCAAATTTTTAAATGCTGAATTAATATGTTCTGTTCTTCTATCTGATATTTTTTTAAATTGCTTAGAATTATCATTCACTAAAGGATTTTTATCATCATTCTTTTCATTTTCTTTAGTTTCTTTCTCCTTTTCTTTAGCTTCTTCTTCATCATCAAGTTTTTTTTCTTGTTCTAAAGTTTTAGCAATCTGAGTTATTGAATTGGATAAATCACCCCAATTAGGTTGATTTGTAACACCTGGGTTAATTCTTTGAGTAGTTCCCATTAATCAACATTATTTATTGCGTTATAAATTTGGCTATCTTTATCAAATACCTTGTATAGTTTTTTCACATCTAAATTCTTTGATTCAATCAATTTAAAATTCTGAGCAAGGCTAAACGGAATTTTAGTATTATCTACTTTCTTAATAACTCGTTTATAAGCTTCGATAACGTTTGGACAATTTTCACTCATTAACTCTATAAAAGCCTCGTGTATCTCAGTTTTTTCTGGAGCTTTTGTAAGTTCTTTTTCAAGCAAAGAGATTAATGTTTCATAATCTCCTTCATTCAATTTATCTTTAACCTCAGTAGTGACAGTTCTTGATAATGCTGTACCTGCGACAGGCTCAATTAACTTTTTAACCAATGACCTAATATGTGGTGAAATTAATGAGCTACCACTTATTGATGTTGTTAATTGATCACGGGTTATCCAATAATAGTCTCTTAAATCTATTCCTGTTAATTTTGGCTCTGCACTTAACCATTTTACTGTTTTTTCTGTACCCCAATTAGCAGAATATTTTTCTTTGATAATTTCAATACTATTTTTACTTGCAAGTGATTCTAATTCTTCAATTTCTTTTGGTTCTCCTTTTTGTGTTGATTGCCATTCATAAATTTGCCTAAATAAGCTTTGTGATGAATATTCAAGTACCATTAACTTAGCTAATATATCCATCTTAAAATCTGATATTTTTGCAACTCTAACGAGTCTATCTCTTAATGAATAGGTGTTTAAAAATCTTTTAATTTGTCGAGGATTACCTTTTAAGCCTTCAGTTATAATAGGTGCTAAGGACGCTATTATTGACACACTATTTTTCAGTTTTTCTTTTTTATCAGATTCAAGAATTGAATCGATGTCTCCTAAACCAAATACGTCATATCTGTTATTTTCTCGAGCTGAATAAAATACTTCTAAAACTTTATTGAAATCATCTCCAAGTTCTTTTTGACAGAACAATAATGATAAATATGTTTCTACTTCATTATCAGTTAATTTAGGTAGATAATAAGGAACTTGTATTAATTTTTCTAAATAATCACTAACAATTCTTTCATTTCGGCTTTCAACATCTGAAGAGTTTTCAATACCATCTGTTTTATATCGTAGCTCAATTGCATGTCTTACTATTCTTGGGTCAGCTCCAATAACGAAAGCAGTCTTATCAACATTTAAAAACAGTTTAATCGCTTCCAAGTTTTCAATTAACCTATCAGGAGTACAACGATCTAAATCATCAATAATCACAACAAGTTTTTCTATCTTAGATTTATCAAGCATTTTTTTGAAATCATCTCTAAATTCACGTACCATTGTAATTTCATCCTCTTCATTTTTTTTGATTATACTGCTCAAAAAACTTTCTGCTTCATCACCTTTCAACTTATTGGCTAATTCTGTAGGCTCAATTTGTGAAAACTCATTTAATAAATATGGTATTAATGAAACTCCCCCTGTTAGATATGCTGTTGCTGCTGGAACCGCGATCTTTTTAAAACCTAGTCCCATTAACCGCATCCATTTAACCGACTTAAACAATTTTACAGTTTCATCCTTAACTTTAGAACCTAGTGTTTTATGTTTTGCAAATTTTTCAATAATTGATTCTAGTAAGGCAGCTTTCGCATCATCATAGCCTTCAAACACCCATCCATTAAAATACAAAACAAGAGTACCATCTTTGAAACCATCTTTCGCATCACCAATTAATTCCTTTTCAACTATTTTTAGAATACTAGATTTCCCACTTCCCCAATCACCAAAAACTCCAATTGTAACAGGTAGTACATCATTATCATTTATCACATCAACTATTAAGTCTGCGTGAACTTTAAAGCCTAGTAAGTCATCAGAAGTTTCGTTATCTGCCCACATAATCTTTAGTATTTTAAATTGTTATTTTATATTAATTTGCATCATCCTTTTCCTCAAAACTTTCCAACTCCTTATTTACCTCATCTAACAATTGCTGTTCGGTTGGTAAATATAATTCATATTGGCTTGCAATAATCTGTTTTTGGTTTTTCGGGTAATGTGAATTTTACTACTCCATCATTTTTGTTGGCACAAAGTAAAATTCCAATAGTCGGGTTTTCGTGTGGCAGCTTTTCTATTCTGTCGTAATAGTTCACATACATTTGTAACTGCCCAATGTCCTGATGTGTTAGTTTGGTGGTTTTGATTTCAATAATGACAAAGCATTGCAAAATGCGGTTGTAAAATACTAAGTCCACAAAAAACTCATCGCCCTCAATATGTATTCTTTTCTGCCTTGCTACAAAAGAAAATCCATTGCCTAACTCTAATAAGAAGTCCTGTAAGTGTGTGATAATGGCACTTTCCAAATCCCTTTCGTAATAAGATGCTTCTCTTTTCAGTCCCAAAAACTCCAAATACATTGGGTCTTTGATAATTTCTTTGGCATCAGAAGGCTGCTTTTCATTTTTGGCAACCGCTAAAACACTTTCTTTATCATTACTCAATAAAAGCCGTTCGTACAAACTACTGTAAATCTGCCGTTCCAACTGTCTTACCGTCCAATTGTTCTTTATGGTTTCAGCGATATAAAACTCTCTTTTATCTTGACTATCAACACTTAAAAGCAGTTTGTATTGGCTCCAACTCAATTGTGCATACAGTGTATGCACATTCTCAAATGTGCGGTAAAACTGTCTGTAAAGGTTTATTTGTCTTGTAGAAAAACCACTTCCAAACTCGGGTTGCAGTTGTTCTGAAAGATATTTGATAAGAAACGTTCCGTAATCTGCACGTTCTTTTCCCTCTTGTTCTTCTTCAAAGATACGTTTACCAATATGCCAATACATCAGCGTTCGCTGATGGTCAACAGCACGTATAGCCTTATCTTTTGACTGGGCTATAATGGCTTTTATATCAGTTATTATGGAATGGTTTACTAACATTTAATTGTCTTGATTTTGAACTGTTGCTTTTATTTTGAATTTTGGTGTATCAAATTTTGGTGTTATTGTAGGTAAATCTACTTTAACGGAAATAGGCATAGGAAAGTCAACGCCCATAATAATAGCTTCTCCTGAACCTAAAGAAGGTAAAAATGAAAGTGTTTCCTTATTAGCCGTTGAACAAGCACTTGCTATCGCTTCTTTATCTTGATAATTTATAAGTCTGTGAGTTATAAACGTTCCCATTTGGCTCAGTGTACCAACAGGAATATCTCTTGGCATCTGTGTAGATAAACAAAGGAACAAGCCATACTTTCGACTTTCTTTAGCAATATTATCAAAAGCATTTAATTCTGTACTTTCAAAATATTCATCTTTAACTTTCTTATTCAAAAACTGATGTGCTTCATCAACAAACAGAATTAGAGGATTTTCCCTGAATGCATTTGAACGAGCTTTATTCAACAAATATCTTCCTAATGAATTAGCTAAAATTTCTCTAGCCTGAAAATTGTAAGGAACATTTTCAAAACCAATTCTTAAGATATTCTTATCCGGACTTGCTAAAAAAGCGTTTATCTTAGTAATTAGATTACTTGTTGCTGGAGTATTAAAGCCAAACATACCTGCATAATCATTGTCTGAGATAACATTATTAACACGCATTATTAAGCTTGTCGCATTTCCATAATTTCTTTCGTCTCTATTGTTTGCCCAACGGTCGTTGAATATTTGAAAACATTCATTCCCTATTTGTCTATGCAATATATTTATACTAAAATTATTTATTGTAAAATCCTCAATGACTGCTTTGTAGGTAAAATAGGCATTATTATAAGCTGCAGTGAAATTATTTTGTTTTACAACTAATCCATTATTTATAACAACTCGCTGACCTCTGAATGTAAAAGTATCATTAGTGCCATCATTATTATGACCATTACTAGGAATATTCCCTAATAAGCAATGAGCAACTTTCAACGACTTAATGGCTTCCAATAAAACGGGTTGTTGTACCTGTCCAGATGGTCTGAATAACACAAACAAATCATTAATGGTTAAATTCTGGTATGGGAAATAACTTTCTGAAATAAGTATTGAATGATCTACATTTGGATGTGTGTCAAACGTTGCATATTCCCCAGTAGGGTCTAAAATAATTGCCTTTGCTCCGGTTTCTATAACACCTTCGATAAATTTACTTATTGTATAACTTTTACCTCCACCTGTTGTACCTACGACCGCACAGTGACGACTAAATATTGCCTGCAATGAAATATCTACCGGAACATTCTTATCATATATCAAATTTCCCATCCTAAATGTAGGAGAATGTTCGATGTTTTCAGGTTTTATTCCAAAGGTTTTAAAATGAGTTGCCAAAAATTCGGCTGAACAGATAAAAACTTTAGAGCCAATAAGCGGTAAGCCATTTATTCCTTTTTCTATTTTACTAGGGTCAAACAAATCAAATGACAAGAGAATTTCAACTCTCCCAACTGGATGAAAAGCTTTAGTAGAAAAAGTCCTTTCACTTAATTCTAACCGCTCTTTCTCTGGCAAAGATATTTCCAGCATCTTTCCTAGAAATCCTTTCTCTTCTCCTTCAATAACTATATAATTCCCAACAAGACCTCCTCTCAAGACCTCAGCGTGATGTACAAATGTCTTCATCAATACTGATGAAGGAAAATGAACTTTCACAAATGTAGGAGATACAAAATTCACATACCCCAGAAAATGACTATGATTAAAGGGACTACTACTCATAGCTTAATTATTAGGAATATTAATCACTACTTGTCTTGAATCTTCTTGACTGTAAGATTTTAAATCAGGATAATATTTAGCAAAATCCTCAAATTTTTCTGAAACAATCGATATGTTAGAATATTTATTAGCAGCTTTAATAAAAGGTTTTAAGTTTTCATTCGTTTCATCAATATTTCTATTAATTATCATCAATTGAAAGCTTGGGTTTTGTTCCAACGCTTCTACGATTGCTGTTACAATGTGTTTATCTCCGAAACTGAACCCTATCGTAATAAGAAATACATTCTCCTTTCTTAAATTAGACTGAAACCTAGACATCATTTCAAAATAAGGTTGTTCATAAGAACTTTCATATTTCGACTGATGTGGGTATATCATCAATGGGTTAACAGGATTTTCTTTTTGTACAATTTTATTTTCTTCTTTCTCCCAATTAACAGATCCGTGTAATTTATACAAGTGAAAAACTTTTTGAATAAAGTTGTCTTCTTCTTTAACCCTGCTTTGATTTCTGGAAACAATATCATAGTCATAATTTCGTCCACTGAATATTCTTGGTTGAGAAAATGAGAATCCATCAATAACAACAAAATTGCTTTCACAAGCCGCTTGCTCAAACATCAAATCATAATTCAGGGTAAATAGCTTAAATCTTGGTAAAGTAACTTTGCGTTTTGTGATTTTATTTAATAACAGTGTATGAGGGGAATTATCCGGTAAACTCAATTGACAGGCATCTTTAATAAAACCCTTAATCCTGTTCACACAATCTTCAATATCAATTTCATTTTGGGGAACATAGGGTATAGCTGGTGTTGCCATTGACAATACCTTTTCCAGATTTTTTATTATCGAGCCATCTTCCCATTTTTCATCATAACCAATTTTTGCAAGTAGCTGTGTGAACACGTCAGACGTCAATAAAGTTTCAGCATCATCCCATAACTCTGCCATTGATTTACCTAGCTTATCATCTTTTCCCCAACCAATAGAAGAACCTGCTCCAGTAAGTAAGACAAGGTTTTCAAACTGATTATTTAATGTTTGAGAATATTTATTTCGCTTAGTAGCATTGGCATATTCAATGCGATTTTCTGCGGTATCATCTTGAATATCTTTAAATTCGTAAAGTTTGCCGTCAATATATACCTTCACATCATCAGGGGTACTATCATCGTATGCTACTTTGCTATTATTATTGAGTAAAATATGCTTCATACTCATATTTTAGTGGATTAAACAATTTAATTATTAAAATTATAGGACTTTTTGTAAATATTTTTTACCTAATTCCTCATTTTCTTCTATTATCTTGTCAGAAAACCATATTGAATTATTTAAGACTTGTCTAACATAGTTCAAATTTAAGCAAAATAATGCAATGATTTGATATATAAGTATTCTTTGATTTCTCCCTGATTAAACCAATAACGGAAACCATCTTTATCCATTATTTGAAGGATACTCAGTATCAGTCCTCTGATTAGAGCTTGATTGGATACAAGGATATTTGTCTAAACAAGTTCAACTCGACCTGTTTGCACCCGCTAATATTAAACTGGGTACACCGGAAAGGAAAAGATCAAAAAAACAACAAAAACACAGCAAAGGTAAGGCGGACACCCACCGCACCGCCCACCAAAAGACTACGGCATAATGGCAGGGCAAAAGAGTGGCTTCGCCGAGTTGTTGTGTTGCCCTGCCACCCTTCGGGACTTATTCCGATTTCCTTTTGGTTTTTCCGCTTGTCCGCCTTGATTGAACGGCTTTCTTTTTTTCTGTTTTTTTTCTTTTGGAAACAATTTTAAGGAGAAGAAACATACTTACTTCAATTCATATCTACCTACATACACTACTTTCCTTTTCTACTTCTCATTTTAGATTTTCTCAGCCTTTCATTTACGTGTGGCAGCATTTGGCGTTCAGAGGCACTATTTGTCCAAGTTAAAAATGTTGAATATTCCTTTACTTTGTAAAGAAATATTAACGTACTAAAAACAAAATATTTACATGTAGAATAAAGAACAGTCTGAAACTGTTCTTGGCAAATCCTAATCCGTTCCAGAAACGGATTTTAGCTCTCTGTTCAGAGCATACCACTATAAAAAGTAGATTATCCCATAATTTTTTGAAAATAAAATACAGCAACAATGAGAATATTTAAGGAATATACTAATGTTTTGAAAAAAGCAAGCGGGAGTTGGGCAGAGCCCTACTCGCTTGCCTCTTTACTGGCGTTGCAGAGGGTTTTAGTATACCACAGGTATACTTGTAGTCACTCAGACTACATATTGTAGGTAAAATAGTATACCGGTGGGTATCTCAGTATTAATAAAAAGTAGGAGGTTATGAAACAGAAAGATACCAACAGTATCCGTTATCCTAAAGAATCGGACGAAAAGATAGAGAAACTGGCTAAAAGTTTTAGACGTAGCAAGAAGGAACTTTTTTGCCAGATGGTGGATTACTTTTATCGAAGCAAAAAAGATCCGGCAGATTTTGGAGATGAGGTGTTGAAGAAAGAACTGTCTTCCGGCATCAGTCGTATTTTATCTTTCATCCGCCAGCAGGAAAAAGATTTTCTGTTACCACTCTTTACCGATAGCGGTGTTTTAAAAAGTGTTTCTTTAAGGCAAAAAGAGGTTTTAGAAGGAGTAGGCAAGCACCTTTTAATCGAAAGTGAGCAAACTGCTATTCTTACCAAACGGAATGAACAGATTATAAATGGATTGAAATATTTGATTTCAAAACAAAAAGAGAAAGAAATTTTGAAAGAGCAATTCAGCCAATTGTTGGATTATTATATAAACCAACGAGAAGAAATGGGCTGGACTACATCCAATGTGAAAAAAGAAGAACTTATTACTCACGTAAAACAATCACTCAAAAATTTGTAGGCTATGTACATAAATATTACGGATTCTGAAACAGGAAACAATAAAGGAAGTTCAGGGCAATTAGTAAATTATCTGGAAAAGGAAAACCGTACGACATCTGAAGAAAAAATAGAAAATGAATTATGGTTTAATAATCTGAACAGAGATATTACCCCACAGGAAGTACGGGTAAAAATCGACAACAATGTAGCTAAATTAAGCAGGAACGATGCAAAGTTTTTTCTAATCAATATCAGTCCCAGCCAAAAAGAAATAACTTATCTCAAAGAACAGTTTGGAGAAAAAGGTGCAGAGGAAGAATTAAAAAAATACGCTTCTTCTGTAATGGATACCTATGCCCGTAATTTTAAACGTCCCGGTATAGAAAATGGTAAAGATTTGTTATGGTACGGCAAATTGGAACGTTATCGTTATTATCATCATACCGATGAAGAAGTAAAAAAAGGAATTGCCAAAGTAGGGCAACCTAAGGAAGGAGAGCAAATGCACGTACAAGTCATTGTCAGCCGTAAGGATATAACAAACAAAATTAAACTCAGTCCGATGAACAATTCCCGAGGTCGTAATAAACAGCATTCTGCTAAGCTTGGACAGTTTGATAGGGTAGCCTTTAAAGAATTGGCTGAACTAAATTTTGATCAGATGTTTGATTTTGACCGAAAGTTAAAAGACTCGATAAACTATGCACTGACGATGAAAAATGGCAATGTAGAACAAAAAAGAGCTATTCATGTGTTGAATCAAATTGAAGGTAAACTAAATGATACAGACGGGCTAAACGTTCTTGATACAGCAAAGGAAATTTACCGAAATGATAATACGAATTTAGACCAATTCATTAACACAACTGGTGGTTCTGTTACAAGTGTTTTGGGCGCTTTACTTAATTCTGAGCCATTGATGTACGAAAATTCAGAAGAACAGCTTCCTCATTACAAGAAGAAGAAAAAGAGAAAAAGATATCCGCCGGGAATATAAGTGCGATATATTTTCATAAAAAACAGTAGCCTAAAATGGGCTACTGCTTAACAAACTAATAAATAACAAACTATACTCTGCTTAATAACTAAGTCAGAGTTTCAACTCTGACGGAATTGATTACCCTACCTCTTCACAACCTTAACCGTTCCGGCGTTGCCCTCTACGGTAATGATTCTTATAAAATACACGCCGTTACTGGCGTTTTCCAAGTTTATCTGGTTACTGCTGTCAAACATACGTTCCCGCACCATTCTTCCTGTGGCATCATAGATGGTATAAGCAGACAACTGTTCTGTGGTTTCCACATTGATGATACCCGTTGTAGGGTTTGGATATACGTTAAACGACAATGCATTAAAATCATCGGTACTTAGCCCCGAACCGCACGCACTGTTTGCCAACTTAGCCACAAAAAAGTCGGCTTCTCCTGTACCCATTAATGGGTTTATCCCCAAGGTATTATTCATAAACAGATTAGCATTGAAAGTCCCAGCAGTAATATAATTACCGTCATTGTCCGCCGCAACGGCTGTCATTCTCTTGGTACTTAGTGGTTCTCCTTCTATGTCGTGTACATCTATCACATTACCCGACTGTTTGTCTAGACGTACTAATATCGGGTCTGCTTGGTAGTTGGTGATCGGACGGACGATTTCAATATTTCCCCAAAAATCGGAACCTCCTTGTGCCCCAAGGGCTACTTCATTATTATTTATAGCTATTCCTATTCCATGGCGTAAATCAGGTGCTAAAACACCTGTGCTAAAAGCTGCTGTTGCCTGTACCCATTGTACATCGCCATCGCTGTTAAATTTTACAGCCATCGGAACCGTAAAATCAGCTCCTGTAGTAATATTATAGGTTGTAACAGATGGATTCGCCGGATCATAAATTTTTATGTCAGGATATGAGGGGTGTCTGAATCTACTTCCTGCAATATAAACGTTTGAATTATCATCAATTGCTACAGAGCTAATTTTGTTACCAGAGAGATTGCTACTTGTACCAGGGTCTGAGTAAATCTCTCTAATCCATTTTTTACTGCCATCATTTCCATCAATCGCAATAATATATGATCGATTTACAATAGTCTGCCCATCATAAGTTAATGGTACAAGTGGTGAACCTATTCTTTCTCCGGCTATATAATAAGTATTAATATTATCATCATCATCATAAATAAATCGGGTATCTCTCATAGAAAAACCTGTACCATCAGGAATAGGCAAGGGCATACTGCTAACGTAGTTCAAATCAGTGTCATATTTTGCCAAATAATACTGATAAGCAGTCACAGTATTTGGTACAGTTACGTTATTGTCTAAATGTGTTCCTTTTTGTAAACCCACTACAAAATGTAAGGTATCGTTACTTATAGCAAGGTCTAATATTTGTGCAGCACGGTTAGAACTATCTACATTGCCTTGTAAGGCTTTTTTCCCCTGATAATTACCATCTTTGTCATATTTTACTAAAAAAATCCTTTTGTGGTAATCACTTACAACATTACTACTACCGGAAGAAGGTAACGAATCTGTAGGGCTAAAACGAACAGGAAAAGTACCCGAAGCATTAGTAACGCCCTGGTTAAAACGTCCTCCAATATATACATTGTCCTCGCTGTCCAATACTAAATTGAAAGCCATATCTTGTGACCCACCACCTATTGCCTGGCTCCAGCGTACTTGTCCTTCACAATCGGTAGAGAACAAAAAAATATCCTCCGGACCGGAAGGTGTATTGTTTGTTGGTACGGTTAATCCGTCAAGTTGTGCATTGTTATGCTGTCCCGTTCCAAAAATTGAAGCGATAAAATAATAATTGCTGTCTGTTCCTACTTTTATATCGTGGATTGCTTCGTCACTTAAACCTCCTTTACTTGATCCTCCGCTCATTGCCCATTCCCATTCATAGGGTTGCGGTTGTTGGGCGTAGCCCCCTAACCCCCAAAGGGGGAATAGCAGTATTAAAAGAATGCGGGAATTTAATAATTTGGGAATTTGAAAATGAGTTGATGACTTCTCGAAGCCTGTCTTGAGCTTGCCGAAAGGATTTGCTACTCGAAGTGACGGTTCGGTATAAAAGGTTATGTGTATTTTTTGTTTCATATTATTTAAGTTTTTAGCTGTTAGCCTTTGGCTATTGGCTTATAAAATTAATAAAAACGGTGCTAAAAGCCAAGCTCTTAGCACCGTTTGTGAATTAAACAGTTTATTTTTTAATCAATTTTTCGGTCGCAATGCGTTTGCCGTCTGCCTCCAGCGTAATGATATAAGTGCCCGGTACAAAACGGCTTACGTCCAGCGTAATGTTTCCGTCTGTTCCGCTTACTTTTTCATTGTATCGCTGCAAGCCCATTATGTCATATACCTTAATGCTTTGGGCATTTTCGTATTCCGTACCCGTACTGTACGTTACCACAGTGGTATCGTGCGAAGGGTTTGGCGAAAGTACCAAAGATGCCGGCTCTACCAATGTCAGACCTTGCGTTTCCGGTAATCTTACATCTACGACGTCCTGACAATCCGGTCCGCTTACCACAAACATATCCGGTGCTCCCGGCATATAAGTACCGTTCACGTAAAATTCCACTACAAAAGAGTTGAATCCCGGGTTAAGCACCAGCACAGACGGTACAAATGTTCCGTAGCCGTTAAAGCTGCTCAGGTGCACCGCAATCGGACTGCCCGTTGGGTTTGTCAGTTCCACGTAATACATAAATCCACCAGGAATAATTTCCATTAATCTGAACAGCGGTTTAAAATTACAAGGTTGTTGCGGACATCTTTCAAGATCAATCGTGATATCCGGAATATTGCTGCCATACACACAACCGTCCTGAGCGATAAACAACTGGTAAGAACCTCCGGTATTAACCGGTTGGTTAGGGATAAACGTGTTACTGCCTGTTTGGGTAACCATAGTGTTTACTTCCCATTTGTAGTTGTCGTACATACCCAATGGTCCGATCAGGTAAGCGTCGCAAACCGTGTAACAGCCCGAAGGAACCACCCACAAGGCACGTTCCGGATTGTGTGGTGTTTGTATAAAGCCTGTGGCACTGCATCCGGTGGTTTCGGTATAGGTTACACTATACGCCCCGCCGTGGGTTACTTCTATGGTTTGTCCGGTCATACCGTTGCTCCAGTTGTACGTTCCTGTACTTGGTCCGGAAGCAGTGAGCTGTATGGTGTACGGATCACAACCTACCACATTGTAACTGATAACCGGCGTGGTTACCTGCGGGTGTACTTCTACCGTTGCCGTAAAGCTGTTGGTACAATTCGGGTCGGTTCCGGCACGGGTTTCAAACGTATAGGTATATGTACCCGAGCTCAGTCCGCTTAAATCCAGTACTGTGTTGGTATTACCAGCTACCCATGTTCCATAGCCCGAAGGCAGTGACGGACCTACCCAGCGGTGTTCTACCGTGTCGTCGGTCGTAATTCCGATTAACGTGGTGCTTTCGCCCTGGCACATGCTGGTACTGCCACTGATGCTGGCAAACGGTGGCTGACGCAACATATAATTCACAGCATGTTCAGCCATTATATAACTTTTACAACCGTCGGTATCAACCAATATTACCCAATAGCTGCCACTTTCTGTAGGCTGATAGCTCAAGCCTGTACCTACCTGCACATTGCCTTTCATCCAGATAACATCGGCAGGCGGGTTAAGAGGATCCGCGGGTAAATAAGTTAATGGTGTAACACTACTATTATCACAAAAATCGCCATCAGCAGGATCAATAGTTCCTTCTTCAAAATCAGCTTCAAAAATATCTACTAAAACAGGATCAGAGGTATAAGTACAGCCGTAAGGCGTCGTTACTTTCAATGTAATTGGTTGGTTCGATCCTGCAGGAAGCTGAATATGAGTATCCGTTCCGCTGGCAAAAAATGAGGTAGCACTAAAGCTCCACTCATAGGTGTTGCCTGCAACATAACCGTCCGGTATAGTTAATGTAATCGCTTCGTCAGAGCAATATTCCGGGTCAAGGTCGAAATCAGTATCCGGTTCAGGGTCTAAGGTTACTGTTACAGAAACCTCGCACTCAGGCGTACCACTTGACGGGACTCCGTTTACGTACATTGTATAGGTATAAGTACCCGGTAATACGCCGGTCAGTGGTACGCTGTCGCCTGAAGCTCCTGTCGGCACACCCGGTCCGGAATAGGTAAAGCTCAATGGTCCCACACTGCCTGCATTATAGGTCAGTGAATGGTTGTGGAGGGTTACATCATATGTACCGTCGCCGTTACATGTTATTTCTGTGGACAACTTGGCTTCGTAGTTCTTTTCAACCGTGTACGATTTTACAATAGTACAGCCACTGTAATTCAGGTATGCCGTTACCACGTGAGCACCCGGCACCGTTGTGATGAAGGTGGCGTTATTTGTGCCTTGCCCTCCGGTTAAGGTTAAATGCGTACTGCCCGTCCAGGTAATTGAAGTAGGCGGATAGTCGTAATCCAAGTCGGTAACAATGGTATTACAGTCTGTCCACTCAGCCGATGCACTGGCATTAGGGTCTGGCGAAATCGTACAACCTCCCGGTCCGGGATCGCCGCCACAGTCTTCTATCACATAGATATTATCTGACTGTACCCAACAACCGTTTTGGTCTTTTACTTTCAGGTAGTAAGTTCCGCCCGGGTTTGGTCCGGTAATGGAGTAATTTTCGGTATTAGCCCCTGATATCGGGGTTGTACTTGGTACTTTAAACCATTGAAATTCGGTAGAAGCCGTAATCCCCGTTGATACCGTTGCTGTTAAATCAATAGAACCATAGCTGGTCGGGCACACTACATAACTGTAGTTCGGCGATATATACACTTCCGATTCAGGATATACAATCACGTTTTGTGAAACTGAGCTACTGTAACTACACAAGTCTAACTGAAGGGTAACCGTTCTGGAAATGTTGCTGTTGGAATTGTTGCCGAAATTGTTGTCAATAAGTAAAGTTCCACCACCGCTATAAGGATAGGTGCCCTGATCAACACCATCTATCAATACCTTAATTGGTATTGGGGTGGTTGCCGGCATTGGTGTTACGGTTATCGGTACAGGAATCTGACCGGTATCCAACGGACAAATATCATCTATCGTACCGATAGTCAATACCGGATTCTCTATGAGTTTGATCGTATATGTTTTGCTAAAAGTCTGACCGCACTTAACCACATCCACCTGCAAGATTCCGGTTGCCGAGGTACTTATTTCGTTAAAGCCAACGGTTGCCGTTGTGCTGTTAATACCATTGATAATACTTCCGAAATTGGTGGCGTTGGTGCTGCTTCGGATACTCCACGTAATATGGTCGGCAACTACACCGCCTAAATCAACCGTAAACTCAGCTGTACTACTCGGACAAAACTCCGCCAACCCGCTGTCATTGATGATAACCGGATTAATAAC
The DNA here is from genome assembly GCA_964397335.1 of uncultured Flavobacterium sp. Lineage (GTDB taxonomy): Bacteria > Bacteroidota > Bacteroidia > Flavobacteriales > Flavobacteriaceae > Flavobacterium. The sequence continues at coordinate 20,845 of CAYNIM010000028.1, forward strand.
CATTTCGGTAACGTCAAATTCCACCGGTTCGGATTCACAAATGATGCCGTTGCTTGCCACTTGTTTTACCACGCTTACCGTTGCCGGCGAACCGGTAAACTGTATGTCTGCCTGTGCTCCGGTATTATCTCCGATAATGTCCCCGTTATCCACGCTCCACACATAGATAAAGCCGGGTTCTTCTTCGCTCAGCGTATAGGTATAAGGTGTGTCCAAGCACACAATACTTTCTCCGCTGATGGAACCTGTTATGACAGGTGTTTCTACTATTTCCACTGTTACCGGGTCTGACCAACAACCCGCAGAACCCGCTGTAATTACGTGTGTGCCGGCATTTGGAAAACCGTAATTCATTGTAGAGCCGGTGTAGGTATGTACAACACTTCCGTTTAACTGGATTTCCCAATCTACTGTTATACCACTTTGAATATGGAAGTTTAATTCTGTACCCTGACAATTAGTAAGTTCATCGTCGGTTAAAATAACCGGTTTTTCAGTTACTGAGAATCTGATTTCAGCGTAGCCTGTACAGTTTCCGTCGTCTATCAACGTATTTCTATATTGTACAGACAACACATAATCGCCAGGAGCTGCCCCGTCCACTACAATTTCATTGCGTTGGTCGGTATGAACAAGCATCGGGTGGTACGGATCGCCATTTATCATCCAGTCAAACTCTGTTGCGGGCCACTGTGGAAGCGTAAAGCGTCCCTGTTCGCCCTGACAGATAATGGTTGGTCCCTGTATCAGTCCTCTTCTTAATATTACGGGAACTTTAACCGTCGTCCAGACCGGACAAGAGCAATGTGAAAGATAACTTACATAGCCAAAACCGTCCGCAGGATCTACCTGATTCCAGACTACTTCAATAGATGTTCCGTAATCAGCTACTATATCGCCGCCAATTACTTTCCATTCGCCACCGTCACATCCGTCATTTACAGTATATGTTTCGTGAGCTCCTTCGCAAACCACACTCGGACAGGAAATTTCAAATTCCCTGGCATCCATAATATTTACATCCCATTTGTAAACCGAACTACAGTTACAGCTGTTTGTTACTGTAAGAACAACAGTATAACCTCCCGGATTATCATAAGCATGGGTAGGTTCAAAAAGGCTGGACGTAGTACCGTCGCCAAAATCCCAAAGGTAATTGACAATGGCGGATCCGCCGTTGTCATCGGAAAGATTGTTGAAAGAAATCGGGACAAATGTACAGAACTCGCTTTGATGTGGTTCAGGTCCGTCTATTTCAAAATAGGCTTTCGGACTGAGCACTTTTTCTATACAAACCGTCAGTACATCGACGGTATCGTCGTCATAGGTAATGGTGAGTGTCATACTTCCGTTGCCGTTACTGCCCCACTCGACAGTGGCTCCGGTATTGCTGCTGCTTTGTAAGTTACCTCCGGTAACCTGCCAATTAACACTGACAAGACCGTCTGCGGAAAAGCTGTAGTTTACTGTGCTGTACTCACAAACGCGAAGACAAACGCCTGCTTTAATCTGTTCGATCAGATCGTAGTAGTCGCGTTCTCCCTTGTCGTCGTAATCAATACACCCTACTTCCTGATCCCAGGTCAGGACGGGGTTGTGTGCTGTTTGAGCCTTTATACCTAAAGACCACAGGACAATCAGCATGATGCCCAATGCCCGTATGACGGGCAGACTGGTAATTTTTGCCATAATTGCTAAAATTTTTGTTAGTACTCATACGTAATAATTAAATTATTTAAAGGTTAATATTCAGTTACTAATCTTACAGCACCCGCTCAGGAGTGCAAAATTTAATGATGTTAAATACGATAATGACAAAAATTATAATATGGACTTTACTACTTCAATCATCTTTACGGAATCCTTCAAAAAAGGCTGGCGGGTGTTATAATTTTTGCAATCAGTTTTTTAACAGATAAAATGATGTGTGCAATTTAGAAACCTTTAACAAGTCAGTCAATAAGTATTTTTACTTATATTTAGGTGTTTTTACTGTTTCAAAAGTTAAATTTTAGTTAACTGGAAGATTTGTAAATCTTTTTGCCAAAAAAAACAGAGTTCAACTACAAATAGTCAAACTCTGTTTTTGATAGTGTCGAAATGGTTAAAAATGTTTTTCCGTTTTTATTACAATTCATTCTACATCGGAACAAATTTTAACACCTCCTACCATACCACTATGATGCATGGTTATAGTTTCTCCAGAAGAAAAGTTCTCACTTAAATTAGTAAGAGTGTTTTCAACACAACTCTGGCTGTAACAAGTATTAACTAAAGATTGACCATCAGGGCATTTCCATTTTGCAAATTCCCATTCAATATCACTAATAGGTCCTCCAGCCTTTGGGGCATAATAATTGAAATTATGAAACTTAACTCCTCCTTGTTCTCTTGATACATCATAAATAACAGCTTCTATGTCACCATTGCTTTCATCAATAATCTTTTCTACCGCTTCATAATTTTCTAAAATCACTCTTTGAAGTTTATGTACACTATCTTGTTCAACCGGAACAAAATAATCTCCAAAAAAGTTTAATTTAGTGGAAAATCCACTAATAGCTTCGTCACTAAGAATTGATTCTTCTGTAACTTGTTTGCTTCCCTGATCACTCTCACACGAGTAAAATACAAAGCCAATGGCTAAAAATAAAATCAGAAATTTTTTCATAATATAAATATTTAAAGTTAATCGTTTAAAAATGATAAATTACATTTATCTGTCTTAATAAGCTTATGAGTTGAAAACTTTATTCTACTTTAGTAAACTTTTGCGTTAATTCTAATTCAACATAACGTCCTTGTTCATCCATCCCATTTTCAGAAACTGCTAAATGAAGATTAGTTTCATTTAAATTAGAAATGGTAAAACTATAGGGGATCCCGTCTCTATTAATTGTTAATTCATCTCCTGTTTTTTGGTATGTTCCAGTACCTACCTCCTCATCTTCGCCGGTATCGCTATCAAAAAAGCGATACTCTATTACTCCATCTTCTTTAAAATGGTATTGTACTCCACCATCTGGAATATCTTCTTCTTCATAAACCATTTCTCCATCAATAGACATCTTAATGTCAAATGCGTTGAAATCCCATTTCCCTAACAAATGATTTACAGGCTCTTCTATGATTGGAGTATTATCATCATTCGAACAAGATGATAAAATTATAAAACTAAATATTATTGTAAAAATGTAAAAAAATCTATTCATTATTTCTATTGCTTTTTTAGTGTATTGATAATGCTAACCCCATAAAGAATCCATTTGCTGATGTTTTGGGACTATCATCATAAGAGTTTCCGTTAATTTCCCATTTTTCTTTTCCAAAGCCTATTCTATATCCCATTCTAACGCCAATTAAAATATCTCTTTCAGAATCAATTTCCCAATCGTAACCTGCCTTTAGAGCCGTATATGTATTATTTCTTGAACTTATTTTAGAACCATCATTTGTTTGTGAGATAGAATCAAAAAAAGAAGTGCCTTTTACATTGTTATATAAATCTGCATCATACAATACGTTTCCGATAGCTACACCAAACAACAAGTAGTTTCGTTCTTTAAAATTGATATATTTACCATAACCTATTTCACTAAAAATAACCTGCTGTTCTAATGTGTATCCATTTTCATTACTCTTAGAATTGTTTAAACCTACAGCCACTTCCCAATAATCACGATTCCCTGAGAATAGTGTTATATTGAAAGACGGTGTAAATTGCAAGCCGTCTTTAATTTGTGGTAGCCCTTGATTTTCTAATACATCATTTATACTTCCAAAATTAAAATTTGATATTCCTATTATTGCTGATGCTTGCAAACCTTTCTTTTCATTAGCGTTTTGTGCAGTAGCATAACTGCTTATACATATAACTGTTAGCATCATTAACTTATTCCAAAATTTTCTCATTGTATATTTTTTATAATTAAGTTTTGGCACATTTATTATGATGTGCCAAAACTTAAAGATTCATCACAATCTTACTCTCCAAAATAATAATCATATATCTGGACAGCTAATTCAGCAGCAGAACTTCCAAGAGCACCTGTAGCAGCTCCACCTAAAGCGGTCCCACCTCCACCAAATAATCCTTTAAAAAATCCTCCGACTGCTCCTTTTACATCTGCTCTTCCTACTTTACGCCAATTAATATCGGGCCAATCAATTTTAGAAGCCTGTTGATAATTTACTTGCGACCAATAACTATTGGAATCTACAACTTGTTGATTCCAATAATGTAAACTTGATTTTCCAACAGCTAAACCTGCCAATAGAGGCATTTGTTCTTCTTCAGTAAGATCAGAATTAATAACTTTTTGAACCTCACTATTTATTTTAGTATTTATTTCATCTATATGATTAAAAGGGTTCTCGTAACCATCAAAAACCGCCTCTACTTGTTTTGCATATGCAATTTGCCGTTCTGTAAAATCAGATGGATAAGAATCTGAAAGAACATTATTATAAGCTAAAGTTCCTGCGGTTACTAAATTGTCAAAAGTTGCTCCAGGAAAAGAACTGCTGTTATTTACAAAAGTTGCTGACAAGTTAATTATCACTTCTGGTTCTGATGGTACTCTGTCAAAACTCAATAAATTTTGAGCTACAAAATCTAATCCGTTGTTATGCAAGTTTCCTATGTACGCATAAGGGTTTAATACATCTGCCATAATTTTTAATTTTTTAAATTAACAATAAATATCATCGTAGCTACAGAATGATACTACAAATTTAGAGGTGTATTTAATACTAGTCAATAAGTAATTTTACTTATATTTAGGTGTTTTCACCGCTTTAAAAGTTAAATTTTAGTCAACAGAAAGATTTGTGAAATCTTTTTAAACAAAAAAACAGAGTTCAACTAAAAATAGTCAAACTCTGTTTTTTTGAAAATAATTATAATTCGTTCTTTAAAAATTACAATTATTCTACAATGCCATACCTTAATACACTTCCGAGCAATACATTAGACAAGATGATTGATGATGTGATTAATTTTTAGTGTCCAACCCAAGTAGTTCTAGTTTCATTTTGTCGACTATTTTCAGACCCCATTCAAAATAATCTTTTTCTTCATCTGTAAAAAGATCATTTTGAATTAATACAGCTTTTCTTTTGTCTAGATAAGTCAATATTTTTTCAATTTGATGCCATTTTCCTGTACTTGATATTAAATTTTCTACCTTTTCATTTTCAAGCTGAATTAAACGTTTGATTTCTTCTTGCTTCTGTTTCTCAACTTCCATTTGCTTACGGTAAGCAGCACGTTTTTTTACCTCTTCTAATTCATATTCGCAATATAATTCGGTGTAAGCGATAATATGCAAAACTTTATCTTCTAATTTAATTTTTGGAGTATCAGCCCATTCTTTTCGATTGTAAGAACGCTCATACATTTGGAATATAAGCTTATCTGTTTGTTCACTTTTATAACTCTTATAAGATTTATTAGAAGTATCTAGTACTCTTTTAGTCGCCTGACGAAAATTAAAGTGAATTTCTATTCCTTTTATATCACAATAAATTTCTCCATTGCGATCTATTTTGAATGTGTATCCTCGAAATTCTAAAAAGCGAACTAAAAATTCTGTGAAACACAAAACTCTTTGAGCATATTCTTTATTTGCATTGTAAACTAGATACAGTGTTTTATTATCTTTCCAAAACCTTTCGTCATCTAATAAATACCTTTGGGTATTTTGCGTAATACAATGAGGATTCTGTAATCTATTCGGGTATTTTATTGGTGCATTTTTTAAGTGCATATAAGAATCCATACGTTCTAGGATTTCTTTCTGTGAAATTTTGAAACCAAACATAATTATGATTTATTTACAAATCGAATATCGCTAAAAATAATTTGTAAAGGCTCTGAACATCCACATTACCTGCTCCCATTTCTTTGAATATTTGCTTGTCTGGTAGATTATCTTTTACAGCTTCAGCAAATCCTTCCAAGTCTTTTTTTATAGTTTCAGGAATGGCAAATTTATCTTCAGGACTTAACAGCAATAACAACCTAAAAACATCTGTCTTGTGTTTTCTTAATTGGCGATCATCTACGCTTTCTCCATTTTCTTTTCGAGTCTTATAGTCTAGAAATGCTTTTGCTTTCAGACTTATTAATGTTTCTGTGTTAGCCAGATGAATACCTTCACTTAACTGACTATGTTTTGTTGTAAAGCTATAATAGTCATCGTCCATCAAAATGGCAGAAAGACTTGAAATTTCTGTATCAACGGGAATTGGAGTCAGATGTGAATCTTCTTTCAAATCAATTAAGTCTGGGATTCTTGAAAATAATTCTATCTGAAAGGGAAATTCCTCATTTTCAGGTTTCAGAAAGCGGTAATACTTTCTGTCCTCTTCACTTTTCTCTTTCACTTCATAATTTCCTTCTTTTATGAAATTCCAAAAATGCTCTACAAACTCAGGACTTAACGCTTCGACTACCAAAATAATATCAATATCTTTTGTTGCTCTTGGAGTTAAACCAACCGTATCAATCATAATATCACAGGCTGTCCCGCCAATAATTACATAATTCCCTGAATAATCTTTGAAATGTTCTCTGAAAATATCTAATCCTCTTACCATATATATTTTTTAATAATTTGGTCTAATGCCATATCTATTCTTTCATCAATAAATCCATCTTTAAGACTAAGGTATAAAGATAGCGGGTCTATATTATTTTTTTGTGTGATACCTTTTGCTATGATTTCAGGATTATACTTCCATACTTCAAGAGCGTAATTCCCATTTTCTTGATTGAGGTTTGTAAATTTCTTTGCCTTTTTCAGTTCGTAAAAATGGGGTCTTTCAATTGCAAAATATTTCTGAATACTCGGATTCATATCGGTATATTCTTCCAGAGCTGTAGTATTTGAATATAATAAACCTTCAGGTTTTTTATCCGTATAAACAGTTTTAAAAACCGGATTAACAAATAAATCTTCCGCCTGTTTCCATAATTTTGGAATATTTTTTTCAAATACAATATTTTTTTCTTTTGTTCCGGTAATTTCAATCAAATCTAAATCTTTCAGGTTTTTTACCGCTTTTGTAATACCCGTTTGGGTATATTGGAATTTTTCTGCCAATTCCTTAAATGCATATTGGCTTAAATCATCTTCTCTGTGTAAAATGTGATACAATACAAATACCTGAGCAGAAGGTAATAGTTTGATGTTTTTTCTAAAGTCTTCTTTCTTATTAAAATCTTGGAAATCCACTAATAATTCGGTAAGGAACATTTGTTTCCCCGGGCTAATAAAACTGATTTTATTGTCAATTAATCTTTTTCTATTGACAGCTGTGATATCGTCTGTAATTATTACTACAGGTTTATTAAAAATACTTCGGATTATCTCGAATTGCTTTCGTAATTGTTGTGCATTAAAAGTACCTTTTTTATCTAACACCAAAAATATCAACTCACGATTAGATATTTTAGTACTATAAAATTCATAGTTATTTCTGAATAAAAAAGGTAATTTATTCAACGTGTTGTGAGGTAATTTATTCAATTCAATTTCCTGTCCCAACAACTCATATATGTATCCTTTTAGTTTGTCCATAATGATAATAAACTTAAAAAACAACAATAAACCTAATAGGTTTATTAGACAAATATAGGTTTATTATATTATATATCAATACTTTTTATTTTATTTGTTTCTATAACAGAATCATGTTTATAACCAGTGTTTTCTCCATATCTGACATAACCAAGCTGATTAGTAATCAATTTAGTTTTATGAACATTAAAATCTTTTACATTACAATGATGATGTCCGTAAATCCAATAATCAATAGAATTGTCAATTATTAAACTTTCTAAATCAACAGCAAAGGCTTCGTTTATTTTGCTATCCCTGTATTTTTCAGGATAATTTTGAAATGTAGGAACGTGATGTGTTACTACAACAGATGTTATATTTTTAGACTCTTTAAGAGCGTCTTTTAAAAACTGTACATTTTCTCTGTGAAGTAAATTATAGTCATCAGTATTAAATAACCGATTTCCATTTTTAATTACTTTGAAATCAGAAAGCGAATGCTGTATCAGAAATTGTTTTTCAGGTGAAAGAGAAGACCACAACGTTGAAAAGATAAAACGAACTCCGTCAATTTCTTTTACGATATTATTGAGTAAAAACACATTCTCTCTTATTTTTTCTTCAAAACTTCCGATTCTGTTATTAATATCACTATAATAATATTCGTGATTACCGGGAATCCAAAACGTATATTTAAAATTTTCTGACATATAATCGAAGAAATCCTGATGTTTATCTATTACAGCAAAAGGCACAATATCTCCAGCTAAAATCAAAATTTTAGCTTTAGGTTTTATAGGTTTTTCAAGTAAAAAATTTTTGTTCTCGGGAAACTCCAAGTGTAAATCAGAACAGTATTGGATTTTCATAATGTAATAGATAGTATATTAATTATCATTATTTTAATGACTTATAAGGATTATATTGTGTTTGTGGTACAATTTATCAAATCAATCTTCAGTCTCGTCGTCAAAAAATAAGTCAATAAAGGAATTTGTTGAAATATTTTTAATTATTACTCTTCCTTTGGTATTGATTGTGAAGTCACCTTCAATATAAACAGACGTACTTGACGGGTAATCCAAACCTTCCTCACCACTTGAACCTAATCGTGCGGTAAATTGTAAAATAACATTATCAATTGCAAATTTTCCAGTCAACTTATTTATGAATATAATATCAGACTCATTGATTTCTACTTCAATGTCATCAACCCCATAATTTCCAGGATTAGTATCTTGAAGGAGTTCTCCCCATAGCATATATGATTCATTTAATAAAGCGTCGATCACGCTTTCTTTTATTGATTCAAATTCTTCAAACTCTTCTTTTAAATCATTATCTATTTTTTCTTGTACAACTCCATTATCTTTATACTCTATTGGTTTAAAGTCGTTGTTTTTAAACAAAGTCCAAAAGTTTCTAACTTTATCAATATAATTTTTATCATCTAATTTGTTATCAAAAATTAATTTTTCAAGACTTTCTGCTGTTTGAAAAATCTGTTTCCAAAATGGATCACAAGCCACAGTATTCCATTCAGGGTCGGATGTAACCATACCTAGTCTCACAAAAGATTTAAAATAATTGTCTGGATTCTCTATAATTAGTTTCTCAACTTTTCTACAACTTTCTTCATCCAATATAATCTGTCCATACTCTCCTCTTAAATCTTCTATACATGATAATAATAATCGATAATGATTATCGTCGTAAATACTATTTTCAGTAATATATTTATTCAAATTACCTTTTGCTATTGTTAGTATCTCATTCTTATCAAATAGATATTCCTTATTATCTTTATGGTTTATAATATTTACTAATAAATCTCTATAAAACATATATGGGTAAAAAGGAACTGATTTTTTTAATTTTTCCTCAAGATTTTTTTTATATTCTTCGATATCTTTTATCAGACTAGCTTCTTCAAGATTTTCAATAAAACTTTTAGTAAATAAACTTAGCAACTTAGTTCGTGTGTTTGTATCATTATCTGATTTAATATTAATATAAAATAATAAATCTATATATTTATAAAGATCATTTTTATCATTCAGTAATTCTAATCTTCTTTTACCTATAAAATCTAATAACTTTTCTGTTGTACTATTGTTAAAATAGTTATCAATTTCTTTCTCTATTAAATCTAAATCCTTATCAAACAAAAATTTATAATATACTGCTGTGTTTCTATAATCTTCAATGTTATCATTCTCATCAAAGTAAAAATCAAACATATTAGAATTACCAATTGAATTTGGATTTTCAATATTTGTAGAATTAAAAAGACTTCTTAAAATCAATAGTATGTTATCATCGATTTTTGAATCAATAATTTTTTTTATCTCCTTTTCGGACAAATCTTTTCTGTCTTCACAGCAATGATTATCCTTATCAAAATGCTTTAAGACAATCTTCTTTAATAAATTATTAAGCTTAAAATCAATATCATTGAAAAGGTTATTATGTATAGCGTTTGAATCAACATATTGTAAACTAGGAAACATTTCTTTTTGTATTGTTAGATATATATCATAATATCTATATTTAATTAAACTTAACAAAAAATATTCTTTAAAAACTAGCATCTCCTTAACTAATAAAAACTGATTATGAAAACTATTTAAAAAGCGTTTTGCATCTCTCATCGTTGATATATTATTTTCAATATGATATTTTAGTTCAGCTAATTCTTTATTTATGTCAAGCTGGGCTTTACTAATATCTATTGTTCTCGGTTTAAAAGTTTTGAGTAAGATGTCTTTTATAAACTCATAAATAATTTTCTTGTCAATTGCAGGTAAGAAAATTTCTACATTAAAAAACTTATCTGAAAAGAATGTTTCTTCATTAGTATATTTTTCGTCAATAATTTTATTAAGGTGTTCTTTATCAAAAGCTGTGATAAAAACCGTACTTGAAAAAGAAGCTGTACCATCAATTATTTTAAAAACTTCAATTATCTCTTCAGCGAGAAGACGATCTAAATCATCAATGATTACAATTATTTTCTTATTGATTCGTTGAATAGCTTGATTAATTATATCTTTCTCACTTTCAGCGTCTAAAAAGGTATTAAATCCGTTTTGAATAAAGTCTATTACGTTATTTGTGTCAATTATTTGAAGTGCCTTTAAATAATTATTAAAAGATTTAGAAAACCTAGAGTCATATTCTTTTAATTCTTCAAAAAATGTTTGAAAAAAATCGAACTGAATTGTTTCAATACTTTTAGAATGTCTAGGATTAAATTTTACGAGTATATATTTTTCTTCTTCTTTTAAAATTCTTTTTTCTAAGAGCGCCAAATAAGAGCTTTTACCATATCCCCATTTCCCTACAATACCTATGCTAAAAGATTTATCAGTATTAAAAACTTTTTGTTTTGATAAATCATCAATTTGGAATAGTAAATTTTTTACTTTTTTATCAAATTTTAGTTTATCATCTTCAACCGAGGAAATATGGTGATCAATTATAAATTCAATGCTCTCCTTCCTTTTAACCTTCCTACTTTTATGTTCTGTATCCTTTAATGGAATAATATTAATTATAATTGAAAACAGAGTATATAATCCAATACTAGTGAATAAAACATCTAAAAGTCCTAAACTATAGTAATTAAAATTTATATTAAACAAGCCTTGTAATCGATATTTAAAATATAAGAAGGTAATTAAAAATGAGAATACTATATTTTTATAGGGTATAAAAAAACGATTTTTAATTTTTTTTGGTGCTTTAAAAATTATTGAACAAACACAGAATAAGAAAATAACAATTATTGCCACAATACTATATTCAGAATTTTCAATATAAGGTTCAGATATATTATTTTCTAACCAACTTACAATTTTTTTTTCAAATGAAAACCAAATAATTAAGATAAAAGCAAGTAGATATAATGCTTTTGTGTCACTTTTTGTCCAATAATTCAAAATATCTATTTTTATAATTTTCATAATCTAATTCTCTATCCAAGACAATTTAACCCATAGCTTGTAAACTTTGTGACACGCCTTGATTTCTTGTTTTTGAAGTTCCTGTACATGATCTTTTCTGCTGAATTCATTTTACCTTTAAGCATTTTTAGAATGCTATCAATCTTACTTCTTAATATTGATTTTCCCTTTATTATTTTCAATATATGTTGAATTTTTACCTTTCATAATTATTTCTCTAGTTTTAATATCTTTCTTTTTTGAAAAAAACCATTTAATAATTCCAAATATTCCTAATAAGATTGTGATTCCTAAACCTTGTAAAAACCATTCTTTATTTTGTACTATCCAATCAATCATGATTCTAATTCTTTTAAAAATTTATTTAAATGACCATTTCTATATTCTGGTATTAGTAAAAGGTTATCAAACATATCCATTGCTTTTTCTAATAAGATATTTTCCTTATCATACTCCCTAATTCCGTTATATGATTCAATAAGAATATTCAAAGCTGTATTATCATGATACCTTTCTGGGGGAATAACAGGATTAGACATTAACAACCAGTTTAAACATTTTTCGGAATCTTCAGATATCAAATCTCGTATATATTTAAAAAAATATTCATTTCTGTAACTAGAAACAGAAGATTTTAAATATGTGTCAATGAAAGTAACTACTTCCGGACAATATTTAACTTTTAATTTTAAGAAAAAATTATTGTAGTTTTCTGCGTTCTCTTTATCATCATATTTTAAGAGATATTGTATTACTCTCCAACCTTTTAAAGAATACTTATTATTATGCAAACATTCTTTAACTATTACATGAATTGTGTTATTTCGAGCTTTTTTATTTCTATCTAATAATTTTAATAGTAATTTATAACTTCCTTCTTTATTATTCAGATAAGCGTTTATTAAAAAATTAGAAAAAGCTTCTCCTGCTATCTCAGTTTCGATAGCCTTTTCAAAGATTTCTTTTAAACCTGAAAAATTATAATTCATAAGATAAAAAAGAGGGTGTCCATTATGAAACGGAATGCCTAGTAATAAAGGGTTAAAATCTCTTACCGTTTTTAAATATAATTCATAAGCTTTTTGAATATCTAGATGGTTCAAATAAGCTGCTTGATAGATGATACATGATCTTGTTGCTTCATTTGCATTTTCAGAAACAGAATTTAAAGTATTAAAAATTTGATCTGAATAATCAGACATTTTATAACAAGCTATTAAACATTGAACAGCAACTCCTCTGGCTGAGTTAATACCAGTCGTTACAATATCCATAGGCTTATTATAATCTTGATCTCGATCTTTAATCACTATTTGTCTATCCGGAAAGTTGAGAGCTATAGTTTTTATTAAATTAAAAATTTCAATATCCAAATATTTCTCAGATTCTGTGTCAATATGTTTTTGAATTATTCTTAGAAGGTTAATAATTTTGTATTCATCTTCATACTTATCCATTTTAAATCTTTGCTCAATCAAAGTTTTAATGACCTTGTCTATATACTGAAATTCATAGTTGATTTCTTGTAATGCTTCAATAGCTACAAAAATATATGAAATATTGACTAAATCATCGGAAATCAATTCATAAATAAACGAAGTATATTGTTGTGGATTATCTTTTAATAGCTCTTTAAATTTATTTTTATGTCCTTCCAGCTCCGGTTTATCCCAATTGTCAAAACTACGTTGTGAACTATTTAATTTGTAAAAAGATTTCTTTAAATCATTTAGAGACATTTTTAGATAAGCAGCGGCTTTATGGGATTTATATCCAGACTTTACTTGAATACGTTGTGGCTTTTTATTAGTAATTATACCATATTTTCGCCATCCTTCTTGATATATTTTTTTGATTAAAAGATTTGATTCAATAGTTTCACAAGGTAAGAAGCTTAACAAAGTATATGTTTTTTTTAAGTAGTATGTATATACTTTTTTCTTGCTATAAAAGCTTTCGTAATTAACAGAATAAAAAGCTTTCTGAGTTCTTAAAATAACTTCAATAATATTTGATTGCTGCTGGTTGTTGAAAATAAGATAACTCCTTTCTAACAATATATGTGTATTGTATTTTAGTATTTCAGTAACATCATATTCTTTAAAGAAGTGATTAGTAGTAAATAATGTAGATATATTCTCAATATATCTTTCTTTATTCTGAATTAGAAATAATACACCAATTGCAACGATATTAGCTATATCAGACTTTAATAACTCTAGATAGAGATAGTCTAATTCTGTACTTTTAGCTTTATTAATAAAGTCGATTACATTATTGTAAATTTTTTGATGTAAATAATTACTTTCTTCTTCAGGTCTGAATAGATAAAATACAAAGTCAAACTTCAAGTTTTTATTACTTAAAGAATCTCTATTTTTATTTGTAATTAATCGTAGAACTTCTATAAAAAAAGGTATTGCTGTTACGGGATGAGTTTCATAAAGCTTTTCATAGATATTTTGGACTGCATAACCGTTTGGCATATAGTTATCACTGGAATTGGATATACTAACTTAGCTTCCAGTTAGAGTTAAGCATAAAATCTTATTTTTG
>CAYNIM010000029.1:0-34318 GCA_964397335.1 uncultured Flavobacterium sp.
TCTAATTATCAATAATTTCAATAAGCTTTTTAAATCTTATAGTGGACACTAATGTCCGTTTATAGTAAATAATTCTAATGATTTCTTAAATATAGTTTCTTTCATTTTAATAAAAATTGCGCTGCAAAATTAAACAAGAAACTTTAAACACCAAAATAGTTTCCAAAGTTTTTTGTTAAATAAATCTGAATGAAAAATAATCGTTACATTTGCGAATCAAAATTGAAACATCTAATGAATTATTTAGAACGTTATAAAAAAGAGATTTCTACATTTATTAATGCAGTTAAAATTGACAGAAAGCCACTAGAACTCTATGCTCCGATAGATTACATATTAAAAATTGGAGGCAAGCGATTGCGTCCTGTTTTAACACTGTATGCTGCAGAAATTTTTGGGTCGACTTCAAAAAATGCGATTTATGCTGCTGTTGCTATTGAAATGTTTCATAATTTTTCCTTGATACATGATGATATTATGGATGAAGCACCTCTTAGAAGAGGAAATGAAACCGTGCATCAACGTTGGGATCTCAACACTGGAATACTTTCTGGAGACGCGATGCTTATTTTGGCATATCAATATTTTGAAAACTACAAGCCAGAGGTTTTTAGAGAATTAGCAAAATTGTTTAGTAAAACCGCTCTAGAGGTCTGTGAAGGACAACAGTTGGATATTAATTTTGAAGATCGAACCGATGTTACTATTGAAGAATACATTAAGATGATTGAATATAAAACGGCTGTTTTGGTTGGTGCCGCTTTTGAAATGGGAGCGATAGTAGCCGAAACATCTGAAGAAAACCGACGAAATATTTATGATTACGGAAGATATTTAGGAATTGCTTTTCAATTACAAGATGACTTTCTAGATGCTTTTGGAGATGCTGAAACTTTTGGTAAGCAAGTGGGAGGTGATATTTTAGAAAACAAAAAGACCTTTCTGTATTTGAAATCATTAGAAAATGCTAATGAAGATCAAAGGAAGCAATTGGAAAAATGGTTTTCTACCACAGATAATTCTAATGAAAAAGTAGAAGAAGTGAAACGTTTGTTTGTAGAAACTGGGGTTGTTGCCGAATCTGAAAGATTGACGGAGATGTATACAAATAAAGCACTGGAAATTTTAGATAAAATCAAAATTGCACCAGATTATAAAGAAGAGTTGCGAGCGTTTTCTTTAAATTTAATGAACAGAACAGTATAAAAAAAACGAGCTTTTGCTCGTTTTTTTTATTTAAAAATACAGGTGACGAAAGGTTTTTAAAATAGAAACAGTAATAAATCAAATATGTATTCAGCCGGGTTCCACTTTTTTATAAGATGTTTTCTTCCTAAACGAAAGACTTGCACATACCATATTTTCTTTAATATCATCACATTAAATATTCTGTCTTTTTTTATTAAAAAATATTTTTGTTATATTTAGTTAATTAATATTTAAAATTTTATTATATTTATCATATCAATTTTTAAACATATAAATCATGAAAAAATTAGCTTTAACAATTTTAGGTTTCTTCACGCTTATGGCGTGTAGTGACGAAGTTTATCAAGAAAATTTCGGAGACGTCTCAGAGGATTCAGGCTATACTGTTCTTACAGACGATTCTGGACCAGGACAAACCGGCTATCTATCGCCTTTTGACAATCAAACGTGCTGTTCTGCAGTTGAATATGAAATTAAAAACGCAACAACTGATTTAGTATTAGAATTTGTACCGTATGTGGGCTTATCAAGATTTGACGACACCTATGATACCACACACTTTGGGTGGGGTATCCCCTTAAATGCAGTTAATTACCCTAATTTGTTACTGCTGAATAGTTATGAATATTTCAATTTAGTAGCGTGTAATTTAATTTCTGTTGCACCAGGTACTACGGATATAGAGCAATATGTACAGCTACCTATTGGTCCTGGGCAGTATTTTACAATTGTTCCCCCTAGTACAGGTGCAGAATGGACAATACTCAATGAGTATGGTAAACTTTATGCCATAGATGCTATTATAAAAGACACATCAGGGAATATTTTAGCAACTGAACTTTTAAGATTTCCTTTTTTAGCCCCAGGCGTTACCCAACCGCCGGCGGCAAGCGGATTTTTGCCGATGCCCGTCCATCCTACGAATCCACAACCGGAACAATATGATTTATGGTATCATAAAGATACCAAAGAAATTTGTATTGGTAGCGACCCGGAATATGCTACCATAGGAGGTGGCGGTGGATTAAGTGGTCTCCCGTCGGAGTTGGTTTTTACACATGAGTATGCTCCAGGTCAATACAGAGATTATATATTATCATTAACTACTGATTTAACAACCGTTAGAATTACGTTGCAGTAATTTTAATCTCACAGAGGCGGGTTACTAAACCCTCTTTTTTCGTTTTTTTATGGAAAAGAAGAACAATTAAGGAATTTTGTATTAAAAAAATGTAAATTGCATTATTAACTATTTTTCGAAGATTATGTATAAAAAGGTGCTTTTCATCCTATTGTTTCTTTGTTTTTTCTCTGGTTTTTCACAACCCATATCTTTATACCGACAGTTTTTGGGACAGTATGATTTTACGATGATAGGAAATACACTTAGTACTACACAAAATGATACTAATGTAGGAGGTCCCTGCACTATCTTATCCCAGTCTTCTGCAACTTTAAACTTGAATCCTAACCAAACCGTGCTAGCAGCTTATTTATATTGGTCAAGTACAGAACTCGTAGTACAAGATAGTATAGATTTGGATGTAACACTTAACGGAACACCTATAATTGCACAAAGAACTTTTACTAACAATGTGGGGTTTGTTTTATCGGCATTTGCTGATGTAACCAACTTGGTAAAAACTACCGGAAACGGTACATATTTATTTGCTGATTTTGGTACAGGAACTGTTGACTGTGCACTCTCAGGATTTGGGGGGTGGGCAATCGTCGTTGTGTATGAAGAACTTGCCCTTACCAATCGTATGGTAAATATATACGATGGGTTTGAATATATTACCAATACTTATCCTATTTCTTTTTCATTGAATCGAATTAATTTGACCGATACAGCAGATGCTAAATTAGCTTTTTTGGTATGGGAAGGAGATGTTATCGGTCCTAGTGAAGATGAATATTTAACGGTAAACAGTAATAAAGTAAGTAATCCACCACTAAACCCTATAAATAATATTTATAACGGAACCAATAGTTTTACAGGATCTAATACGCTTTACAATATGGATTTGGATTATTTTGACATAGAAGATTTTATTTCTGTAGGCGACACTTCAATGGATATAGAAATGCATTCTCATGAATTAATATGTGTAAACGTTTTTGCGCTTACACTTATCAACCAGTTGCCGGATGCTACGATTGTTATGGACAATGTAAATGTTACTTGTGATAGCAGGGATGTGCGGGTTTCTTATACGGTTTCTAATTTTAACGCTTCGGAGGTGTTGCCTGCCAACACGCCCATTGCTTTTTATGCCGATGATGTTTTGGTGGGTACGGCAACAACCAGAAACAGTATTGCTATGAAAGGATCAGAATCGGGAAACATTACTTTAAGTATTCCTGCAGCTGTGGGAGACGATTTTGTTTTAACAGCAAGTGTGGACGACGATGGCACAGGTAACGGTAGTGTAAACGAAGCAGATGAAGACAACAACACCGATACAGAAAATGTAATATTGAAATTCAGTCCCGAAATAAACCAACCCGGAGACATTACCATTTGTGATACGGACAGAAGAGGTACTGTAAGTTTTGATTTAGCTTCTAAACGCGTGGAAATAAGCACGGATACTAATGTAACCATCAATTTCTACCAAAGTGAAGAAGATGCTTTAAACGGGATCAACAGAATTAGTAATCCAGGGAATTATGAATTGGAAAGTCGCAGTTCTCAAATCATCTGGGTTCGGGCAACACATCCCGAAAATGATTGTGCAGTCATCACCTATTTTACCATTACGGCACAAGAACTTCCCTTTACCGGACTGAATGAGCCTTTGATGCTGTGTAATATGAAAGACAATCATTTGGAAGTGAATTTGGCTTCTGCCCATTTATTGCTTTCAAGAATGTTTAACTATATGAATGAAATAGATCTTCAATTCTATGAAACCGAAAGTGATGCAGAAAATGAAGTAAACGAAATTGTGAATGTTGAAAATTACCGTCCGGTGGTGTTTCCACAAGTGGTTTACATCAGAACAAAAGGTAAAAACAATCTCTGGTGCGACGTAATCATTCAGTTGCAATTAAATGCCTGTGTCATTCCCAAAGGGATTTCTCCCAACAGCGACGGATTGAATGACGGTTTTGATCTGGCTGTTTTCAATCTGACAGAACTAAAAATATTCAATCGTTATGGAATGGAGGTTTATGAACACGGAGAAGGTTACACCAATCAATGGTCAGGACAGGATAAAAGCGGAAGATTGCTGCATACAGGGACGTATTACTATGTTTTCAAAACCTATTTTGATACCTACGTGGGTTGGGTGTATGTGATTCGAGAATTGAAGTGATAATTAAAACCAACTTTATTTAAGTCTTAATATTGGTGTTTTTAAACGAAATAATGTTTTAAAAATACACTCTCACAAACGGCATCCAAGCATCGGAATACACGAAATTATTGTTTTTATGCAGCAGGTTGTATCGCACGCCAACAGTCACATTACCACCTGTGTACCCTAAACCTAAAAATAAAGCAGTATTCCAGAAGTTATCTTTTATATTGTTATTGGTGTTGGAATAATAGGGGTAAATAGTATTGTTTACTCTCAGTTGCTCTAACTCTGCCGAAAATTGAAGAAAATAAATAGGATTGTAGAGTCCTAAAATACTTGCTCCGTAAGAAGTACTTTCAAAGTAGTTTTTAGATTTATAATAGTTAAACTGTATACCAGCACCTAGATAAAACTCTTCCGTAATCGGTTTTATGGCACTTGGAGCAATACCAATACTGGTTTGTCCACTCCCAAAACCAAGACCAAGACCGCCACCAAAACGAACATCACTCCAAAAGTTAGTACTCTGTGGTTGGTAAAAATCAGGTTGTTGTGCATGAACAGTTGTAACAGCACAAAAAGCTATTATAGCACTGAAAATTGTCGTTCTCATTCTAGAAATTTTTGCTAATATACTACTTTTAGAATAAATCCCATTCTAGAAATTTTACAAAACAAATTTGAAATGCTTTGGAATACAGATTTGCTTTTGTAACTAAAAAAAGTGTCGATTAAGATTTTTTAAATAATTGACCAAAAACTATTAATTATTTAAAAACACAAGCAATAATTTAGGCTAAAAAAAAAGATTGTCAATAATATCGGTTTTTTTTTGTAAAGCATGAGAATTGATTTTGCTGGTTAACTAAACTTTAAGTTATAAAACTGTACAAAATATTGTATTATTAGCAGAAAGTATCGTATTTTTGATGAAATTTTTTTAACGAAAAAGAGTCTTTAGACAAATATTATGGATAGGTTTTCCTTTTTAAACGCTGCACATACTACATTCTTTGCAAATCTGTACGATCAGTACTTGACAAGTCCTGACAGTGTTGAACCAAGTTGGAGAAGTTTTTTCCAAGGTTTCGACTTTGCAAATGAATACAATGAAGGTGCGGTTGAACATTTATCAAATGCTTATACAGGTTCAAATACAACTTCGCAAGAGACGGAGCAACTGCAAAAAGAATTTGCAGTATTAAAACTCATCGACGCGTATAGAACACACGGGCATTTACTAACAAAATCAAATCCTTTAAGAGAACGCTCGGTTGAAGTTCCTGATTTATCCATCGAAAAATTTGGACTTTCATCCGCTGATTTAAACAGACCTTTCGAGGCTGCTAAAGCAATTCAACTTCCTAAAAGCAATCTACAACAAATTTTGGATCATTTGAACCAAGTTTATTGCTTTACTACTGGTGTTGAGTTTATGTACATGCCAGACGAGAAGAAAGTGCAATGGATTGCAGAATATTTCGAATCGAATAAAGCTGCTTTAACAACTGAGCAACAAAAACATATTTTGGAAAAATTGGTTCAGGCCGTCGGTTTTGAAAACTTTTTCCATACAAAATATGTTGGGCAAAAACGTTTCTCACTAGAAGGTTTAGAAGCAACAATTCCTGCTTTAGATGCTTTAATTACTGCAGCTGCTGAAAAAGGAGTAGAGGATGTTGTTATTGGAATGGCACACCGTGGACGCTTAAACGTTTTAGCAAACATCATGCAAAAACCGAGGCAAAACATCTTTACAGAGTTTGATGGAAAAGATTATGCAGACGTTGCTGATACATTCGACGGTGATGTGAAATACCATTTGGGTTATACCTATAATCATGAAACAGCTTCGGGTAAAATCACACTGAATTTGGCACCTAACCCTTCGCATTTAGAAACAGTAGGAGCCGTTATTGAAGGTGTAGTTCGCGCGAAGCAAGACGAAAATTATGCCAATCAATTCTCTAAAGTATTACCAATTGCATTGCACGGAGATGCTGCCATTGCTGGCCAGGGAATTGTTTACGAAATCGTTCAGATGAGTAAATTGTCTGGATTTAGAACCTCGGGAACCATTCATGTTGTTTTAAACAACCAAGTAGGTTTTACTACAGATTATAAAGATGGACGTTCGGGAGTATATTCAACTGATGTAGCAAAAGTAGTTGCAGCTCCAGTGATTCATGTAAATGCTGATGATACCGAAGCTGCTGTAAAAGCAATGTTGTTTGCATTGGAATACCGTATGGAGTTTCAAGAAGACGTTTTTATAGATTTATTAGGTTATAGAAAATATGGACACAATGAAGGAGATGAGCCTAGATTCACTCAGCCTATTTTGTATAAATTGATCTCAAAACATCAAAACGCACGCAATATTTACAACGCACGATTGATTGAAAACAAAGTAATCGACGATGTATATGTAAATAATCTAGAAGAAAAATATAAAGCGCTTTTAGAAGAGGAACTTACTGTAGCAAAAGCAACCGAGAAAGCGATTGTTCTTCCATTTATGAAGCAAAAATGGGAAAACTATACTATCGCTGGAGTAGATAAAATGTTGCAGACGTATGAAACGAAGGTGTCAAGAGAGTTATTAGACGAAATTGCTCCTGTTTTGACGAGTTTGCCCGATGATAAAAAATTTATTAGTAAAATTTCCAGATTGATTAAAGATCGTAATAAAATGTATTATGATTCCAATAAGCTGGATTGGGCAATGGGTGAACTTTTGGCTTATGGATCATTGCTTTCTGATGGATATAATGTACGCTTTTCTGGACAAGATGTTCAAAGAGGAACATTCTCACACAGACATGCAGTCATCAAAACAGAAGATTTGGAAGAGCAATATGTTCCTTTAAATCACTTGAAAACGCAGGGAGGTCAGATGCGTATTTACAATTCATTATTATCTGAATATGCAGTTTTAGGTTTTGAATACGGTTATGCAATGGCAAGTCCTAAAACATTGACTATTTGGGAAGCACAATTTGGGGATTTCTCAAATGGAGCTCAAATTATGATTGACCAATATATTTCATCTGGAGAAGATAAATGGGGCAATCAAAATGGGATTGTTTTATTGTTGCCTCACGGATACGAACATCAAGGAGCAGAACACTCCTCAGCACGATTAGAACGTTTTTTACAATTGTGTGCCAACCATAATATGTATGTAGCTAATTGTACTACACCAGCCAACCATTTTCACTTATTACGTCGCCAAATGGTAACGAATTTTAGAAAACCATTGGTGGTAATGTCGCCAAAATCTTTGTTGCGTCATCCAGAAGCTACATCAACAATAGAAGAATTGACCAATGGTTCGTTCCAAACTATAGTTGACGATCCGAAAGTAGAAGATAAAAGTACAGTAAAAACCTTGGTTTTTGTATCTGGAAAATTCTATTATGACTTACAAGCAGAGAAAGAAAACCTAGGTAGAAACGATGTGGCATTTGTACGATTAGAACAATTGTTCCCATTAGATAATGAGCGTTTAAAAGAAGTGATAGCTTCATATTCAAACGCAACTGATTTTGTTTGGGCACAAGAAGAACCTAAAAACATGGGGGCTTACGGCTATATGTTGATGAATTTCGACCAAGTAAAATTCCGTTTGGCAGCTCCAGCAGCGGCAGCGGCTCCGGCATCTGGTTCGGCAGTTCGTTCCAAAGCAAGATATGCACAAGCAATTGCCAAAGTTTTCGATAATAATTTATAAATTTTAAACATATTTCAATAACAACAATATTAGATTGATATGAGTATCTTAGAAATGAAAGTTCCTTCGCCGGGTGAATCCATCACAGAAGTGGAAATTGCAACTTGGTTAGTAAAAGACGGAGATTATGTGGAAAAAGACCAAGCAATTGCTGAGGTTGATTCAGATAAAGCAACATTAGAATTGCCCGCTGAAGCCAGTGGAATCATCACATTGAAGGCGGAAGAAGGAGATGCAGTGGCAGTTGGTGAAGTGGTTTGTTTAATCGATACAAGCGCAGCAAAACCGGAAGGAACAGCTGCAACTGAAGCTCCTAAAGCTGAAGAGAAAAAAGAAGCACCTAAAGCAACCCAAGCACCCCAAGCTGAAACATATGCATCGGGTACAGCTTCTCCGGCTGCTAAGAAAATATTAGAAGAAAAGAACATCGATGCAGCTTCTATTCAAGGAACCGGTAAAGACGGCCGTGTGACTAAAGAAGATGCGATAAAAGCTGTTCCATCTATGGGAACACCTACAGGTGGTTCTCGCGGTGCAGAACGTAAAAAAATGTCGATGTTGCGTAGAAAAGTTGCAGAACGTTTGGTGGAAGCCAAAAACACAACTGCGATGCTTACTACTTTTAATGAGGTGAATTTGACGGAAGTAAACAAGTTGCGTTCTGAATACAAAGAGATTTTTAAAGACAAACACGGAGTTTCTTTAGGCTTCATGTCGTTCTTTACTAAAGCAGTTACTCGTGCTTTAGAGCTTTTCCCAGACGTAAACTCTATGATTGATGGTCAAGAGCAAATTAAATATGATTTTGCAGATATTTCAATTGCCGTTTCTGGTCCTAAAGGATTAATGGTACCTGTTGTTCGCAATGCAGAATTGTTATCGTTCCGTGGTGTTGAAGCTGAAATTAAACGCTTAGCAACAAGAGCTCGCGACGGACAAATTACTGTTGACGAAATGACTGGTGGTACATTTACAATCACAAACGGTGGTGTGTTTGGATCTATGTTATCTACTCCAATTATCAACCCTCCGCAATCAGGTATTTTAGGGATGCACAATATCATCGAGCGCCCGATCGCTGTAAACGGACAAGTGGTAATTGCTCCAATGATGTACATTGCATTGTCTTATGATCACAGAATCATTGACGGACGTGAATCTGTTGGTTTCTTAGTAGCTGTTAAAGAAGCTTTGGAAAACCCAATGGAATTGTTATTGAACAATGACCCTAAGAAAGCATTTGAATTGTAGTATTTTATTGTTTTTTTATATTGTAAAAAGTCTCTCCTTTTCGAGAGACTTTTTTTGTTTGTTGAAGCTCTGAAAGTAAAAGAAAATGTGTGTGAATTAAAGGGTATAATTAGACTTTTCATGATTTAATTCTTCATATTGGTTTTATATTAGATTTAATGTTTTGTAATATTTAAAACTTTTACCTAACTGGATGACGATAAAAGTCTTTTCTAATGAAGTGGAATTTTTTGCGGGCTTTTTTCGTAGCTTTGTGCTTCTAATTTATGATGAAATATGAGCTCTAAAAAATCGGCGGCGATTGGTTTTATTTTTATTACCATGCTGATTGATATTATCGGAATTGGGATTATTATTCCTGTTATTCCTAAATTACTACAAGAGTTAAATCATTCAGGAATCAGTGAGGCTGCAAAATTAGGTGGTTGGCTGGCTTTTGCCTATGCTTTTACTCAGTTTATATTTGCACCTTTTATGGGTAGTTTATCCGATCGATTTGGTCGGCGTCCTGTTTTGCTTATTTCTTTATTGGCTTTTGCAGTTGATTATTTGGTTTTGGCATTGGCACCCACAGTTACTTGGTTGTTTGTAGGTAGGATTATTGCAGGAATTACAGGAGCGAGTATTTCTACCGCCATGGCATATATATCCGATGTGAGTACACCAGAAAATAAAGCAAAGAATTTCGGTTTAGTTGGAGCAGCCTTTGGAATTGGGTTCATAATTGGTCCGGTAATCGGTGGATTGTTAGGGCAATATGGTTCGCGTGTGCCTTTTTATGCAGCTGCAGTTTTATGTCTGGTAAACTTTATTTACGGTTATTTTGTTTTACCTGAATCATTGAAACCTGAAAAAAGGAGAACGTTTGAATGGAAAGCCGCTAATCCAATTGGAGCTTTGGCTCGATTAAAGAAATTTCCGAATATCATTTTACTAGTTGCTGCCATGTTTTTTATGTATTTTGCTTCGCACGCTGTGCATGGAAATTGGAGTTTTTACACCATGTACCGTTACGATTGGGACGAACGTATGGTAGGTATTTCTTTAGGGGTTATTGGTTTGTTGGTTGCAGTAGTTCAGGGAGGATTGGTACGTTTTGTGAATCCACGTATTGGCAATGGAAAAAGTATATTGATTGGTTTTGCGCTCAATGCCATCGGACAATTTCTCATTGCTTTTGCCGTGCAGGAATGGATGGTTTTTCTGTTTTTGATTCCTTATTCCTTAGGTGGATTAGCTGGGCCAGCGATTCAATCAGAAATAACGAATCATGTTCCAGCAGATGAGCAAGGTCAAATTCAAGGTACATTGGCGAGCTTAAACAGTGCAACTGCTACATTTGGACCTTTGGTAATGACAAGTATTTTTTATTACTTTACACAAGAAAATGCGCCGATTGTTTTTCCTGGAGCTCCATTTGTATTAGCTTCAATATTGATGATAGGTGCTTGGTTTATGGCACTTAAAGGTTTGAAAAAAAACCAATCTATTTAACTATGAGTAACTTTTATTACATCGACCGAAGTAAAGTTTCTTTTGAAGATTTTATCGCTTCACCAGAAATCAAAAACCATTTAATGGCGTTTTTACACGAACAGCAATTTAAACATCTATTTGATCAATATAAAATTCCAATTTCTAATAAACTATTATTGTATGGTGAAAGTGGAACAGGAAAAACAATGACCGCTAAAGTGATTGCTAATCACTTGAATAAAAAGTTGGTTATTGTGAATTTGGCAACGATTATTTCGTCTAAGTTAGGAGAAACAGCTAAAAATTTAGATGCCTTATTTAAAGAAACTCAGTATGAAAGCATGGTGTTGCTTTTAGATGAATTTGATTCCTTAGGTCAAATTAGAGATTATGATAATAAAGATAATTCAGAAATGAAACGAGTGGTAAACGCAATCATTCAATTGATGGATTATTTTCCGCAGAAATCAATTCTTATAGCTGCTACCAATCAAATTCAAATGATTGATGAAGCTTTAAAACGTCGTTTTGAATGGCAAATTGCTTACGATAAACCATCAAAAGAATTGCTGGATGATTTATATACCACACTTCAAGCACCAATACCTGCGAAGTATTATCCTGAAAAACGTTTGTATCAAGTTTCTTATGCTGTAGCTAAAGATTTTTTTTACAAAGAAGTTAAACAAAACATTATCAAGGAACAACTTTCTCAAAACTAATTTATGATGAATTGGATACAATTATTATCTCTTAAAAAATTTGGAGATATTAAAGATAGGGCACGTAAAGATGAAAACCCGTCGCGAGTAGGATTTGAAGTAGACTACGATCGCATAATTTTTTCTAATGCTTTTCGAAGTTTGCAAGATAAAACTCAGGTTATTCCACATTCCAAAACCGATTTTGTTCACACAAGACTAACCCATAGTTTGGAAGTTTCGGTAGTTGGACGTTCTATTGGAAGATTGGCTGGAGCACAACTGATAAATAAATATCCGGAATTAGTTGATTTAGGCTATACTATCAACGATTTTGGTGCTATTGTTGCCGCTGCTTCTTTGTGTCATGATATTGGAAACCCACCCTTTGGGCATTCGGGAGAGCGAGCAATTGGAGATTATTTTTTACATGGAGCTGGCGAAAAATTTAGATTGGATTTAGAACCGACTCAATGGCAGGATTTGATTGATTTTGAAGGGAATGCGAATGGTTTTCATATTTTAACGGATTCTCGCCCAGGATCAGAAGGAGGCTTAAGAATTTCTTATGCAACTTTGGGAGCGTTCATGAAATATCCTAAAGAAAGTTTACCTAAAAAACCAACGAACGATGTTTCTGATAAAAAATATGGTTTTTTTCAGGCTGACAAAGCCAGTTTTATGGATGTTGCTGAAAGTTTAGGGTTGATTCGAAAAGAGGGTGAAGCACACAGATATTTTAGGCATCCGTTGACATATTTAGTCGAAGCAGCTGATGATATTTGTTATACAATTATTGATTTTGAAGACGGTATCAATCTTGGTTGGATACCAGAAGAACACGCTCTAGAGTTCTTGATAAAAATTGTACAAAACAGTATCAATACTGAAAAATATGCCGCTCTGAAAACAAAAGCAGAACGAGTAG
Source organism: uncultured Flavobacterium sp. (assembly GCA_964397335.1). Classification (GTDB taxonomy): domain Bacteria; phylum Bacteroidota; class Bacteroidia; order Flavobacteriales; family Flavobacteriaceae; genus Flavobacterium. The sequence continues at coordinate 12,607 of CAYNIM010000029.1, forward strand.
GTTATTTGCGTGCATTGGCAATAGGTAGTTTAATCAATGATGTAGTTCGAGTGTTTATGGAAAATGAAGAAGAAATTTTAAAAGGAAATTTCGGTTTTGCACTCACTGATAAATGTGCCTATGTAGCACAGATAAAAGATATAATTGGAATTAGTATCACTAATGTTTATGAGAGTAGAGAAGTAGTAGAAAAAGAAATTGTGGGTTATAAAGTGTTGCATACATTGTTGGATAAATTTATAACTGCAAGTAATAATAATTTTCACGGTGCAGCTACGCATTATGATGAAATGATTTTGAAACTATTACCTGAACAGTATCAAACCGAAGAAGAAAGTCTTTATTTACGCTTACTGAATATTTGCTGTTTTATTTCCATGCTTACAGATGGTAAAGCATTAGAATTGTATCATTCTATTGTGGGGAAGTAAATTAAAAATACTGTAATTAATTTTACAGCATTTTTAATTTAATATTTATTTATGTTAAATTAACGTAAATAATTTGTTTGTGTTATTATTATTATTGAACTATCTAATCATTGCGCAAGAGAAAGATAGTAGGTAAAAGTTTGCAACAGCTACTTAAAAAACTGCAGGTAAACACAACCAAATTAATTTTAGTTAATATGAAAAAAATTTTATTTAGTGCATTGGCGTTTGTAGCTTTTGCGGGAAGCAGTTTTGCTTCGAGTGAATTGTTGTTACCTTTTGAGGTTAACAAACCTTGTAGCAATACAGTTTATATTTGGGATGCTTCTGGAGAGTTTATTGGTAAAAGAGAAAGAATTACCGAAACCCCTAAGCATTCAGACTGTTTATCGGATGGTGTTGCGTTGTTAAAAGAACTGGAAGAAGAATTTCCTGATGCTTCATTTGAAGTTGTAACATTATGGGGAGAATAATCTAATTTAATCAACAAGTCGTACACAATTGTGATATGACTTGTTGATAGATTAAAAAAAGACTATTATGAGATATTTAATTCTATTTTTTTTATTGTTGACTCAGTCCATCAATAGTCAAAATTATGTTTTGAAATATGAAGCTATTTTTAACACTTCTCTTCCTTTTACAATGGATAATTATTTATTTATCAATGATGATTTTTCATGTTTTAAAGTAGATTATAACACAAGAAAGGCAATAAGTGACGAAACCGATATACCAGGGTTAAAAGGAAGAAAGGTTCGTATGAAGCCGGCAAATATCATTGATCTATATTATTTGAAAAGAGATAATCCTGTTTTAAGTTTTACACAAAAATTGGGAAAGATAGATGTTTTAGTTAAAGATGTATTGCCAAAAATAGAATGGGTTATTTCAAACGAATCAAAACAAATAGATCGATTTTTAGCGTATAAGGCAACAGGTACATTTAGAGGAAGAGAATGGATTGCTTGGTTCACACCAGACCTCCCTTATCCTTATGGTCCATGGAAATTAAATGGACTACCTGGAGTCATCTTGTCTGTTCACGATTCAGAGCAAAGGTATGCTTACAAGCTTGTTGAAGTTTCTAGTGAAGAGGATTTGAAAATCTACAATGAGTTTCTAGATAAGACAAGAAACCTTAGAGAATTGTCACTAAAAGAATATTGGGAAGAGTATTGGGAAAAACTCGAAAATGTTATACGAACTGCAGGAATGAATTCAAGGTCAGCCGTCATAAAGGGAGAAGGCTTTAATCGTTCTAATCAAATTGAAACCATCTATGAATGGGAAGAAGATAAATAAAAGTTTTTTTCAGCTTGCGTAGCTTTTGCGGGAAGCACATTTGCTTCGAGTGAGACAGAAGAACTCAATCCTTGTGAAATTACCATTTTGATTTATAGCAGTGGTGGAGAATTGCTGGAAGCTCTCGTTGACCATACATTTCCTGAAGGCGGAGCACCTTGTTTTGCGCACGGAACTAGTTTAGTAAATGAGCTAAGAGGTCAATATCCGGAGGGTGTGTTTAGTATTTCTATTGTTGGCTAACCTCTAAAAGCGAGGAAAGATTTCTTTCCTCACTTTTTTTAAAATTTATCAAATGACTAAAAGAAAAATATTAATACATTTTGTAGTTGTATTTATAATGATGATTCAAAGTAGTGCTTATGCCCAAAATACAATAACAAAAGTTGCTTATAAAGAATACTTTGATACCGACAGACCTATACAAAGATCTGCATATCTATATACAGACGGAGAAACATCAATATACGAGCAAGATTTAAAAAGTGCAGAACCGTTGAGAAAAAGGGAAACAGATGAAAACACCGTTACTGTATTGCCAAACATTAAATACAACGCTCAAATAAAAACAGACCATACACAAAAACAGACCTACTTTTTTGGGCAGCTTAGTAAAAATGATTTCTACTTGATAGAAGATAATTATATCAGTCATAACTGGAAGTTATCGAGAGAATCAAAAGTGATAGCAGGTTATAAATGTCATAAAGCCACGCGCGAATTCAGAGGAAGAAAATGGATTGTCTGGTACGCCCCGGAACTTAATTTTTCGGCAGGTCCCTGGAAGTTATACGGTTTGCCGGGATTAATTCTCGAAGCCCACGATGAAACACGTAGGTACACTTTTTTGGCAGAAAAAATCACATTTGAAAAGAGCGATATATTAGACAAGGATTTCACTTCATTTAGAAACGAGAAGTTAAAAAGCGCTACATTGAAAGATTTTTTAAATATGCAGGAAAGTTCAAGAGAAGCTGCTGTATCAAGACTATCTGACCGCCGAGGAAGTATTCAAACGACGTCTTTTTCAAGAAGCGGTATAGAACTCATCTACGAATGGGAAGAATCTTCTGAATAATAATTAAATTACATAATGCCAAAAAAACTCCTTACATTTTTAATAGTTTTACTGACAACCATGTCTTTGCAAGGACAAACTGTTTGCAAAGGAACGGTTGTCTCCGAATGGGATGAGCCGATACCCAATGCTTCTGTTCTTATAAAAAATAACGAAGACCATATTTTGCAATTTGGGTTTACCAATGAACAAGGCGTTTTTAATATTCAAATAGAAGATGAAGGTATTCTTGTAGTGGAGGTCAATAAAATGGGGTTTGTTAAAGAACAGCAGCCGTTAACGGTTACAAAAGATAAAAAGGAGTATGAATTGTCTTTTATTTTGTACGAAAGCATGGAGTTATTAGAAGACTTAGTTATTGAAATTGACAATCCTATACAACTTCGGGGCGACACACTGGTTTATGATGCCAAAGCATTTAGTACGGGTCGCGAAGTAGTGGTGGAAGATTTGTTAAAAAACATACCCGGAATCACTGTTGAAAAAGACGGTAAAATTAAGTTTGAAGATACCGAAATTGAAAAAGTTATGATAGATGGCGATGACTTTTTTAACCGTGGCTACAGCATTTTAACCAAAAATATGCCCAACAAACCGTTGGATAAAGTACAAGTATTACGTCATTACAGCAACAACAAACTGCTTAAAGGTGTAGAAGAATCAAACAAAGTTGCCTTAAACCTTACCATTGACGAAGAATACAAAGATTTATGGTTTGGCGATATTACTGCCGGTTACGGTTTGGTTACCGAAAACCGCTACGATGTATCAGGCAATTTAATGAACTTTAGTAAGAAATATAAAAATTTTCTTACGTATGGTTTAAACAACGTGGGCGTTGATCGCGTGGGTTCGCTCGAAAGTATGTTTTACAATAATTATGAAGTGGAATCTATCGGACAAGGCAATCAGTTATATCAAATTATGGGATTAAGTGGTGCGAGAGCTCGTCAGTTAAAAGACCACCGGACACGCATCAATAATGCCGAGCACGTTTCGTTGAGTACGATTGTACCTATAACCGAAAAACTAAAAATAAAACTCGTGGGCTTTTTAGGTTTTGATGAAAACTATGCATTCAACAGCCGTTACAGCGTCACAAACGTAGGCAATACGTATTTTGAAAACTCTGAAAATAACCAGTTTAAAAGCCATTTGAAAAAGGGCTATATAAATCTCTTGACTACCTATGATATTTCTAAAACACAAATGTTGCAATTAAGTTCGGTTTGGAATCGCGGAACAACCAATAATTACAACGACCTTACATTTAACGGCACCAATACTTTGGAGCGTTTGGAAACCAAGAACACGTTTTTTGACCAAAAAGCGACTTATACACATCAATGGAAAAACCGGAATGCTGTATTGCTCAAAGCACGATATTTTTCGAATAAAATTCCGCAGCTTTATAATATTGACGATTATCTTATGGGGGATTTGTTTTCGTTTGATGCCGATGCAATGAACAACGATATTAGAAACGAGAAAACTTTTGCCGGTCTAGAAGCTGATTTCAAATTACGTCAAAAAAACAATGATTTAATTGAATTTCAAGTCGGTTACGAACACAACGATCAAGCTATGAAAACTACATTTCAGCTTTTTAATGACAATACTGCCTTTCGTCCCGATGGTTTTCAGACAGATAGTTCGTTTACATTAGGCGATTTATATGCCAAAAGTGGTTACACCTGGAAGTGGAATACCTTTAAAGTTTCAGGTAGAGCAGAAGCGCATCAACTTTTCAATAATTTTTCTACCTTGCAATCAAGTAAAACGCAAAATCCTTTTTACATAAATCCATCAATGATTTTTATGTGGGATGTAAAACCTACGCACACATTGAATGGTTCGTACTTGGTATCTTTTCGGAATACTTCATTTGTTGATGTAAACGATACTTATCTATTAAAATCTTCCCGTAGTTTTTCAAGAGGTTTGGGTGCCTTTAAATTAACCGATTCCCAAATGGCAAATCTGGGATACAGCATTCGACATTATTTAAACCGTTATCGTTTTTCGTTTAATGTGAACTACAGTAAACAAAGCAACATATTATCGAGTCGCAGTTTGATAGAACAAAACAGCTCGCTTTCAGAAAATATGTTTATAAAAGGCGGCGATACATTTGGTGCAGCTTTCAACTCTAATTTTTATTTTAGGAAATTAAAAAGTAACTTAAAGCTAGAAAGCAGTTACTCCGTTTCGACTTCGTTTAATGAAATCAATAACTCTGGACTTAGGAAAAATAATTTTACCAATCAGCGTTATAATATTGAATGGCGAACAAATTTTAAAACAGCATTTAACTTTCATATTGGTAGCGAGTGGAATTATTTTAATGTAAAATCTCCCGATTTTGAAAGCAGTTATACCAACGGATTTAGTTTTTTAGATTTGTTTTATAAAATGGACGAACGTATAGATATAAAAGTCGTAACCGAGTATTATTATTTCGGAAGTTTAGATAAAAAACAACGCAACCATGCGTTTTTGGATTTAGAAGCAACCTACAAACTTAAAGGAGATCAATGGACAATAGGGTTGAGAGGAAATAATCTTTTTAATAAAACGAATTTTACAACATACCATGTAAGTGATATTGGCTACAGTACGAACAGTTATCGTTTAATGCCACGCTATCTACTTTTGAGTACAAAATATAGATTCAGTCTATAAAAAAGTATTACGATGAAATGATTTTAAAAATTTTGCCTGAATACTATCAATCCGAAGAAGAAAGTCTTTATTTGTGTTTACTGAATATTTGTTGCTTTGTTTCTATGCTTACAGATGGTAAAGCGTTAGAATTGTATCATTCTATTGTGGGGAGGTAATCAAAGATCAAGATTTAAAATGATAAGAGGCTGTTTATTAGGCAGCCTCTTGTACAACAAAAAATAAACTTGATAATTATATCAACGCAACACTAAATTTTCTCTAAATTTTTCAGGTTAATTATTGGTAATTTACCATTTCTGCGTTTGATATGATAAGTTCTCTTCTATTGTCATTTAAGTTTATTTTGTAAACGTCTTTTTGAGAGATCAAGTCGTTAGATGTATTGGTAAATATAATTTCTGCACTGTTTGGAGAGAACATAGGGTCCAAATCCACCGTGCCTATTGGTTTATTACTAACGGTTGACACATCGGTATGTGTATTTGACGACAGATCGTAGATAAAAATCCGAGTATCTAATTGTCGGTATTGCCAGTTTTCAGTTTCCGAAACATCATGTGTGTAAAGTAATTGAGTTCCGGTTGCATCAAAGTCCAAACCACCCACAGCACCATTTTGGTTCTCAAAGATAGTTTGAATGATACTTCCATCATTGGCATTTAACAAAATAATTTTTGCATCGTAACCACTGCTGTTGTTTGTTGTGATTGCAATAATTGAACCGTCGTTGCTCCAGGCACATTTTGAGATAAAATGACCGTTTGTAGTTTGGAAGATCTGAGTTTGCCCTGTACCATCGCTATTGATCATATAAAGTTTATTGAAACTTGGGAAAATGAATTGACTTCCATCAGATTTCCAATCAAATGATAAGTGTTCGCTGCTGAAACTGTTTATTGGTATTTGACTGATTTTCTTTTGATTATCTCCGTTTAGATCAGAAGTAAAAAGATGTGTATGGCCATTATAAGTTTGTAAAAAAGCTAGTTTATTGGCAGTGTTATTCTTTTTCGGTCTCCAATTAGAACTGTGAATAGGGGTAATAGAAATCTCTTCTTCTAAATCGGTAGACATAATGTAGAAATTTCCAAAGTTTTTACGAACAAAATGGTATCTGTATTCAGGGTTTTGACGAATAGAAAACTGAAAAGCTTCACTATATACGTCATCGTTGATACTGTCAGAAACTACAATTTGCCATGTATAACTAGTTCCAAAATCTAAATCAGTCATCAGCACTTTAGTAGAATCCAAATTAGGAATGATAGTTCTGTCGTTTGTTCTATTGTCTGTAAAAATAAGTTTATAAACAAGTTCGTCTCCGTCTGGGTCAGTACTTTCCCACTCCAATTCCACATTATTAGTTAAGTCTGTTGCCAAGTTAGTTGGAGCAATTAATTTTGGAACAGTTGGAGGTGAATTTAATGATTCATCTGTCACCATTTCAAAAACAATATGTACTTTTTGTTCAAACTCTTGGATCGTTATGGATTGATATTCCGTAACATAACCTTTTAGTTCTGCTCTTACAGAATAATCTCCAAGAGGTAGGTTATCAAGAATTTCGAAATTTCCTTCGGCGTCTGTGAAAACAGTAATTGAAGCCGGTGTTGTAGAGATTTTTACATTCTCTAAAGGTTCGTTTGAGGTCTCTATGCGTACACTTCCTGTAACTGTTCCTCTTGCATTGCCATCTATGGTGTCTTCGCTACAACTAACGAAAAAAACTGAAAGCAGGGCTATGATATAATGTATTGATTTCATAATAAAAACTTAGTGATTATTTACCTAAATAGACTTGTACTCCTAGACCAAATTGTAGAAAATGGTCGTCTCTTTTGCCTGAGATCATTTTATCCCAATCATCGTTAAAACCAACATGGTATTTTCCGTAAGCTCTAAGGCCGACATGAGATGAAACCATGAGTTCTAAACCAGCACCAAATTGAGATTTAAATTGATATTTTTCTGAGTTCTCAGTGAAATTGTTCATTGTTCCAAAACCAACAGAGAGGTAAGGAGTGATGTTGTTGAATGGCATCATCAGGTATTCGATATCTAGCTCTAATGAGGTAAATTGAGCTTTGTAGTGCTTTTCTGAACCTAAGTTTTGAAACCCGTAAGAAAGTCCTAAATTAAAGTTGTCTGAAAATAGATATTTGAAATTCCCGTGTGCACCCAATTGATTAGAAACATGAGGGTAGTCTCCCCTTAATGAATTCATAGTTGCAGAACCTCCGAGCGAGAATTTAGAGCGTCTATTGTTGTCCCAAACTCCTTTTCCTACAACTCTTTTGTTGCTTTCTGCAATTTCCAATGCGTATTGTTGAAGAAGTTCGTCTGCTTTCCCTTTTTCTTGTTCCTGGGTGTTCCAAACATTATCTTGAATTCCTTCTAGTATCATTAAGTAAACAGCTTTATTAATTGCCTCGGTTACTGCCATGTGTACTGGTTCGTTGTTAGTAACGCCAATTTCTGCTTCCATTAATCGCTCAACGTCAACATATCTAAACATACTTGCATTTATAGATTGTGAAAGTATGGTTTTGGAAGTGTAAACTGTTTTCAATATTTTTCCTGAATTGGTAGATACTGCTCGTAAATATACTGTGATACGGTCTTGGCGATACTCGCTTGAACCTCCAATGCCAAAATAGCGGGCACCGGCTCCTCCTGTTAATATGTTGGTGTCGTATGAAATTACGCCACCTTCAAGCAAAATACCAGCGAAGAGTAGAGGAGGCATATTATCGACTCCTTTTCCGTTTGCATATTCTTGACGAGTGGTCCGAATTATTTGTCGTTCGTTGAGTAAGTTTCCGATATTTTCTCTTTCGATTGGTACAAACCACTTGCTGTCTTCTAAAGACTTTATCAAAATGGTTGTTAATCCTTGTGGTATTGCAGTGCTCCAGTTAGCGCCAATGTTTGAAGCCTTGTATTGTCCTGTTTGATCCCTGAATTTATAAACACCAACCACAATTGGCTCTTGTGGAGTTGGTAGTTTTTTGAAGTCTCTTTCAGTAGGAGTGATTTCTCCTATAATTGATTGGTGTTCCACACCTGCAGGAGGTGTAAAAAATACCCCACAACTCTGAAAAAGCATCAAAGAAAGTAGCAGGGAAAAACTTAGTAAGTTTATTCCTTTCATAATAAGTTCGAGTAAAATTATAAGATGATTTCTGTGACTTCGCCTGTTTCGTTATCAATAATACGAATAACAGTGCCGTTTCGGGTTTCATCGATACTGATGATTAACCCACCGATTTCTAAAGTGCCCGATTCCATATCGTTCAGCTCCTCACTGTCATCAAAAAGTCTTCGTGAAAGTTGTGAAAGGATTTGTCTTTTTACCGTTTCCGAAAAGTTGTCTAATAGACTAGAATTCGAAAAACGATCGTTATCGTCAAATTTGTTCTGTGCATTAGCAGAGGCTAAAAGGCCGCTGTAATTCATTGGGTTACCTCCAAAGTTGGGGTTAACCGGGGTGTAGACAAGCTGTTGTGCGTAGCCTGCAACACTCGCAAATGCAAATGCGATGATAGTGTATGCTGTTGTTCTCATAATTATCAACGTTTTTAGTAAGTAAATTCGTGTTTAAGTTTATCTTTATTGTTTGCGTACGCCACTAATCTTTGAAAAGTGGCAAAAACCTGTTGTCGGATGTATTCCTCGTCAGGATTTGTGAAAAATTCGTAGATAAGGTCTTGATCTACCTTAATCTGCAAAACACTGGACAAGCCTCTGTAAGGGAGCTCGCTGATGTGAATTACAAAGTCGAATTTGGAGGGGTATTGATTGTATGTTGAATAAAATAAATCATAAAAATCTCTTCCCATTTTTGTTTTTGAATCATCAACAACAATTCCGCTCATTAAACTCAATGCGGTTTCTTTGATTGGAATCACATCTTCTGTAATAATCATCACAGAATCTTTTGTTATCAGCCGATTTTCTATTTCGTCGCGTATGAAAAGGATGGCTGTAATTGTTTGATATTGTGTCTGATTGACTGTTGCTGAAGAAAGGCTTTTAAATTCGTCTGGTCCTAAAGTAAACTTCCCTTTTTGCTGGTTGATAGATAGGTTTTTATCGTTATCTGTTTTTTTTACCAGCAATAAATAATCTAAATTATAATGGTAAAGTCCATTGTTTTGAACCGTCGGACGAAATGTAATGAGGTCTTCCGATGTTACCGCTTCAATTTTAGCTATGATCAAACTATCTCTTCCGTCTTGCCCTTTTGAAACAGAGGTTATTAGTAAGAAGCACAGTAATAAGAGCGTTTTTAAGCAGTTCATTAGTAGTTTCTTATGATGATACTTCTGTCGTTCCCTTGCACATTGATGGACATGTTTTCAATAATACTGTTGTTTCCATATACTTCAATGTAATTGTTGATACCTTCCATATTTACATTTAGATTTGAAGGAATTAATTTGGATGATTCGGTATAGTAAAGCAACTGATGCTCGCCAGTTTGTTGCACTTGCATTTGTTGGCTTTCTACATTCACAAGGTTGTTATCACCAATTTGGATTACTTGACTAGTTGCATAACCGTTGATTCTTTGAAGCATCAGGGTTTCGTGATGTTGTGTTTGGTCTTTAGTGTAATCTATAGTCGGTTGCTTATCAATCTCTTGTGCGTTAATACTCATCATACATAAAAAAAATCCGATACTTAAAAATATTGTTTTCATAATCTAAATAATTTAAAGGTTAGATAAATTTAAACTGTCCCGTAAACAGCCTGTTTACAGGACAGTTTTTTTTAAACTAATTCAGATTGTGAATTCTGAATTTATTTATGAAAAGAATTAGTTAGATTGATTAACTGTGATTGAATTTCCGTTCCCAAACTGACCTCCAAAATGGAAGTTGTTTGCTCCTGATTGAGTAACTGTAGCAGTGTTCATATCGCCCCATTGTATGTTTAGAGCTGTATGGTCATTGCCTAATTGAGAAGTTATAACATCATTTTCAGTTCCGAATTGCGTAATCCCAATAAGGTTTTGATCTCCAGTTTGAGATACATTAGATTCGTTTTGGCTTCCAAACTGTGAGATAAAAGTGCTGTTGTCGTCGCCCATTCTATAACTATTAGATTTGTTTTGGCTTCCATCTTGATCGATGCTAACAAAATTACGTTCACCGTGTGTGAATTCAGTTGCGGAATTTTTGAATCCGTCTTGAGCAACTATTAAAGTGTTGAAGTGTTGTGATTGTTGGCTGGAAACTCTGTTCTCGTCTCCTAACTGAGTTACGGTAGCTTCATTATTGTTGCCACTTTGTTTTAAGAGAGAGTAGTTGTCATTACCATCTTGAAATGCATTAGCAAAATTAAAATCACCCCACTGTCTAATTTCAGATGAGTTGTCGTCACCTAATTGCTCAACAAAAGCTTGGTTGTTATGATAATTATTGGTTAGGTTGTCTCTAAATCTTGTAACAATGGAACTATTATCGTTTCCTTCTTGATAAACATCTGCCATATTATTATTACCAACAGTATTTTCTTTTGCGTAGTTTCCATTACCTATTTGTTCGATGTCAACTTCGTTTCCATGTCCTCTCTGACGAACATTAGCCTCGTTATTATACCCATCTTGAAAAACATAAGCATCATTATTTCTAATTCTTTGATCTACGACAACTTCATTAGAGTTACCTAATTGATGAACTTCTGAAGTTTGCTCAAGGTTAGTTTGTATAATTGAAGCTTCATTGTCCCCTCCATTTTGGAATATTAATGACGAATTATCTCTCATGCCATTTTGATTTACATCAGCAGTATTTCCATCTCCACGTTGCTCTGTATAAGCAAAGTTGCCTGGTGTTTGGGTATTTTTTTGAAAAACAGTAGTGGAGTTATTATCTCCAACTTGTAATAAAGTACTTGTATTTTCGATTCCATCCTGAGTAATGTTACCCGTATTGTTGATTCCGAACTGTGCTGAAGTACTCAAGTTCTCATCCCCTGTTTGAGAAACAGTTGATGTGTTCTCATCTCCCCATTGTAGTAAGTAATTCTCATTCGAATCACCATCTTGGGTTGTTGTTGCGATGTTGTCATTACCACTTTGGGCTGATACATCGCGATTGTCTTGTGCCATGGCAGTAGTTGTCATAAGAAAAGCTACGGCAGCACTTAGTACTAATTTTTTCATGATATTTATAATTAAATGTTTTTTTATTTTAATTAATTAAGTGTTACATTCTAAATAATACTCCTTAGAATATAAAAAGCATTAATTAGACTGTGTAACTGTAAGCGTATTTCCATTCCCAACTTGTGATCCAAAATGAAATTGGTCTGCTCCTGATTGAGTAACTGTAGCTGTGTTAAGGTCTCCCCATTGTAAATTCATAGCTGCATTGTTCGTTCCGGATTGCATTATATTTGCTGTATTTTCATTGTTTAACTGAACCAGCAAAGATTCGTGTGAAGAGCCAGTTTGGGTAATGGTTCCAAGATTTTCATTGCCAAATTGGAAGATTGTGCCCTCGTTGCTATGATTTGCGGCCAAAAGAGAACCGTTTTGTGTAATAGTAGCCTCGTTGTCATTTCCAAACTGACCGATTAACGCTTCATTTTCTGAGCTTCTAAGTGTTTGATTTATAGTAGCTTCGTTTGAATTTCCAGCTTGAGTTATAGTAGCCTTATTGTCGAAGCTGTTAAATGCTTGATTTACTATCGCTTCATTCAAATCTCCAGATTGAAAAACTGTAGCTTCGTTATTTTCAGATGACGAGAATAAACCTGTGCCAATTTGATTTACAGTAGCTTCATTTGAGCTTCCTATTTGATCTATTGTTGCTTCGTTGTCATTAGATGCTAATGATTGATTCACAGTAGCTGTATTGTTTATTCCATCTTGCCCAATAGTAGCTGTATTCCAATCTGAACGCAATGTTTGGTTTACAGTAGCAATATTGTCATCACCTTCTTGATGGATATCTGCATCATTATTGTTAGCAAATACAGTTTGATTTACAGTAGCATTATTTAGGTTTCCGATTTGATCAATGTCTGAAGTATTAGTATTCCCTAATTGATTTACAATAGCATTGTTGTCATTTCCTTTTTGGTTTACATCTGATTTGTTGTCATTTCCTCTTTGATCAATGTCGGAAACGTTATCATTACGGTTTTGAATAATCATCGACTCGTTTTCATTACCGTTTTGATATACGTAAGCACGGTTATCATCAGCACTGTTTCCAGTTCCGTTTCTTTTTACTTCTGAAAAATTACTGTCGCCAATTTGAGTCATTTCCGAGTAGTTGCGATTAGCACGAGTATCCGTCTCTATTGCATCATTATCATTACCGGTTTGGCTAATGATTACTTCATTTGCTTGCCCATTATGCGTGACATAAGCAAAGTTGTAGTTTCCTGATTGCGTAACTAGAGCATCATTGTTTCTAATTCTTTGAGAAACAATAACTTCGTTGAAGGTTCCTGTTTGATGAGTTTCAGAAACATTCTCAAGGTGCGTTTGAGTGATCGAAGCATTGTTATCTTCTCCCTCTTGGAATACAATTGATGAATTGTTTTCTCGTCCGTCCTGACTTACATCAGCAATGTTTCTTTCTCCATGTTGCTCAGTGTAAGCAAAGTTACCTGGAAAATGTGTGTTTTTTTGTAGAACGGTAGCAGTGTTATCAACACCTGTTTGTATTAAAGCACTCGTATTGTCCTTGCCTCCCTGAGTAATGTCACCTGTATTATTGGTTCCAAACTGAGCTGAAGTACTCAAGTTCTCGTCCCCTGTTTGAGAAACAGTTGATGTGTTGTCATCTCCCCATTGTAACAAGTAATTCTCGTTAGAATCTCCTGCTTGGGTTGTCGTTGCAGCGTTATCTGTTCCATTTTGAACAGAATAATCGCGATTGTCTTGTGCCGTTGCTGTTGCCGTTGCTAAAAACGCTACAGCGGCGCTTAATACTAATTTTTTCATGATACTTTTTAATTAAATGTTTGTGAACCAAAGTTATTGGGTTTGAGTATTCCAGTCAATCACGGATTTCTGTGATTTTTGAAAAATACTCATAAACCATGAGAAGATTTTGAGCCGATAAAACAAGGTTAAGTTTCTTGTTTTTAGCTTGTTGGGTTATTTGATGGACGTTTGGTTAAAAAGTGTGAATTAATGTGACCTGTGTTTTTTTAACAGTTTGGTTCGTTTTTCAAAAGATAGAATAGTAATCCAAAAGGTGGTATTTAGGTCTTAAGAAAGGTTTAATCATAGATAAATAAGTAGGTATACAAAATAAATAGTACAATGTCTATGATATTTATCCTGTTTTGCATTTTTATTAATTGATAAATTTGTTTTGCAAACTTGATATAGACAGATGATCAAAGTTTTTATTAAATTTACCTAAAATATAAAAAACCTATCAAAATGAAATTAGATATAGCAGTAGCTCATATTATGAGTACAGATTTAAAAACGTTGACTAAGAATCAATCGCTTTATGAAGCGGAAAAGTTATTTAAAAAATATAAGATTCGACATTTACCAGTTGTTGATGGTGATGTTATAGTGGGGGTATTAAGTTATTCCGACCTATTAAAGATCAGTTATGCCGATGTTGCAGATGAAGAAGAAGATGTGGAATCAGTTGTGTATGATATGTTTTCAATTTCTCAAGTGATGGCAAAAGTTCCAGTAAAAGTTACTTCTGATACAACGATTAGAGAAGTTATTAAAATTTTAGCAAAACAGACGTTTCACTCATTACCTGTAGTTGAGAATGATGGTACTTTAGTTGGAATTGTAACCACAACCGATTTGTTGAATTATTTTTTGGAGGAAGATAAATAAAAGCTTTAATAAATACTTTATAGGTATCCTTTAAGCTAAGAGAAGTTCGATTGCACAGATTTCTTTGAAAATTTGAATTAGTCTGTGCATTCTTAAATCAAAAAAGGAGGGTAGATAAGCGAGATTCTCTTTTTCAAGGTTAAGTTTTTATAAAGCTTTGTTTTTACTATAAAGCTCCATTTCTATTTTTTCATCCAAACTCATTCCTCCAGGATTACATCCAGGCAAGCCCTCGGGTATTTCTATACCTTGTTTTTCGAAATGTTCTTGCCAAACTGGGAAAAAATCTTCAGAGCCAGGTTCTTTATAAGTCATGGGGAATAATTGAAAAAAAGCTTCGTTATTATTGGCGTATAAAAAGGCGTCGTATAACAGTTCCGAACAATAATACTTTCCGTTATCGTATAAGAAGTCAGCGTCGTACGCAACGCCTAATTGTTCTTCGCAGAATTCAGCTGCTAGCGGAATCAGATGGGAATATGAATCTGTAACGGATCCTTTGTAAATTTCGGCATTTCGATCTAAGAAATCACTTAATGGTGTTTTTACTACTCCTTTGCTGATGGCTTCGTAGACAAAAAAATCTTTGTCATTGTGAGAAAACACCATTCCCACATGATTGAAGTTTTTACCTTCATAACCTTCTGTTACTGCATTAATGGCGTCACACATGGCACCGCAGTTAAGGTTGATAAATAATAAATCTCCATTTTTAAGATTGTGGTTCTGAGCAAAAATAGCCGGAGCCATCAATAAAGTAAGAAGTAATTTTTTCATTATTAAATATGATCGGTTTCTTGAAAATTCGGATTGTACTTTTTCTCAAATTCGAGAGGTTCTTGGGCGTTATCTACCGAAAAAGCCCCAATTTTAGTTCTTCTCAAGGCGGATAAATGTCCACCAGAATGCAAAGCTTTTCCAAAATCATAAGCCAATGAACGAATGTAGGTTCCTTTACTGCAAACTACTCTAAAATCGACCTCAGGTAAATCAATCCGAGTAATTTCAAATTCAGTTATCTCTATCGTTCTTGCTTTAATTTCTATTTCTTCACCAGCGCGGGCATGTTCATATAAACGTTTTCCATCTTTTTTAATGGCTGAAAAAATCGGAGGATATTGTTCTAATTCACCAATAAATTGCAGGCGGGTTGCTTCAATCAACTCCTCTGTTATGTGATCTAATGGAAATGTCTCATTGACTTGTGTTTCTAAATCATAAGAGGGTGTGGTGGCCCCTAAGGTTATTGTTCCTGTGTATTCTTTAAGCAAACCTTGTAATTCAGAAATTCGCTTTGTAAATGCTCCAGTACAGATAATCAATAATCCTGATGCTAACGGATCTAGAGTTCCTGCATGCCCGATTTTGAATTTCTTGGGTAATCCCAAGTTTTTAATCAGTGTGTATTTTAATTTATTTACTGCCTGAAACGAAGACCAAGTCAGTGGCTTGTCTATCAATATAATTTGCCCTTCTTGAAATTGTTCTTTGGTCAACATCATTTTATAAAAGTATAAACTATAACAAATAAGCCCATTGCCGTACAATAATATGAGAAATACTTCAATTTCGCTTTTTTCACAAAGTCAATCATCCATTTACAAGCAAATAAACCTGATAAGAAAGCTGCTACAAAACCAACAAACAGCGGTAGAAAATCAAAATTAAAAGAAGAAGTACCTGCAGCGTTGGCATCGAAATACATTTTTGCAGTCGCACCCAAAATCAAAGGTAGTACCATTAAAAATGAAAAACGAGCAGCTTTTGATTTGTCATTTCCTAATAAAATAGAAGTTGAAATGGTTGTTCCAGAACGTGAAATTCCAGGTAACAAAGCCGCAACAGATTGCGCCAAACCAATGATAAAACTGTCTTTATAACTAATGTCTTTTCCCGTATTTTTAGCTTTATCTGCAATGTACATCAAGAATGCAGTAATTAGCAACATGAAACCCACTAGTCTCAGGTTTGAAAATAATTCCTCTAAGGTGTCTTTAAGCAAGATTCCAACAAGTGCTGCCGGTATCATTGAAAGTGCAATTTTTAAGGAAAATTGAAATTCTTCGTTCCATTTGAATTGAAACAAACCTTTGATGATTTGAAAAATATCTTTTCTAAATATTACAATTGTACTCAACGCTGTGGCAAAATGCAATACAATGGCAAAGAGAAGGTTTTCTTCTTCAGAATATTTTAAACCCAAAATCTCTTGGGCAATCACAATGTGACCACTCGATGAAACAGGTAAAAATTCGGTTAATCCTTGAACGATTCCAACGAGGAGTGCTTTGATGATTTCTGACATTAAGCTTCTTTTTTAGGCGTATGAAAAATGGAGAAAATACAAACGGCGAAACCGATAAAAATAACAGTAGGTGCCAATCTAATACGTCTGAAATTAAATACTTCGTAATTAAAAACATTTGGGTCGGTACTGTTTCCTCCCGACATTAAAAGAAATCCAATGCCAATTACAGCGATACCGCAAAGAAGCAGGATGTAGTTTTTTCTTTCAAATAAAAAAGTAGGTTTAGTTTTCTTTTCCATATTGTTGTTTTAATATAAATCGTCTGATTTTAAGTTTAAAAAACGTTGAGTTGCAAAATAAGTACTGATCCAAGTAATGATGATGCCTACAATAAAAATTCCAGCAATAACAATTCCCAATGCTCTATAATCACTCATTAGTTCAAGAGTGGGAAGTTGCTTGTCTACATAATAAGTCAACAATAAAACAGCAATTGCAGCAAGTACAGAACCAATCAATCCTAAATTAATACTTCTCAATATAAACGGTCTTCTGATAAATGATTTAGTTGCACCCACCATTTGCATCGTTTTGATAATAAATCTGTTAGAATAAACCGAAAGGCGAAGCGAACTGTTGATCAATAGCATTGAGATCAAAGCAAATGCAGCACTAATAATCAATACCCAAGACGTTACACGCTCAACATTATCATTAACCAAGGATACCAATTCTTGATCGTAAATGACATCTTCTACTAATGGATTTTCTTTAAAAGTTAGTTCAATGTTTTTGATAGAATCTTTTTGTACATAAGCACCGTGCAAATGAATGTCGAAAGAATGTTGCAAAGGATTATAACCCAAAAAATGTACAAAGTTTTCTCCTAAGGTTTTTTGATGTTCTTCTGCAGCCGAATCTTTATGAACAAAAGTAACATCCTTTAAGTAATCTTGTGTTTGAATTTCTACTTGAAGTTTCTCTAAATCTTCATCAGAAATTGCATCCTTGAAGAAAATCGTCATAGGAATATTTTCTTTAAACGTATTTGAGATTTTTTCCGCGTTAATGACAAACATTCCCAAGGAACCCAAGAGAAATAACACCAAGAAAATACTCAGAATTACCGAAAAATAAGAGGAAATCAATCTCCTTTTTTGAAATTTTTCATATGAATTTGACATATACGACTGCTTTTTTGAAAGGGTAAAAATACTAAAGAAAATCTTTATCACAAGAACCTTTAAGGAAAATTTGTTATTTCATTGAAAAGCAAGCACTGGATTGGAGAGAGTTTTAGGTATATATACAAATAAATCCGACGGTTAGGTCGGATTGAGTCGAAGTTTGATTGTGCTTACATGAATGTATATTCATTATTAATTTGATAATAAACAGGAATTAAATAATTCTGTGAATCCTGTGTATAGGTATCGTAACTCCTTTTTTCAAAACGATATGAACAGGAGTAACAGCCCAAACCGTAGTATTTGTTACTAAGGTTTCTTTGTCGTCTTCGAAAAAGATTTCAATTTTAGTTTGATCTATATTGCCTATCGCCATAGCTTTTTCTAAATCGCGTTTGCGTTGTGAAATTTCATGCGGATCAGTTAAAACATCATTAGCAGGAAAGATCAATCCTTCGATATCTTCTTTTTCAATTGGTTTAAATGCTACATTCATCATGTTTTCGTGTATTAGTGTTTTCCTAATCAAAATAAAAACAAATATATTGTTTTTTTTTCTTAACAAACTAAGGTTTGATAAAAAAAGAAGCAAATCTAGCTGTCAGATACACTAAAATCTTGAACATGAAGTATGATTTACTTAAAAATTTGCATGATAAAACTAATAGATTTGAATATTTTGAATCATCCAGTTTATCTAAGTTCACTAAATGGTTTTTTCCTATGATAGCCTGTTGTTTAGGAAGTTATTCCAATTAAAACAAATTTTCATCGAGTTGATTGTTCAGATGTTATAAATCCTAAATGAAAAGCGTAAATCAGAAAAAGTATACCAGTGTTTTGTAGTGATTATTTCATTTTTTTGAGATGCATAATAATTTGTAATCATTAGAAAATGAGATTTTCATAAAAGAATAACCTCGCATTTCATGACATCTACTTTTAGGTGGAATAATATTCTCTACTACACAAAGATTTCTTAAATTTGCTCTTTAATTTTTTGAGTGAAATATTAAATTAAAACTCTGAATTTCAAATCTAAAACATCCGTAATGAAATATTATCCAAACGAAATCGAAGCCAAATGGCAGAAATATTGGGAAGAAAACCAAACTTTTAAAGCTGATAATCATTCAACAAAACCAAAATATTATGTGTTAGATATGTTTCCTTATCCATCGGGAGCAGGATTACACGTTGGGCATCCACTAGGGTATATCGCCTCAGATATCTATGCACGTTACAAACGCCACCAAGGATTTAATGTTTTACATCCGCAAGGTTACGATTCATTTGGATTGCCTGCAGAGCAATACGCTATTCAAACTGGGCAACATCCAGCTGTTACTACCGAAACAAATATTACTCGATACCGCGAACAATTAGATAAAATTGGATTTTCATTTGATTGGAGTAGAGAAGTGCGCACTTCGAACCCAGATTACTACAAACACACCCAATGGATTTTTATTCAATTGTTCAATTCTTGGTATAACAACGATTCTAATAGAGCAGAAAGCATATGTACATTAATTGATGTTTTTTCGAAAGAAGGAAATGCAAAAGTAAATGCTGTTGCCGATGAAAATATCGACATTTTTTCTGCTGATGAGTGGAATGCAATGTCTGCCGATGCACAAGAAACAATTTTATTAAAATACCGATTAACATATTTAGCAGAGACAGAAGTAAACTGGTGTCCGGCTTTAGGAACTGTTTTAGCAAACGATGAAATCATCAACGGTGTTTCAGAGCGTGGAGGTCATCCTGTAATTCGTAAAAAAATGACCCAATGGTCGATGCGAATTTCAGCGTATGCAGAACGTTTATTACAAGGTTTAGAAACAGTAGATTGGTCAGAATCTATTAAAGAATCGCAACGTAACTGGATTGGTAAATCTGTTGGTGCTTCTGTAACTTTTAATGTAAAAGAATCAGACGCAACTATCGAAGTTTTTACAACACGTCCTGACACAATTTTTGGTGTTAATTTTATGACATTAGCTCCAGAACACGAATTGGTTGCAAGTATCACAACTCCAGAGCAAAAAGAAGCGGTACAAGCGTATATCGAAGCTACAGCAAAACGTTCTGAGCGTGAGCGTATGGCCGATGTTAAAACCATTTCGGGTGTATTTACCGGAGCGTATGCAGAACATCCGTTTACAAAAGAGCCTGTTGCTATTTGGATTGGTGATTATGTTTTAGCAGGATACGGAACAGGTGCGGTGATGGCGGTTCCTTGTGGAGATGAGCGCGATTATGCGTTTGCAAAACATTTTGCAGGAACAACCGGAATGCCAGAAATGATTAATATTTTCAATCAAGATATTTCAGAAGCTGCTTTTACAGAAAAAAGTGGTTTCGAATTACAAAATTCTGATTTCTTAAACGAATTAGATTATAAAGCAGCTACAACAAAAGTAATTGCAGAATTAGAAGCGATTGGTCAAGGAAAAGCAAAAGTAAATTACCGTTTACGCGATGCTGTTTTTTCTCGTCAACGTTATTGGGGTGAACCTTTCCCAGTTTATTACGTGAACGGATTGCCAAAAATGATTGATGCCAAACACTTACCAATTGTTTTACCAGAAGTAGAAAAATATTTACCAACCGAAGATGGTCAGCCACCATTAGGAAACGCTGCTGTTTGGGCTTGGGATACCGTAAATAATAAAGTAGTAGAAAATTCAAAAATCGACAATCAAACTGTTTTTGAATTAGAATTGAATACCATGCCAGGTTGGGCAGGTTCGTCTTGGTATTGGTTGCGTTATATGGATGCAAATAATACAGATGAATTTGCTTCTCAAGATGCGATCAATTATTGGGAAAATGTAGATTTATACATTGGTGGTAGCGAACACGCAACAGGTCACTTATTGTATTCGCGTTTTTGGAATAAATTCTTAAAGGATAGAGGATATGTTCCTGTTGAAGAGCCTTTCAAAAAATTGATCAACCAAGGAATGATTTTAGGTACTTCGGCTTTTGTTTACCGAATTGACGGAACAAATACGTTTGTATCTAAAGGGAAAATTGAAGATCATAAAGTTCAACCAATTCATGCGGATGTTTCTCTTGTAAACGCTTCTTCAGAATTAGATGTTGAAGGATTTAAAGCTTGGAGACCCGATTTTGCGAATGCTGAATTTATTTTAGAAGATTCAGGAAAATACATCGTAGGCCACGAAGTTGAAAAAATGTCGAAATCGAAATTCAACGTGGTTAATCCAGATGATATTGCTAATGAATATGGAGCCGATACCTTGCGTTTATACGAAATGTTCTTAGGACCATTAGAGCAAGCAAAACCTTGGAATACTGCCGGAATTACTGGGGTTTTTGGTTTCTTAAAAAAACTTTGGAGATTGTATGCAGACGACAATGGAGTTGTTGTTACAGACGAGGAACCAACAAAAGAGATGTACAAATCGTTGCATAAAACCATTAAAAAAGTAACCGAAGATATCGAGAATTTCTCGTTCAATACATCGGTTTCTCAGTTCATGATTTGTGTAAACGAATTGTCGCAACAAAAATGTAACCATCGAGCTATTTTAGAACCATTGGCTGTAGTTATTTCTCCGTATGCGCCACATATAGCAGAAGAATTATGGAGTTTGTTAGGACACGAAGGTTCTATTTCTAAAGTCACTTTTCCTAAATTTGAAGCTTCACATTTAGTAGAAAGTTCTAAGGAATATCCAGTTTCGTTTAATGGAAAAATGCGCTTTAAAATCGAATTGCCTTTGGATTTAACTGCAGAAGAAATCGAAGCAATTATCATGGCAGATGAAAGAACACAAGCACAACTTCAAGGAAAAACTCCTAAGAAGGTAATTATCGTTCCTGGTAAGATTATTAATTTAGCAGGGTTTTAGAAAAACAAAGAAGCCGTCTCGATACAATATTTCGAGGCGGTTTTTTTATTTTTATTTTTTT
>CAYNIM010000030.1:0-33913 GCA_964397335.1 uncultured Flavobacterium sp.
ATAAAAAGTTTTATTTGTTTAATCCTGTATCATTTTTTCAGGACGTTACAAATAACAATAATCAATTTATTCGAAATACTTAGTTCTCTATATCTTGTGTTTTTGCTTTTTGTGTTTGATTAAGAATAATCGATAATAAAATGTAAAAGCCTATTATTAAAGGAATTGCTTCAAATTGAAGAAATAATAATAGTAATGCACAAATACCTAGAAATAGAAAAGTTACTTTGTTGTCACTAAGATTTTTGTTCTTGGTTTTTAATGAAAATAAAGGAATTTCAGCATTCATAATAAAGGCGCTAAAAAGACTGATAAAAACTAAAACATAAGGATTGCTGAAAATTTCAAAAACGGAATCACTGCTAGTTGAGTTAGTAATCATTGGTATACTCAAGATAAATAGCGTGTTTGCGGGAGTTGGTAAACCGATGAAACTATCAGTTTGTCTTGTATCTATATTAAATTTCCCTAAACGAAGACAAGCGCCTAAAGTGATGATGAATCCTATAAAAGGAACCAGTTTCATGTAAAAGGTATCATCGGTAACTAAATATAGTTCGTTGTTTTGCTGAATGTGAGAGAGCATTTGATACATTACCACACCAGGAACAACTCCTGATGTTACCATATCTGCCAAAGAATCCAATTGTACACCTAATGGGCTTGAAACTTTAAGAACACGAGCAGCGAAACCATCCCAAAAATCTAAAAATATTCCAATACAGGTCCAAAGAAATGCCATTTGTAAATTGTAGTCAAACGCATAAACTAGGGCAATCATACCAGCTAAAAGGTTTAAAAGTGTGATTGTATTAGGGATGTGCTTTTTTATTTCCATCAAATTTTATATTTTTATATTTCTAAACAAATTTAAACAGTTTCTAACTATTTAAAGTTTATATGTTGTAAATTTTTGTAATCTTTGTAAAAAATAAATAACGTGAAAAAATCACTATATATATTGCCTTTGCTTTTGTGTGTTTCATTTGCCAAGGCACAGACTGCTCGGAAATACTCCAATGAGTTCTTGAACATTGGCGTAGATGCAGCTGCGTTTGGAATGGCAAACAGCGTGATTGCTCAGACTGGAGATGTGAATTCAGGTTATTGGAATCCCGCTGGTTTGATTCATTTGCAAGATAAGCAAATTAGTTTGATGCACGCAAGTTATTTTGCAAATATTGCTCAATATGACTATGCTGCATTTGCCATGCCTGTGGATGAAAAAAGTGCTTTAGGAATTTCAGTAATCCGCTTTGGTGTTGATGATATTATGAATACTACAGAGTTGATTGATCAAAATGGTGTGATTGATTACAATAGAATTTCATTGTTTTCTGCGGCAGATTATGCTTTCAATATTTCTTATGCCCGTCAACTTTCGGTTGAAGGTTTGTCCTTGGGTGCCAATGCCAAGGTGGTTCGTCGCGTAATTGGTGAATTTGCTAAATCTTGGGGCTTCGGAATCGATTTAGGTTTACAATATCACACCGAAAATTGGAAATTCGGTGCTATGGTTCGAGATATAACAACGACTTATAATGTTTGGAACATCAACGAAGCAGAGTTTGATAAAATAAAAGGTGCGGTTCCAGGTCAAAATCAAACTTTGCCAGAAACTACAGAATTAACATTGCCAAAATTACAGCTAGGTGTGGCTAGAGACTTTGCATTCAACGAGCAATTTATGTTAACTGCTGCTGCCGTGTTGCATACTGAGTTTTATGAAACAAATGCGCTGATTTCTACATCAGCTTTTAGCGTGCAACCTTCAGTTGGTTTTGAATTTGGTTATGATCAGATGGTGTTTGTTCGAGCTGGTGTGGGTAATTTTCAGAATGAATTACAAATAGACGATTCGAAAAGTGTTTCGTTTCAACCCAATATCGGACTTGGTTTTAAATATAAAGGAATTCAGGTAGACTACGCATTGACAGATATAGGAGATCAAAGTGCGGCTTTATATTCTAATATTTTTTCACTCAAACTTGATTTAGGAATTTTCAAAAAATAAGATGAGAAGTAGACAAAATATTTTGAAACAACAAATTGTGCTTTGGATTTGTTGTTTTTCTTTTTTTGTAGTTAAAGCACAACCACAATATTTATCTGAAGAAGCAGAAATAAGTATATTGACATGTGGAACAGGCGAAGAGATGTATTCGTTTTTTGGGCACAGTGCTCTGAGAGTTAAAGACGATGGGCATCAAATGGATGTGGTCTATAATTGGGGAATGTTTGATTTTAATACAGAGGGTTTCTATTCTAAATTTGTAAAAGGAGATTTGTTGTATTATCTTGACGTGGACCGTTTTAGTGATTTTATATATCATTATACTCTTGATAATAGAGAAGTTGTTGAACAACAATTAGATTTAACCTATGAGCAAAAAATGAAGATTTGGGAAGAAATCAATCAGCAATTACGAACCGAACGACGTTTTTATACCTACGAGTTTATTAGAAATAACTGTACCACAAAGATTGTTGATGTCTTAAATGATGTTTTGGATGAACCGTTGTCTGTAGACTTTCCATCCAATCAACATTCGTATCGTTATATTTTAAATGAAGGTTTAGAAAAACATTATTTTGAAAAATTAGGAATTAATTTGTTGTTTGGTCCGTCGACAAATAAGGATAGTGAGTTGATTTTTTTACCCGTAAAATTGAAAGATGCACTTGAGTATAATCAGACGAAATATTTAGTGTCTCAAAAGACTTTAAACAAAGTTGAAAATTTACCTTCTCAATGGTGGAATACTATTTACTTTTTATGGGGTTTAGTTTTGGTTTTTGTTGTAGGTAGTTTTTTTAAGAAAGGACTTTGGATTTATTTTACATTGACAACACTATTGGGTTTGTTTTTGTTAACTATTAGTTTATATACGCATCATGTAGAGTTGCATTATAATGTTTTAGTATTGTTTTTTAATCCATTTTTTCTTCTGTCACTTTTGTTAAAATCAAAAAAAATATTTTTTATAGCAGTACTTTTAACTGTTATCAGTTTGATTTTGATGGGGTATGAGTTAATGTTTGTACTTTCTCCTTTAATCTTTCTTCACATATGCTATGTTATGGCATTCTTTTTGATGCGATTAAAGAAGAATTAATAGAAAAATAATGTTTGGTTTTTTTAAAAAAAATAAGATAAGATTGCAAGATCTTATACCAAATGGTAGTGTTGATATACATTCACACATCATTTATGGTCTGGATGATGGGGCGACGAATTTAAAAGATACGATGTTTTTAATTAATAAATTGAAAAGTTTCGGTTATGAACAATTCATTGCAACACCACATACTACACCATTGGTTTGGGAAAACTCTAAAGAAGATATTCTGGCACAGTATGACAATGTGCTATTAGAAACTGGTAAATCGACTACTCATTTGCGTGTAGCCTCGGAGTATCTAATGGATGACTCTTTCTTTAAACGCCTAGAAAACGAACGCCTTTTAACGCTTAAAGATAATTTCGTTTTGGTGGAAATGTCTTACATCAATCCGCCTATACAATTGTATGAAATCATCATGCAATTGATATCAGATGGATATGTGCCAATTTTGGCTCATCCAGAACGTTACAATTTTTATAAAAATGACTACGATAGTTTTAAAAGATTGAAACAGGCAGGGTGTCTTTTTCAGTTAAACTTATTGAGTACCACAGGATATTATGGTAGTGGTATTGCTGAAGTAGCTGATTACCTATTAAAACAAGAAATGTATGATTTTGTGGGAAGTGATGTTCATCATACAAAACATATAATCGGTTTTTCGAGTGAGGTTGTGATAAAGAACATTAATGCTTTAGAAACTGTTATTCAGAAAAATGATTTCTTTAAAGTTTAATAATAAGTAGACATAAAAAAGGTTGCCAAACGGCAACCTTTTTTTATGTCTACTTTAAGGATTGAAAAATACCTAAAATTCTTTTCCATAAAGGCTTTTCTGCTGTTTTAGATCCGTAGCCATAGCCATAACCGTAGCCATAACCCTTTGTAACATCAGAGTCATTGAGTACAATAGTCAATTTGTTTAACTTGTTTTCTTTGTACAATTCATTAGGAATTCTCAACATTTCCTTATTAATCTTATTAGCTCTTACCACATAAGCCGTAGCATCAGCGTGCTTCGCAATCAGTAAAGTGTCGGATACAAGACTAACCGGAGCAGTATCTACAATTATGTAATCGTAACTTTGTTTCAATTTATCAAATAATTCTTTGATTTGTTTACTCATCAAAATCTCGGTAGGGTTTGGTGGTATTGATCCCGATGATAAAACATCAAAACTTTTATATCCTTCAACTGGTTGAATATAATCTTCTAAAGGTTTGTTGCTGTTTAAAATGTAATTACTAACTCCTAGCGGATTTACTTTCATGTATTCGTAAATCTTAGGATTACGTAAATCTAATCCCATTAATAAAACCTTCTTATCAGAGAGTGAGAAAGTAGCAGCTAAATTCGCCGATACAAAAGTTTTTCCTTCTCCAGTAACGGTTGAAGTAACAAAAATAACCTTACACTGATCCTCTTTTTTATCTGACAAAACAAAATCGAGATTGGTTCTTACAATTCTTACAGCTTCTGCAGCACTAGAACGACTGCTAATTTCTATTAATTCATTACTAGATTCAGAAGTTGGAATATCTCCCAAAAATGGAATGTTTGAATTGTCTGTAATATCAAACCTTGTTTTAATTTTTGTATCCAATAAGTTTTTAATGTAAATGACAATGAACGGAATTAACCCACCCAAAATTAGAGCGGCTAAAATTATTATCATTGTTTTTGGAGCAACAGGTTTATTTGTTGTTATTGCTTTGTCGATAACTTTTGCATTAGTATCTGTTGCAGCCAAAGTAATGTTGGTCTCTTCTCTTTTTTGGAGTAAAAATAGGTAGAGAGCTTCTTTTACTTTTTGTTGGCGATCAATCATGCGGAATTCACGTTCCTGACGCGGCACTTGAGATAGTTTAGCCTGCATTTCATTTTCTTGTCGTTCATAGTCCTTTTTAATTATTTGCAAAGAACTTAAACTTCTTTTCAAACTAGCAGTCAAGTTGTTTTTTAGTGAACGAATCTGTTCCTCGGTCATTTGGTATTCCAAGTTAGAATCCGTGGCACTGTGAGCCATACGTTGTTTATCTAAAATCAATTTATTGATTTCCATGATGAGGTTTTCAGAAGAAACGTCATTTTTCAGGAATCCAGATGGAACCAATTCATCGTATTTAGTTTTAGAAACATGATTAATGATTTCTGAAACAATATTAATGTTTATTTCGTTCTCAAGTAGCGCACGTTCTACCTCTGAAAGTTTGTCTAAATAAATCGTAACTTCCGTTTGTATATCCGAAAGATTATGAGTGCTTTTATAACCCTCAACTTCAGATTCTACATCACCCAATTCATTAGCAATTATATCTAAACGTTCAGATATAAAATTAGAAGTGTTTTCTGAAATATAGCGTTTGTCTTTAATACCAGATAAGTTGTAATTATAAACCAAGGTATTTAAAAAGTCAGCTGCTTTTTCAGGAGTATTGTCGATAATGGAAAGCTCAACTACACTCGAAGTTTTACTAGTTGTTGCAATATTCAAGCGTTTTTGAAAGTTTTCTGCTTGATTAAGTTTAGGAAAAACATTTATTTCAATTTCGCTTAAATCGATGTTGGATAATTTATTTACTGTAAAGTTTCCAAACTCTGATGTAATGTTGGACCCAAAATTGTAATCTCCTAGTTTATTATCAGCGATTGTAACTGAAAAACCTGAATCAGTAAAGTTGCTAAGGATGATTTTGACAATCTCAGACGGATCTTCACTATTCCAGATAACTTCTACAGGGCTTCTCTTATATAAATTAGCAGCTACGATACCTGTGTTGTCGATGTAACTGATATTAAGATTTAAGGTATCAAGCGTATTGTAAATTAAAGTTCTTGACTTTAAAATTTCGATTTCATTTTCAATGTTGTTTTTTCCGCCACCCAATATACTCATTTCTGAAAATGCAGAAAGTTGATTAGCTAAATCATTGCTTTTCTCATCTTTAATTAAAATTTTGGTAGCAGTGATGTAGCTTTTAGGAGTAAATCTAATATATAAAACAGCACAAATTAAAGCCAAAAACACACTTAATACAAACCAACGCCAATGTACTAAATACTTTAATATTTCTTCTTTCAGGTTAATGGTACTTTCTTTTTCTTCGATCATGATGTTACTTTCTAGTGTTTGTAAGTATTAATGCAGTAGTTGTTAATAACAATGATATAGCAGTCATATATATAGATACGTTGGGTCCTACAGCTGAAGAATTGATTCGGGTTTTGTTAGGTTCTACGTAAACAATATCGTTTTGTTTTAGATAATAAAAATCTGAATTCATAAAATCGGATTTAGTTAAATCGATTCTATAAGTTTTTAAGGTACCTTCTTCTTCTCGTGTAATTAGAATATTATTTCGATTTCCATAAGAAGTCAAATCTCCTGAAAGTGTGAGAGCTTCTGGTAAAGTAATACGTTCAGAAGATATAGTATGCACTCCAGGTCTGTTTACTTCCCCATTAACAGTAACCTTAAAGTTCATGATTCTAAGATTGATGATAGGGTTTTTTACGTCTTTTGAAATCTCGGTTTTTAAATGATCAATTATTTCATCCTTTGTTTTACCGCCAACATTCACTTTTCCAAGAACAGGAAAATCAATTGTGCCTTTTTGGTCAACTAGATACAATTGTTGTTGTCTTTGTCCGCTTCCTGATTGATTGTTTGGGTTAACAGTTAAATCGGTCATTAAGTTGTACGGAGCAGCTGCTCTTGGATCATGAGCCGATACGATTATCATCAACAAGTCGTCAGGTTTAATGGTGGTTTCAAATCTAATGTCTGTGAACTCTTGTTGTTCAATATCTTGAAAATAAATAATTTTTTCTCTTGAAACACAAGAGGTCATCAAAATGACAGCTAGAGTTGCGGGGAGTATTATCTTCTTTTTCATAATTCTATTTATCAAGTTTTTCAAATGTTGAATTTAAGCTAATAAATTCAGGTACAATTTTTTTCATTACTGCAACAGTCTCCATTATTTGAAAAGAGGAGGCTTGTTTTTTTAATTCTTCTATTTGTTCTGTTATGAATTCGTAATCTTCATGTATGTCATGTGCAATCATTATCTTTTCATGATGTGTAGGTAAGGTTGTCGAACTGTCGTTCAGCAATTCTTCATACAACTTTTCACCTGGGCGCAATCCAACAATTTCAATCTCGATGTCCTTGTCAATTTCTAAACCAGCAAATTTAATCATTTTTTTTGCTAAATCAATAATTTTAACCGGTTTCCCCATGTCAAAAATGTAAATTTCTCCTCCCTTGCCCATTGATCCTGCTTCTAGTACCAATTGGCAGGCTTCAGGAATAGTCATGAAATAACGAATAATATCTGGATGTGTGATAGTTATAGGTCCACCATTTTCGATTTGTTTTGTAAATAAAGGTACGACCGATCCGTTAGATCCTAAAACATTTCCAAAACGAGTGGTTATGTACTTTGTTGTTTTGTTTCCTGTACTTTCAAGTTTTTTTGCTAAGGATTGTACGTATTTCTCTGCAATTCTTTTACTAGCACCCATAACATTACTTGGATTCACTGCCTTGTCTGTTGAAACCATTACAAAACGATCTGCCTTGTACTTCAGTGCTAAATCAGCCATGTGTTTACTCCCCATAACATTAGTGAAAATAGCTTGTTGAGGATTTGCTTCCATCAAAGGGACATGTTTATAAGCAGCAGCATGATAGACAATTTCGGGTTGATAGTCATCAAAAATCTTTTCAATACAGGCTAAATTTCGTACGTCTGCAACAATTGATATGATTTCTGCTTTGGTGCTGTGTTTTGATATCTCAAGTGTGATTTGATGCAAAGGAGTTTCTGCTTGGTCGAGTAATATTAATCTTTTTGGATTGAAAGAGGCAACTTGCCAAACAATCTCACTTCCGATTGATCCTGCAGCTCCTGAAACCAAAACGGTTTTATCTTTAATTTGTTCAGATAAAATAGTATTGTTGACTTCTATAGGTTTGCGTTCCAATAAATCCTCAATTTTTATTTTTCGGATGTTGGATACAACCTTTTTCTGGTTGTTGATGTCTGTAAGTTGCGGTAGGTTATATACCTTAATATTGTAATCGATACAATCTTCAATTATCTCTAATTTGTCTTTTTTAATTAAAGTATCCTCTGCAAAAATCAAAGTATTGGCTTTTAATGAACGAACCAATATATGTACCTTTCTTGTCTGTGAGATTACTGGTAAATTTAAAAGGGTATTATTAGAGTTTTTAGAATTTGGATTAATAAAACCTTGCACTTTATATTTTCTTGGAACTTCGGCATTTAAAGCATTGGCAACAGCAATGGCACGTTCGCCACTTCCGAATATTACAACGTTGGTTTGATGTGTTTTTTCGGTGTATTCTGTGAAAAAATCAAAGGCTAATTTCACCAATAGTCTAAAAACGAGTAGGTTAATAAAAGTAAGGAAAATAAATATGAAAAGCGCCGTTGTTAAAAATAGTTTTTCGCCTGTTGCATATTCATAAAAAAGGTTAATAACATATAAGACGATAAATGAAAATGCTTCTATAAAAAACAGCTTTGCTGAATCTATAACTGTTGTATGTCTAATTATACCCGTATATGGTTTGAAATATATAAATAGTAGAAGGTGTATTAATAGAAAAACACAGAATGCTATAATAGGTTTATCTGCAGGTGTTACATCAATATTGATGCCTTCTAAAATAAACAAACAAAACACAGCCGAAGAGGTGACAATAAATAGATCGATTGAAAAGATAATCCAGCGAGGTAGATATTGAATACTTTTTAGATTCACAATCTTGTTTTGTATGTATTTTGTCAGACTCATCCTTTTTAAAAAAAATTTAATGAACTTTGCGAAATTACAATAAATAACGATTAAACCTAATTATACTTGTGAATTTTTTCGAGGTGAATTAAAATTCTATTTTCTTTTTTCTCAACTCGAAGTTTTGTCCCAAATAAACTTTCCGTACCATCTCATCCTCAGCTAATTCCTCGGGTATTCCAGCTTTCAAAATTCCACCTTCAAACATCAGATAGGTCTTGTCTGTAATAGCCAATGTTTCTTGAACGTTATGGTCTGTAATCAAAATTCCAATATTTTTATTCTTCAATTGGGCCACTATACGTTGAATGTCCTCTACAGCGACTGGGTCAACACCAGCAAAAGGTTCGTCTAAAAGTATGAATTTTGGATCAGTTGCCAATGCTCTAGCAATTTCTGTTCTCCTACGTTCGCCTCCAGATAATAAATCGCCTCGATTGGTTCGAATATGTTGTAAACTAAATTCATCAATCAGCGATTCCATTTTAGCGATTTGTTCTTTCTTTGAAAGTTGGGTTAATTGAAGGACAGATAAGATATTGTCTTCAATACTCAATTTTCTAAAAACGGAAGCTTCCTGTGCTAGATATCCAATTCCATGTTGTGCACGTTTGTACATTGGGAAATTGGTAATGTTTAAATTATCCAAATAAATATTACCAGAATTAGGCTTTACCAATCCAACAATCATATAAAAAGAAGTGGTTTTCCCGGCTCCATTCGGACCTAGTAAACCCACAATTTCTCCTTGGTTTACCTCTACAGAAATACCCTTTACTACTTTCCGGCCTTTATAGGCTTTAATTAAATTTTCAGCTCTTAATTTCATTTACATGCTAGGTTGTTGCTGCGTTGTTCTCTTTTTTTAAATTGCGTTTAGTAATGATTTTTGCAATAAAAATACTTGCTTCATAGAGCATTACCAATGGAATTGAAACAATTATTTGACTGATAATATCTGGCGGCGTAACTATGGCTGCTACTATCAAAATCAAAACATAAGCATATCTTCGGTATTCCTTCAAAAAGCTATCGTTTATCAAGCCTAAATAGGTTAAGAAAAAGATGATAATTGGTAATTCAAAAATCAATCCCGTTGCCAATGAGGTCGTTTTTACCAAGCTGATGTATGAATTGATGTCAATTTGGTTTTCAATAATATCGCTGACGGTAAAGTTACTCAAAAAATTAATTGAAAGTGGTACTAAAACATAATATCCAAAAAGGACACCTAGAAAAAATAAAGTGCTAGAAATAAAAAGGAATGTTTTCGCGTATTTTCGTTCGTTTTGATACAAAGCAGGACTGATGAACTTCCAGAATTCCCAAAGTATAAAAGGGAAAGCTAAAATAAAACCAGCAGTCAAACAAGTCCAAATCATCACAGAAAGTTGTCCTTCCATGGTTCGGTTTTGTATCACAAAAGGCAATTCTTTTTCGCAAAATGATTTGTCTAAATCAAATTGGTGGGCAAGTTCGCAAAAAAACTGATAGGTTATAAAGTCACTTTCTTTAGGTCCGAAGATAATAACATCGAAAATAAATTCATTAAAAAACACAGCAATTACTGCTGCAATTACCACGGCGATACTGCTACGAACCAACAGCCACCTCAGCTCTTCCAAATGTCCCATGAAGGACATTTCTTTAATGTTTTTTTTATCTTTCACGATACAATTCCTTCCTTTAAAATGTCGTGCAGATGAATTATTCCTGCGTAATTATTGTTATTCGTTACAACAAGTTGTGTAATAGAGTGTGATTCCATCAGATTTAATGCATCTTCAACTTTGGCATGTAAATCGATGGTTTTAGGATTTTTAGTCATAATTTGTTCGGCTGTTATAGCACTTAAATCGGTGGTTTTTTCCAACATACGTCTAATATCTCCGTCGGTGATGATTCCTTTAATTTCATTGTTTTCAACTACGGCAGTAACTCCCAGTCTCTTATTAGAAATCTCAAAAATCACTTCTTGAATACTTGAAGAAGCAACTACTTTAGGTGCATTGTGTAGTTCAAGGATTGCATCCACGCGCAACAATAGTTTTTTTCCTAATGCACCTCCAGGATGGAATTTAGCGAAATCTTCGGCAGTGAATTGCCTTAATTCAATCAGAGCTACTGCCAAAGCATCTCCTAATGCCAACTGAACTGTGGTGCTTGTGGTAGGAGCCAAATTATTAGGATCTGCTTCGCGTTCCACAAAGGCGTTGAGTATGAAATCAGAATTTTTCCCAAGAAAGGAAGACTTGTTACCGGTCATTCCTATTAAAATATTTCCGTCTCTCTTCAATAAGGGAATTAAAACTTTAATTTCGGGGCTGTTTCCACTTTTCGAAATACATAAAACAACGTCCTCTTTGGTCAACATTCCTAAGTCGCCATGAACCGCTTCGGCAGCATGCATGAAGATGGAAGGCGTGCCAGTAGAGTTTAAAGTTGCAACAATTTTCTGTCCA
The DNA here is from genome assembly GCA_964397335.1 of uncultured Flavobacterium sp. Classification (GTDB taxonomy): domain Bacteria; phylum Bacteroidota; class Bacteroidia; order Flavobacteriales; family Flavobacteriaceae; genus Flavobacterium. The sequence goes on from CAYNIM010000030.1 coordinate 11,418, forward strand.
ATATGCGCACTTTTTCCGATTCCAGTGATGATTAATCTCCCTTTTGATGAGAAAATCGCTTTTACAGCTTCAGAAAAATCATCGTCTAAAAGTTCAATTGCTTTTTTAATCGCTTTGCTCTCAAAGTTTAAAGTGTTGATAGCAGAAGATATTATGTCGGAATTATTTATCAAAACAGATTTGTATTTAGTTTTTGCAAATATAAAAAGATTTATGTATCTTTATGTTTTGCAAATTTAGATAAAATAGCCTAAAAAAAACATGAAATCAATCGAAATTGACTTACATAAAGAGTTAAAGAAATATTTCGGGTTTGATCAGTTCAAAGGTTTACAAGAACAAGTGATCAGTAGTATTATTTCTGGCAAGAACACTTTCGTGATTATGCCGACTGGGGGAGGGAAGTCATTATGTTATCAATTGCCAGCCTTGGTGCTAGAGGGAACAGCTATTGTTGTTTCACCGTTGATTGCTTTGATGAAAAATCAAGTAGATGTCATTCGTGGATTGTCTAGCGAACCTGGAATCGCCCATGTTTTAAATTCTTCCCTAACTAAAACCGAAGTAAATAAGGTTAAGGAAGACATAAAGAATGGAGTTACAAAATTACTTTATGTGGCTCCAGAGTCATTGACTAAAGAAGAATATGTAGCATTTTTGAATACAGTGCCACTTTCCTTCATCGCTATTGATGAAGCGCATTGTATCTCTGAATGGGGACATGATTTCAGACCTGAATACCGAAATCTGAGAAGTATTATCCGTAAATTAGGCGATATTCCTATCATTGGACTTACGGCCACTGCTACTCCAAAAGTTCAAGAAGACATACTGAAGAACCTAGAAATCCCAGATGCAAATGTTTTTAAAGCTTCCTTTAATAGACCAAATCTATATTATGAGGTTCGACCAAAAAGTAAAGACGTTGAGTCGCAAATCATTAAGTTTATTAGCAGATTTAAAGGAAAGTCAGGTGTTATTTATTGTTTAAGCCGCAAAAAAGTTGCAGAAATTACTCAAGTTTTACAAGTAAACGGAATTCTTGCCGTTGCATATCATGCAGGTCTAGATTCTAAAACTCGTGCCCGACATCAAGACATGTTTTTGATGGAAGAAGTTGATGTGGTGGTTGCCACTATCGCTTTTGGTATGGGGATTGACAAACCAGATGTTCGTTTTGTGATACATCACGACATTCCAAAATCACTTGAAAGTTATTATCAAGAAACTGGTAGAGCAGGACGTGATGGAGGAGAAGGTCATTGTGTGGCTTTTTATTCTTATAAAGACATTGAAAAGCTTGAAAAATTCATGACTGGAAAACCTTTGGCAGAACAAGAAATAGGTTATGCTTTATTGCAAGAAGTGGTTGCTTATGCAGAAACTTCCATTTCACGAAGAAAATTCTTATTGCATTATTTTGGAGAAGAGTTTGACGAAATCAATGGTGAAGGTGCAGATATGGACGATAACTCTCGTCATCCAAAACAAAAAAATGAAGCTAAGGATCAAGTGACTTTGCTTTTGAGAACCATTGAAGAAACAAAACAGGTATATAAGTCTAAAGAGGTTATATTTACACTTTTAGGTAAAATCAATGCTATTATTAAATCGTATAAAACCGATACACAAAAAATATTTGGTATGGGTAAGGATTTCGATGATAAATTTTGGATGGCGCTGATTAGACAAGTGCTTGTAAATGGCTTTATCTCCAAAGATATTGAAACTTATGGTGTTTTAAAACTTACTGAAGAAGGTAAGGTTTTTTTAGAAAACCCAACTTCATTCATGATGACAGCAGATCATGATTATGAAAATGATGATAATCTGAGCGTAACAAACACCAATAAATTAGTCAACGTTGCCGATGAAGTTTTAGTCGGAATGTTGAAAGATTTACGAAGAAAAGTAGCCAGAAAAATGGAGGTGCCACCTTTCGTTGTTTTTCAAGATCCATCTCTAGATGATATGGCGCTTAAATATCCAGTCGATTTGGATGAGCTTGCTACCGTTCATGGAGTAAGTGAAGGAAAGGCTAAAAAATACGGAAAAGAGTTCGTTGAATTAATTTCTCAGTATGTTGAAGAAAATGAGATCATAAGACCCGATGATTTAATTGTGAAATCTACTGGTGCAAACTCGTCTTTAAAATTGTATATCATACAAAGTATCGATCGAAAATTATCATTGGAAGATATTGCATCAGCAAAAGATTTAGACATGGATGCTCTTTTAAAAGAAATGGAACAGATTGTTTATTCTGGAACTAAATTAAATATTGGTTACTGGGTCGAAGAAATTTTGGATGAAGACCAACAAGAAGAAATAAGCGATTATTTCATGGAAGCAGATTCAGATTCAATTGAAGAAGCTTTGGCAGAATTTGAAGGCGATTATGATTACGAGGAACTTCGATTGATGCGCATTAAATTCATGAGTGAGGTTGCAAATTAAAAAAATCGACTCCTTAATTATAGTATAGATAAAAATGAATCGTTTAAAAAAAGGATACAAATGTGTATCCTTTTTTTGTTAGAAGCCATTATGCCATAGATGAAAATAATTCACCTCGATGTGGTTTTAAAACATCACGCAATTTGATCATCATTTCATCATTAACTACTATAAAAGCAATCGCATGCATTTCATTTATAGCTTCAAAACCAGTGATTTCGATAGGTAATCGCTCTATTTGTATGAATTCTTTTAAATGAATTTCTTGATGTTCGGCAGTTTTTAAAGCATCGGGACCTCTAAAATCCCAAATGAGTTTTATTTGTCGTTCCATTCGGTCTTTTTTTGGTAAAATTACAATTTCATTTCATATTAAACCATAATTAGCTTACTTTTGTCTTTATGACTAGTTGTTGAAATTACTTCTATTTTGGAATACGACAGTTCATGAAAAATAATTAGTTAGACACAAAATATAAATTATTCTAAATAGATAATATGGAATTAAAGTTAACCCGTCCGATTTGTTTTTTTGATTTGGAAACTACAGGAATCGACGTAGCAAAAGATAGAATTGTAGAAATATCTGTTTTGAAAATACATCCAAACGGGAATAAAGAAAGTAAAACATGGTTGGTTAATCCAACCATCCCAATTCCGAAACATGCCACACAAATTCATGGAATTACAAACGAAAAAGTAGCGAACGAGCCCACTTTTAAAGAACTTGCATCGCAAATTCACGCGATGATAAAAGATTCTGATTTGGCAGGTTACAATTCAGATAGGTTTGATATTCCGTTATTGGCAGAAGAAATGTTACGTGCCGAAGTCGATTTTGATATGAAGAATCGTGTTTCGGTTGATGTACAGACAATTTTTCATAAAAAGGAAGAACGTACCCTAAGTGCAGCTTATAAATTTTATTGTAAAAAAACTTTAGATAATGCGCATTCTGCTGCTGCTGATACTGAAGCAACTTATGAAATTTTGAAAGCTCAATTGGAACATTACGACGATTTGGAAAACGATATCAAGTCGCTATCTGTATTTACCACGCGTAAGAAATCGGTCGATTTTGCAGGATTTATTGCTTTGAATGAAGATGGACAAGAAGTTTTTACTTTTGGAAAACATAAAGGTGCATTGGTAGACGATGTTTTGGATCGTGAGCCTGGTTATTTTGGATGGATTCAAAACGCTGATTTTCCATTATATACCAAAAAAGTTTTGACAGCCATTAAACTAAGAAAATTGACGAATAAGTTTTAAAAGATGAAAATAATCTGCATAGGTCGGAATTATACAGACCACATCAATGAACTTGTGAACGAGAAACCCGAATATCCTGTTGTTTTTATGAAACCCGATACTTCGATTTTAAATTCGGGATTTCCTTTCGTAATTCCCGAATTTTCGAACGATGTACACCATGAATTAGAGGTTGTTGTTAAGATCAATAAAGTGGGGAAGTACATTCAACCTAAATTTGCTTCTAAATATTACAATCAAATTGGTTTAGGAATTGATTTTACAGCACGAGATTTACAAGCAAAATTAAAAGAAAAAGGTTTGCCTTGGGAAATTGCTAAAGGTTTTGACGGAGCTACAGTTTTAGGGAGTTTTGTTGATAAAAACCAATTTGAAAATGTACAAAACATCGCTTTTGAAATGCAGAAAAACGGAACTGTTGTTCAAAGTGGAAACACCAAAGAGATGTTGTGGAATATTGACGAGTTAATTTCTTATGTTTCTCAGTATTTTACATTAAAAGTTGGAGATGTCATTTTTACGGGAACTCCTGCTGGTGTTGCAAAAGTTAGTCCAGAAGATGTATTAGAGGGTTTCTTAGAAGGACAAAAGTTGTTTAGTGTAAAAGTAATGTAATGAAAGCAGCCATTGTAACAATAGGAGATGAGTTGTTAATCGGACAAGTCATTGATACGAATAGTGTTTTTATCGGACAACAATTAGAAGCTATTGGCTGTTCGATTGTTGAGAAAGTCGCAATTTCCGACTCGGAAGATGCTATCCTAGAAGTAATGAAACGCTTTCAAAATCAAATGGATCTTGTTGTGATCACTGGCGGTTTGGGACCTACAAAAGACGATTTAACTAAAAAAACTTTTGCTCGTTATTTTAACGATTCATTGGAATTGAATCATGAAGTTCTTGAACATGTAAAAAAGTTGGTGGAAAGAATTTATCAACGACCAATTTCAGAAGTAAATATTCAGCAAGCTTATCTTCCATCAAAATGTAAAGTTTTGTTCAACGATGTAGGAACAGCTCCCGGAATGTTATTCAAGAAGGAAGAAACTACTTATGTTTCATTGCCAGGTGTGCCTTTTGAAATGAAATATTTGGTAACCAATGGTTTGTTGCCCTACATTAAAAATAATTTCCATTTAAACGCTATTGTTCATACCACAGTTTTGACTGTTGGTATTGGAGAAAGTTTATTATCTGAAACTATCGCTTTATGGGAAAATAGCTTGTCAAGTATAGGAATTAGGCTGTTTTATTTACCACAACCCGGTTTGGTTCGACTTAGATTGAGCGCAATTGGCACCGATAAAGTTCAATTAACAAAACAAGTTCACGATAAAATAGAAGAGTTAAAACAATTGATTCCAGAAAATTATATCGGAATTTCAGCTGCTGATTCCTTAATGGAAGAAGTTTCTAATCTTCTAAAATTAAATCAATTGACCATTTCAACAGCGGAAAGTTGTACTGGGGGAAGTATCGCAAAAGAATTAACTTCACTAGAAGGATCATCCGTGTATTTTAAAGGGAGTGCTGTTACTTATGCCACCGAATCAAAAGTTGAACTACTTGGTGTACAACCGAAAACAATTGAGCAATATAGTGTTGTAAGCGAAGAAGTTGCGCGTGAAATGGCAATTGGAGCTAAAGAATTATTTCAGACTGATTTGGCAGTCGCAACTACAGGAAATGCTGGTCCTTTGAAAGGCGATTCAGATAAAAAAGTAGGTACGGTTTGTATTGCAATTGCAACGAATAATGAAGTGCTGTCTTTTACGTTTGATTTTGGTCAACCGCGGTCGAAGGTCATCGATGCAACAGTGAGTAAAGTGTGGTTCTTACTTTATAAACAGCTCAGTTTTAAAGAGCGTGTTTAGTACTTCTTAAGAAATCATTAAAAAGAATAGAAACAAAAAATCAGTTGATGAACTATATAATGTCAACAAAATAGATCGAGAAAAATACTAATGAAAAGCCTTCGGAAAATATTGTTCCCTTTCTCTTTGCTTTATGGAGCAATTACTTCTTTGAGGAATTTTTTATATAACAAAAACATCTTAAAATCGACAGAGTTTGCATTGCCAATCATTGCTGTAGGAAATCTTTCTGTAGGTGGTACTGGCAAAACTCCAATGGTAGAATATCTTGTTCGTTTACTGAGTCCGAAGCATGATTTGGTTACTTTAAGTAGGGGTTATAAACGCACAAGTAAAGGATATTTGTTGGCCGATGTTGGTACTAAAATGGAAGATATTGGAGACGAACCCTTTCAGTATTTTTCTAAATTTAAAAATATACACGTGGCGGTTGATGCCAACAGAGTTGAAGGTGTTGCTAATACTCTAAAACTTTTGCCGAATACCAATTTAATCATATTAGACGATGCGTTTCAACATCGAAAAATTAAAGCGGGATTTTATATATTACTAACCTCTTTTGATGATTTGTTTTTTAATGATTTTTTACTTCCAGCAGGAAACTTACGCGAAAGTCGTTCTGGTGTTCAAAGAGCCGATGTTGTTATTGTGACTAAATGTCCTTCAAATTTGAGTGTCGAAAAACAAAATGAGATTAAAAAGAAAATAAAGGTGAATCCAGAAAATGTTTTTTTCTCTACAATTCAATACAGTACTGAAATTTTTAGTCAGAAAGAAAAGTTGAAACTCGAAGAACTGGCTTCAGATTTTATTGCCGTAGCAGGAATTGCAAAGCCGAATTATTTTTATAATTATTTGCAATGTTCTCAAGAAAACTGTCTTACATTTCCTGATCATCATTCGTTTTCAGAAAGAGATCTCGAGAAGATTATTAATAAAGCCAAAGGGAAAAAAATCATTACAACAGAGAAAGATTATATGCGTTTGCAAGTTCTTTTGCCCGAGAATCTGTTGTATTACCTACCAATTGAAGTCCGTTTTTTAGAAAATGAAAGTCTTTTTATAGATCAATTAGAGACTTTTATTGCGTCTTATCATCGCTAATTAATCTTTTATACTACTGAGTTGAAACATAAATAATCACTCTTATTTGTTAAATTTAAAAAGAGCATGAAAAATCGTGATTTGTTTAAATGAACATGTTTTCTATTGTAAGAACGGGATTAAGAATGCTTTAAAAGTACGAAATTCACGAACTCCTTTTTTTTTATCAATCAAATACCTACATTTGCACATAATTTTTTAACAACACAATTTTTATTATATATAATTATGAGTACGATTGTAAAAATTCATGCACGCCAGATTTTAGATTCTCGCGGAAATCCAACAGTTGAGGTTGATGTGGTTACAGAAAACGGTATCATGGGCCGAGCTGCTGTTCCTTCAGGAGCATCTACAGGTGAACACGAGGCAGTAGAATTGCGCGATGGCGGTAAAGATTTTATGGGAAAAGCCGTTTTGAATGCAGTGAAAAATGTAAACACAATAATTGCTGAGCAGATTGTTGGGTTCAGTGTTTTTGAGCAAAACGCTATCGATCAAGCTATGATTGAAGCAGACGGTACTCCAAACAAATCTCACCTTGGTGCCAATGCCATTTTGGGAGTTTCTTTAGCAGTAGCAAAAGCTGCGGCCAACGAATTAGGTATGCCTTTGTATCGTTACGTTGGTGGTGTTTCTGCCAACACGCTACCAGTTCCTATGATGAATATTATCAACGGAGGTTCACATTCAGATGCGCCTATTGCATTCCAAGAATTTATGATTATGCCTGTATCTGCTTCAAATTTTACTGAAGCAATGAAAATGGGAACTGAGATTTTTCACAATTTGAAGAAAGTCTTACACGACCGTAATTTATCAACGGCTGTTGGAGACGAAGGTGGTTTTGCACCAAATTTAGCTGGCGGAACGGAAGATGCATTAGATTCTATTAAATTAGCAGTGGAGAAAGCAGGGTATGTTTTCGGTAAAGATATTATGATTGCTCTAGATTGTGCTGCTTCTGAATTTTATGTAAACGGAAATTACGATTATACGAAATTTGAAGGAACAACTGGAAAAGTACGTACTTCTGAAGAACAAGCTAATTATTTAGCTGAATTGTGCGATAAATATCCTATTATTTCAATCGAAGATGGAATGTATGAAGACGATTGGGCAGGATGGAAATTGTTGACCGAAAAAATTGGTGACAGAGTTCAGTTGGTAGGTGATGATTTATTCGTAACGAACGTAACTCGTTTAGAAAGAGGAATTAAAGAAGATACTGCAAACTCAATTTTGATTAAAGTAAACCAGATTGGAACGCTAACCGAAACAATTGCAGCAGTAAATATGGCACACAATGCAGGTTATACTTCAGTAATGTCTCACCGTTCTGGAGAAACAGAAGATTATACAATTGCAGACTTAGCAGTTGCATTGAATTGCGGCCAAATAAAAACAGGTTCAGCATCTCGTTCTGACCGTATGAGCAAATACAATCAATTACTACGCATCGAAGAGGAATTGGGAATTGTAGCATACTATCCGCAAATGAAAGCGTTTAAAGTTAAGAAATGATTAAAAATTTAAAAAAAAGTTGCAGAAATGCAACTTTTTTTAATTTATTAATATAGTGTGTTTTTACAGCTGTTTTATGACAAAATGTTAATAAAAAGTAGTGATTTAGTTCATAGTTATCAAATAAAACAAGTTTTTAGGTGGTGATTTATGACACAAAATACCTTGTAGAGAAATGAATACAATTAATTTTTTGTTCAAAATTATTTTAAAAGAAAAAAAAATAGTAAATTCGCCGGTAGCAAATTAAAAAAAAATAATATATGTCTAAGACTGCCACTATAGAAATTAATGGTAAAAAAGTAGAGTTGCCTATTATTGTGGGCACAGAAAATGAAGTTGCTATTGATATTCAAAAACTAAGAGCAATGACCGGAGCTATCACATTAGATCCGGGTTATAAAAATTCAGGTTCTTGCGAAAGTGCTATAACTTTTTTGGACGGAGAAGAAGGAATTTTAAGATATCGCGGTTATTCGATTGAAGACTTAGCCGAAAAAGCACATTTTTTAGAAGTAGCATACCTGATTATTTTTGGAGAATTGCCAAATAAAGAACTATTAGAAAAGTTTGAAAAAGACATCCATAAGCATACATTAGTCAATGAAGAAATGAAAACGATCATTGATGGTTTTCCTAAACACGCCCATCCGATGGGAGTTTTAGCATCTTTAACTTGTGCTTTAACTGCATTTAATCCAAAAGTTGTCAATGCTGACAGCGAAAAGGATATGTACGAAGCGGTATGTAAAATCATGGGTAAATTCCTAGTTATTGCAACATGGACTTACAGAAAAACCCAAGGCTATCCTTTGAATTACTACGATAATACAAAACCATACGTAGAAAACTTTTTACGTTTAATGTTTGAATTACCAACGCAACCGTATAAAGTGAACCCTGTTGTGTTGAATGCGATAGATAAATTATTTATCCTTCACGCTGATCACGAACAAAACTGTTCAACTTCTACTGTTCGTATGGTAGGATCTTCTCATGCAGGTTTATTTGCTTCCATTTCTTCAGGTGTTTCTGCACTTTGGGGACCGTTACACGGTGGAGCTAATCAAGCTGTTTTGGAAATGTTAGAAGAAATTCAAAAAGACGGAGGTGATTCAGATAAATTCTTAGCAAAAGCAAAAGATAAAAATGATCCGTTCCGTTTAATGGGATTCGGACATCGTGTATATAAAAACTTTGATCCACGTGCACGCATTATCAAAAAAGCGGCAGACGAAGTTTTAGCTGATTTAGGCGTTGAAGATCCTATTTTGAAAATCGCTAAAGATTTGGAAGAAAAAGCATTGAAAGACGAATACTTCGTATCAAGAAACCTTTATCCAAACGTAGATTTCTATTCAGGTATTATTTACCGTGCATTAGGAATTCCTACTGAAATGTTTACAGTAATGTTCGCTATCGGACGTTTACCAGGATGGGTTGCTCAATGGAAAGAAATGCGTGTAAACAAAGAACCAATTGGTCGTCCAAGACAAGTTTATGTTGGCGAGCCAGCACGCGCTTTCAAAGAAATGAATGATAGATAATTTATTAGATAAATATCAAGTTAAAGGCTGTTCTAAATTGTAGACAGCCTTTTTTATTGCCTTTTTGATCCAATAAATTTTTTTAAAGTTGCTGTATTAATTTGCTAAGTTAAATCTTGGCTCTTCTTATATAAAAACTTCTTATATTTGTCAAAACAACATAAAATATGATGCTTAATTTACACGTCACAAACGAAACATCAAGATTAAAAGCTGTGGTTTTAGGAACTGCAGTAAGCAATGGTCCAACACCAACTATTGAGGAAGCTTACGATCCCAAGTCTTTAGAGCATATAAAAGCTGGAACCTATCCAATAGAAGAAGATATGGTTAAAGAGATGGAAGCTTTTAATCAAGTCTTTCAAAAATACGACGTTAAAGTCTTTCGCCCAGAAATTATAGAAGATTACAACCAAATTTTCAGTAGAGATATTGGGTTTGTTATCGATGATGTTTTTGTGAAAGCTAATATTTTGCCTGATAGAGAACGAGAATTAGACGCTATCAGATACGTCATTGAACAAATGGATCCAAACAAAGTAGTACGCCCACCAGAAGAAGTACATATCGAAGGCGGAGATGTCATGCTTTGGAACGACCATATTTTTATTGGAACCTATAAAGGAAGTGACTATAAAGATTATATCACAGCTAGAACTAATATGGAAGGCGTGCAGTATATCAAAGAACTTTTTCCAAATAAAATTGTCAAAGAATTTGATTTGGTAAAATCGAAAATCGAACCAAGAGACAATGCATTGCATTTAGATTGCTGTTTTCAACCTGTAGGAAAAAATAAAGGGATCATTTATAAATCTGGATTTCGTGAAGAGGCAGATTATATGTACTTAGTAAAACTTTTTGGAAAAGAAAATTTATTTCATATCGAACGAGAAGAGATGTACAATATGAATTCTAATATTTTTTCTATCGACACAGATGTCGTAGTTTCTGAACAAAAATTTACTCGATTGAATAGTTGGTTAAGAGCACAAGGTTTTATTGTAGAAGAAATTCCTTATGCAGAAATCGCCAAACAAGAAGGGCTTTTGAGATGCTCAACATTGCCTTTAATCAGAGAAAAATAATACGCAAAATGTATTTCATCATTTAACTTTGAAGTTAGAGCCTGTAAAACCTGATTTGATGGAATGAAAAGTTATTAATACTTGAAAAAATTTATAATGAAGCAAACAACCAATACCATTTTAATGATTCGTCCCGTACAGTTTAGGATGAATGAGCAAACAGCAGTTAATAATTATTATCAACAGAAAATCGAAGGGTTAACACCTGAAAATGCAAATCAAAAAGCACAAGAAGAGTTCGACGGTTTTGTGGAACGATTACGCTCTGTTGGTGTAAACGTTATTGTTGTTGATGATACCAAAGATTCTGATACTCCAGATAGTATTTTTCCTAACAATTGGATTTCGTTTCATGAAAATGCAGAAGTGGTTTTATATCCAATGTTTGCAGAAAATCGTCGTCCAGAACGCAGAGAAGAAATCTTGAACATCGTAGAAGAACAAGGTTTTACGATTAATGAAATCAATGATTATACTTCTGCAGAAGAAGATAATATCTTTTTAGAAGGAACTGGAAGTATGATTTTGGATCGTGAATATGGAAAGGTTTATGCAGCTTTGTCGCCAAGAGCCGACGAGGAATTAATCATAGAGTTTTGTGAAGATCACGATATGTATCCTGTGATTTTTGAAGCCTATCAAACTGTTGAAGGCAAACGTCTACCTATTTATCACACCAACGTTATGATGAGTGTTGCTGAAACATTTGCTATTTTATGTGCAGATAGTATCGACGACAAACAAGAACGTAAAATGGTTATTAAGCATTTAGAGGAAGACGGCAAAGAAGTGATTCTGATTACAGAAGAGCAAGTTAGTCGTTTTGCAGGAAATATGCTTCAAGTAGCAGGAAAAGACGGACAATTATATATGGTAATGAGCACACAGGCATTTGAAAGTCTAACAGATGATCAGATTAATGCAATAGAAAAACATTGCTCTATTTTACATGCGCCGTTATACACCATCGAAGCTTGTGGTGGTGGTAGTGCCCGTTGCATGCTTGCGGAAGTGTTTTTACCAAACGCTTAATCAAAAAGCAAAAAGCATAGGAAATTAACCTATGCTTTTTTTAATACTCGGTTTCAATTTCTTGATTTTTGAAATGATCTCATTTGATCAATTCTTTAAAATCATTAAATCTCGTTTGTGTTTTTTAAAGTTTTCTTTTTCGTACAAATGTATTGCGCGTTCGTTGTGTGGTTCTACTTCCAGAAGTATGGTTTTAAGTGCATTATCTTTTGCAAATTCTTTAATAAATGCCATTGCTTTTTTTCCGATTCCTTTTCCTTGAAACGAATTGCTTATGTACAATTCATCTAAAAGCATCACATAACCACCCATTTCGAAACTAAAAAACTGAATCATTAAGATATAACCACAAATTTCATCGTTAAAATTGATGGTAAAGCAGTTGCCTAAATGCGGTTTAGAAAGGAATTCGTGAAACATTTCTGTAGATTTTGTCGTGTCTATCGGATAACCATCAATGGCATAAAAATCCTTCATATGTTGCACAACAATATCAATATACGAAGTTGTAAGTTGTTTGAAATTTATCATATATTTGTATTATAGTATAAAATTATGGAAATATTTATTAACGATTTTAGTTTTGGACTGTTCTTTTGGCAGTTAATCAATCTAGTTGTATTCTTGCCTGTTTTAATTTGGTGTATTGTTCTTTTAGCTAAAGATCAACAAGAAACTTTTGGAAATAAATTATTGATTTTTATTTGCTTTTTTATCCTTCCTATTTTCTCTTGGATTTTTTATTTGATACATTATTATAACAAAAGAAAAAAACAGCAAGCTTTATAACTTACAGATCACTTTTTATAAAATCCATAACTACTTTTGTAGCATTTTTGTTTTGTAAAACAAATTCTCTATTCTTTTTTCCTAACTCGTTTCGATTACTTTCGTTCTCAATCAAATGATCGAATGTTGAAGTAAGCTCTTCAGTATTGTTTACAACCAAACAACTTCCTAAATCAACTAAATCCTTTGCTTCTTGAAATTTGGTGTATTTTGGTCCGATAACAACAGCTGTTCCGTAAGTTGCAGGTTCTAAAATATTATGTAAACCAGTTCTAAAACCACCCCCAACATAAGCGATATCTGCATACGCATATATCTGCGTTAAAATTCCAATCGTGTCTATGATGAAAACGTCTGCATTAGCCAATTCATTTTCAGTATATGTTGTAAAACGAATCACTTTTTTATTGATTTTCGAAATCAATCGACTCATTTCATCTTCCTTAATATTATGTGGCGCAATGATCCATTTTAGATTTTCTGAGTTATTCAAATAAGGTGAATAAACCTCTTCGTCATCAATCCACGAACTTCCAATAACAATAGTTGTAGTGTTATTTTTAAATTTTTCGATATAATCTAAAGGTTGCGTGCGTTCTACGATTTGCGCTACTCGATCAAAACGCGTATCGCCATGAACAGTAACGTTTGTAAAACCAATTGAAGCTAATAATTGTTTTGAAGATTCGTTCTGAACAAAAAAATGTGAAAAAGTTTTCAATGCATTTCTGTAAAAGCTACCATAGGGTTTAAAAAACAATTGCTTTTCTCTAAAAATTCCCGAAATCAAATAAGTAGGAATGTTTCGTTTTTTTAACTCGTTTAAATAATTCGGCCAAAATTCGTACTTTATAAAAAATACCATTTCAGGATTAATCAAATCTAAAAAACGCTTCACATTAGTTTGAGTGTCCAAAGGAAGATACAAAGTGATATCGGCAACTGTGTTGTTTTTTCTGATTTCGTAACCCGAAGGAGAAAAGAAAGTAAGAACAATTTTATATTCGGGATGCTTTTTTTTAAACGCTTCCATAATAGGTAAACCTTGTTCGTATTCGCCTAACGAAGCCACATGCATCCAGATATGTCTCTTTGAAGATTCGATTTTTTGCTCCAAAATCTGAAAAGATCGTTTTCTGCCATTCACGAACAGCTTCATTTTTGGACTAAAAAAAGTAGAAAAAGGAAGTAAAATAGAAGTCAGTTGAATTCCGATTTGATATAAAAAACTCATGAGTTGCTGAAATATGTACAAAAATACAAATAAGTTTCGAATTGGAAATTTTGTAGTGATTTGATGCTACAATTTTGTTATTTTTGTATCTTAAATTTTCACTGATGAAAAAACTGCAAATGGTTGACTTAAAAAGTCAATACGAAGATATAAAAGAAGAAATTAACGCTGGTATTCAAGAAGTTTTAGATAATACAGCTTACATTAATGGACCAAAAGTTCACGAATTTCAACAAAATTTAGAAACTTATTTAGGAGTAAAACACGTAATTCCTTGTGCAAACGGAACCGATGCCTTACAAATTGCAATGATGGGATTGGGTTTACAGCCTGGAGATGAGGTGATCACAGCCGATTTTACATTTGCAGCAACGGTTGAAGTGGTTGCTTTATTAGGATTGACTCCAGTTTTGGTTGATGTTGATGAAGATACTATGAATATCTCTATTGAAGCGATTAAAAAAGCGATTACTCCCAAAACCAAAGCAATTGTTCCGGTGCATTTATTTGGTCGCGCTGCGAACATGGAAGCGATTATGGAAATTGCAAAAGAGCATAACTTATTTGTAATTGAAGATAACGCACAAGCAATTGGTGCAAATTATACTTGGAAAGATGGTTCAAAACAAAAAGTTGGAACCATTGGTCATGTTGGTGCTACTTCTTTTTTTCCATCTAAAAATTTAGGTTGTTACGGTGACGGTGGTGCAATTTTTACAAATGATGATGAGTTAGCGCACATTATTCGTGGAATTGTAAATCACGGAATGTACGAGCGTTACCACCACGATGTAGTAGGTGTGAATTCTCGTTTAGATAGTATTCAAGCAGTAGTTTTAAATGCAAAATTACCTCGTTTAGATGCTTACGGACAAGCGCGAAGAAAAGCTGCAAAAGCGTACAATGATGCGTTTGAAACAAACGAACATATTATTACTCCAGCTTTCGATTTCCAAGGAGACGATCACGTCTTCCATCAATATGTAATACGAATTACAAATGGGAAACGCGATGCTTTATTGGCGCATTTACAAGAAAACGGAATTCCTTGTGCGATTTATTATCCAATTCCGTTACACCAACAAAAAGCGTATGCAGATGCGCGTTACAACGATGCCGACTTCCCAGTAACCAATTTATTCTGTGAGCAAGTAATCGCATTACCCATGCATACCGAATTAGACGAAGAACAAATTTCATTAATTACATCAACAATTTTACATTTTGTTTAGATTAAAGAATTTGTTTTTTACTAACTTGCGTGTTGAATATGTAAAATAATTTAAAAATTAAAAAATTAAAAAATGGGCAAATTTATTGTAAGCAAAAGAAAAAACGAAGAGTTTCAGTTTAATTTAAAAGCCACTAACGGTCAAGTAATTTTATCAAGCGAAGGGTATACAACAAAAGCCGCTTGTATGAATGGAATTGAATCAGTAATGAAAAACAGTCAAGAGGAAAAACGATTTGAAGTTTTAGAATCGAAAAATGGAAAACATTATTTCAATTTAAAAGCAACAAATGGACAAATCATTGGTACAAGTCAAATGTATGAATCTCTAGCAGGTTGTCAGAACGGTGTTCAATCTGTAATGAATAATGCTCCTGATGCTGAAATAGTTGAAGAATTATAAAATAAAAAAGTCCTCATTCGAGGACTTTTATTATTTCTTTTCTAGAATATAATCTTCTAACGAAGGTTTTCTTCTTCAACTTGTTTCTGTATCTCAAGAGTTTATCTAATCAATTTGAAAATCAGATGCGACCCTAAAACGAGTTCAGGGTGACAAAGACTTAGCTTTTTTTTGAAAAGATTGTCATGCTGAAACTGTTTTAACATCTCAAGAATTTATCTAATCAAATTGAAGATCAGATGCGATTCTGAATTAAGTTCAAAGTAACAAATTTTGGGTTTCGTTTGTCATGCTTAACTTGTTTCAGCATCTCACATAAGATCAATAGTTTTCATTTTAGGATTAACAGATTTTATCAAATTTAGTTTCCATTCTTTTTTCCAATTCTTGATTTGTTTTTCTCTTGATATGGCTTGGTTGATGTCATTGAAATCTTCAAAGTAAATTAAATCTGTTAGATTATATTTTGAAGTAAAAACTGAACCAATGTGATCATGATGTTGTGAGATTCTGTTGTTTAAATCACTACATACACTAACATATAATGTAGTTCGGTATTTATTAGTAACGATATAAACATAATATTTTTTTCATGAATTTATTATTTTGATGCGACCCTGAAACGAGTTCAGGGTGACAAGTCTCAATACTTCAATCTTTAATCATCATTTCACCAATTCTTCATACAACTTATCAAACGTTGCATTTAAATCTGAAGAAAAACCAGGATGAGGTCGAGAAGATTGTATACTCGAGCTTTTTACAGCAGTAATCCAACGAAATTTCTCATCGGCTTCCATTTGTGCAATAGGACCACCGTCTTTTGCTCCAGAACAAATTTTCGCAAACGATTCTAGATTTTCTTTTACTTGTGTTAAATCGAATTCTTTGCAAAACAATGCGATTTTTTCTTCAGGAATGTGGTATTCAAACCGAATGAAACGTTTGCGTTTGCTGAATAAAATCAAACCAACATTGATGAATTCTTCTCGTTCTACTTTCGGAACTACTCGAATTACCGCATATTCATAAACAACTTTATCTTGCATCTTGAGCGGTTTTTAGAAAGACATCTGCATGTGCCAATCGGTTTGACAAAAATTTGAAATATACTTCACGAATTTTTTCGTTTGAAGGACCTTCTTCCCAGTTTAAAAATTGATCTGGAATTTTGTTCACGATTTCTCGCAATATTTCATCATTTAATTTTGAAGTAAATTCTTGATGAACTTGTTCTAATTTAGTGGCTTTTTTTATCAACGCATGATCTTTGATCAATGGAAAAGGAGTTACAGAAGTTTTCTCCCAATTTTCCCAATTGTGATGAAAATAGAAAGACGCTCCGTGATCAATTAACCACAATTCTTTATGCCAAATTAATAGATTGGTGTTTCGGAAGGTTCTGTCTACATTGGTAATAAAACTGTCTAACCAAACTATTTTTGAAGCTAATAATTCATCGCAATCGTTGGTAGCAACATCGTAAGTAAGTGCGCCAGAAAGATAGTGCAATCCTAAATTTAAGCCTTTGCTAAACTTTAATAAATCTTGAATTTCTTCATCGCCTTCTGTTTGTCCAAATGCTTCGTCTAATTCAACAAAAACCAATTCGGGAACTGGTAATCCTAAATATTTAGCGATAATTCCACCTAAAAGTTCAGAAATTAAAGCTTTTACTCCATGACCAGCGCCACGGAATTTTATAACGTATTTAAAATCGTCGTCTGCTTCTGCCAATGCGGGCAACGAGCCTCCTTCTCGCAAAGGAGTAATATAGCGAGTAACCGTTACAGTTCGTAAATCTTGAATCATAGTATTGTAAAAAACTTCGCTAAAGATAAGCATTTTGCTCTTTCTTGACTTGTGGTTTGATGATTTTTATAATTGAGTTCTATATACATAAATGGTACAGACTTTTATTTAAACGTGTTAGAAAATATAACAACAACCTTTTTTTAAAACTTAAAAAGGATATGATTATGCACTCAACAAAAAAACGTAACTTTGCAGCATGCAAACGGTGAAAAAAGACATACGGAGTTTGAGTAAAGATGAAATCAGAGAATTCTTTATCGTTCAAGGAGATAAAGCATTCCGAGGCAATCAAGTATACGAGTGGCTTTGGAGCAAAGGCGCACATCATTTCGATGATATGACCAATTTGTCCAAGGAAACACGTCTATTATTGCAAGAACATTTTGTCATTAACCACATTCAAGTCGATACCATGCAACACAGTACCGATGGTACTATTAAAAATGCGGTGCGTCTTCACGACGGTTTGATTGTAGAATCAGTTTTGATTCCTACTGAAACTCGAACAACAGCTTGTGTTTCTTCACAAGTAGGCTGCAGTTTAGATTGCAATTTTTGTGCTACAGCTCGTTTAAAACGAATGAGAAATTTGGCTCCCGACGAAATTTATGACCAAGTGGTTGCCATTGATCAAGAAAGTCGTTTGTATCATAATCGTCCTTTGTCCAACATTGTTTTTATGGGTATGGGCGAGCCATTGATGAATTATCCAAACGTAATGAAGGCCATTGATAAAATTACTTCAGAGGAAGGTTTGGGAATGTCGCCAAAACGTATAACGCTTTCTACTTCAGGTGTTTCTAAAATGATTCGTAAAATGGCAGACGATGGTGTCAAATTCAAATTAGCTGTTTCACTTCATTCGGCTATAGAAGAAACCAGAAATAAAATCATGCCGTTTACCAAGAATTTTCCTCTAACAGAATTACGTGACGCATTGGATTATTGGTACAAAAAAACAAGAAGTAAAGTTACTTACGAATACGTTGTTTGGAAAGGAATTAATGACGATAAAAAAGCGATTGATGCTTTGGTAAAGTTCTGTAAACACGTTCCTTGTAAAGTCAATTTAATCGAATACAATCCTATAGACGATGGCGAGTTTCAACAGGCAGCTCCAGAAGTCATCGATGCTTATATTACTGCACTAGAAAACGCTGGAATTGTCGCTAAAGTACGTCGTTCACGCGGAAAAGATATCGATGCAGCCTGCGGACAATTGGCAAACAAAGCTTAATAGTAAATCAATATTTCATTTTTTTTGTAGCTATTTCCGGCTTTCCGCTGTATCTTTTCTTTTTTAAGAAAAAAGAAAAGGATGTCGCTGCAATCCGGGCTATAAATAGGCAATGTAGATCAAAAACAGTGCTCCTTAAAATTAAATATTTAGGTGCTCAATAAGTTGTGGCACAAAAATTGACCCTATATCACAGAGTATTAAAAAATGTAATAAAACCTCGTACAGAAGTGTTGTTGTTGTAGTACAAATGACACTTTGTCGTAGAAAGTATATATGGCACAAGAAAAAATCATATCATTAGACAATTTGTCACTTCAAGATTTGGATGCAAATGCAGAATTTATTCCGTTGTTTTCTCAAGAAGACGAAAACGAGATGAATAGTGAGGAGTTACCAGTAGAAGTGAGTATTTTACCGTTGCGAAACATGGTGTTGTTTCCTGGCGTAGTTATCCCAATTACTGCCGGTAGAGATAAATCTATTAAATTAATTAATGATGCAGTAGCAAAAGGAGCTTCCATCGGTGTGGTTGCGCAGCTCAATGAAGAAACAGAGCTTCCAAATGGCGATGATATATACCGCTCTGGAACCATTGCAAGAGTTCTAAAAACCTTGAAATTACCTGATGGAAATATCACAGTAATTCTTCAAGGGAAAAAGCGTTTTGAAATCGAGAATTTGACACAGGAAGAGCCTTACTTGAAGGCAACAATCAAGGAATTACCCGAAATAAAACCTGAAAATTCTGATTTGGAATTCCACACAATTATTGATAGTATCAAAGAAACAGCTCAAGAAATAATCAGAGAAAATCCAAACATTCCTTCAGAAGCCGCCTTTGCTATAAAAAATATTGAAAGCAATTCGTTTTTAATTAATTTTGTGTCTTCTAATCTCAATCTGGATGTTAAAGATAAACAAAATTTACTAGAAATTAGTAGTTTGAAAGATAGGGCTTTAGCGACTTTGCGGTTGATGAACACCGAACTTCAGAAATTGACATTAAAAAACGATATTCAGACCAAAGTTCGAATCGATTTAGATCAACAACAAAAAGAATATTTTCTACATCAGCAAATTAAAACCATCCAAGAAGAATTAGGTGGTGTTTCACACGAACAGGAGTTTGAAGAGTTGCGTCAAAAAGCGCTAAAGAAAAAATGGGATACTCAAGTAAAGGAACATTTTGAGAAGGAACTGAGCAAAATGCAACGAATGAATCCTCAAGTGGCCGAATTTTCTATCCAAAGAAATTACTTAGAATTGCTTTTGGAATTGCCTTGGAACGAATATTCCAAAGATAAATTTGATTTAAAAAACGCAAAAAAAATCTTAGATAAAGACCATTATGGTTTGGAAGATGTAAAAAAGCGCATCTTGGAACATATGGCCGTTTTAAAATTGAGAAACGACATGAAGTCGCCAATTTTGTGTTTATACGGACCTCCAGGTGTTGGGAAAACTTCAATAGGTAAATCTGTTGCGAAAGCATTGGGACGCGAATATGTACGTATTTCATTAGGTGGTTTGAGAGATGAAGCGGAAATCCGAGGACATCGCAAAACATATATAGGTGCTATGCCAGGACGTATTATTCAATCTATTAAAAAAGCAAAAACATCAAATCCGGTATTTGTATTAGATGAAATCGATAAACTGTCGAGTAGTCATCAAGGCGACCCTTCCAGCGCGATGCTAGAAGTTTTGGATCCCGAACAAAACAAGGAATTCTATGATAACTTTTTGGAATTAGGTTACGATCTATCCAAGGTGCTTTTCATCGCTACTTCCAATAGTTTGAGTACCATTCAACCAGCGCTTTTAGACCGTATGGAAGTAATCGAGATGAACGGTTACACGATTGAAGAAAAAGTTGAAATTGCTAGACAACATTTGTTGCCGAAACAATTGAAAGAACACGGGCTGGATGCAAAGTCAGTTACCTTAAGCAAGAAAATAATAGAGTTTATTACTGCAAAATATACCCGTGAATCAGGTGTGCGTCGTTTGGATAAAGAAATAGCAAATGTGGTTCGTTTTATCGCCAAATCAATGGTAATGGAAGAAGAATTCAATCCAAAACCAACAGAGGAAGATATTATTCAAATCTTGGGAGCGCCAAAGTTTGATTACGATAAATATGAAAATAACGAAGTTGCAGGTGTAGTAACAGGATTAGCATGGACAAGAGTAGGTGGTGACATTTTGTTTATTGAGTCCCTGCTCTCCGAAGGTAAAGACACACTGACTATGACTGGAAACCTTGGCAATGTGATGAAAGAGTCCGCAACAATTGCTTTGGAGTACATCAAAGCAAACAGTCATTTGTTTGATATTGACCAGAAAATATTTGAAAAATACAAAGTCCACGTACACGTACCCGAAGGAGCAACTCCAAAAGACGGCCCTTCGGCAGGAATCGCTATGTTGACCTCAATGGTTTCGAGTTTTACACAACGTAAAGTAAAAAAGAGTATTGCAATGACTGGTGAAATAACCCTGCGTGGAAAAGTATTACCAGTGGGCGGTATTAAAGAGAAAATTTTGGCAGCGAAACGAGCTAGCATTAAAGAAATCATTTTGTGCAGCGCCAATAAACGTGATGTGGAACAAATTAAACCCGAGTATCTAAAAGGGCTTACTTTTCATTACGTTGATAAAATGACCGAAGTAATCGATATTGCATTGACCAATCAAAAAGTTAAAAATGCAAAAAACATTATGGTAGCGGAGGTAAATTAATACGGTAACAAAAATTAAAGATAAACGGAGTAAGATAAACTTGCTCCGTTTTTTGTTTTTAAGTTGTTGATTTATGTTAGTTTTGTTAATAAATATTTAATATTTTTAACAACTAAAAACACGGAATGAGTAAAAAGTATATCCTTATTGTATTATTTTTCTTCGGAATGTATCTATATGGGCAAAATCATCAGCTAGTGGACAGTCTCGAATTAAGATTAAAAGACGCAAACAGCATTGATGACAAGTCAGAAATCTACGTTGAACTCATTCAAGAATTTCAAACTTTTGATTTAGGAAAAGCCTTAGGTTATGCAGAAAAACTTAAAGAAATGGCTCTGCGTCAGAATAATGATGAAATACTGAATAAAGCGTATGGACATGTCTATAACGTTAGTATTTTGGCAGGCGATATAGATAAAGCAGAAGAGGCTATTTCGGATTTGGATAAG
Organism: uncultured Flavobacterium sp.; assembly: GCA_964397335.1. GTDB lineage: Bacteria > Bacteroidota > Bacteroidia > Flavobacteriales > Flavobacteriaceae > Flavobacterium. Next base: position 33,222 of record CAYNIM010000030.1, read on the forward strand.
CTTTATCAAAAGATAAATGATCCGCTGATAAAAAGTATGATATTTCAAGGAAAGGCTCGATTTTATCTTGAAAAGGCAGATTATAAAAATGCCATCGAAATTTATCAACAAGCTATTGAGTTTATCCAACAAAACATCACAAAAGATAAAGCTTTTGAAAGTCATCTAGCGCATATAAACTTAAATTATGCCATTACACTAATGTCTTGGGCTTATACCAAACGTTCGTCCGGTTCACTTTCTACAGAAGAGGCAGAAAATTATAAGAAAAAATGCTTGGACAAAATGACACAAGCTTTAAACTATTTTTTGAAAGTTAATGAAGTTTCCCAAGCTACTTTAACTTATTCTAATTTAGCAGTACTTTATCAAATTTTTGCAGATAAGGATAGTATCTTGTATTATTCTGAAAAAACCTTACAACTGGCGCAAGACAACAATGATTTGCAAAAAACAGCTATGGCGTATGCTTCATTAGCGGATTATCATTACTCAGAGGCGAATTTTGGTTTGGCGTTAGACTATATTGCTAAATCCCTGAAGATTTATGAAGAACAAGGAGCAGAAAAACACATCGGAAATGCTCTGACACAAAGTGCTAAAGTTTTTTTACGATTAAAACAGTATGATAGAGCTCTTATAACCTGAGTTCGATTAATCAGAATATTGCTAACTGATTTGTTTTTAGCTCA
>CAYNIM010000031.1:0-32406 GCA_964397335.1 uncultured Flavobacterium sp.
TGGAACAATACCTTACCCTTTCTAGAGAAGTCGGTACACCGATGCAAGACATTGCTTTAGGTGCTGAAGAAGTCCGAGTAGGAAACAAAAGGCTGTCCTTGCACACATTGTCCGACACGGACGATCTGCCTGCAACCATTTCGGCAGATACTCGATTTGAAAAGCTATCCACAGACCGGAGTGACTGCCGTCTTTCCTTTGCTGCTCCCGTAGGATTGCTATTGAGCTGCAACCACATTTACAATCAGTACATCTTCTTGGACAACAGCGAGGATAACCTACGACGGTTTGAGAAGTCTGCCCGCAATATGCATTCTTTGGCTCGGTACAGTCGGGCAAACCAGATTAACAAAGAATGGATCGAAAAATATTTGAACGAAGCACATTCATTCGGGCTTTCTTCCATACGCTCACACTTCAACATTATGGCGTGGTCGGAAGACCCTGCTGAACTCAAACAGTTGAAAAACGATTGTGGCAGCGCATTGGCTTTAATGGAGTGTAAGCCCCGACACAATACGACGGACGTTGCAACGCTTTATTGGGCAGGAATGCCGGGCAATGCCGGGGATTTTCCGAGCGAAGAAAGTTTTTACACATTCATAGAGCCTGCTCTATGCTTCTTTACCGAAGAAACCAATTACCACAATTCGCCATCCCCATTCGGGATAAAAATGGCGGATAGATTGACGGGAAAACCTATCCATTTGGATATTTCGGATTTACCTATGAAACGTGGGTTTATTACTAACCGGAACAAGTTTATACTTGGTCCGTCAGGTTCGGGAAAATCATTCTTTACCAATCATATGGTACGCCAATACTACGAGCAAGGTGCACACGTACTGCTCGTAGATACAGGTAATTCCTATCAGGGATTGAGTGAACTTATTAAAGGAAAAACCAAAGGCGAAGACGGAGTTTACTTTACCTATACCGAAGATAATCCAATAGCGTTCAACCCTTTTTATACCGATGATGGCATTTTCGACATTGAAAAGCGTGAAAGTATCAAAACGTTGATACTTACGCTTTGGAAACGTGATGATGAACCGCCGACCCGTTCGGAAGAAGTGGCACTTTCCAATGCCGTGTCCGGTTATATCGAACGTATCAAAAACGAGGATGTTTTTCCGTCATTTAATGGTTTTTATGAATATGTAAAAGGCGATTACCGTACGGTATTGGAAGAAAAACAGGTTCGTGAAAAAGACTTTGATATTGCCAATTTTCTTAATGTATTGGAACCGTACTACAAAGGCGGAGAATACGACTATCTGCTGAATTCGGACAAGCAATTAGACCTATTGTCAAAACGGTTTATTGTATTCGAGATAGATGCCATAAAAGACCACAAAATCCTGTTTCCGATAGTCACAATCATCATTATGGAGGTGTTCATCAACAAGATGCGGAGGCTGAAAGGTATCCGCAAGCTGATACTGATTGAGGAGGCTTGGAAAGCGATTGCAAAAGAAGGAATGGCAGAATACATCAAGTATTTATTTAAAACCGTCAGGAAGTTTTTCGGAGAAGCCATAGTCGTAACCCAAGAGGTCGATGATATTATCCAATCCCCGATTGTGAAAGAAAGTATCATCAACAATTCTGATTGTAAAATCCTCTTAGACCAACGCAAGTATATGAACAAGTTCGATGATATACAGGCGATGCTTGGATTGACTGAAAAGGAAAAGGCACAGGTGCTTTCCATCAATATGAACAACGATGCCGGTCGCTTGTACAAAGAGGTTTGGATAGGATTGGGCGGAACACATTCGGCAGTGTACGCAACGGAAGTGAGCCTTGAAGAATATTTGGCTTACACGACAGAAGAAACCGAAAAAATGGAAGTGATGCAACTCGCTTCCGAATTGGACGGTAACGTAGAACTCGCCATTAAGCATATCGCAATGCAACGGCGTGACAATGTAAATCAATAGTAATTAACAATCAAAAATTTCAAGACAATGAAAAAAATCCTTTTTATGGTGTGTACGGCACTAATGCTTACCGTAGCACCGTCCGCAAAAGCTCAATTTGTAGTCACTGACCCTGCAAATTTAGCATCAGGTATTCTCAATTCTGCGAATGAAATCGTACAGACTTCTTCCACTGTAAGCAATGTGGTCAAGAACTTCAATGAGGTTAAGAAAGTGTACGAACAAGGCAAGGAATATTACGACAAGCTAAAAGCCGTAAACAACCTTGTGAAAGATGCGAGAAAAGTACAACAGACTGTTTTGCTGGTCGGCGATGTGTCGGAAATGTACGTTCAAAACTTTGGGAAAATGATGAACGACCCGAACTTCTCCGCACAGGAATTGACCGCAATCGCAAACGGCTATTCGGCTTTGCTGAATGAAAGTATCGAACTGCTCAAAGAGCTGAAACAGATTGTATCTTCTACAAGCCTGTCATTAAATGACAAAGAGCGTATGGATATTATCGACCGAGTATATAAAGAGGTCAAAGAGTACCACAGCTTGGTAAGGTACTACACGAATAAAAATATCTCTGTCAGTATCCTGCGAGCAAAGAAACAGAACAACACCAAACGAGTACTTGACTTGTATGGAACTCCTAACCAAAAATATTGGTAAGCTATGGAATTTCAAAATCTGCACGAAGTCCTACGCTCATTGTACGATGAGATGCTCCCACTGTCCGCCGATATGGCGGCAGTGGCTAAGGGAGTAGCCGGATTGGGGGCTTTGTTCTATGTCGCCATAAAAGTATGGCAGGCATTGAGTAGAGCCGAGCCTATTGATATGTACCCATTGCTCCGTCCGTTCGCATTAGGTATCTGTATTATGTTCTTTCCGACTATCGTATTGGGAACAATCAATGCGGTGCTAAGTCCGGTGGTACAAGGTACACACGCCATACTTGAAAATCAAGTGCTTGACCTCAATGATTTGCAGGCTAAAAAAGACCTCTTGGAACGTGAAGCAATGCTACGAAACCCCGAAACCGCCTACTTGGTATCAAATGAAGAATTTGACAACAAGCTCGATGAATTGGGTTGGTCGCCCTCGGATTTGATAACAATGTCGGGTATGTATATGGATAGGTTTGCTTACCAAACCGAGCAAGCCATTAAGAATTGGTTTCGTAACCTCCTTGAAGTGCTGTTCCAAGCTGCTGCATTGGTCGTGGATACGATACGAACATTTTTCCTAATCGTGTTGAGCATATTGGGGCCGATAGCCTTTGCGATTTCAGTGTGGGACGGTTTTCAGTCCACACTTACGCAATGGCTGACCCGATATGTGAGCGTTTACCTGTGGTTGCCCGTCGCCGACCTGTTCAGCTCAATGCTTGCCAAAATCCAATCCCTGATTATCGAAAAGGATATACAGATGCTTGCTGACCCGACCTATATACCCGATACGGGTAATACGGTGTACATCATCTTTATGATTATCGGTATCGTGGGATACTTTACTGTACCAACCGTTACAGGCTGGGTAATTCAGGCTGGTGGTGCTGGAAACTTTACCCGAAACGTGAACCAAGCCGCTATGAAAGCCGGAAACGTGGCAAGTGCCGGAGCTGGTTCTGCTGCCGGAAATATCGGAGGTCAGCTACTCAAAAAATAATGTAAAACGAATAATCATTTAAAAAAATGGAATTTAAAACTTTAAGAAATATAGAGAATAGCTTCCGGCAGATACGTCTGTACGCAATAGTGTTTGCCGTTCTCTGTATTGGTGTAGTAGGATTTGCCGTATGGAAATCGTACAGCTTTGCCAATGAGCAACGCCAAAAAATCTATGTCCTTGACAATGGCAAATCTTTGATGCTTGCTTTGTCACAAGATGCGAGCATCAACCGACCTGTGGAAGCAAGGGAACACGTCAGACGTTTTCACGAGCTTTTCTTTACGCTTGCACCCGATAAAAATGCTATCGAGAGCAATATGGCAAGGGCATTCAACCTTGCCGACAAATCAGCTTTTGACTATTACAAAGACTTGTCGGAGAAAGGGTATTACTCCCGTATCATATCAGGGAACGTACAGCAACGCATTGAAGTCGATAGTGTCGTGTGCAATTTCGACAATTATCCCTATTCGGTGAGGACGTATGCCAAACAGTTTATCATACGGTCAAGCAACGTAACACGCCGTAACCTGATTACTTCCTGCTATTTAGTGAACTCTGTAAGGTCGGATAATAACCCACAAGGGTTTAATATCGAAAAGTTCGCAGTAGTTGAAAATCGGGATATAGAAGTCATTAACCGATAAAATTAAGGCTATGAAACAGTTACTTGATTTGGATACATTCGCAAAAACGCTGACCGATAAAGGTTATGACGGTTATTTTCATACACAGGCTGATTATCCCGACAAAATCAAAAACAGCATCAGTAGGTTTTTGGAGGCTTGTGAGAACGGTACGGACAAACTATATAACCCTGATAGATTTTTACTGAACACTTACCTCGAATGGAATGGAGAAGATAAACCTTACACCCAATGTCATATGTACTTGAAGTACGAAGACAACAAATTCGATGTGCGGAAAATGGAGATTGAAAGAAAAGACCGTTACGGGCATTTAATGAAAAAAACGGAATTAATAAACCTTACAACAGGAACAGTTCCGACCCGAAAAGAAGCTATCGCTTTGGTGTCCGACACGCCTAAACAAAAAATTCCCTCCCCAAAAAGAGGGTTTAGAATGTGATAACCCATAATCATTAAAGTATGAAAAAATTAAGGGAGAAAATGGATAGGTATTTTGACAGGCTGGACGACCGTTGGCGGTCTTTGCCCGTAGGCAAACAGCACCTTTATACGCTTTACTTCTTTGTCGGTTATCTGCTCCTGACCGTAGGGGTGGTCGCCAAAGTATGGTACGATACCAAACAGTCAAAAAACGATATGCACATAGAGCATATCGAAAACCCCGTCCTCAAAAAGAACGAAAGCCCTGCAAGATTGCAGGACACATTATCAACAATTTTAAAAAATAGGATTTATGAAAGAAAATGAAAACAAAAAGTCGGTTGTTCGGGTAACTGAGGGAAACCCGAACGAAACCGCTGATGTACTGCAAAACGGTACAGAGAACAAAACGGAAAAACTCAAAAAGCCATTGATTTTTGGTTTAATGGCTATTGTTTTCGTGGGTTGTATGTATTTGATTTTTAAACCGTCGGAAGACAAAAACGAAATCGAGAACATTGGTCTGAACGATGCCGTTCCACAAGCTACCGAAGCCGGACTGCCCGACAATAAGGGCAAGGCTTATGAGCTTGAAATGCTCGAACAGAAAGACCAAGAGAAACGTAATGCTTTGGCTACGCTTTCAGATTATTGGAACACAGACAACAGCGATGAACCGATTGACGAATTTGCCGACGAAGAAGAAAGCTACGGCTATGGTAGTGGCAGAAATTCGGGGAGAAACGGCAATCCTGCACTGAACAGCTACCGCAATATGCAAAGTACATTGGGGTCATTCTATAATGACGACAATTCGGAAACAATGGAACTTCGCAGACAGTTGGACGAACTCAAAGAGCAATTAGCGGAGCAAAATCTACCCAAGCCTGTAACCGTAGATGACCAGCTTGCTTTAATGGAGAAGTCCTACGAAATGGCGGCAAAGTATCTTCCTGCCAATACGAACACAAGCACCGCAGAAAATGCACCTGCAAGCGGTACGGCAACAGGAACAACGGGAGCTAACCAAAAAGAGCATTTTGTAGCGTTTACTCCTACAAGAAAAAACACCGTATCTGCTTTGTATCGTGAGCCATCAGACAGCGAGTTTTTGGAAAATTGGAGCGAAACCCGAAATCGAGGCTTCTATACTGCTGGTGCTACCGAGCAAATTGTACAACCAAAAAACAGTATCAAAGCCTGTGTACACGATGCACAAACGGTTGTCGGCGAAACGGGTGTAAGATTACGATTATTAGAGCCTGCCAAAACCCCAATCCGTACAATCCCACAAGGAACGATTGTAACTGCCAATGCCAAGTTTCAGGGAGGACGTTTACAGCTCAAAATTACCTCTATCGAATTAGAGGGAAATATTATCCCTGTGGATATTACCATTTACGATTTGGACGGACAGCAAGGTCTTTATGTTCCTTACTCTCCTGAAATGAACGCCCTAACCGAAATGGCTGGCAATATGAGCCAAACAGGAGGAACGAGTGTGATGCTCACACAAAATGCCGGACAACAAGTTGCTGCCGATTTAAGTCGTGGCGTAGTACAAGGAATTTCGGGCTATTTCGCCAAGAAAGTACGCACACCAAAAGTCACGCTAAAGGCAGGACATCAGGTCTTTCTGGTATCAAAACAATAATTGTATAACTCAAATATTTAAACAAATGAAAAATCTTTTTAAAACCTTTTGGGCGGTTGCCCTGACCATCGGCTTTGCTGTAACTTCTTTTGCACAAGATAGTGCGAAAATCAAAGCTCCACTTGCATTAGGCAAGATTGAGCCATACAAAATGGACGTTACCTACGACAAAACTTCGCATTTGATTTTTCCAAGTGGTATAAGATATGTGGATTTGGGCAGTGAGTACCTGATTGCCGGAAAAGCGGAAGATGCAGAGAACGTCCTGCGTGTAAAGGCAGCCGTTAGGGATTTTGAACCTGAAACAAACTTTTCCGTTATCACAAATGACGGACGTTATTACTCCTTTGACGTGTATTACAGTCGGTATCCCGATGCGTTGAGCTATGACCTGCTGACAATGCAAAAGGCAGTAGATAAAACCAACGGAAATGATGTGCTGTTTGAGGAATTGGGCAACAATTCTCCGTCTTTGGCAGGCTTGTTATTGGAAACCATTTATAAGAAAGACAAGCGTATCGTGAAGCATATCGGGGCTAAGAGCTTCGGAATACAGTTCATTCTGAAAGGTATCTACATTCACAACGGCAAATATTATTTCCATACGGAATTAAGAAACAAAAGCAATGTGCCGTTTGATATAGACTTTATCAATTTCAAAGTCGTGGATAAAAAGGTCGCTAAGCGTACCGTAGTGCAGGAACGCCCGATGATACCGTTACGAACTTACAAGCCATTGGAGGACGGAATAAGCGGAAAATCTACCGAACAAAATGTTTTCCTGTTAGACAAATTCACGATTACCGATGACAAGGTATTGCTGATTGAGATTTTTGAGAAAAACGGAGGCAGACATCAAACACTTCAGGTCGAAAATTCGGACTTAATCAAAGCCCGTGTAATCAATGATATGCACCTGAAATTTTAATAACCTTTTAAAGCAAAAACAATGAAAAAGTATATCTATACCGTGATGCTACTCTTTGTGGCCATCACGGTTACACAGGCACAACGAATGTTACCAAAGCAAAAAGGATTGGAAGTGAGTACGGGCATCCTGTCCGATGATAAAATCGGTAACGATTATTACATCAATATCGGTATGACCGTAAACGGCAAAAACGGGAATTATCAGATTTGGGCATTGGAATACACGCACCAATACCACGATTACAAAACCCTCCAAATACCGCAGGAAACCTACACCGCAGAGGGTGGTTACAGTTTCTTCTTATTGGGCGATACCCGTAAGAACATTACACTAAATGCAGGAATAACAGGCGTAGTCGGTTATGAAAGCATTAACCGTGGCGAAGCGATGTTGTATGACGGTGCAAAGATAATGAGCGAGGATAATTTCGTTTACGGAGCTGGAGGTCGGCTGACCTTTGAAACGTACTTGTCAGACCGATTTGTATTGGTCCTGCAAGGGCGTACAAAGGTCTTGTGGGGTACGGATTTGCGACAGTTCCGACCATCCGCAGGCGTGGGATTAAGGTTTAACTTTTAAAAACAGAAAACAATGATAGCAATATTTAATAATTTTAGAATAGGAATGTTGCCAATATATCTAATGTTGGCAATCCTGACAGGTTCTATTTCGCTGGTATCTTGTAGCAAAGATGATGAGCTGGAAATACAGAACGATTTTCCTTTTGAGGTCAATGTAATGCCCGTACCTAAAGAGGTTGCCAATGGGCAGACCGTAGAAATCAGGATAACCATACAGCGTAGCGGTAACTACCAAAATACACAATACTATCTCCGTTACTTCCAATTTGACGGACAGGGAACATTGAGGTATTACGATGAACCTCCATACCTGCCGAACGATTTGTACCCTTTGCCCACACAGCAATTCAGGTTGTATTATACTTCCTCGTCTGCCGTATCACAATCCTTTGAGGTTTGGATTTCGGACAGCTTCGGAAATGAGAAACAAATAAGTTTTCAGTTTAACAGTAGTGATTAAGCGATACCGTTAATATTAAAAGCAAACCGACTTTAACAGGTCGGTTTTTTACTTTTAAGCATCTAATGCAAAGTGTTTTGTTTAAATTTACTTGAATTATAATCTTACTGTTATGGATACGGTTACGGCTCAATTAGTGTTTGGTATTATTGTTATCGTGATTGCGATAGGGCTTCTTTATTGGATAAACCGCAGAAAGTTTTACAGACGTAGTGCAGCAGGCGTAGAAATGTTTTCAAGGTATTCTACTGCTGTAACTGTACGTTTTTTGGAGCGTATCGGCAAATGGGTTGCTTATGCTCTGATTATCCTCGGAATTGTATGTATATGGACGTATAGCCAAATGAAAAAAGATGAGAAAAACCAACACACAGAGGTGGAAAGCACAGGGTAGACAATAATTAAAAGTCATTAAGCAATAATTAACCAAGGTGATACCGTCGATGGTGCAGATATTTACGTAATTTTGTTAGAAACAAAGATGAGCTATCCAACATACGAAAAAAATGAAGTCAACCACTAAAAAGATAACTACTAATACGAGGGTAATAAAAGACCTCCTGACTAAATATAGAGACACATTTCAAGCTTTTCGTGAATTAATAAATAATTCTTTACAGGCGGAATCGAAAAATATTGAAATCAACATTGAATATGTTAATGAAGCAAATATTAAGTCGCCTATCAAGAGTATCGAAATAATAGATGACGGATTTGGAGTTCCGTTCAATGAGTTTGATAATAGGATTTTGGAAATCGGAACTACCGCAAAAGCCAGTGGTCAAGGAATTGGAAGATTTAGTTCTTTGCAGATTGGAGAATTGATGCACATTGAAACCGTCGGTTTTGATAAAATAGAAAAACGGTTCACTAAGACTAAATTCAGTATGGATACATTGGATTTTAATGATGCTCAGTTGGAAGAAACTGAATTTAAAGTTGACTATACATATCTTGAAGGAGAACACAATCCATATTACAAAGTTATGATTGAACAACTTCATCATAACAAGCAGGCGAAGCTCCCTAAAAGAAATAAAATACACGAACACTTTTTATCCCAAAATATTAGTCAAGCAATATTCGAACATTACCCATTTGAGATTTTTCACAATACCGTAAACTTCATTATAAATGGGGACGCTTTAAAAAGAGAACATTTCGTAATAGATAAACCATCAAAAAAAACGATTGATTATGTAGATAAAAAAGGTAAAACCCATACGCTAAATTTTTACTTCTATAATATCAATTCAGCTTTAAACAAAGTAAAAGTCTTTTTCCAAACTGATAACGCAGGATTAAAAAGTGTTGCACACGAATATACTTATTCGTCTGATTGGTATACATCAGATTTAGGCACTTGGTTCATTTATATCGAATCACCAATGTTGAATGCCGATTTGTTTAGAAATTTGGATTTAGAAGCATTAGGAGAGGCAGAAATAAACAACCTGAAAAATACTATTAAGGAAACGATAAATGACTTTTTCAAAGCTAAAAACAAAAGGTTCGAGAAATTTCTAAATTCCTTAGAAAATGATAAGTATTACCCTTATCAAAACAACGAACAGCCAGCTTCAAAATCTCAAGAAGTTCTATTTAAAAAAGTCGCCTATTTATTGGAAGATGAACATCAACTTATCCAAAAGGATGATAAAATAAGAAACTTCTTGTATCCGTTACTTGACAAAGCAATCAGTAATGGAAATATTGAATATATCTTCAACAAAGTATTAAAGCTTTCGGAAGAGAATTTAGAGAAATTTCAAAATCTATTAGAGAAAACTGATTTAGAAGATGTGGTTCATTTTGCAAGTGTTGTGGCAGATAAAACAGAGTTTTTAGATTTTCTCCATGAGTTAACATATGGAGAACTATCAAAATACTTAAAGGAAAGAAGTCAATTACACAAAATAGTTGAAGATGAACTGTGGTTATTTGGAGAAAACTATAATGGGACACCTAAACTATGGTCAGACAAAAAAATCGGCAATATCTTAATTGAATTAAGGGAAAAATATTTCAATTATGAACCGACAAAAGTCGATGAAAATTTAATTGAATTGGACGAAGGCGGATTGAATGACATCACTGATTTATTCTTCTTCAACGAAAAGATAACTGACGCTGATGTCAAGGAAATAATGGTTGTTGAATTGAAATCTCCCAAATGTGCAATCAGTAAAAAGGAATTGAATCAAATTGATGATTATGCTTTTACAATTGAACAACATTCAGCATTGCCAAACGAAAAAGTAAAATACAAATTAGTTTTAATTTCGTCACGTCTAACAAAATATGCTAAATCACAGGTAAACTCTCGAAGATTGAACTTTCCTGACAATCCATTTATGTACGACAAAAAAACAGAAAAAAACATAGAGGTTTATGTCATGGAATGGTCAGAGTTAATAGAGCAAAATAAACGAAAACTGAGCTACTTAGCGAATAAATTGGAAGTAAAAGATAAATCCGTAAAAACGAAGTTTGAAAAAGAATATGCTGAATTGGTTGACGAAAAAATATCCGCACAGTTAAGACTTGTAAAATAAATACAGGAACAATAGATATAAAAAAATGTTGAGTATCGGGTAACCTAAAAAGTTATCCGATTTTTTGTTTTTAGCAATTGTAAAACGCCAAACGCTGCCTTTCAAAGCCAAAGGGTTTGAAATATTCACAAACCCTGTAATAACCCCGAATAAATTCGACTTCTATAGAAAAAATGAGCAAAAAAATGGAAGGTAGCGCAATGTACAAATGAAACCGAAGAAATCATCGCCCATCAGGAAATGATACTACGGATGCGAAACGGTATTGAAGAAATATTAAAAAGCTACCGCCCTGTAATGAACGGAGAAATCTACTTGTCGGGCGGAGAGATGTGCCGGTTGTACATATCAGCAAACGGACTTTACAGCAATATCGTAATGATGATATACCGCCTTTGATACAGATAGGTGGCAAGATTATCTATAAAGAGAGTGATATTCTGATAATCTTGTAACAGAATTATACCGGCAATAATATCCGTTGATTGCAATTAAATTTTGCTCTGACTATGTTTCTATCGGAATGACTTTAGTATATTTGCTAATGTAAAATAGAGAAAATACTTAAAGTGTTTTTGCTTTAGGTCTTGGTACTAAAAACTGGTAATTTTTGTAACCCCGAGGCAATAAGTAAGAACGCTCACGTTATGGCGTGGGCGCTCGCTTATTCGGGGTTAGGCGTACCAGTGCCTTAGTATCGGTAAGTGTGGTTGCCTACGCTCTTTTTTTGTAGGCCACCACAAACTAACATTTAAAATTGGTAGTATGGAAACTATAAAAAGCCCCAAACAAACCAGCCTCGCATTTATCAATGATAAAAGCCCGCTTATAGACTTAACCCACAATGATCTTGTTGCTTCAGGAGCTGATGTCTTATTCCGTTCGGAAAATGTTGAGGACGGTTTGTCAAAATTGTCGGCATTAACATCACTTCCCGAAGTCTGTATCATTGACCTTGATTTTTACGACAGGAACGTATTGGAACAGCTAAGGGAACTAAAGACGAAATACCCAAGTATCAGACTAATTGCCCACAGTGATATTGATGATAATGAAACGGTGAATGCTCTTTCGGAAATAGGTATAGAAAGCTATCTGTTTATCGGTAGTGATACGGACGACTTCAAAAAAGCTATTGAGAGAGTTTAAAAATGACAAAAGATATTTTAGTGGGGGAGTAGCGAAAATTGCACAGGAATATTTCAGCAACCGGTAACCGTCCAATTTCAATAGTATAAAATATCTGTTCCAAACAAGCGACGTTCTTTTGCTTCTTTTCTTTGGTCGCAGATGTGAAAAGAAAAGAAGTCGATTTTTCCAAAACCAATCTTTGGGATAAAGAATATCCCACGCATAATCTGGCAACCTGTTTGGAAAAATGCAGGGAAAGGAATGGTGTAGCGGTGCATTTTACAAAGTGGTTGCACCTTATTCGATGCGAAAAGGCGGTTCCGATCAACGGAAAGATCTGCCTTTTCGCCGCCGATTTTTTGGGTTAGGCGACCTCTACCGGTTGGGTTCGGAAATTTTTCAGATTAAGGAAGAACCCCCTGTTCTCGGTCATTCCGTTGCGGAACAATCCCCAAAGCAATTCACAACCCATTTGAGCCAATGAGCCATTGATAAACAAATCCTGTTTTTGCAATGCTTCCGCAAGTGAACAACTTGGCGTGTCGTCCTGCTGTTCGGATTGCTTCAGCAACTCCCCAAATTCTTCAGTAACAAATGGCAGACTTGCCACCGTTTCGTACTTCTCCGAATTGGGTTGCTCTATCTCTCCGATAGTGGATAATAATACCTGTCCAGTATGCCTACTGTTACCAAAGTCCAACCAATATTTGGGGGTATCCCTGTAATTTTTTCGGTGGCTGAATACACGCAATATTTCAGCTACATTAAAACGTGCCTGTACGTTATCCACACAGGTAATGGTAATGGTCGCTTCTGCTTCTTGGGGTATCATTCCGAAATTATCCCTTTCAAATTTTCGGCTCTCCGCTTTCCAATTCGTACCGATACAACGGTTTACACGGTTGATTAAAGCAACGGTTTTGTACAATCCTGTTTCGCTTTCAAAAAAACGCTGTCTGCCTAAATTGGCGGTCGTGATAATATCGTCATCCCACAACCTTACGGAAAGTCCTGCGTGTCCTAAAGCTATCAGACTTTCATTTATCTCTAACAAGGCGGTCAATACTTTTGAGCCAGTGCCACCTGCCCCGATAAGGTTTACCGTTATCGGATTGGTCGGGTTTAACAGGTAGTTATCTGTAAAATGTACTTTTGTTTTTTCGGTATTCATCTGAGTAGGTTTTTAAGGATTTTATTGTTCTTTTTTAAAGCTTCTTTCGGAAAGGGTTTGCCCGTATTAACAAGGTCTTTCCATAGGTTTACAATGTTTTGGCGTGTCAGATTTGCAACCAATGAATGGCTGAAATAGGAATTGAAAAAATAATGTTCCCACGCCTGTATAAATTCCTCGACCGAAGCCGAATTTTTAATATCTATGCTTACCGATCCCATACATACGTTGCCCTTTTCGTAGATGTTGAAAAATGGGGCGTAATGCAATGGCGTTTTTTCGGTGGGTCGCCTGTCGCTTGCCAAAGCGAATACGGTAAGACTGCTTTTGTTAGCTATCCAAAGCATTGCAGGTACTTGTGCCTTTCCGTTGGTTATGCCCAGACCGTCCACAAAATACAGTTGCCTTTGCTGTGCTTTTGTGTACCATAGCACCGTGCCTTTATCGTTACTCGGGTTGATATGCAGAACATTTGTCGGCAAAATTCCCTTTGGCTTTAAAAAAGCTTGGCTCTTTTCTTCATCGGTCTGTAAAGACTTCGCCAAAACATTGGCTTCCTTTACGCTCAAGGGATGGGCGTTGATAGGGTTGCCGCCCCTGTCCATATCGAAATGCTCTACATACATTGATTTTTCTGTTCCTTTGGCTTCGTAAAAAACCAAAGCGGATTTTGGGTGGTATAATGTCCCGAAATCTTCGGTTATATCTGTTGCATCGTTCATTTTTCTACTGTTTTATAGTTGTGCAATAGTGTACATAGGTCATCCAATAACACAAAAAGACGATTTTCAAAATCAAGATTGTTTGTGGTTATTTCAATTCCGTCAAATTGTTTGGTAATGGTCGGTTCTTCTATCGCTCCGTACTCGTTAAATTCGTTGTTGATACTGTCCGAAAGACTTTCATATAGCCAACCTTTGGTATCAGCGATAAAGGAAATATACTTTTGCATTCCTATGACCTCATTTTCGTAATCATCGTCATAAGGGTCTTGCTCGGGAATGGGTGCGTTTCTGAAAACGGATGCTGTAGGGTATTCCGTATAGAGGTCAAACGCATTACAGGCTATCTGCCAACATTCCCTGTCGAATGTGTCACGGCTTTTAAAAAGGTTTAAACGCTGTTCAAATACCGTTAAATTGATACGGTTGAATAGCCTTTGTGCTACGCTGTCGCCAATATATTCAGCAATCGAAAATTCACGTTTGTAGGTTTCCATTTCTTCTGTTTCATCGTCCTGTTCTACCCAATCTTTGTGCATCTCATATAGCCAATACAGATAGCTTTCTTCTTGCCTGTAATACGGAATATCCGCAATGTGGTACAGATAACTGTAAACCGAAATAAGTAATTGGGCATTCTTCTTATGCTTCGGGTCGTGAAGCATTTTAAAGAGTGGAACAATGGGGATATAATACAGGGTCGTACCTGTATCATACTTTTCCTCACTCACAAAAAAGGTTTTCTGACTGTCCTGTATCAGTTTTAAACTATCCCAATTTGCAACGGTTCGTTTCAATTGGTTATCCATATCCCACATAGCCAATACCATATTGTAGGGATAGCTGTAATCCTGTCGGGTCTGCATCGGTTCAATGCTGTAATGCCTGGCAAGTTTGGAAAGGGACTGATAAAAATCCCTTTCCGTTTTCTGACAAACCTGTACGGATTGTGCCGTTTTCAGTTTCGGCAGAAACGTACACTTTAGAAAACCATTGGTAGCATTGCTATCGGTACGGATTTCCCTTTGTCTTCCCGAACTTCGTTTGCATCTTTTGGTCTTTGCATCCAGTCTGCGAACTCGCCCAACTGTCGGTGTAATTGCCGTTGCCTTTTCTGTTCGGGTATGCTGATTGTTCCCAATATTTTGTTGCGTTGCATAATTCATTGCTTTTAAATTTTGGTTTAACCTTTCGTACCCATTACGCTTTCAAACCTGTACTCGACTGCATCGTCTTTTATCTTGGGTGCCGATACCTTTGCAGTCGTCAGTATCGGATACAAATTGGCGTAATAATTCATCACGGCTTCCACGCTCCAACGTGGTTCGGGGTCAGTCAATGGAATATCCTGTCCTTTATCTTTGAGTATGAAAACTCTCGGTAATACTGTTGCTAATAACATAATGTTCGTTTTTAATTGTTAATATTCTACTTCTTCGTTTGTTGTATTTATTGGGCAATAGGTAGCAACCTCCTCCTTTTTTGGCGGTTCGGGTTGCTCCTCCGTTACTCCACCAAAAAGGCTCGGTGTCCCGAACTTGTCGGACAATGACGTTTTGCGTTTGCGTATCTCGTCCGCTTTTTCGGGAAACTCCGTAATGTCGGGTACTTTCATCCACGCTTCACGGAACTTGCCCTCTTTCTCCAACTCGTCCACCTTTGCCATACCGTCTTTGTACTTCTTGTCTTTGGTTTCTTTTTCCTTTTTGGCTTTCTCGGTTTTCTGCTTCTCCATTTCGGATTGCAGTTTGACGGTTTCCATTTGCTTCATAAAGGCTTCCATATCCACCATTAAACCCGATATGGCTTTAATTGGTGCGTTTATCTGCTCAAAAAATCCCTCGTCAAACTCCTGCGGAGTGGCGTTAAAAATCAATGGGGGAATGAGGGTTTTCGCACTATCTCCGCATTGCTCATTGTTGAGCAATACTGTTACGATTAGTTTGTTTTCTATCCCCTTAGAAATGTTCAGTTGCAATATTCCTGTAAAATCCAACTGCTGTACTTGATTGAAAAAATTTGTGTTCATTGCTGTGAGTTTTAATGTGTTGTTACTTGTTCTTTGATGGCTGTAAGTTTCTCGTACATATCCGCCCAATAGGTTTTTTGCCTCTTGTCGAACTCGGAAAAACGCTCGTCCTCGTGGCGGTATTCTTTGTACCGCCCTGCTATTTTTATGGCTTCCTTTAAATCCGTTACTTCGATTTGGCAACCGTTTAAATCTGTTACGTACATCATTAATCGTCTTTTAGGATTACCATCGTGTTATGATTAAAGGCATAGTCAAACGCACCGTTTGATACGCTATGCCTTCTTCGCAGTTCCACGCCCTCATCATCCCAACCAAAATCGGGAAGACCGTTTACCCTTGCCACAAGCTGTGCATTGGTCAAATGCTTAAATCGCTCCCTGCAAAACTTTTCAAGGTCTGTTTCTTTGGTAATTCTATCTGTTGTTTCCATCTTTGATTGCTTTAAGTGTTAATGACTGATTTCTGCTATTTGGTCAATCCTGCCATAGATTATACTCCGTAGGCTCGTTTTGTAGGGTGCGCTGTATTCCTGCCAACTGTCGTACTGCTTCACTACATAGGTTTTTAGAATATCATCAAACCCAAACCGATAACCCATTAGGGGAACTGCCCTGTTAAAAAAGGCGTTTCGGTTTACCGCTTCCGCAATCCAATTTTTCTCGGCTCGGCTTAGCTTCTCGCCCTTGTTCAGTTTTTCCCTTATCTGATAGACCTTTGAGGTTTTCAGCGTTTCCAATTCGGGTACTTCGTGGCTGACAAATTTTATCGCTATGGCGTTCGTTTCCATTGTAACTGCTTTTGAATGTTATGCGTTAATCTTCGGTGGCATAAACCCCATTTACATAGTAGCCGTATAATTTTTCCCAAAGGCGTACTAAACCGTTCGTGTCTATATAGAAATGCTCTGTACGATTGCAGTAAATGATAAATACGCTTTCGCCTTTGTGCTTCTTTTCAAGGCTCTTGGCTCTCGCCAAATTTTTGGCTTCCTCTATTGTTATCGCTTTCATAAAACTTATTTTTAACAGGCTACCACCGATTGTGGCGGTAGCATGTGATTATCTAATTGAGGTTTAGGATTTCCGCACCGTCTGTCGCAAAGGCTGTACATAGGTCAAATGCTTTTTGTCCTTTCATTTGAGCCGTTCCACCCAATACAATACTCTGTAACTTGGCTTCGTCATCCCTGTAATTGCGTACATTTTGGAAGTAGCCTGTAACAGCATTGTATGCTCCGAACAATGTGCCTTTTGTAGTGTCCATTTGTTGCGTATCACTCGTCATTGCATAGGCAAACGCATCGTTCACGGTATTTTTAAACATTGTTGATATTTCGTCTTCAGCACCTTTTTTGATGAGCTCAAGGGTTTCTTTGTTCGGGCATAGTGCCAATTGGATTAGCTTTCTGACCTCTTGGTCTGTTGCCCTTATCGTTGTCCAGTCATTGAAAATACCCTGTAGCTGGTCGCTCAATGTGTTGGCTAACCCCATTATCCTGTGTGCATTCTCGATACGCTGTTTTGCTCCCGATGTGTGCTTGATACGGACTACATTGGTCATATTCCGCAATGAAGCGTTAAGGGTGTTTTGGCAAACGATACGGATAGGCGTAAACGCTGCGGTAATACTTCCGCTTCCGTCGTGGCTTGTGGTAAGGAAGATGTATTTTTCCGTAACATCATCGCCATTGCCTACACGGATATAGTCGGGCAATTTGGCTGTGATAAAAATGCGTTCGCCTTTGCCCAATGCCCCTGCGGTTTCGTACAGAATACCCTCGCCACCTCCTACGATAGCATCAAAGAAACTGAACGCTTCACGGTTTTGTACGATGTGGTAATCTTTACCCACTACGCCCAATACGGCATTGTTATCGGTGCGTATGTTGGCGAAACAGTTAGGTACTTCCAGTTCGTTACTGCCTATCTCGATACCGTCTGCGGTTTCGGTAATGCCCGAACCTTTGGTAAACAGAGGGGATTTGACTACCTCATAATCTAACCCTGCGTGTCGGATAGCTTCCTCGCTTGTGGGGTACTGCTCTACGATTTGCCCCAGACCGTGCCACGCTTTTTGCTGAACGCTAAAGAATGAATAACGTCCTGTTTTCTCGTTGTAATTGATGTTATGTGCCATAATGCTAAAATTTTGATGTTGAAAAACGATTGAATATTCGTTGTTAAAATGGGAGGTCGTCCTCGGTTGATATTCCTGCAATGCTGTTGTTTTCTGCTTTTGCAGTAGCCTGTACGGTTTCGGCTCTATTGCTACCTCCGTGCAATTTGATTTGTGAGGTATGGAAATTAAGTCCTGCTCTTGGTTCTCCGTCTTTGTTTACCCACGCTCTCGGACTTACACGCCCTGTGAGTTCTACCAAAGTGCCTTTTGTCAGTAGCCTTGCCACGTTTGGAGTTATCCAGTAGGCACAATCGAAGTAGGTGGTTTGCTCTACTCGTTCGCCCTGTTTGTTACGGTAGCTGTCGTTTACCGCTACTGAAAAGTTTACCACCTGTTTTTCGTTCGACAATGTGCGTACTTCCGCATTTCTTGTCAGTCTGCCTGTGATGTTCATTTTCGCTGATTTTTAATGATTGATATTTGATTTAATTTTTCTGATTTATTCGGTAATGAGAGGAGGTGCTGTTTCGTTTCATTACCATTTTTAATGCTTATAATTTTCATAACTGACATTTTTTTTATTCGTCCAAAAAGCCGGAGTATGCTATGTTTCGTTTCACGAGCATAAAAGGTTCGTGTTTAGCCGACACAAGGTTTTGAAAAATAAATACTACCCAACGGGTGGAGATTTTTTTTCAAACTTGCTTGACCTTTTGGCGGTGTTAAGAACACGGAAATACCTTTGCTCTTGAAATGGGACAATAGTGCATACAGGCTTCTTTGAATAAAAGAAATGTGGAAGCCGAGAAAATTGCATTAGAAAATGGTCTGTTTTGAATTGAAATAATACTTCCAATTCGTCGGATTGATAAATGTTTTCTTAAGGTGTGGTTCTCAAAACCACAGAACAGGGATTTTAAAAATATCTGAAAATGGGAATAGCGGAGAGGTTTTTTTTTAAAATTTCTGTTTCAGAAATAGCCGGAAAGCTCTTTTACTGCGAGGATATTGCTATGGGAGGTAAATGTGCTTTGGCTGCAAAAAGTACGGGCAAAAAAAAAGCAGGATCGTCAAATCCTGCTTGCTATCATTTATTTTTTAATATTTTAATCCCTAACTCCCATCAACACCATCCATTAGTTTCCGGATATCTTCATACCGATAATACATCAATCCACCGATTTTCGTGAAGGGTAACGTTCCGTTTAGCCGAAGGTTTTGGAGTGTCCCCGCTGAAATCCCCAATAATTCTCGGATCTCGTAACTCTTGAGCCATTCCCGAGGCTCCTTTTCGGTTTTTCTCGGATGTGGTCTATTTCTCCTGATTTCTTCAAGAAGTTCCTTTTTAAAGCTATCTAAGTCTTCTTTAGTGATAAGTTCTACTTTCATTTGCGCTGCTTTTTAATGTTTCTAAATTCTCTCCTCTAGAACAGAATTGATTTATGGTCTTTTCTGTCTTTACGGATACAAATGAACCAAAAGTATCTACGAATTTGATCAACATGGCAGTCAGTGGTTGCATTTGGCGTCCAAAGGCACACATATAGTATTGCATCCATTAAAATTACAACCTTACCTCGTTTCATTTCAATAATGACCTAGAAGTATCTAATCCTGGGAAGCCATTCTAACCTCTAACTTGTGCATATCCTCACTTAGCTTATGTTCCAACACCTTAGCATAAATTTGGGTGGTACGTATAGATGTATGGCCAAGCATTTTACTCACCGATTCAATTGGCACACCATTGCTTAATGTCACCGTTGTAGCAAAAGTATGCCTTGCGAGATGGAACGTTAAATTTTTATTGATGCCGCAAATTTCTGCGATCTCTTTTAAATAACCGTTCATTCGCTGGTTGGATATGACAGGGAAGATCGTTCCATTCGCCTCAGCTACCGGATGCCCTCTGTACTTCTTAAGAAGATCTGAAGCCTCGGGCAGCAAAGGAACTCGAACCGTTGTATCGGTCTTTTGTCTTTTTGTCGTCAACCAATCTTTTCCGTCGATTCCTTTTGAAATATTTTCAGGGGTCAGGTTAAAAATGTCGATGTAAGCAAGACCTGTATAGCAACTAAAAATGAACATGTCCGACACGGATTGCAGACGCTCTATTGAAAAGGATTTATTAAGCAAAACAGTTAGCTCCTCTTTTGACAAATGGCCTCTTTCTACCTTTTCAAACCGAAGTTTGTATTTGGCAAATGGATCCCTAACCAGCCAATCCATCGTAACAGCCAAATTGACCATCTTCCGCAAACGTTCCATATGTTTCATCACCCCATTATTATTTATGGGCTTATGATGATCTTTAGGTTTGTAGTCATTAAGGAAGTTTTCAAAATCCAAAATGAACCGATAGTTCAGTTCATCCAACGGTATGTCTTTTTTTCCATATTTTTGTTTTATAAATTTTTGAATATAGGTTTCGGTGGTATAATAATTTTTCATGGTACCGGGGGCAAGCTTACTTACTGCCACTTGTTTATGGTATTCCACTAGCTTTAGAAGAGTCATTGTTTCCTCTATGTCCTCGCCTAGGTAGACAGATTTAACCGCTTCAATGGTAACGGTTTTATTTTGCTGCACCAACTGGTGATAACAATCGAAAATAAGGGAGCGTACCTGCTCCATGTGGCTGTTCAGCTTTACGATTTCTTGGCGTTTTCCTTTTGCTCTTCCTTTTACTTCGTCCCAATTGTTGATCGATACTTTGCTTTTTAAGGAAATTTCAGTTCTACGGCCGTTTACTGTAATCCTTGCATAAACAGTGGCCATTTCATCTTTCTTGTTCTTGGGCAACCGTAACACGAATTGAATCCCAAAAGTGTTTTTACTCTTCATATCCATTTATTTTATGTTCAACTGATACACTTTAGTGCAGTTCTCTCAATCCAACTATTGGATATGATGCAGTAAAGAAGTCAAACAATAATAAATAGCATCAAAATAAATGTTGTAAATAAATGATTTACAGTTATTTATAAGCTATCCGGTGAGTAAATATAAAACTTAAAAAGACTCACCGTTTAACTCACATTTAGATTGATATTTATTGGGGTTTCCTGATATAATATAAAACAAAAAACCCTCAAATTCATAGAATTTGAGGGTTTTTGACCTTACTTAGTGTAAGTGTTGTCGGGGTGGCAGGATTCGAACCTGCGACCTCCTGGTCCCAAACCAGGCGCGATGACCGGGCTACGCTACACCCCGAAAGCGGAGAGACAGGGATTCGAACCCTGGCATCGGTTACCCGATGACAGATTAGCAATCTGCTCCGTTACCACTCCGGCACCTCTCCTAAACTAACTTTAAACTTATTCTTATGAACTTGTGACCCGACTGGGGCTCGAACCCAGGACCCCAACATTAAAAGTGTTGTGCTCTACCAACTGAGCTATCGAGTCGAAACCTTTGCTGTTTGCGAGTGCAAATATAGAACACTTTTTTGTATTACCATACTTTTTTGTGCTATTTTTGTAATTAATTTAATAACCATTTATTAACTCTCTCATTCACTATTTCTTATGAATAAAATCATTTTGACAGGATACATGGGTTCAGGTAAAACTACTGTTGGTAAAGAGCTGGCGAAGTTACTTTCCATTCCTTTTTTTGACTTGGACCAATGCATAGAAAGAGAAGTTAATCTTAATATCAACGAAATTTTCGAAACTAAAGGCGATGTTTGGTTTAGAAAAAAAGAACATGATCTTTTAAAATCATTTATACAACAAAAGGAAAGTTTTGTACTGGCATTAGGCGGTGGTACTCCGTGCTATGCAAACAACCATTTGCTATTAAAATCACAAGAGTCTCATTCAATCTACTTAAAAGCTACAGTGCAAACCCTTACAAATCGACTTTCAAACGAAAAACAAAACAGACCCTTACTAAAAAACCTGAACATTGACTTGCCTACATACATAAGTCAACATTTATTAGAAAGAAGTTTTTTTTATCTTCATGCCCATCATAGTGTTTCTGTCGATGATAAGACTTCACTTGACATTGCAAATGAAATCATCGATATATTAAAAACAAACCCGCTTTCTGCAAGTTAATTCAATGTGAATTTACCGTGTTATTTTAAAAAAGCATATTCATTTTCTTTATCAAAAACCACCTGAACGTGCTCTAAACTGGAAGTTGATAAAGAAATTCCTTTAAAATCAGCTTTCACAGGAAATTTTTTATGATTTCGGTCAATCAAAACAGCTGTCTTGAATTTTTTTACCGGCACATCTAAGAAATATTTCACTCCGTAGATTAAAGTTGCACCAGAATTCATCACGTCATCAACCAAAATAATAGCTTTATTTTCATAATCAGATTTTTTTAAATCCGAACGAATTTCTTCGATTGGGTTCTGTTTATTGATCTCCATTCGACCCAGAGTTACTTTTAAATCTGCTATTTTTTCTACTTCAGCTTTTATTTTTTGAGCAAAAATGAAACCGCTATTTGCAATTCCTGCGATTACAATTTCCTCTTCATCAATAAAGGTTTCGTAAATCTGATATGCAATTCGTTTGGTTATTTGTTGAATTTGTTCCTTCCTTAGAATGATATTTTGTTTCATCTTATTTTTTTATTATGATAAATAATTCGTTGCCCTTCCTTGGTTTTATTGAATTGTAACATTCTTCCAAGGTTTTTATTTTAAATTTATTTTTAAACAGTTTTTCGTACTCTGTCTTACTTCCACCAAAAGGCGGCCCTTGAGTTGTTAGAGGAAATTGAAATAAAACACCTGCTAAAGTACCATTTTGCTTAAGTAGTTCAAATATTTTATCTACATAATTAGATCTCAATTCTGGGGAAATAGCACAAAAAAAGGTTTGTTCTAAAATCAAATCATAAGTATCTTGGTGTAGAAAAAAATCGCCTCTTATCAATTGATTTTTTGGAAAATGCGGATATTTTTCTTGAAAAAACTGTAATGGTTCTTCAGACCAATCCAGTCCGTAAACATTGTTAAAACCATTTTCATACAGATACCCTAATTCATAACCATTGCCAACACCCGGAATCAATATTTTCATTTGCTTATCTTCCAGTTGGTCAATGTATTCTTTTATCGGGTTGGTAATTTTGCCAGCATCCCAAGGAACATTATTCTCTTGATAGCGACTACTCCAATATTTTTTATTTAGATTCTTCATTGTGGATTTGTTCCAAATAATCGTCTTCGTCCAAATATTCATTAATATCTCTGCGATCTTTTTTGGTAGGTCTACCTTGTCCTTTCTCGCGGTAATGTTCTTTGGCTAATCTTAATAATTTCAAATGCTCAAAAGCTTCTTCAGGCGTTTCATCCTTTCTATACATATCTACCAACTTAGCTCCTACTCGACTCGGCGGTAAATCTAAAACAACATATTGATAATTAATTTGATCTTTACGAACAGAAATTTTATCTCCAGCAAAAACCTCTCTCGAAGCTTTAGCTTTCTGATTGTTAACCATTACATGACCTTTTTTTATCACTTCTGTTGCACTATTACGCGTTTTAAAAACCCTTATGCACCACAAGTATTTGTCTATACGCATTTGTTATATAATTTTTAGGATAATTTTTTAAACAAAAATAAAGTAAAATTGTATCTTGCACGCATAAATTTGAGTTAAATGAAAAGATTTTTTATCTCTGTTATCATCCTTACGGGATCTATATTTTTGACTAATTGTAAAAGTGATGATGATACAAATAGAGTTGAAATACGTGACAGACAAGAAGTTTACGAAGAAAACATCGATGAAATTGAAACTTTTTTAAAATCTAATAAAATAGAGATTTTAGAAAATGGAGTACAATTTGATTCTGTTGCTTTTGAAAGTAATCAATCTATTTGGAAACAATCTGCGTATCCCTTACAGTCGGTTGTGTTAAAAAACGATACATACACCAGTATGTATAAGAGAATCGACGACAATGTAGAATACACCGTTTATTATATGATTATTAACGAAGGTGGCGGCGAAAAACCATTTATTCACGACAACGTGTTTACTGCATACGCTGGTTATTCTTTAAGCAAAAGTACTTTTGATTCTCAACCTTTTGGCACATGGAGCGGCTATCCTGCAAATGGCTCTGTATCTGAATTTATTTCTGGTTATCGCCAAATATTACAGCAAGTTAAAACTACCAGTGGCGTAATTGACAACGGCGATGGCACTTACAGTTACGAAAACCCAGGTCGCGTTGTAGTTTTCATTCCTTCTGGTCTTGCCTATTTTAATACAGGAACAATAGCAATTGGAAGCTATCGACCGATAATTTTCGATATTAAACTTATCGCTTTAAATGAAGTTGACCATGACAATGATGGAATTCTAACTAAATATGAAGATATAAATGGTAACGGAAATCTTTGGGATGATGATACTGACGGAGACGGAAAACCTAATTTCTTAGATGTAGATGATGATGGAGACGGCAGCACAACTCGTGAAGAAATCACTTATGAAGTAGTTGAAAATGGGGAAACCATAAAAAAACTGTATAAGTTTGAAAACATTCCTACTTGCCCAGGTGGTAACGTGAAAAAACATTTAGACAAAAATTGTCAATAAATTAAAATACATATTTAAACCTGTTGTTCCCGACAGGTTTTTTTAAGTTAAAAACTATGGAACCTGTACCAATCGAACAATTGATTAAAAAAGATCTAGAGTTATTTCTATATCATAAAAGTCAAAGCAAAATTACAGTAGAAGATGTTATTGAAATCGGTGCTTATGTCGCAGCAAATTTCCTTAGAATAATCTTTACAAAGAACAAAGAATTAAAACCTGAGGAAATTAATGGTGTTTTTGGGATTGTAAGTAATGTGTATAATGAATTATTTGAAAATCAGTTAACTCAAACCGATTACAAAGAATTATCTAGTAAAGCTTTAAAGTTATTGAAAGACACTGATTTTGAACAGAACAGCAAGCGCTTCTTTGCTCAAATAATAGACAAAAAAGAAGAATAGTATTTTAAAGAAAGCTTTATTGAACAGCTTTCAATTTTTACTACCATCCCATAAAATTAGATCTTGAAATTTAAACAAGTAAATTACAATAAATCAATAAAGCCAATGATTTCTCATTGGCTTTATTGATTTATTAAAAAATGATTTCTTATTAAATACCTATTTCAATTTGGAAACGTACATACCAGTTCCCTTTTTCTTGTCCATTTTGGAACTGTAATTTGTCATAACTAAATTCAGTTTGAACTTTAAAAGCATGTTCCCAAATATACTTGGTCACACCCAAACTATATTGTTTCTGGTTTGGTACATTCAACTGATAGATTTTATCATCAACATTTTGAGTAGAAAAACGACCAATCACTTCGTAATGAGAACTTGGAAATGTATAACTCAATTGGTAATCCATACCTTCACCAGCAAATACATAACGCGTTTGTGTAGCTCCGTTGGCATCAATCATTGTAGTAATCGGATCATTTGTAGTACGATTCATATAAGCAATCATACCTGCCCAACCACGATATTTAGCCAAAGCATCTATAAATACAGACTGTAAATCTCTTGCTTCAAACAATTCATTTCCTTGTTGACCTCTCGATAAATTAGCACCGAAATTTTTATGTAAAACACCAGACAACATCAACTTTGGCTCTTCTTCATATTGAATATCTCCTTCAAAATATTCTCCACCCTTTTTAAAGGTTCCAAAAGGCAACACCTCAACTTTTCCTGTAAGTGCCACATTTTCATCTTTCCCTGTCCAGTTTCTACCTTCCCCAGAAGAAACAGCAGTTTTCACTCTATAAGAGAAAGCGTCTTTAGATTGATTTAAATAATTGGCTTGTATTCCAAAATCTCTATCGATATTAAACTGAGAGTTATTAATAGAGCGATCGGTTAATTGCAAAGATCCCGAAGAGTTGATTCGCTGACGGTTTCCTGGCAATTTTGTTTGACCAAACAAGAAGTTCCAATGCTTATTATGAACATAACTTATGGCCGCATCTCGAATGATATTGATGTTTTTTCCCTCAACTAAAGCTCCACCAAGATCACCCGGAGCAAAAGAAAGCTGGATAACATACTGAAACTTAGGGTTTCCAACATATCCATCAAATCTTAAACGAAGACGACGTATATGCGCTTCATAACTCGATCCAAGATCTTCGTTATCATTGTAAGTCACACGGTTTTGCATTCTAAAACGAATGTTTAACTGAAATAAACTGTCTGCAGAGGTTACACCTAAACCTTTTCCATAATTATAATAGGGTAAGGCAGATAATTTAAACTCTTGATCATGTTGTTCTTTATCATTTGTTTGAGCAATAGCAAAACTACTAACGAACAAACTTAATAGTAAGATAATCTTTCTCATACGTTTTATTAAAGATTTCCGCAAAATTATGAGTAAATTTGCTTCTTAAAGAATCGTAATATTAAATAATAGTTAAGAAATCGTAAATGGAATCTAAATATATTGCCTATCACTTTAGAGTTCAACCAAAAGAACCTGCTACTGAGATACTAATTGCTGAACTAGGCGAATTGGACTTCGATAGTTTTATGGAAACTGAAGAAGGTCTATCTGCCTATATTCAAGAACATTTTGTGACAGACAACTTGTTGGATGATGTTTTTATATTAAAAAACCCCGATTTTGAAATCGATTATCGAACAGAAAGTATAACACAAGTAAATTGGAACGAAGAATGGGAGAAAAACTTTGACCCGATTGATGTTGAGGGAATTTGCTATGTTCGAGCACCTTTTCACGAAACAAAGAATGCAGAATTCGAGATCGTTATTGAACCCAAAATGAGCTTTGGTACCGGTCATCATGAAACCACTTTTATGATGATGAAGCATTTATTAAATTTAAATATTCAAGGAAAAGAAGTACTAGACATGGGATGTGGAACTGCAATTTTAGCAATTTTAGCATCGATGAAAGGCGCAAAACATGTTGATGCGATTGATATTGACAACTGGTGTTACTTAAATTCCATTGAGAATGCAGAACGTAATGAAATAGATAATATTTCTGTTTTTGAAGGTGATGCATCTTTACTAATAGACAAAAAAGATCATTACGATTTAATCATCGCTAATATCAATAGAAATATTTTACTTGATGATATGAAAGCTTATGCAGAAGCAATGAAATCGGGCGCTAGTATCTTATTCAGTGGTTTTTATACCGAAGATATTGAAGCCATTGTAGCTGAAGCAAATAAATATGAATTATTTTTAGACACTCAATTAGAGCGAAACAATTGGGCAGCAATAAAAATGACAAAAAAATGAGTACAAAAGAAAAAGTTTTAGAAGAAGTAAAAATTGACGAACTTTTAGGCAATCAAAATGTCATCGTACTTTATAATGATGATGTAAATACTTTTGATCATGTAATTGACACCTTAGTTGATGTATGTGGGCATGATCCAATCCAAGCAGAACAATGTGCATTTATCGTACATTACAAAGGAAAATGCGACGTTAAAACAGGTTCGTTTAAAGAGCTGATCCCTATGTGCACTGGACTTTTAGAAGCTGGTCTTAGTGCTGAAATCCATTAAAATAAAAAAAGTGTTGTTTTTCAATTGAAAAACAACACTTTGAAATCAGTTATTATATTATATACTAATATTTTACGTAATTATAGTTACCATTAGAAAGTCTAAGTGGTTGAATCTTTCCAGACTCGTTCTCTGGATCAGGATAAACAATGAATTCAAAATTTCCGTTAATATAACGAGCATCTGGATTCGTATCACTTATATTAATATGATTAATGTTTGAAAAACCAACTTCTTGACTTTCAGACGCATACCAAGTACTATAATTAACCCATTCTCTAGTTATAGCTCCATCGTTGTCTACCACATATTGTATACTCATAGTTGCAGTACTATAATTACTACTTAAGTTTTCAATTGAAAGTCTAGCAGGAAAATGTCCTTGAACTAGCATATTGTAGGTAATAAATAAATTTGCTGCTAAATATTTTTCAGGATTATTCTCCATATTATGATTTTCCAAATTCAATATGGAAAGTTTAGCCGCAATTGTAAGTGTATTTCCTCCCTCCCATGATACATTAACCTTGTCGGTTACTATAGTTTGGCCGTTATTCATGTCGAAACGTAAAATAGGTTTCCCTGGAATATCTCCGTCCAACACTTTTTCATCAATCGCTTCCGTTTCACAAGAAACTAAACCAGCTGCTAAAACCGCCGTTGCTAAAATATATTTTAATTTTCTCATACGAATTTGTAAGGTTGTTAAATTTATCCAAATATAAAATTATTTTTTTTACATACGAAAATTTTCGTCAAAATAATCTCAAATTTAACTTTTAGCTTGTTTTCCTAGTGTTTTAGCTAATAAAACAATGCCTAAAATAAAGAAAACAACTAAAAACAAAACAGAATTTTGCATTTTTCCGGTTATTTGAGCAATTACACCATAGGTAACCATACCGATTACGATGCCTATTTTCTCAGTAACATCATAAAAGCTGAAAAAGGAAGTTGTTTCTTTGGTATTTACTGGCAACAACTTAGAATAGGTTGAACGTGATAAAGATTGAATACCACCCATAACCAATCCTACAAAAGATGCCACTATATAAAACTCTAATGGTTCTACTATAAAATAGGCTGCGATACAGATAAATACCCAAATAATATTGATAACTATCAAAGCTTTTATATTTCCAATTCTCGCAGACAATTTGGAAGTCAAAATGGCCCCCACAACCGCAATTAGCTGAATTAATAAGATACTAACAATTAAACCCACTTGCCTTTGTTCATCTGAACCCCAATTTACTTCCTTTTCACCAAAATAAGCTGCAATAATCATTACGGTCTGAACCGCCATACTATAAACAAAAAAAGCACCCAGATATCCTTTAAGTACTGGATAGTTTTGAATTTCTTTATATATGCGTTTCAATTCATTTATTCCGTATGAAAAAACATCTTTCTTTATTTTCTTTTCGTTTCTAAAACTCGGCAACTTGCTATAGGATACATGACCAAATACCAACCACCAAATACCAACCAGAAGAAAAGAGATTTTCATGGGTTCTAACTGATTTTCGAATCCAAACCAATGACTCTTCATGATAAGTATCAAATTAATAATCAACAAGATAACCGATCCTATGTATCCAAAAGAAAAGCCTTTTGCCGAGACTGCGTCTTGTTGGTCTTTAAAAGCTATTTTGGGAAGATAGGAATTATAAAAAACCAAACTACCCCAAAAACCAATTAGCGCCATCATGTAAACAAACAGACTTAAATAGAGATTTTCAAGATCAAAAAAATACAACAACATGCAAGAAAAAGACCCAATCCAGCAAAAAAGTTTTAAAAAAGTTTTTTTACTCCCTAAATAATCAGCAACTCCAGAAAGAATTGGTGAAATAACAGAAATAATCAAAAAACCGATGGCAGTCACGTAACTTATTATAGATTCACTTGGAGTGTCCATACCAAAAAAGTGAGCAGAAGTTTTTCCTTCTATGCGGAAAAGCGCACCGTAGTACAGCGGAAAAATAGTAGAAGTTATTACCAATGCGTAAACCGAGTTTGCCCAATCGTAAAATGCCCAAGCATTAAGAATTCGTTTATCTCCTTTTTTAAATGTATCCATGAAATGATAAAAGCAGCCATTTTTTTGACTGCTTTGTGTTGATTAGATTAATATTTTATACCGAATTTTGCTGCTTCAGCTTTGGCTTCTGGAATGAGCTTTTGAATATTAGAGATACGTGTAGCATCACTCGGGTGCGTGCTCAAAATCTCAGGAACTGAATTTCCACCTTGAGACGACATTCGTTTCCAAAAAGACAACGCCTCACTTGGATTATAGCCTGCTAGAGCCATCAGTGTAAGACCAATTCGATCTGCTTCCGATTCATGTTTTCTACTAAAAGGCATCATTCCAACTACGTTGCTCCCTGCTCCATAAGCCATCATTGCTAATTGGCGGGTTCCTTCACTGCTTTTTCCTGTAGCTTCATTCAAACCTACTGCTCCTAATTGTTGTAATAAAGACGCACTCATCCTTTGTTGTCCGTGATTTGCTAAAGCATGAGCAACTTCATGTCCCATTACTGTTGCTAAACCAGCTTCGTTTCCTGAAACTTTGAGCAAACCAGTATAAACCACAATTTTTCCTCCTGGCATACACCATGCATTCACTGCATCGTCTTGTACCAACTTGTATTCCCATTTATAATCGTTCAAATAATTGGAATGGCCATGAGCGCTCAACCACTTTTC
Source organism: uncultured Flavobacterium sp. (assembly GCA_964397335.1). Taxonomy (GTDB): domain Bacteria; phylum Bacteroidota; class Bacteroidia; order Flavobacteriales; family Flavobacteriaceae; genus Flavobacterium. The sequence goes on from CAYNIM010000031.1 coordinate 30,314, forward strand.
TGCAGCTTTACGAATCTTTCCACCAACTCTTTGAACCATTTGTGCGTCCGATGTTCCCGTGACCACTTTATGTTCCTTTAAAAACTCTGAGTATTGTTGAAAAGAGGAAGCAAACAACGAGCTATCTGGTACAAAAGCCATAGTCTTTTTCCCTGTAAACGGATTGGTGGCGCAAGACAAAATCATGGCAGCTGCTGCACACACTACGATTGCTTTTTTCATAACTTTATTTTTTATTCTAAATTACTTTTTTAAAGATAAGAAAATATTCAATTAAATTTGTCAGTAAAATTAAATAAAAAATGAAAAATAAATCGGCCAAAAACTTAGAAATACCAAAATACATAAAAAACACCTCGAAAATTTTATCTAAACTTCACTTAAAGTTAGCGATTAGGTTTGCGTTGAGACTTTTCGAAACTCCCATTCGTTTCAAACTTCCAAAACGTGAACAAAAAATGTTTGACGTTTCTCAAAAAACAAATTTCAAACTCCCTCAATGTCAAAAGGAAATTGTGGTTTACGAAAATGTCCACGGTTCCAAAAAAGTTTTACTAGTCCATGGCTGGAGTGGTCGAGGTACACAATTAGTTTCAATTGCGAAAGCTTTTAAAGAGTTAAACTACACTATAATTAGTTTTGATGGTCCAGGGCACGGAAAAAGTCCAAAAACAACAACCAATATGAAAGACTTTATTGAAGCTATTTTTGAAATGGAAAAAAAATATGGAGTATTTGATGTAATTATCGGACATTCTTTAGGAGGCATGTCGGTGATTAATAGTTTAGGGCGGGGTTTAAAAGCTCGCAAAGCAATTATTATTGGTAGTGGAAATAAAACTGAAGACATAGTGATTTCATTTTTGAAAAATATAGGAATGAAAACAAATAGCGCTTCAATGTTCACCAAGCTATTTGAGAGAAAATACAACGAAAAAATGAGTGATTACGATGTTGAAACCCACGCCAAAAGTGTTGATATCCCTGTTCTAATTGTTCATGATCATGATGACCTGGAAGTTCCAGTACAAGCTGCTGAACAAATTCATAAAAAATTAGCTTGTAGCCAACTACTTATCACACATAAATTAGGACATAGGAAAATTCTTGGAGACGAAAAAGTTATCGAATCCATACTTGACTTTGTCGAATCTTCAAATTAATCAAAGTACGTCAAAAAACAATTTCTGTTCATATAAAATGTGACCGTATTTATCTTTTAAAGGTGCGAAATCTGGATTTGAAACTTCAACTTCAGATAATTGTTCAATAGAATTTTTAAGAAAATCTTTGTAATACAGTATAAAAACTTTATCAAAATCTTTGGCATCTGCAACAGTCAACTTGTACAACTCATTTTCATTGACTTTCGAATTTTCTTCAATTTTCATACCGTTATTTGTTGCAGTGGTCTGAAAATCTGAACGAAGGTTTTCTAACATTGGTAAATTATCACGTAGATAAGTTTTAATATTCTCGTTTTCCAAGCGCTCTAAACCAATACTGAATGCTTTTACTTGGTAGTCGATACAATTATATTGTCGTTCCACAAACTCAGGAACCGCTACCGTCTTCTTTGCTTTTTTAGTTTCAGTACGTTCTCTCTCCGTTGTTTCACCACTCTGATTACAGCCAAAAACCAGCATCGCCAGAGGTACTAATAAATAATGTGCTCTCATAATAAAAATATTTTTGGTTTAAATATACCAAATTTAATTTACATTATTAACACAAAGTAAATTATTTTATAAAAAATAATTCAATAACTTTTTGTTTATATTTATAAAAAACTCGCTAAAGCTGAAAAACACAAGAACAAACACATCATACAACATCATTTCGCTTGTTTATTTTTAAAACAAATCGACAAAACACGTCTAGTATTCATAATCAACAGCTTATCAGGAAGTAAGGCCAATCACAAACACATCCTTCTGTTTTCTATAAAAAAATCTCTCAAAAACACTTGTTTTATCCATTTTTTATATTAGATTTGCACTCGCAATAATCAAGCAATAGCTCTAAATATTGTTGGTTTATTGGTCTATGGTGTAATGGTAACACAGCTGATTTTGGTTCAGTCGTTCTAGGTT
>CAYNIM010000032.1:0-30995 GCA_964397335.1 uncultured Flavobacterium sp.
TCAAAAATAAGATTTTATGCTTAACTCTAACTGGAAGCTAAGTTAGTATATCCACGGTTGGCAGGTCAAAAAACCACCCGTTTGGGTTATATCCCGGTCCATTGCCGTCCCATATAGGGCAATGGGCACCACCGGAACCTCTAAAAATCAATTCTGGTTCTGCCGTAATCCATCTCGAAAGAAGTAAATTCCCGATTTCCTGGTTGTTGGCATAAAGGTTTGGATAATTGCCACTGGCTAAGTTTATCATATTACCTGTGAAAGTATCCTGATATAGACCATTATCAACATCATCATAATACGCCAAACCAATATAAGCTCTCACATTCATAGTAAGCCCGGGAACATTGTTAAAGATTTCATAAGGAACATTCATATTTGATCTTTCCCAAATATCCCACGGAGAATAATATCCACCGGGAAATTCTACAAGTGTCATGCTCCCGTAATCATACCATCCGGGTTGATTGGGGTTAAACGTTGCCGGAGCCATCATATCCGGTTCTGCATTTTGCTGATCAATTTCTTGATACACATCTTCACTACAGGCTGCCAGAGCGAAGAAAGCTGTAAAAGCTAAAACTTTTTTAATCATAATGATTTGTTTTTGAATTAATTAATTTAGTAAATACAAAAATTACATTTTAATTAACAAAAAAATATTGGATATATTATTTTTTTATATATTAAAGATGTCAGAACTTCCTCTTAAATTCTTCTTAACATCCTCATCCCATCTATAAAAATCACGTAATTCTGATTAAATATGATTATAGCTATACGAAAAATGCTAATACGTGCCAAACAATCCTTAAACAAAATGGAGATGTAGTTGATAAGGGATAGTCAATTTTGGTCTTCGGTTGTTTTTATTTTTTGATAAAAATGATGAGTAAGCACTAACAGTTTAATATCGTTTTATATTCGTTAGTTTTTCAATTACTATATTGCTGTAATTATAGAATACATATTAAGATTTTTAAGAAATTTTTGTCTATACCTGTACCATATACGGCAAATACCAATTAAATCTTAGCACCTAAATTAGCACCTGTAAAAATAAAACCTTGTAAATTAAAAGCTTACAAGGTTTTTAGCAGAGAGGAAGGGATTCGAACCCTCGATGCGTTGCCGCATACACGCTTTCCAGGCGTGCCTCTTCAACCACTCGAGCACCTCTCTGTTTGAATGTGCAAAAGTACATTTTTTTTACTTTATAAAAAATTTAAGTACTAAATTAATTAAATCCAGTTTTAAGAAGATTATTCGACTGTGAATTCAATATTTTCAATCAATGAATTTACTGGGGCTTTGAATGTCAGTTTTACAGAAGTGGATTTTTCTGAATGTTTGATGTTCAAAATGCCATCAGTTATTTTATAGTATCCTGCTTCTCCTTTACAATAGCAATGTTTAGCATAAACCAGTTTTACTTCCTCTAATTCCTCATTTTCGTATTGTTTTTTAAAAGCTTCGGCGGGAATTTCTAAAAAGATTTCTTCTTTATAAAAATCGTCGGCATATTCCTCTTCCGATTGGTTTTTGTTGTATTCATATTGAATCAATACTGAATGAGGATTATAATTTGATTTTGGGTATAATTGTTCAAAACCGTTTAGGTTCAGTCCTTTTTCAAATTCTCGAGTTGCAGTTATGGTGCCGTTTTCTGGCATTTCGGATTTTATAGTTATGCTTTTTCCCAACCAATTGGTGGTCGTAACTCCTTTGTTGGTTGCACAACTAGCTAGAGCGGTTATTGCCAATAGAGTAAAAAACTTTTTCATATTATTTCCCATTGTAGTTATTCATTGCGTGATTTAAGCCCGCCAAAGCAAATTCTTTGACTGCATTTGAAACAGTTTCTAAACGTTCTTTAAGTGCCGTTTGTTCTTCATCGCTCCAATCGCCCAAAACGTAATCTACTTGTTGTCCTTTCTTGAATTCATCTGAAATTCCAAAGCGTAATCGTGGATAAACTGTTGTGTTTAATGTAGATTGTATGCTTTTAAGTCCGTTATGCCCACCGTCTGAACCTTTACTTTTAATTCGAATTGTTCCGAAAGGTAAATTTAAATCATCAGTAATTATTAAAATATTATCAGCAGCGATTTTTTCTTTTTCCATCCAATGTTGTACAGCCTTGCCAGAAAGATTCATGTAGGTATTTGGCTTTAAGAGAAATAGGGTTCTTCCTTTAATTTTGACCTGAGCTAACGCTCCCAGTTTTACAGTTTCAAAAGCAACATCCGCTTCTTTTGCAATAAAATCAACAGCTTTGAATCCAATATTGTGCCGTGTATTCACATATTCAGCACCAATATTTCCTAAGCCAACAATTAAATATTTTTTCATAAAATCGGTGTTTGTTTCTTTTTTGGTGTTTATTCTAAACCATTTCATATAAAAAAAGTTTAGGCAAATTTAACCTTTTTGATTTCTTAATAGTATACTTTAGAGTGAGAAAGTGTTTTATTCCGGATTTAAACAATAAAGTTCTCTAATAAAGCACTGAATTAAATTCAGATGAATGCTTGTTTTTTTTTAGATCATAAACAAGTAAAAAAAAAACATTGCAAATGTATTAACTTATATGTAATTTCGATTCAAACAACACAAGTTATGGAAAACTTATACTTAGTCTGGAGTTTTATCAAAGAATGGTATTGGTTTCCAATAACTTTGGTCAACATAGCCGCAATTATCACTATTTTAATTGAGAATGGAAAACCCGAAAAAACGATAGCGTGGCTTTTGGTTATTGTTTTCCTTCCAATTGTAGGGATCTTATTGTATTATTTTTTCGGACAGAAGTTTAAAAAAGAAAAGTATTTCAAAAAGCTCGATCAGAATTATACTTTGAAATTAGAAGAAAGATGGGAAGAGTTGCAGCCATTTATCGATAATGAAATCAAATTGACCGAAACTTATAGTAAACATTTAAACGATGTTTTTGAATATTTAGCACTCACAAAAAATGCGTTGCCTACTTCAAATAACGACTTGAAGTTGTTGAACAACGGCGAACAGAAATTTGAAGTGCTTTTAAAAGACTTACAAAAGGCAACGCATCATATACATTTAGAATATTATATTTTTGAAGAAGATGAAATCGGGACCAAAATCCTGAATTTATTGATAGAAAAAGTCAAAGAAGGTGTTGAGGTTCGTTTGATTATTGATGCGTTTGGTTCTTCAAAATTTGCCAAGAGGAAAAGTTTTTATGAAGAAAAAGGCATTCAGTTTGAAGTGTTTTTGCCAGTGCGCTTTTCTTCTTTAGCAAATAGTAACTACCGCAATCATAGAAAAATAATTATAATTGATGGCAGTATTGGTTATGTTGGTGGAATAAATATTTCGGATCGATACATTAACCCGAACAAATTTAGATTGTATTGGCACGATACATCTATAAAAATAGAAGGTGATGCAGTAAAGGTATTACAAGTTCAATTTTGGTTGCATTGGCAAAGTATTGCTCGTCAGGCTTTTGTTTTAAATAATGCATATATTCCAATAATTGAGAAACAATTTTCTAGAAAACCAGTCACTTTTGCTTTTTCATCTCCAGGACACACAAAGCCTTATGTAATGGAATCGATGATTTTGAGTATCTTGGCTGCTCAAAAAAGTATTCAACTTTGTACACCTTATTTTATACCAACCGAATCATTCAAAACAGCATTGTTGATTGCAGTTTCTAAAGGCGTCGATGTGAGTTTAATGATTCCATATAAAGGAGATTCTGCAATTGTTCATGCGGCAAGTTTGTCTTTTTTGAAGCCGTTTGTGCAAAGAGGTTTGAAAGTGTATCTTTATAAAAAAGGTTTTTTACATGCGAAAACCATCTGTATCGATGGGATGTTGAGTTATGTGGGTACAACAAATCTGGATTCGAGAAGTTTTTTTATCAATTTTGAGCTTAGTGCGATTGTTTTGGATTATCAAATAGCTCGAGAATTAGAACAAAATTTTGAAAACGATATAAAATCAAGTGAGCTATTTACCGCTACAGCTTGGCAAAATGAAAAGTGGTATTATAAAACTTTCGCATCGCTTTGCAGATTATTGGCGCCACTTTTATAGTTTTTTTTGATTGATATTGTTGATTTATAGATGATTGTCATTTTTCATCCAATCTCTGATTTCTCGTTCAATGTCTTCTTTAGTTCTCCCAGTTTTTTTCTGAATTTTTCTGATGTAATCTTCAAGCTTTCCATCTGCAAAACTTTGGTCGTCTTCAAACCATTTGGCGTATTTCTGTTTTAATGAACTCTTGATTTGATTCCATTTTTCTTCTAATTCTGATTGATTCATGTTCTTTTTTTTATCAATAGACGATAAAGTTATGAAAAATTGTGTTTTAAGGACTTAATGAAATCATAAAAATAATTTAAATATAAATCAGAAGTTGCGATTTCTAATCAAGTGATGATGTTGTGGCTATGTCGACCGTTTTTGTTTTTTTATTAAATTGTCAAACCGTTTTTGTGTTGGTGCCTTCGCCATAAAAAACCATTTCTTATCCCGAAAAATAGTATCTTTGCACTATGAATGAACATTTGAATCCAACCAACGAACATTTTACTAACGAGGATTTTGACGTAGAAAAAAAGCTGCGTCCGCTTTCGTTTGATGATTTTGCAGGTCAAGATCAAGTTTTGGATAATTTAAAAGTGTTTGTTGAAGCGGCTAATTTGCGCGGAGAAGCACTCGATCATACCTTGTTTCATGGTCCTCCAGGATTAGGAAAAACAACACTTTCGAACATTTTGGCGAATGAACTAGGGGCAGGAATCAAAATTACTTCAGGACCTGTATTGGATAAACCTGGAGATTTGGCCGGATTGTTGACAAACTTAGAGGAACGCGACATACTTTTTATCGATGAAATTCATCGGTTGAGTCCAATTGTTGAAGAATATCTGTATTCTGCAATGGAGGATTTTAAAATCGACATCATGATCGAAACCGGTCCCAATGCTCGTTCCGTTCAAATCAATCTTAATCCGTTTACTTTGGTAGGCGCCACTACTCGTTCTGGTTTATTAACAGCTCCCATGCGCGCCCGATTTGGGATTCAATGTCGTTTACAGTATTACAACACCGAATTATTAGCTACAATTGTAGAGCGTAGTGCCAATATTCTCAATGTTCCCATCGATCTTGAAGCGGCAATAGAAATTGCAGGTAGAAGTAGAGGAACACCAAGAATTGCTAATGCATTATTGCGACGAGTTAGAGATTTTGCGCAAATTAAAGGCAACGGAAAAATCGATATAGAAATTTCTCGTTTTGCATTAAAAGCTCTCAATGTTGATCAATACGGATTGGACGAAATGGATAATAAAATCCTATCAACAATTATCGAAAAGTTTAAAGGCGGTCCAGTTGGTCTTTCAACTTTGGCTACAGCTGTTTCTGAAAATGCCGAAACAATAGAAGAAGTTTATGAACCTTTTTTAATTCAACAAGGGTTTATCTACCGAACACCAAGAGGTCGAGAGGTTACAGAAAAGGCTTATAAGCATTTAGGTGTTTCTTCTTTAAAACCTAAAGGTGGCTTGTTTGATGAATTCTAAAGAGCGTTATGCACAGCTGATAAAAAACAAAGCAAAGGAATTGGGTTTTTCTTACTGTGGAATTTCTAAAGCCGATTTTCTTGAAGCCGAAGCTCCTCGCCTCGAAAGCTGGCTCAATGCCAATATGCACGGCGAAATGAGTTATATGGAAAATCATTTTGACAAACGCTTAGATCCCAGATTATTGGTTGATGGTGCTCAATCTGTAGTTTCTTTACTCTATAATTATTATCCCGAAAAACATCAAAACGCCGACAGCTATAAAATCTCAAAATATGCTTATGGTGAGGATTATCATTTCGTTATAAAAGATAAATTAAAAGACTTATTACATTTTATTATTGAAGAAATTGGAGAAGTGAATGCTCGCGTATTTACAGATTCTGCGCCAGTTTTAGACAAAGCTTGGGCTGCTAAAAGTGGCTTAGGTTGGGTTGGAAAAAACAATAATTTAATAAGAAAAGGCGAAGGTTCTTTTTTCTTTATAGCTGAACTCATCAGTGATTTGGAACTTGAAACAGACCATGCGGTAACCAATCATTGTGGCTCTTGTACCGCATGTATCGATGCTTGCCCAACTGAGGCTATTGAAGCACCTTATCTAGTCAATGGAAGCAAATGTATTTCGTATCTAACAATTGAGCTTAAAAATGAAATTCCAAAAGAGTTTCAGAACAAATTAGACGATTGGATATACGGTTGCGATGTGTGCCAAGATGTGTGCCCATGGAATCGCTTTGCAAAGCCGCATACACAACCTTTATTTCATCCAAAACCAGAGTTATTGGATTACGACAAAAGACAATGGAAAGATTTGACACAAGAACTTTTTAATGAGATTTTTAAAAAATCAGCGGTCAAACGTACTAAATATACAGGTTTAATGCGCAATATTGCCTTTGTTGACAACGAAAATAAATAGACTTTCATAATTTCTATCAATAAATCTTTGTAAATCAAGCCAAATGACAACTTGTCTAATAGTTAGTTCTGTTAGAGGTCAAATTGTTTTTTTTAATCTTGCTGTTAATTAAGAAAATGTTTGTTTTTTACCTAAAAAAAACTTAACATTGTATTTGAAAGATTAGTAATTAAGGGTGTCTATTAGTCTTTAAAAGTTTGTTGTGATTAGAAAAAAAGATGTTGACTTCCTCTTTTGATTAGGTTTTAGTTTATGGCTTAAAAACCGAAAGATTTCTTATTCTTAAAATTATATGTTATGCAGCACAGGATGTTTAAGGTTTTAGCGCATAAGGATACTTATAGCGTGGTGGTAGATAGGGATTATAACGTACAGTACAAGAGTTTTCTTTTGAGTCAACATAATGTGGGAGATGAATTTTTGTTGTTTATAAAAAATTATGACGATCAAGGGGAACCGATCTTTGAATACAGTGTATTGAACGACTACAGAGAACAAGAGTTTTATGAATTTAATGTGTTAGATACATCTGAATACAACATCATTGTGGGTGATACAAAAGGTGTTACAGTGCAAGTACCTCGCTTAATTGAAAATAATATTCAGAATGGAAAAATCAGGCTGTTGGTGCAATATATCTCTCGTACATACAATAAATTAGAGCTTGATTATACCATGAAAGTCTCTCAAGACAGAATACAATACGAAGCTGATTTATCAATTTTTGAAGACGAGAAAGAGTACGAACTTCGCGCGATCCGAACTTATACAAACAGATTTGGTAGAAACTATTTGATGGCTGAATATCTCGGAAAAAAATATTCGATTACAATCCCACAGATAGAGATGAAAATTCAATCTGGTGATTTGGTTAGCTGTAAAGTGGCTTATTACAATCAAACGGGAAATCGTTTTTTAAACCTTTCGCGCAAATTTATTATTTCAAAGATTTATTCCGTAGGTAGTCGTTATACATTTACAATAATCAATAAAGTTTTTGACCCAAAAAAGGGGATGAATTTCTGGGTAGTACAAGATGAATATACATTCAAAAATAATTATCATGTCGACCAAGATCATGCATTTGAAGATGAAATGAATCAATTAAATGTCAATGATAAAGTGAGTCTATATGTGAAAAAAATCAGCGATAAAGGATACTTAAGATTGGTCAATAAGATTGGATTATGGGAACGAAAAACCTATACTCCCGAAATGATTTTTAGCGAAATAGGTTATGAAGACAAGTTGCAAGAATACTTTTACAATTTAAAAACTTTGGATGATGATAGTGAAGATTTTTTATTTTTGTCCCAATATGCAGAAGGCGAAAATTTATGGGTTTTTACGTATCTGAGTTTTTTAGATAAAAAGTTTTTTGAATTTTTGGAACAAATGGAGTTGCAAAAAGCAAAAATACTTATCGATTTATACGTAAAAATAGAAGTGTGGCTTTTGGAAGGTTCAGATTTTTTGACCAATTTTAGTGCTGCTAAAGGAGAGGATATTGTTGTAAAAGCAGAAGATAGAATTTCAAAACTTAAAGGATTTGATCGAGCGATTTCAATGCTTTTAAATAAAGAAATAACGCCTTTTTTAAAAAGCCTAAAGGCACAATTTGAAACCGATTCCTATGTGAGTGATGAAAACAAAGCACTACTTAAAAGCATCAGTGTGATTGTTTCATTTTGTATAGATGTAACAGACGATGACTTGCTTCTAGAATTGATATTCTTAATGTTGAAAAACAATTACATATCTAAAGAGGATGCTTTCGAATATTCCAATGTTATATTTAAGAAAGTGGCTCAACTTAACAACCAAGTTAATTTGTTGGATGTTGCAGATCAAGAGATCGAGAATCAAGAGGTTTTTAAATCCATTATCAATAAACAGTTTTTGTTGTTATTGGTTTTAAATATCGAAGAAACCTTGGAAAAAAACATTCATGCTTCGGTGAATTTGATGAAGTATTTATCGGTTTTTAATAAAGAGGTAGGCTTTTTACAATTGGGAATTCAGCTTATTACTTCTGGTACTTATCTTCAGCCAAAAACCGCTGGGTTTCAGAATGTATTTGATTTGAAATTAGAAGACTATCAGTCTTTTGTGGTTGATATAGAGAAAAATGATGTTCGGTTTAAAGGATCTGGAACAATTTTTAGAAAAGATAAAAAACTATACATCATTCCATTTAATCTCTACAAAGGTTCCTTGGTTCAGGAAAGCCAGCAATTACTCAAACTGGAACCATTCGAACTTTACCTTCAGTCGCATTTTGAATTAGATGAACTGTCGATAGACCAAAAGGCAAAACAGCTTATTTCAAACATAGAAAGTGTGATTGAATTTAGAAAAAGCAGTCGTTTTGAAGATATTAAACTTGATTTTGTAGACAAGGTATACAGAGGGAAAGTGAAGAGTATTCAACCAGGAAATCATTATTGTTTTATTAGATGCAGGATTGACAACAATGCGCTTGATACTATTTTTCATATAAAAAATATCTTGCCTTCTCGCGTGTTCGATACCTTGGATTCGATCATTTTTAGTTACGATAGTTTAAACTTTAAAATTAAGGAAATTGAGGATGGGAAAATCATAATTTCTTTTCTTTCAATGTTTGAAGCTTATGCGCAATCACTCCTTAGAAGGGTTACGAACACTTATGGAAAAGTGTTAAAAGTAGAGGAAGATGTAGTGTACGTAATTGCACAAAAAGGCTATATTGTGAAAATAGAAAATAAAGGCTATAAAGAAGGCGAAGTTTTAGATTTTAGAGTGAAAGCATACGACAGTGATGATTTGTGCTTTGTGGCAGATAATGAAAAAGTCTTTCGATCGATCAAAAGCTTTAACATGAAAGAAAACAAACTTTTTAGAACTTATTTATTGGCCTGTGGTGTAATTTATAACGAAAACTCTAATTTAGAGATCAATAGAAAACGACTGAATATAGACGAAATTTCCAATGATTTTAATCTAAAGTTGTTGACTTATTCCTTAATCAATTGCCTAGAATTGAATCTAAGTTTCATTAAAACACCGAATGAAAAACTCTTGAATTATTTCTACTTAAATATGTTGTGTGGTATTTGCAACCATTCGAAATCGTATTTGTATTTTGAAAAATTGCAAGAATTAATAGAGATACTCAAAATTCGTGAAGCACAAAGTTTAGACTCAATCATTGATTATGTAAACGGAGGAGCTGAACTTCAACAGGAACGCAATTTTTTTAAATCAAACGAAGCGTTCAAGCTGCTCAAATACATAGATACTTCCGTTGTGCGCATTAATGAATACAACAATGAGAATCACAAGTTGTTTCAATTGAAAAAATTAATCGAGGCCTATAATTTGTTGAAAAGCTTCGGCATAGAGGAAGAAATTTTGAAATCAACCAAAAATCTAATCATTAATGAAATGTATTATGTGATGACAACGGCAGAGGAATATAGTCAAGTAGAAATATCCTAAATATTTTTTGTAGTCTTGTTGTAAAAAAAAGTCGATTGCTTTTAAATCTCATAATTGCTTGGTATCTTTGTTAGTTAAACAAATAAAACTATGCACAGAGATTCAAAACGACGTGAAGCATTATTATACCACGCAAAACCAAAACCAGGGAAAATCGCAGTTGTTCCCACAAAATCGACATCCTCTCAAAGAGATTTGTCGTTGGCATATTCGCCTGGTGTTGCAGAGCCTTGTTTGGAAATTGCCAAAGACAAAGAGAATGTTTATAAATACACTGCAAAAGGAAATTTGGTTGCAGTAATTTCGAATGGTACGGCTGTTTTGGGATTGGGAGATATTGGTCCAGAGGCTTCTAAACCTGTTATGGAAGGAAAAGGTTTGTTGTTTAAGATTTTTTCTGATATAGATGTTTTTGATATTGAAGTCGATACTAAAGACGTAGATTCGTTTATTGAAACAGTAAAAAATATAGCCCCAACTTTTGGAGGGATCAACCTAGAAGATATTAAAGCTCCAGAATCTTTCGAAATCGAAAGAAGGTTAATTGAAGAGCTAGATATCCCAGTAATGCACGATGATCAACACGGTACAGCCATTATTTCTGCAGCTGCATTGCTTAATGCTTTAGAATTGGCCGAAAAAAAGATCGAAGAGGTAAAAGTTGTGGTCTCAGGTGCTGGATCTGCTGCATTGGCTTGTTCAAATATGTATTTGCAACTAGGTGTTAAGGTAGAAAACATGATCATGTTTGATGTCAATGGAGTCTTACATACGAACCGTGTTGACTTATTACCACAACAACATAAATTTTCTAAGCCTCTAGAAGGTTTTACACTTGCCGATGCTGTGAAAGATGCCGATGTTTTCTTAGGACTTTCTGCTCCCAATGTACTTTCTGCCGAAATGTTATTAACCATGGCAGAAAACCCAATCGTTTTTGCGCTTGCAAATCCTACGCCAGAAATTGACTATGATTTGGCGGTTGCTACACGCGCTGATTTGATCATGGCAACCGGCCGTTCAGATAAACCTAACCAAGTAAATAATGTACTAGGTTTTCCATTTATTTTCCGAGGTGCTTTGGATGTTCGAGCAAAAAAGATCAACCAAGAAATGAAAATTGCGGCCGTTTATGCACTAGCTAGATTGGCAAAAGAATCTGTGCCAGAACAAGTAAATATCGCATATGGTGAAAGAAAACTAGTTTTTGGCCGTGATTATTTACTTCCAAAACCTTTCGATCCCAGATTGATTACTGAAATTCCTCCTGCAGTGGCAAAGGCTGCGATGGATTCGGGTGTGGCTACAGAAGAAATAACAGACTGGGATAAATACCGCGACGAATTGAACGATAGAATGGGCAGCGATAATAAATTAATTCGATTGCTTGTCAATAGAGCAAAAACAGCTCCTAAAAGAGTGGTTTATGCCGAAGCGGATCAGTTGAACGTTTTGAAAACGGCCCAAATTGCACACGAAGAAGGAATTGCAATTCCAATTTTATTAGGGAATAAAGAAATTATTCTTGAATTGAAAGAGGAAATTGGGTTTTCTGCAGATGTTGAAATCATTGACCCAAAAGCAAGGGAAGAAGTTGAACGCAGAAGTCGATTTGCAAAGAAATATTGGAACAACAGACTTCGAAGAGGCATTACACTTTTGGAAGCTGAAAAATTAATGCGCGATCGGAATTATTTTGCCTCAATGTTGGTGCTACTGAAAGAAGCCGACGCCATGTTGACCGGATATTCAAGAAGTTATCCATCGGCATTAAAACCGGTTTTAGAGATGATCCCAAGAGCCAACGGCGTGAAAAAAGTGGCAGCAACAAACTTAATGATGACCCGCAGAGGACCTGTTTTTCTGTCTGATACCACCATCAATCCAGATCCAGATCCGGAAACCTTATCCAAAATTGCATTGATGACCTACCATACAGTAAAAATGTTTGGAATGGAGCCCGTAATTGCAATGACATCGTTCAGTAATTTTGGTTCGTCAAAGTTAGAATCGCCGCGGAAAGTAGCTAAAGCTGTTGAGTTTTTGCATAATTATTATCCAGATATTATTGTCGATGGAGAAATACAAGTAGATTTTGCTCTTAATCAAGAGATGCTAAAAGATAAATTTCCGTTTTCAAAATTGGTTAATAAAAGAGTGAATACTTTGATTTTTCCTAACTTAGATGTTGCAAATAGCACCTATAAAATGTTGAAAGAGTTAAATGGCGCCACTTCTATCGGCCCTATTATTTTAGGATTGGATTACCCAGCGCACGTTTTTCAACTCGGAGCCTCAGTAGAGGAGATGGTGAATATGACAGCAGTAGCTGTAATTGATGCCCAACAAAAACAGGCGACAAAAAGGAAGTAATTGTTTTTCAATTTTTTATAACTTCAAGCGGCTTTCCAAAAATGGAAAGCCGCTTTTGTCTTTTATAAAAGTCTGTTCTTCCAAAAGTGAATCACACATCTAAAATCCAACTACAAATGAGTTGAATTAAATTTAAATTAACTATTTTTGGTAAAAATTTTGATATGATTTCTTTTATAAAGGGCAGATTGGTAGAAAAGACTCCAACTGAAGTGATAATTGAAGCTAATGGAATTGGATATCAGGTGAATATCTCTTTAAATACTTATGCTGCCGTTACTGATAATGAGGCGATTATGCTTTATACGTATCTGCAAGTGAGAGAAGATGCGCATGTTTTATTCGGTTTTGCTGATAAAATGGAGCGAGAAATTTTTAAATTGCTTATTTCAGTTTCAGGTATTGGTGCAAACACGGCACGGAATATATTATCGTACATTCAGCCTAAAGAATTGATGCAATCAATTGCACAAGAAGATACTAAGAGCCTACAGACTATAAAGGGAATCGGATTAAAAACTGCACAGAGATTAATTATCGAATTGAAAGAAAAGGTGATGAAAATGCACGATTTAGATGAAATTTCTCTTGTGAATCACAATAGAAACGCAGAAGAAGCGTTATCTGCTTTAGAGGTGTTGGGTTTTGTAAGGAAATCAGCCGAAAAAACCGTCAAAAAGATTTTGGAACAAGATCCAGATGCTGGGGTGGAACAAATTATTAAATTGGCATTAAAAAACCTATAGGATTTGAAAGCGTATTTGCGTATAAACATATTTTTTAAACATTTAGTACTCATACTTCTTTTGGGAACGCCGTCTGTCTTTTTTGCACAAGTCGATGAAACCGAAGACGATGAGGAAATTGTTATTAGAGGTGCTATCGCATTGGAAGATGTGGACAGCATCATGAGAATGTATTCTTATGATCCCATTACCGATCGCTATATCTACAGCGTAACAACTGGTGGTTTTGATATCGAATACCCCGTTATTTTAACTCGAAATCAATACGAAGAAATTTTACTCAATGCTGCAACTCGTGAGTTTTACTATAAACAACTCGCAGCCGCAGAAGACCGATTGAGTGAAGAGGAAATGAAGGACTTGTTGCCTAGATATTATGTGAATTCTAAACTTTTTGAAAGCATTTTTGGTAGTAACACGATTGATGTTCGTCCGAATGGTTCTGTAGAAGTCGATTTAGGATTGCGTTACTCTAAACAAGACAACCCGATTATATCGCCAAGAAATCGAAGAATGTTTGCACTTGATTTTGATCAACGGATCTCATTAAGTATGCAAGGAAAAGTTGGAACAAGGCTGAGTACCGATATCAATTTTGATAATATGGCAACGCAAGGTTTTCAACAGCAAATGGTTAAGTTGCATTATGAACCAGATGAAGATGCTATTATCCAAGGAATCGAAGTTGGTAACGTTAGCATGCCAGTTAATAACTCTTTGATACGTGGTGCTCAGAATTTATTTGGGGTAAAATCAAAGTTACAATTTGGTCGAACCACGATCACAGGAGTAGTTTCCAAGCAAAATTCAGAGCGTAATTCTATCGTAGTTGAAGGAGGAGGAACTGTTGAGGATTTTGAGCTTTTTGCTTTGAATTATGAAAGAGATCGTCATTACTTCTTGTCGCAATATTTTAGATATCAATATGATAAAGCCTTAAGAAATTACCCTTATGTAGACAGTCGAGTGCGTATTACTAGAGTGGAAGTTTGGGTAACGAATCGCCAAAATCGTATTGATAGAGTTAATAATAACATGCGAAACATCATTGCGCTTCAAGATCTAGGAGAAGCCAGATTAAGCAATGCAGATTTGGAGCGTACCATCGGTTTGGATTTGAATGTACATACTGATTTTTTTGGTTCATCGCCAATAGATGCGCCTACCAACAACTCGAACAACCAATTCAACCCCGCTTTAATAGGTTCTAATTATCTGAATCAAGGAATTCGAGAAATTACAACAGCTCAAAACGGTTTCAATATTCCAGTTGTAGAAGGTCGTGATTATGTGAAACTTGAAAATGCTCGAAAACTAGCACAAAATGAATTTAAATTCCATCCGCAATTAGGGTATATTTCTTTGCAACAACCGTTGAGCAACGATGAGGTTCTAGCAGTTGCATACGAATATACGATTGGTGGAAAAGTCTATAAAGTTGGAGAGTTCGGAACAGACGGTGTGGATGCCACTGTTATTGGGCAAGATGGCGATAATCAAGATGTACCAACAACACAAAGTTTGGTCTTGAAAATGCTGAAAAGTACGTTGACTTCAGTTGATGAACCAGTCTGGGATTTGATGATGAAAAACATGTATAAGATTCCAGGAATGCGGATTTCTTCTGAAGGTTTTCGATTTAATATTCTTTATACAGATCCTTCTCCTCTCAATTATATCAAGCCAGTTGGTAGCACCCCTTTGCCAGAAGATGTTGCCAATACTCCTTTGTTAAATGTTTTTCATTTAGACCGACTTAATTCAACTAATGATCCAGAAAAAGGAGGCGACGGATGGTTTGATTATGTTGCACATGGACCTACAAACGATCCTTTATCGAACCAGAATAATCAAAATAATCAAGGTGGTAATTATAATCGACAAAATCAGTCTGGTTTGCAAAATACCAACAAGTTCGAAGGGATTACTATTGATGAAGAAGCAGGGAGAATTATTTTTACAACGGTAGAGCCCTTCGGAGAGCATTTGTTTAATAAGTTGTCTGTAAGTGCTTCTGAAGATTATAATATTGAAGCAAGTTATAACGAAAACCAAAAAAAATACGTTTATACAAGTATGTATCGAAGCTCGTATTCTAAAGCTTTACAAGATACTCAGAAAAATAAGTTCCAATTAAAAGGACGCTACCAAAGTGAGGGAGGAGATGGTATTCAAATTCCTGGTGGTTTTATGGGGATAACTCAAGGTTCGGTAGTGGTTTCTGCTGGAGGTAGAACTTTGGTTGAAGGAATGGATTATACCGTGGATTACCAGAGAGGGACCGTACACATCACTGACCCATCGTTAAAAAACAGTAATACTCCAATTGAAATTTCTACAGAACAAAATTCGATGTTCAACCAGAATAGAAGAACATTTTTTGGAGTTAATATCGATCATCAGGTCAACGATAAATTGATGTTGGGAGCTACTTATTTGCGTTTGTCTGAACGGCCTTTGACCATTAAATCTAATTATGGTGAGGAGTCGGTAAACAATGCAATGATTGGCTTTAATGCAAACTATGCCACCGACGTTCCTTTCTTGACGCGTTGGGTCAATAAATTACCTAATATAGATACAGATGTGATGTCTACTCTGGCGATTAAAGGTGAGTTTGCTTATTTATTGCCTGGTGCCTCAAAAACGGATCAAATGAATGGAGAAGAAACTTCATATATTGAGAATTTTGAAGGAATGCAAAGCAATATTGATGTTCTGAATCCTACAATGTGGAAGTTATCTTCGGTGCCGGTCGGTTTTGGAGAGAATTTTACTGACATTCAATCGGGTTATAGACGTGCAAAAATGTCTTGGTATAATATCGATCAGATTTTTTACAGCCCTTACCGTCGTCCGGATGAGATTACCGATACACATCTATCGTCTAATAAAACCAGAAGAATTCCAAAAGAAGAGATTTTTCCAACTATGGATTTTGCTGCTGGAGATTTGTTGACGCTTAATCCGTTGAATTTAACATATTATCCAAAAGAACGCGGTCCGTATAACTACAATCCACAGTATCTAACGAACAGTCAGTTGCCTAATCCAGAACAAAATTGGGGCGGTATCATGCGTTCGATTACTTCAACCAATTTTGAGCAAAGTAACGTGGAATACATCGAATTTTGGATGATGGATCCCTACACGGGAAATCCAGGTGATGTAGCAGAAATTAATAATCAAGGAAAACTCTATTTCAATCTTGGTTATATTTCAGAAGATATTTTACAAGATGGTTTGAAACAATACGAAAATGGTTTGCCGACGCCAGGAAATAACATGCCAACCATCAGCTCGGCTTGGGGTAAAGTTCCAGCTTCTACAGCGTTGATTTATGCTTTTGATACCGATGGAACAAATAGAGAATATCAAGACGTTGGTTTGGATGGATTGAACGATGCAGAAGAGGCAGAAAAGTTTCCTTTGTTTGGCGACTTAAATGATCCGGCTGGTGATAATTATGAGTTTTTCCTCACAGCAACTGGCGACATCATCAATCGATATAAAAATTACAACGGATTACAAGGTAATACACCAATTGAATTCAATGATAATAATAGAGGTAGTTCCAATATGCCTGATGTGGAAGACATAGATGGCGATAATACAATGAACACCATTAATGCTTATTATCAATACGAAATCAATGTTACTCCTAATCCAGTTATTGGAGAAAATTACGTGGTAGATGTACGAACAGCAACCGCTACTTTTCCTAATGGAAATTCAACACCAGTAAAATGGATACAGTACAAAGTGCCAATTGTTGCAAGTGAAGAATATGCTGTTGGTCCAATTTCTGATTTGCAATCGGTACGTTTTATGAGAATGTTTTTGACTGGATTCAGCGAAGAAGTTACGTTGCGTTTTGGAACTTTGAACTTGGTGAGTAGTACTTGGAGAAGATATACAGAAAGTTTGATTGAAGATCCCAATATTGTGGTGCAAGGTACCAATACAGGGTTTGATGTAACCACTCTGAATGTATTGAATAATTATGCTCGAAATCCGATTCCTTATGTATTGCCTCCAGGAGTTTATCGCGAACAGCGATTACAAAATAATACTGCTATCAACGAAGACGAACAAGCTTTGTCATTGCGAGTTTATAAAGCGAATTCAGCACAAGCTTCTCCGATGGGATTAGAGCCAGATGACTCTAGAGCGGTTTATCAAAACGTTGGAAATATAGACATGCGTCAATTCAAAAAACTGCGAATGTTTATCCACGCCGAAGCTACTGAAAGTATAGGAGATGGTTCTCGTTTGCAAGATGATGAAATGGTTGCTTTCTTGAGATTTGGTAACGATTTTACGGACAACTTCTATCAAGTGGAAATTCCGTTGAAACTCACCGAATGGGGAACTTCAATTCCTGAAGAAATATGGCCACTTGCCAATGAAATTGAATTACAATTAGAGCATCTGACTCAATTGAAATTGATGAGAAATAGAGATCAATCTCAAAATCCAAATTTCATCTATTATAAATATGAAGATGAAATTGATCCTCAGTACGCCAATAAAATTAATAAACTGAGAATTGGAATTAAAGGAAATCCGAATTTTGGATTGGTTCGTACCGTGATGCTTGGTTTAAGAAACAATACCCGAGTTTTAGAAGAAACCACAGGACGCCCTGCACGTGATATTAGAGGAGAGGTTTGGTTCAATGAATTGCGTATGTCAGATATGTCCAATAAAGGAGGGTGGGCAGCAGTAGCAGCTATGGATGCTACAGTTGCCGATTTTGCTTCGGTCTCTGCTTCGGTGAATCATCATACCATGGGCTTTGGTGCTTTAGAGCAAGGTCCTCAAGAACGCAGTCGCGAAGATGTGTTCCAATACAATGTAACTACAGCTGTAAATACTCATCAATTGTTGCCTAAAAAGTGGAATTTAAATGTTCCGTTTAGTTACTCAATTTCTGAAGAAAAAATTACTCCAGAATACGATCCTAACGATCCAGATGTTAGATTGCAAGTGAAAATGGATGAAGCGCTAAGTGAAGATGAGCGCAAGCGTATCAAAGACCGAGCGATAGAATATACCAAACGAACAAGCATCAACTTTGTAGGGGTGAACAAACAACGTGCTGCTGGTCAGAAAGAGCGCTTTTATGATGTTGAAAACCTAACGCTCTCACATACTTTTAACGAGGTACAACAGCATAATTTTGAAATCGAGCAATTGTTAGATCAGCAATCACGCACTTCTTTAAATTATTCTTATTCTTTTAAGCCCTTTGAAATTGAACCTTTTAAAAAGGCTGAAGGTTTGAAAAAAAGTAAGTATTTGAAGTTGTTGACCGACTTTAATCTGAATATTTTACCAAATAGCGTCACCTTTAATTCGGATATTTTAAGACAGTATAATCAGCAAAAATACCGCATGATTGACGTGGAAGGAATAGAAATTCAACCGCTATACAGAAGAAATTATTTCTTTAATTATAACTATGGTTTGAATTTTAATTTGACGCGTAATTTAACTCTTAATTATTTAGCTACAAATAACAACGTTGTGCGTAATTATTATGATGACGAAATGTATGTAGATAATTCTTTAGGTATTTGGAATGGTTATTTCGATATCGGAACACCCAACTTGCGCATGCAAAGCTTACAGCTAAACTATAAGTTGCCATTTGATAAAATACCGTTTTTAAGTTTCTTAAATTCAACTTATTCTTATACGGGTGATTATAGTTGGCAACGTGCAACCGATGCTTTTTCGCAGATTGATTACAATGGCGTTAATTACCGTTTAGGTAACACAATTCAGAACGCGAATACTCATAATTTGAATACTTCTATTGCAATGGAATCATTTTATAAATACATTGGATTAGAGAAAAAACAAAAGCCACGCCAAACTGGATTTAATACTGGAATGCCACAGCCTGGGCAAAAGATTGAGCGCAATAAGGAATTGACAGACAAAGAACGTAAAGAGCAAGAAGATGAACCAGTTGTTTTAAATGCGTTGATTGATTTTGCAACCATGTTGAAAACAGTAAACTTGGTTTATATGGAAACCAATGGAACAGTACTGCCCGGTTATCTTGAAGGCTTAGGTTTTTTTGGTACATCTCGACCGACTTTAGGATATGTTTTTGGTTCGCAAGAAGACGTTCGTTACGAAGCAGCAAGAAAAGGTTGGTTGACTACTTATCCGGAATTTAATCAGGAGTTCAGTCAAATGCATACTCAAAATATTAATTTTAAAGCTGAATTAAGGCCGGTTCAAGACCTGACAATTACAGTAAATGCTAATAGACAATACAGTACTAATATGTCGGAACAATACGATGTGGAAGACGGAATCTACAACTCTCGTTCTCCTTATGAATACGGAAATTTCATGACATCAACCATTATGTTTAATACGGCTTTTGGTCAAAGCGACGTCAATGGTTCGGCTGCGTTTGAACAGTTTAAAGCCAATCGTATGGCAGTTGCGAATCGTTTGGCGGAGGCTCGCGGAATTGACCTCTCTGATCCATTGAATATAGACGAACACGGTTACCCAGTGGGTTATGGCCGCACCAGTCAAGAGGTATTAATACCTGCGTTTTTAGCAGCATACACGGGTAAAGATATTGCCAAACAAAAAAATGGATTTAAGTCTAATATTCCATTGCCAAACTGGGCGGTAAATTATAGAGGTTTGGTACGTTTACCTTGGTTTAGGGATCATTTTACTCGTTTCAGTATTTCTCACGAGTACAGATCTGGCTATTCTGTCAATAATTTCCAAACAAATTATGATTATCTCGAAAACCCGGATGCTCTTAATGCAGGCGGAAATTATCCATCAAAAACTGTGGTAAGTAATATTAATATGACGGAAGAATTTAAACCGTTGGTGCGTGTAGAATTCAGAACAAAGTCTGGTCTAGATTTTGGTTTCGGAATTAATAAAGATCGTATGTTGTCTATGAGTTTTGATAATAATTTATTGACTGAAGTGAATGGAAATGAATTCAATTTTAAATTTGGATTCATAATAAAAGATGTTGGTTTTACAACAAACTTTGATGGGGTGGCAAACGGAGGAAGAATTATTAGTGATATACGTATTACAACCAACTTTAGCTGGAGAAGAAATGAAACTTTGATACGCTATTTAGATTACAATAATAATCAAATTGGAGCAGGTCAAGATGTGAAAAATATTGGGGTGCAAGCAGAGTATGATTTAAGTAAGAATTTTATGATACGTTTCTTCTACGAACATCAAATCAATAAAGCGGTGGTTTCTACCATGTATCCAAGTACAAATCTTCGCTCTGGGTTAACCTTACGTTACAATTTTGGAAATTAATTTTAATGATTGTAATTGATAGATTAGAGTTGATTTAAAAAATTTTTTATTAATCAATAAAGTTATACATTTGCTTAAAATAATAACACAATGAATATACCAGCTAATTTAAAGTACACGAAAGACCACGAGTGGGTTAGTTTAGAAGGCGACGTAGCAACAGTAGGAATTACTGATTTCGCTCAAAAAGAATTAGGAGATATCGTTTATGTAGAAGTTGAAACGGTAGATCAAACTTTGGAACAAGATGAGGTTTTTGGAACTGTAGAAGCAGTAAAAACAGTTTCTGATTTGTTTTTGCCACTTACAGGTGAAATCATCGAGTTCAACGAAGCTTTGGAAACAGAGCCTGAAACAGTAAACACTGATCCATACGGAGCAGGATGGATGATTAAAATCAAAGTTGCTGACGTGTCGGCTTTTGAATCTTTATTGACTGCAGATCAATACAAAGAAGTGATTGGTGCTTAAGAAAAAGCCAATTGCCATAGGGTGGAACCTTATTGTGCTTGTCTTATGTTTGGTTAATTTATCAAATATCGAAGGAGTAGAAAAAGTTGCATTTCCACATATCGACAAAGTAGTGCATTTTGCGTTTTATACAGCTGCGTCGTTTCTATGGTCTTGGGCTTTGTATAATAAAAGTTCAACACATCGAAATTTGAACCTTTCCCTTATGATTTTAGGATTGATTCTTTTTGGGTTAATAGTGGAATTTTTACAAGACCTACTACCCACCAAACGTGCGTTTGAGTGGTTTGATGTTGTAAGCAACACAGCGGGTGTCTTGGTCGGAACAAGCATTTATCTTTTATACAGAAAATTAAAACCTCACAAATCGTGAGGTTTTTTGTTTATTGATGATAGGGAATTTATCCCGTAATTATTGTGCGGTATTTACGGTTGACTAAAAACTTATTCATCGAAATAATTTTCAAGTCGTGTTTTATTTTTAAAGAGATCTAAATCAGCAGTCATTTTATTGAAAATATACTGCTGTTCTTCATTTTCGCTTAAAACTCTGAATTCATCCATTTTATTAGATATAAACGAATACTCTGTGTTATTAATAATCAATTTCTGAACAGGAGCTGTCATAGTAGATTCTAAATAAATAATTTGATTTTTTGTACTTTTAGTTTTTTGTATTCAACAATGGATTTAAAGATAGAAAGTTACTTCAATTAAATGTTAAATTTTAAATAGATTGATTTTGTAATGATGAGTTCTTCTGTTTGCCAACGTTGCACTGCTGATAGGTTGTCAACCAAAAAACATAAGGAATAATCCGTAAAATAGTTAGTAGAAAGAAAAAATTTGAAGTATATTTGCAAACCAAATCCATTTGCAGAATAAGTTATTTTGGAAACAACTTCAACGATAGGGAACGTTTCGGTTCTAAAAGAATTTAAAGCTTTAACAAAAGCCGGTTTAGCTTTCAGTGTGGTTTTTTCTACGCTGGCAGGTTATTTGTTGGCGGTTGGTGGTTGGAGTGAAATCAGTTGGACTAAACTTTTAATGCTAGCTGTGGGTGGATATTGTATGGTAGGTGCTTCTAATACATTCAATCAAATCATTGAAAAAGATTTGGATGCCAAGATGAATCGCACAAAAAACCGTCCGATCGCATCTGGTAGAATTTCTACTACCAATGCCTTTATCTTAGCAATGATATTGACTATTGTAGGTTTGGTGATTCTTTATATTGTGAGTCCTAAAACAGCAATGTTCGGAGCTATTTCCATTTTCTTGTACACCAGTGTTTACACACCCTTGAAGCCGATTACACCTTTGGCGGTTTTTGTAGGTGCTTTTCCAGGAGCTATTCCGTTTATGTTGGGTTGGGTAGCTCATACCAATGAATTTGGAATAGAAGCAGGGATTTTATTTCTAATCCAATTCTTCTGGCAGTTTCCTCATTTTTGGGCTTTAGGTTGGTTCTTGTACGAGGATTATAAAAGAGGTGGATTTTATTTATTACCTACAAAAGAAAAAAATAAAAAGGCTGCATTGCAAGCTATTTTATATACTGTTTGGTTGATTATTGCATCTTTATTGCCAGCAACAGGTTATACAGGAGATCTTAAATTATCGCCTATTGCCGCAATTCTAGTTTTGATGGCAGGAATGTGGATGCTTTACGGAGCAGTTCAATTGTACCGTAAACAAACTGATAAATCGGCCAAAACATTGATGTTGATCAGTGTGACGTATATTTCATTAATACAGATAATATTTATAGCAGATAAATTCTTACGATAATGAACGTAGAAGAAATAGAGAGAGAACGAATTCAAAAAGGCAAAGCATACAAAACGATGTTGGTTTTTACCATGGGAAGCATCGTGATGATTTTTGCAGGTTTAACTAGTGCTTATGTCGTTAGTAAAAGCCGTCCCGACTGGTTGACTGATTTTCAGTTGCCACAAGTTTTTTTATGGAGTACCATTGTAATGGTGTTAAGCAGCGTGACCTTTCATTTAGCAAAACGCGCAATACAAAAAGACAACCGATCTAGAACAAGTTTAATGCTTGGAATCACCCTGATTTTAGGATTGTTGTTCGTTTTTCTACAATTTCGTGGTTTTGACGAAATCATCGCATCAGGTTATTATTTCACAGGAAGTGAGAGTACTATCACAACTTCTTTTTTATATGTAGTCGTTTTAGTACACATTGCCCACTTAGCTGGTGGCTTAATTTCATTGTTAATCGTAATTTATAATCATTATAAACAAAAATACAATTCGAATCAATTGCTTGGAATTGAGTTGAGTGTGATGTTTTGGCACTTTTTAGATTTCTTGTGGTTGTATTTGTTTTTGTTTTTTACTTTTTACAAATAATTAAATTGTTTTTCTTTCAAAGAAAAAAGATGTAAATTTGGGAACTTTTTAACACTTAAAAATTTTTATGGGAGCGACAGTAACTACAGCAGCGACTAAAGAAAACACTTGGGGTGGAGGTGATGGAATTCAGCCTCTTGGAGCGAGCTATGGAAAAATGATGATGTGGTATTTCATATTGTCAGATTCATTGACATTTGCCGGATTCCTTGCAGCTTACGGATTTACGAGATTCAAATTTATGGATTCGTGGCCTATTGCAGACGAGGTGTTCAACCACTTTCCGTTTCTACACGGTGTAGATGCACCGATGTTTTACGTAGCATTGATGACATTTATTTTGATCTTTTCATCTGTTACAATGGTTTTGGCCGTGGATGCAGGTCATCAAATGAAACAAAAGAAAGTAGCTACTTATATGTTATTAACCATTATTGGTGGTTTTGTGTTCTTAGGATCACAAGCATGGGAGTGGAAAAACTTTATTACAGGAGCTTATGGAGCAGTAGAAACAAGAGGTGGAGAAATTCTTCAATTTGTTGATACAGATGGTAAGCGACTTGCTTTAGCCGATTTCGCAGACTTTTCTGTAGCAAGAGAAGATGGGAAATTGACACGCGCAAATGGTACTTGGTTTATGAAAGGTGGTTCAGATACTTCTGTTTCATTAGAGCAAGTAAAAGCAGGATTGATTAATAATCCAAATGTATTAGTGCGTACACAATATACAAACCCTGAAAACAGACATCAGAAATTAGCATTGACCAGAGAACAATCATTAGAAAGAATGAATGATTTTACATTGGTTGTAGAAGGTGCAAACCTGATTAGAAATGAATATGGACATAAAACTTTTGCTAACTTGTTTTTCTTTATTACAGGTTTCCACGGTTTCCACGTGAGCATTGGAGTTCTGTTAAATATCATCATCTTTTTCAATGTACTTCTAGGTACATATCAAAGAAGAGGTTCTTATGAAATGGTAGAAAAAGTAGGTTTATACTGGCACTTTGTAGATTTAGTATGGGTGTTTGTATTTACATTCTTCTATTTAGTTTAATTTTTATAAAAAAGTTTTGAAATGGGAGCACATGCATCTAATACAAAAAGAATTTGGACGGTTTTTTTATACTTGTCTTTACTAACAATTATTGAGGTAGCATTAGGAATTTTTAAACCAGATTTTCTTTTTGCAACACAATTTTGGGGTACTTCATTATTAAACTGGATTTTTATCCTAATGACCATTTGGAAGGCTTATTACATTATGTGGGCATTCATGCACTTAGAAGGTGAAAAAGGTTCATTACGTTGGTCTGTTGTTGGAACAATGGCGTTTTTAGTTACATATATCGCAATCTTAATTTTGATTGAAGGTGATTATGTTTTCGATGTTTTACAAACATCAAACTACAGATGGATGTTTTAAAAGTTTAGATATTTAAATAAAAAGGAGGTTTTGCAAATTTGTAAAACCTCCTTTTTTATGCGCAAAATATTTAAATTACCCATTCTATTTGATGATTAAAATAAGCTGATTGTATTGGCTATTCTTTGAAATTATGCAGATTTGAAAAATGCAAAAAAAATAAGCAGTTGGGATAGAGATTTGAACAGAACTCTTATTATATGTTTTGTGTTTTGGGTATTAGTACGTTGTTTATTATTCGTTTTATATTTAGTATAACTAGTCTACGGGTTTGCTTTATGAAGTAGTACTTAATTTCAATCCATAAATAAGCGTTAAAAGGAAGGGTTATTATCCCGTCTTTTGTTATTTTTGTAAAAACTTTTTAAAATGAAAAAACTGTTTCTTTTTATAGCGCTTTTCGTAGTGCCTATCGTTGCATATTTGTTTTTTGCTTCAGGGGTCAATTCGTTTATAAAGCTGCCTACAATTACAGAAAATATCCCTGAATTGTCTGCCAACTGGGAAACTGTAGGTGATGAACAGGTTCAATTAAAAAACAAAATCACT
Organism: uncultured Flavobacterium sp.; assembly: GCA_964397335.1. Lineage (GTDB taxonomy): Bacteria > Bacteroidota > Bacteroidia > Flavobacteriales > Flavobacteriaceae > Flavobacterium. The sequence continues at coordinate 25,257 of CAYNIM010000032.1, forward strand.
ATTTTAGGTTTTACAGGTACGAATTTTGACCTAATCGAAGGTAATTTAACTAATCTCGCTCATAAGATATATGATAGAAATAAAGATTTTGTTGATTTTCAAATTGTTTATATAGCGCCAGAAGGTTCAGAATCTGCAATTGAAGAATTTAAACAAACCTTGGGACACAACCTTAACTTGTATCGTTTCTATTTTGTACTGGCTCCTGTAGATGAGATTAAGAGTTATTTCAATCAATTGGAATTGGTAGGAAATTTAGATTCAAATTATGGCTCCTCTCATGTTTATATCATCGATAAGGAACTTAATTTAAGAGGAAGAAAAGGAGCAAATAAGAAAGGTGAGGAAGAATATAGAGAAGGATACAATACGATTTCTGCTGCTGATCTTCACAATGAAATGTCCGACGACGTAAAAGTCATCTTAGCAGAATATCGATTAGCACTTAAAAAAAATAACAGAATAGAAAACGTTACAGAATAATGAAAAACTACTCTTACATTTGGATCTCATTAATTGTATTGGTTTTTGGGATTTATGCAGTTCCAAAAATTGTCAATAAAATGAAAGACGCTGAAGTGGTACAAAATGATCGACTTAATATTGGAAACAATCGTGAATTAAAGACCATTGCAAAAGCACCTTCGTTTACTTTTACAAATCAAAACAATGAAACCATCACTAACGATTCCTACGATGGAAAAGTTTATTTAGTTGAGTTTTTCTTTACTACATGTCCTACCATTTGTCCCATCATGAATGAAAACATGGTGAAATTGCAAAATATATTCAGTAAAGACGATAACTTTGCAATCGCTTCAATCACAATTGATCCTACTACAGATACTTCTGAACATCTGAAGGAACATGCAACACTTATTGGCGCTACTATGCCCAATTGGCATTTTTTGACAGGTGAACAAGATGCAATTTTTGACCTTGCTAAGAGATTTAATATGTACGCAGCTCAAAACGATGATGCTCCAGGCGGATTTGAACATTCAGGTATGTTTGCTTTGATTGATAAAGAAGGAAATATTCGTTCAAGAATGTCTGATTTGATCGATTCACCTATTGTTTTTTACGATGGAATTGAAGATGAAGGCATCGAGATGTTAAAAGAAGATATTCAACAATTACTGAAAGAATAATGGGAAATTTACAAGTAGAAAAAAAATACAACGTATGGATTTGGGTGTTATCTATTGCCATACCGGTTGTTGTAGCAGTACTTTTTAGTGTTAATTTGCATGACCTAGGTTACGATGTGAAACCTCTTAGTTTTTTACCTCCTATTTATGCAACAATCAACGGAATTACTGCTGTCTTGTTAGTCATTGCAGTATCGGCTATTAAACGTGGGAACCAAGCACTTCACGAACGATTAGTTAAGATTTGTATCGCATGTTCGGTAGCTTTTTTACTAATGTATGTGGCTTATCATATGACGTCTATCGAAACTAAATTCGGTGGAGAAGGAGTTATTCGATATGTGTATTTTTTCATTTTAATCACCCACATACTCCTTTCCATAATTATTATTCCATTTGTATTGATCACCTTCGTAAGGGGGATTTCTGGGTCTTATCAAAGCCATAAAAAATTAGCGAGAATCACGTACCCAATGTGGCTTTATGTAGCTGTGACGGGAGTTATTGTTTATTTGATGATTTCGCCTTATTACGTTAATTAAAATATATTTCAAATGAAAAATATAGTTTTCAGTCTGATTTTTTTCTTTGTTGCTGTCGCTTCTTCTCAGGCACAATGTGCCATGTGTAGAGCAGTTTTGCAAACAGAAGAATCTGGTGTTCCAGCAGAAGCTGTTAATGATGGAATTGTCTATCTTATGGCAATCCCTTATCTTTTAGTTTTAACTGGCGGATTCATCATTTACAGAATCATGAAAGGCAAAAAATCCTTGTTTTAGGAGTGACCGACCTATGAGTTATATATTAAACATTGAATCAGCAACTAAAAATTGCTCGGTTTCTATTGGCTATCAGGGTGAAACAGTTGCGTTAAAAGAATTATCTGCAGAACAGTTTAATCATGCAGAAAAGTTGCACACATTTATTTTGGAAAGCTTGCAATCGATTGGTATTTCTTTCCATGAACTCGAAGCGGTTGCTGTTAGTAAAGGGCCCGGTTCTTACACAGGATTGCGAATTGGGGTTTCAGCAGCTAAAGGATTTTGTTATGCTTTAGATATTCCATTGATTTCTGTGGATACGTTAGAAATCTTAACGCATCAAATTAAAGATGTTAATGGAACTATAGTTCCAATGATAGATGCAAGGCGGATGGAAGTTTTTACTCAAATTTTCAACAACCAGTACCAAGCAGTTTCCGATGCTTACGCGCTAATAGTTACAGAAACTTCTTTTGATGATTTAGAAGGGGTTATTCACTTCTGTGGAGATGGGGCAGGAAAATGTAAAACTGTATTGAATGAGGAACGATTCCGGTTCCATGATGAAGTCGTCTATCCATCAGCTCAACAAATGAGTGCACTGTCTTTTGCGAAATTCCAAAGTCGACAATTTGAACAGGTGGCGTATTTTGAGCCTTACTATTTAAAAGACTTTATGCTGACGGTTAAAAAATAAAAGACCTTGAATAATTTCAAGGTCTTTTTTGTTATAGTGTTGCTAAGAAATCGCCCAGTTTTACCATGTCTTCATCATTGGTTCTGATTCTGTTGTTTTTGAAGAAATCTTTAATCTCTGAATTTTTATCAGGAAAAAGTGCTCTTACGCTTTTTTGTTTTCCATCGAATTCGGTGGTTTCCCCATTGATCGTGATATAATAGACATCTTTATTGCGTTTGAAGCTTGCAGGGCTATCTGTGTCGTAGCTATTGGAAGCAGGTCTTGCTTCTTCAAGTTTGATACTACTATGTTTTGATAGTTTTACATTGTTTTTGTCACTCAAAACTTGATGATATTGAGCTCCATAAGCTGTGTTTATTAATTCGTAAACTGTACCATCTGTAAAAGCGAAATGTGTATTTTGTTCTTTAATTAATTCTACAATTTCATCAGCGTTTTTATACTCCATAACATCTCTGTTGGCATTGTAACGAATTAGAAAATTTTCTGTTCCTTTATTTACTTTTGCATGACTAAATTCTTCATTAATGTATTTAGAACCAAGAATTGATTCGTCATTAAAATCAGGACTTTTTCTAAAAGTCAATGTGTAACTGGATCCTGCGCCTTGTATCGTAGTTTGTGCATTTCCCGAAAGGGCAAAACCTAAAAATGAGACAATAAATAACACCTTTTTCATTTTATTCTTTTATTTAATTAGTAATTTAATATTGTTAGCTTTAATCTGAACTAGCTTTTATTGTTGTTGTGTTTTCGTTTTATTTTAGCTGCCAAGTTAAAGATATTTATGGATTATTATAAAATATTTGATGCTAAAATATTCAAAAGCTGTTTTTAGAAAAATAGTGTTTATAACTGCGTTTTTAAAATAGATTTAGAGCTAGTTATTAGTTATCAAAAATCGTACCATTGGAATATATTAGAATACTTAAATAAGTTTTTGAGTTTTAGTTATTTAATAACAGGAAGTTGTACAGAGCTTGGTCTTTTGTCTGTTCATTTTTTTAATTATTTATAACTTAGTTCTGATGAGTATGAGTGCTACCATTAAATTATTCAGTTTACTCATTAATATGTATGTTAAATAAATGTAAAAAGAGGCCGAGTAGCACTCAGCCTCTTTTTGTTAACCGTTTAATGCTTCCACATTAATTTCGTTATTATTAAGCATTTGTCTTAACATGTTTTCAATACCATTTTTTAAAGTGAAAGTTGATGATGGACATCCGCTACAAGCCCCTTTTAGTATAACTGTAACTTTTTTAGTTGCATCGTCATAATTCTCAAAAGTAATGTTTCCGCCATCAGATTGCACAGCAGGTTTTACGTATTCTTCTAGAATATTGATAATTTGTTGTGAAGTTACATCCAGGTTATCAAAGTATTCATCTTGAAGCTGAACATGTTCTTTTGTTTCTGTGATCAAACTTTCGTCGATTACAGTTCCGCCGTTTTCAATGTATTCTTTGATAAAAGTACGCACTTCGATGGTTATTTCATCCCAAGTGTAACTGTCAAACTTTGTAACTGAAACATAGTTGTCATCTATAAATACTTCCTTAATATATGGCAATTTAAAAAGCTCTATAGCCAAAGGAGAAGGTTTTGCTTCATCGATATTTTTAAATTCCAATGCGGTCTTAGTCAGCATTTTATTAGCCACAAATTTCAATACAGAAGGATTTGGGGTAGTTTCTCCATAGACAGTAACAGGTACTTTTTTCGTTGTAGAAGAGTCGGTTTCAATCAAAACTTTTCCGCCATCTTTAACAAAATCTTCAATTTGTTGTTTAACCTCTTCTTGAACGTCACTCCATTCCACAATAGAAAATCGCTCAATTGCAACGAAATTTCCAGAAATATATACTGATTTTACGAACGGAAGGTAAAATAACTTCCTTGCAAGAGGTGAAGAATCCGTTTCGTCTATGTTTTTATACTCATAATTGCTTCCGTAACTTATAAAGTCAGGAAACTCAAACTTCACAATATGAGGGTTTTGTGTTTCTCTAATATTTATTTTAAACATTTTTTAAGTTTTTTTTCAAATTTAACAAAGAAATACGGATTGAATATTTATATTTGGGATTTAAACGTAAAATTAACATTTAGTAAATTTGGAATAGAGAGAGAGCTATGAGAAAACAGTATTTATTAATAGTATTAATCTTAACAAGCTTTTTCGGATTTGGGCAACAGTACAACTATGTCGCTGTTGATGATACCTACACCCCCGAAGAACTTATTAAGGATGTATTAGTAAGATCAAATTGTGATTTGGTCTCGAATGTAAGGTATCAGTACGGAAGTGGTGCTCCAGGTTCTGAGTCAATAATGGCTGCAGGATATTTTCAAAAAAACGGTTCTACATTTCCATTTGAAGATGGGATTGTGTTGAGTACTGATAAGGCAAGTTTAGTTCCAGGACCTAAGGCAGGTTTTGCGCCAAGCCCCAATCAATATCGTTGGACAGGAGATCAGGATTTGAATGATTTGATTAATGATGCTGGTGGATGGCCTAATGTTAATGATGCTAGAACTACGATTATTGATTTCGAATTTATGCCTCTTCAAAGCACGGTCTCTTTCGATTATATTTTTGCTAGTAATAGTTATTATGGTTGTACTTGGCATTGTGATAATGGAGCTCTTTTTGGAGCATGGTTAATTGATTTAACTACTGGTATTGGGGATAACCTTGCTAAGATTCCAGGAACAAATGATCCTATTTCTATTAATACACTAAGAGACGGTACTAAAACAGGAGTTACCTGTGCAGTTCCTGATCCTAATCCAATGTATTTTGATAATGCTTATGGAGGTGGAGCAGGGATGCTTCCTGCGTTATCAGCACCTGTTAATTACAGTGGGGTTACTTTGCCAATGTCGTCTTTGACTGCAAACGTGATCGTAGGTCGTACGTATCGCATTAAATTAGCGATCATCGATTTTTGTACGAATCCTAGTCACACTAGTGGTGTTTTCTTTAAAGCAGGTAGTTTTGATTTAGGGACATTGGATTTAGGTGATTCTCAGTTGGTTGTAGATGGTAATGGTCTTTGTGTTGGAGACAGTTATACTTTACAGGCTGGCTTGGATCCTAATTTATTTACTTTCGAGTGGTATA
>CAYNIM010000033.1:0-29865 GCA_964397335.1 uncultured Flavobacterium sp.
TTATTATATTTATTTAACTATAATCCTGTCCGACTTTTTAGGGGGCTAAAACACGAAAGTAGTTAAGTGTATCAAAGCTGATCAGTTAAACTGATATAGATATCATAAAAACTTTATTTATGAAAGAATTATTATTTTTTTAAGAAATTAAACACTAGAGAACACAAAAAGTTTTGGTATTTTTGAACCTTAAAATTAAATCAATAAAAAATGGATCAAGCATCTTTTGTTAATTTTCTCAAAACCATACTTTTTATAGTATTAATTTACTATTTCATAAAGTTTGCTTTCCGATTTCTCGCACCTTATCTAATGAAAAAAGCGATTAATAAAGTCAATGAAAATTTTCAAAAACAACAAGAAGCCTTCTACAAACAAGCACAACAACAAGACACAGGTAGTCAAGATTTTAATAAGGATATAAAAAAAGATAAAGTTCTAAAAGAACGAAAGAAAGTTGGTGAATATATTGATTTCGAAGAAATCAATGATTAAAAAAAGTCTTGCATTGCAAGACTTTTTTTCTTCAGTTCCTAAATTATGATTACATTTATCCCAAAATAGTATTTTATGAAAAATTTGAAAAACTATCTGCCTCATATCCTCGCAATTTTGGGTTTTATAGTTGTCGCTCTAGCTTATTTTCATCCCGTACTTTCGGGTAAAGAAATTTTCCAATCCGATATTGTGCAGTATACGGGTATGGCAAAAGAACTCAATAACTTTAGACAATCAAATCAAGAAGAAACCTATTGGGTAAATAACGCATTTGGCGGCATGCCCACCTATCAATTGGGAGCGAGATATCCTCATAATTACATCAAAGAACTGGATTACACTTTGCGGTTTCTACCAAGACCAGCCGACTATGTATTCCTTTATTTCATAGGATTCTATTTATTACTATTAACCTATAAAATCAAACCATTACAAGCATTTTTTGGCGCGCTTCTATTTGGTTTTTCAACCTATTTAATTATAATAATTGGTGCAGGTCATAATGCCAAAGCACACGCTATTGCATATATGCCTATGGTTTTGGCGGGAGTTCATCTCGTTTTCCGAAAGAAATATTTACTGGGTGGTATACTCACCATGATTGCGGCAGCTTTAGAAATAGCTGCAAATCACTTTCAAATGACTTACTATTTGTTGATTTTCTTAGTCATAGTAGCTATTTATTACAGCGTATATTATATCAAATTAAAAGAAGTTTCATCTCTTTTAAAAATGTTTGCCGTATTTATTGTCGCTGGAATTGTTGCTATAGGACTGAATGCCACTAATTTAATGGCTACTTCAGAATATGCACAATTCAGCACACGAAGTAATAGCGAATTGACGATAGCTCCCGACGGTACTCCAAAAGATACTTCCAACGCCATGTCGCACGAATACATCACCGAATATAGCTACGGAATTTTTGAAACATTCAATTTATTGGTTCCAAGAATAATGGGTGGTGGAAACAGTGAAAATATTGGAACAGACTCAAAAACGTATCAATTTGTATCTCATTTTTTACAATCACAAGGATACGAACCTTCCCAAGCGTTACAGTTCAGTGAAAATGCACCTACCTATTGGGGAAATCAACCCATAGTAGCTGCTCCGGCATATATTGGTGCGGTTGTGATTTTTTTAGCCGTAGTGGCAATGTTTGTTGACAGAAGAAGAATCAAGTATTATTTCGCTGCAGGCGCTTTGGTTTCCATAATGTTATCTTGGGGAAAGAATTTCTTTATGACTGATTTTTTAATTGATTATCTACCCTTGTATAATAAATTCAGAGCCATTACTTCTATCCAAGTAATAGCCGAATTATGCTTTCCGGTTTTAGCAGCATTAGGACTTCAAGCATTTTTTAAAACTTCAAAAGAAGAACAATTCGACGCCTTAAAAAAATCAGGAATCGCAATAGGTAGTATTATAGTTTTGTTATTTGTTTTAAAAGGAACTATGGATTTCTCTGGCTTGATCGACGGTTATTATGCGCAGATGTTCCAACAAGCTGGAAATGGCTTTATCGCTGCGCTGACCGAAGATAGAAAATCTATGTACACCAATGATCTGTTGCGAACTTTCTTGTTTACTGCATTGGTTGCTGGAACGTTATTTGCCTTTTACAAGGATAAATTATCAACAAAAACTGCAGTTATCATTATAGGCATTTTAGGTGTTTATGATTTGGTTTCTATCAATACAAATTACGTAAATGAAGACAATTTTGTTGCCAAACAGCAGGTTGCACAACCGTTTCAACCAACAGCTGCCGATCAACAAATTCTTTCAGATAAAGAGCACTTTAGGGTTTTTGATCAACAAGGTGCATTTAACAACGCCAGAACTTCCTTTTTTCACCATTCGCTAGGTGGATATCATGCGGCTAAACCAAAGAAAATCCAGGATTTGTTTGACTATCATATTGCTCAACAAAACACGGAAATTCTTCACATGATGAATGTAAAATACGTCTTAATTAAAGACGAACAAGGCCAGGATGTTCCTCTTCAAAATCCAGATGCAAACGGCAATGCTTGGTTTGTAAAAGAAGTAGAAAAAGTGGCGACTGCAGACGAAATGATGCAAGCAATGAAGGATTTTAATTCCAAGGAAACCGCGTTAATCCAAAACAATGTTGTCGAAAAAACAGAATTTGCTTTAGATAGTTTAGCAAACATAAAATTAGTTGATTATCAACCAAATAAATTGGTTTACCAATCAGAAAACTCCCAAGAAGGCTTGGCTGTTTTTTCTGAAATTTATTATCCTAAAGGTTGGATCGCAACCATTGATGGAAGTGAAACCGAAATTTTTGAAGTCAATTATACATTGAGAGGCATTCAAATACCTGCTGGTTCTCACACAATTGAGTTTCGTTTTGAGCCAGAAGTTGTACAAAAAGGAAGCATGATTTCACTAATATTTAGCATCTTGGCTCTTGGTCTGATCGGCTTTGCTGGTTATGTGCTATTTAAGAAAAGGCAGACTGAAGAAACCCTATAAAGATCGACTGAATATTCTTGGAAGAATGAGTTTTTCAAAGATCAAACAGTTTATAGAATCGATTTAATTTGTTTGATTTTAAACAGCTTATTCGTAGCATTTATGGCTGTTCAGCTAGAAAAAAGCATAGTGTAAACAATGAAAAAAGTACTTATCATCACCTATTATTGGCCACCTGCGGGTGGTCCTGGTGTTCAACGTTGGTTGAAGTTTGTGAAATATTTACCTGAATTTGGTATAGAACCAATTGTTTTTATACCCGAAAATGCTACGTATCCAATACTAGACAAAGATTTAGAAAAAGAAGTACCGGCGCATTTAGAAATTTTGAAACTACCTATTACTGAACCTTACAAATGGGCTACCTATTTTTCAAAGAACAGTACTAAAAGCATCAGTTCGGGCATCATTAAACCCGAAAAAAAACAAGGATTAATAGAACGCCTTTTATTGTATGTAAGAGGAAACTTTTTCATACCCGATGCGCGTGTAGGTTGGGTAGAACCTGCTGTTGGTTTCTTAACTGATTATTTAAAAAACAACAATATAGAAACTGTGATCACCACAGGGCCACCGCACAGCTTACATTTGATTGGCAAGAAATTAAAAGAAACATTTCCACTTCAATGGATAGCCGATTTCCGCGATCCATGGACTTCTATTGGTTATCATAAAAAACTAAAGTTAACAAAAAAAGCTGCTTTAAAACACAAAGCTTTAGAAAGTGAAGTCCTAAATACAGCAGATAAAATAATTACAACGAGTTTTACAACCAAAAAGGAATTTGAACAACTGACTTCAAAGCCTATTACGGTAATAACCAATGGTTACGACACCGAATTAAGCCTCAAACCTGCTTTAGACAAAAAGTTCAGTATCAGTCACATTGGCACTTTATTATCGGACAGGAATCCTCGTATTTTATGGAAAGCCTTAAAAGAAATATTAAAAGAAAACGAACAGTTTAGAGCCGATTTTCAATTACAACTCATCGGTAAAGTCAGTCTTGAAATTTTAGATACTCTAAAGGAATTTGGTTTAGAAAAATATCTAAATGCTCCTGGATATGTTTCTCATAATGAAGCAATAATTCTCCAAAGAAGTTCTCAAATGTTACTGCTTATAGAAATAGATTCTTACGAAACTATTGGAATTATACCGGGGAAACTTTTTGAATATATGGCCGCCGAACGTCCGATTATTGCTTTGGGTCCAGAGGGAAGTGACATTACAAAAATTTTAGTAGAAACCAATACAGGAAAGTTTTTTGATTACTCAGAAAAAGAATCTGTAAAAGAATACATATTAAATAGTTACAACAATTACCTAAACAATAACTTGAATGTTTTTGGAATTGGTTTACAGTACTATAGTCGTAAAAAATTAACTGAAAAGTTAGCCCATTTAATTAAGAAATAAGCCTACATAAAAAAAAAATGATGTAAACTAATTACATCATTTTTTTATCTTATCATTAAACAGTTTCAGCATGAGAAAAAATTTTTACTACTAGTAAATTTTTACTTCAACAATTAAACTGTTTTCAATACTTCAATAAAATGATCGATTTCTTCTTTGGTATTTTCATGTCCAAAAGAAACGCGCAAACTTGGTTTCTGCAGTTCCTCTTCATTAAGAAATTCAGCTAAAACATGAGACGGTTTTTGACTTCCCGATTGACAAGCGCTTCCTCTAGAAACTGCAATTCCTTTCATGTCTAATTGAAACAACATCATTGCTGCTTTTTCTGGTGAAAACGGCAAACGAATATTCAATACGTTATAGAAAGCTTCGTTACAACCATTGAAAGTAATGTTTTCAAAAGTTTCATGTAAACGTTTTTTACAGTATTCTTTTAAGCTTGATATTTTATCTCGATCTTCATTCAAATGTTGATACGACAATTCCAAAGCTTTAGCCATCCCAACTACTTGATGTGGAGCTTCGGTTCCGGCACGTAATCCTTTTTCTTGTTCACCACCAACTATCAAGGGTTTAAGTAAGTTTTTCTTGCGTATAAAAACAAAACCTATCCCTTTTGGTCCGTGAAACTTGTGAGCAGAAGCTACTGCAAAATCAACAGGAATCTCGTCAAATGGCAACTCTGTCTTTCCAACAGACTGAACTGTATCCGAATGAAACAACGCATTGTATTGTTGAGCTAAATCAGCTACACGTTTTAAATCTAAAATCGTACCTACTTCATTGTTTACATGCATTAAACTAATCAAGGTAGGCTTTTCATCTTGAAGCAATTCTTCCAAATGTTTATAATCTATCTCGCTGTTTTCTAAAACGTTCAGATAATCAATTTGAATGCCGTACTCTTTTTCCATCTGTTGCACAGCATATAAAGTACAATGATGTTCCATGCGTGTTGTGATGATTCTTTTAACACCCAAATCGCGAACACATGAACGAATAATCCAGTTATTTCCTTCAGTACCACAAGATGTGAAGATAATTTCACCAGAAGTGACACCAAACAGCTTGGCTATCGTTTTACGAGCAGACTCGATCAATGCCTTACTATGGCGACCTACCGCATAAGTGGAAGAAGGATTTCCAAAATCATTGGTTAAAACTTTCATCATTTCCTCGATCACTTCTGGTCGCACAGAAGTAGTAGCAGCGTTGTCTAAATATATTTGGTTCATCTAAGCTTATTGATTTTATTTGAAAAAATGCAAAAATATAGAATGCAAAATTAAGAAAAATAGCGCAATTTTTAAAATTCAGAATCAACTTTATCTTTTAAGAAAAGTTTGATTGATAGAAAACCATTAGTTTACTCAATTTCAACTCCTTGTCGTTTTAAAATCTTAACTACGAAGTAAGCAAAAAACAACAAATAAACAAAACAAACCAACGAAACTACGTATGAATTGTGAATCCCGATCATATCGGCGACTTTTCCTTGAATAGGTGGAATAATACCGCCACCTAAAATCATCATAATCAAAAAAGAAGAACCTTGAGCGGTATACTTACCCAATCCCATTAAACTAAGATTGTAAATTGCTGGCCACATAATACTACATGCCAAGCCACCACTCAAAAATGCATAAACGGCAACCATTCCCGTTGTATTTAAACCAACTATTAAAGCAGTAATTCCAAATAAACTAAAAACTAATAAGGTTTTTGCAGGTGCGTTTTTTGTGAGTATGATCAACGCAATTTGGAGCGCAACACAAATTGAAAATGCGTACAGATGGCTCATGTCATATTGCGCCAATGTATTTGCTGTCAATACTATACCAAAAGCTATAAATGGTAAGGCTACTGTCCAAAACAGTTGTTTGTTTTTAGATAAATCAAAGGCGCTAACAGCTCCTGCCCATCGCCCAATCATCATACTTCCCCAATACATTGAGATGTAAGGTGCTAATTCTGAAGATGAAAATCCACCAAAAGCCTCGTCTTTCAACAATTCTCCTAAATTACTTCCAATTGAAACTTCAACACCCACATACATGAAGATTGCTAACATCCCCAAAACCAACTGTGGATATTTCATTGCGCCCCAACCTTTATTATTGGAACTCGCTTTTTTATAAGCGAAAAACAAACTAAATATCACTACTAAGAGCGCTAAGAAAAGCCAGGAAACCCGAGTGTTTTCCAAAGCTTTAAAGTCAATACTAACAGCTGATTCGCGGTAAGTTGAGAAAACGAAACTGAAACAGATCAAAAGTAGAACAGTCATTAAAGTCAAAACATTCAGTGCTTTTGGAGCTTTTTCTATGGATTCAGAACTTTTACCTTCCGGTAATTTTTTAGAGAAATAAAACAGAGCGGCAGCGGCAATAAAAAGCAATCCCACACACATGTATAACAACACCACTTTATCTAAGCTTAATGATTGAATTTGATTGTCGGTCACAGCAGCTGTGGTTCCAAACAACGCAAAAGCCACCACCAAAGGGCCGATAGTCGTTCCCAAAGAATTGATACCACCTCCAAGGTTTACCCTACTTGCTCCGGTTTTCTCGTCACCTAGAAGTATCGCAAACGGATTTGCAGCAGTTTGCTGCAATGAAAAACCTAAAGCAACTACAAACAAACCAATCAACATTCCATAGTACACATCTGCTTCAACCGCTAAAATCATTGCCACAGCTCCTAGTACCGAAAACAACAACCCATAGACAATACTTCGTTTGTAACCCCAATGAGTAACCAAATCTTTCCCTTTTAAATTACTCATAGCAAAAAGAAAGAGCGCCCCTACGTAATAGGCAGTATAAAAAGCAAAATCAATTAATTGAGATTGAAATTGATCCAAATTGAAGTAATCCTTACAAAAAGGAATAAAAATATTGTTTCCTGCAGCCATAAAACCCCAGAAAAAAAACACCACAATCAAAGTGTACAATGCCGGGTAATTGGTAGATACCTTTTGTTTCATCATTTTAAAAATATCTTCAAATATAAAAATTTGACTTCACAACTGCCCCATTGCAATTAAAAAAGTTATTTTTGCAATAATTAATCGTTCGTTATGAAGAGAATCGTTGCCTTTTGTTGTCTATCCGTCCTACTCACGGCTTGTGATGATGGAGATATGGTGTTTGAGAGTCTGAATTTTGATGAAGTAGCTGTTCAAAAATGTGCTGATGATGAGCTGTATTTCAAAATTAAAAGTGGTGAATTGCTTTTAGTCGATTTTACTCGTCCGATCAGCTCCACACAAAAGGGCTCTTGGTTGGAACCAAATGCAGAATTAGATCGCAGGATTTCTCCACCTGAAAATGCAGCAATTAAAATCTATTACCGAACTTACGATGCAGCAATTAATAACAACGTGATTTGTTCGGTTGTTCCACCTGCAAATCCCAAAGTAACTTCTGAATATACTTCTGTTCCTGGAGGTGGTATTTTTTATACAAGAACCATGACTCCCGCAGTTAACCAAGGAATTGTGAATGTTTCTTATGCATACACCATTGAATTTGAAAACATTACACTTACAGACGGTACTTCAGAAATTAAATACACCAATTTTCCGTTTGGAACCTATGTATACGAAACAACTCGGATGAATTTTAGCATCCCAAATATTGTATACTGTGAAGGCGAGCATGCCCTTTCAGGTCATAATGCTATCAACGATTACTTTAAATGGCAACTTCCTATTGATTTTGAGTTCCCTACGACAGCCCATACTCAACTCATAAACCTCAGCCCTGACTTACAATTTAAGTACATCGTGTACAATCAAAACCTTTCAAATATATCCGCTTGTGATGATATCAACCTACCAATTAAAGAAGAGTGGATTGCCAGCGAAGGAAGTATACAACTTGAAACACAAGTGAGTAGTACAGGTCAACGACATCTTATTAGAATAGTAAATGCCCGATTTGAAAAAGACAACAGCTCTTTTGTTATGATTGATAGAGATTTTGGAACTTTTGATGTACAAGAATAAACGGTGCCTATAAGTAAGTTAGCGAAAAGATTATAACCAACCATGGAACAATTAATTTTCGACATCAATTTTATCGTTCTTGATTTTCGAACTAAAATCAGATACAGATTTTGATGCAAAAATATATAAAATACACACTATTGAATTAAGCTCTAGTGTATGATATATTCTAGTAACATAAGATTAAAAGGCAAGTTTAACAAAGTCAGATTAAGAGTTATTTTATCATCATTTCTTGGAGCTAATTTGGAATTAGTACTCATATTAGAGTTTAAAATTATTCTAAGAACTGTGATTATCTTATTCAAAATTATTTACAAAAAAAACCTAAATATATTCAACAGTCTGGCTTAAACTAGGAGGTAATGTTTAAATCTTGGAGATTTTTTTGTTTACTGATATATAACAATAATCCTAAAAATTTTATCAAGTATTCTCCAGATGTACTTGAAACATCATTTTAATCTACTAAAGATTAAATGACATTTCAGCTAATGATTGCTTATGTAATAAGAAATATTTAGTAAATAAAGTTTTTCTGATTAAATGTACAAACCTAGAATTAACAAATTAAATCGGTCTTTTACAAAACCTTGGTTACAGGCTGGCGTAATTTACAAAAACCTTATTTGTAAGTTCAGTTTGAAATAAAGCTGTCCGTTTTGTTCGTAAACTGTTCCAAATTCGTGCCTTTTACTACTTGCTGTTTCTAATTTTGTATTTGTAAACAAGTAGTCTTCAAATTCGTTTCGATTGTAAATGTGGTAACACAAAATTTCTCCATCATTTTTCACAACTAAATAACCACCTGTTGCATCAAGTTCAACTGTCCAAACTTTCGATGGCATCATTCCTAATGCGATGTCTGTCAAAAAACTCTTGATTTTGTAGGTATAAAATGGGTGATTATTTTCCAAGTTGTAGCCAAGCGGATTTACTTTTGAAATTTCAGAAACCAAGTCAGAAGTTTTTGAAAAATTTGAAGTAAAAAACAAAAGTAAAATCTCCGAAATGATTCTTGGTAAAGCACTATCAATTAAAACAAGATTGTTTTCAAAAACGGAACTTTCTGGATTTTCAAATTGAAATTTCCCTTTGAGTTTTTTCAATTCTTCAATTCTATCTTTGATTTTACTTCTTGTATCAATAGCGTTGATTTCTTCAATTTCCTCTGCTGACAGGCTTAAATTATTTACTTTGTAAATGAAATTTGTTGTTTTACCCGCATTTAATAGAGTAGAAGCTCCTCCAAGCTGAGATTTTATACTAAAACCAAGTTCAGGATTTGTTCCTGTTCTTTGGTCGTGAATAACAATTTTGATGTCACTTTTTACAGTTGATTTTGCCTTTAATGAATGACTGTTGAATGAATTTATAAATTGTTCGATTTCAGGAATTGAAAAAGTTGCACTTGTTTTTTCTTTGAGCTTTGAAAGTAAAAAATATGCTTGTTTTTTGAACTCATTGATCGAAATTCTAATTTCTTCGTTATTGTTTTTTACAATTACCAAATCGTTGTCATAACTAAATTCAAATGTCCCATTTGATTCATCACGAAGCACTTTGATAATTGGGAAAATAAGATTTTCAATCTTGTTTAAGTTACTGTCTCCAGCAAAAAGCTATTTATCTGCAATTACTTTTAGAAGTGTATAAATTTCACTCCATTCTCCTTTATTTCCTGTTATCATCTGTCTTTAATTCCGATTCGTTTTAAAATTTCTTTTGCGGTTTCTTGTATTGCAGGCACGGCAACGGAGTTGCCAAACTGTTTATAAGCGGAAGCATCAGCAACTGGAATTAAATAATTATCTGGAAAACCTTGTAATCTTGCCCATTCTCTTGGTGTCATTTTTCTAATTCCCTCACGATTTACAGTTCCTTTTATATGAGTTGTTGGCGTAAAGTCAGTAATTCTGTGGTCTAGAACCAAGTTTCGCTCTCTTCCCATTCCTCCAACTACAATAACATTACTAATCCCATCATCAGAATAATGGCGTAACCAAAGCCGTTTCCTTTGCTTTCGTGTCTTGCTTTGTGGTTTTCTAATGTTTGTAGATATTGGGTTGATAAATAGTATTTTGGGCGCGCCCTTTTGTGCCATAAAGTTTTGGCAACAATTGAGGTTTAAGATATGCACAAAAGGTCGGGCTATTCGCTACAAGTCCTCGCTCGTTCCTCGCTGTGGGCTTTTCGCTACTATCCCTCACGCAAAAGAAACGTTATTTTTTGAAGAGATTTGTATAGTGCCAATCTAAAAATTCTTTAGAAGGAAGAAATCTATCAGGTAAAATAATAGATTGATTTTCGTATTTTAAAAAGAAATCAGGAACAGCTTCGACTTTTTTGAAATCGTCAAAATATTTCGAAACTTTTATTCTATAATCAGGTGTAACAGTAATAAAACCTTTATCGAAAGCTTTGTCGTGAATTGAATTTAAACATAAACCATTATGAGGATTTAGTCGATTATTTTCATCTTTTTTCCAAGGAATAATATGACTAGCTACTAAAAAATCAGAAATAGATAATCCTGTAATACAACATTTTAAATTGTATGAAGAAAGTATTGTAGAACGGAAAAAGTTTTGGTTTACCCTTTGTTTGATTATGGTTTCTCTTTCTGTTCCAAGTGGAAATTCAAAAACTTCATCATCAATTATTTCTTCTACTTTTTTGTTTTGAAATTCAGCAATTAACAACTCACTTTCATAAGCTAATTTCTCCCAATTTCCATTAAATTCATTCCAAACAATTTCGTCAAGTTTACTTCCGTTTCCTAATCCAACAATTCCTTGTTTTTTCAATTCTGGGTCAAGTCTTCCAAAATTTCCAACTTTCATATTCAAAGCAGATGGACTTCTACCAATTATATTAGCATACTTTATAATTGTAGGATTGGTTTTGCTACTGCTTTTGAAAGGAATTTTACAATACACATTAAAGGCAATAATTGTTTCTTCTTTTGTCCAATTTTTACTTTTTGCCATTATCTATTATTTGAAGATTTGGTACAGAATAATCAGATAAAATATCATCCAATAATTCTTTCGTTATATCTGAACTTCCTACAAGAATTGTCCTGAAGATTTCAATTCTATCATCAGTAGTCAGTTCGTTTAATTTTTCATCATCACGAAAAAACTTCATAAAATCCTCTCTTGATATTTTTTGATAATCTTCCATTTTATGCTGCATTTTGCGTTAGGGATTGAAGTGGAAATCCTTTTTGTGAGGAACGAGCAAAAAGATTGGAACGAAAAGCCCGACCCGATAGGGAAACGCCCAAATAATTATTTTCTTTAATGTCAGCAAAAGTTACTTTCTTATTCAAAGGCTTTGGGTAATTAAACTTATTTACACCCGTACTTGAGTGAAAGCCAACTACATAAATTCTTTCTCTATTTTGTGGAACTCCAAAATCTTTAGCATTCACAATTTCGGGTTCTGGAACAAAATAACCTAAATCGTTTCTTAAAACATTAAGAATTGTAGCCAAAGTTTTTCCTCCGTTGTGGTTTCTCAAACCTTTTACGTTTTCAAGAAAAACAGCCTTTGGTTGTTTTCTTTTGATGATTTCAGCAACGTCAAAAAACAGCGTTCCTCTTGTGTCTTCAAATCCTCCTCGCTTTCCTGCAATCGAAAATGCTTGGCAAGGAAAACCTGCACACAAAACGTCAAAATTATCAGGAATATATTGTTTTGTTTCTTCTTTCGTAATATCTCCGAATGGAGTTTCTCCAAAATTTGCTTTATAAGTTCGTTTTGCATCTTTGTCCCATTCACTCGTAAAAATACATTTCCCACCTAAGTTTTGTAATGCAAGTCTAAATCCTCCAATTCCTGCGAATAGGTCTATAAACTTAAATTTTGGTTTGTCAATTGGAGGAAATGGGACATCAAAAGTGTCAAAAATTCCATACTGCAAAGCTTCTTCTGCAGTTTCGTTTGAAATTTCGTGTTCAGGATATTTATTTTCCAAAATTTCTTTAGCAAATGCAATTGCATCTTCCTTATAAAACCTTGAAACCCCATTTTTTGAGTTGTGTAAATAATGAGTTAGAACAGCCTCTTGGTTGTTCTCTGGTTCAATAAGTTTTATTCTAAACTGCTTGTTTCCAAACGTTTCTAAAGATATTTTCTCTTTAAAATCCATTTTAAATCCTTTATTATACACGTTAAATTTGCAACTCGCAAGATAGCGAATTTTTATGTTCTTTGAGCTATAAAGTTAGTCAATATCTTTAAACTGGATTTCTTTATGTAAAAAGTTTGATGTTATCACGGTCGTTCTAACGCTTGCCTATACCACAAATCTCGCGCAATGGTGTACAAAGCCAAAATTTGAAGTTTCAACTTTCTTTTCAGTAAATCAATCAATAAACTTATTTTTTCGAAATTCGGTAGATTTTACCACTGTCAGTAACCGTATAGATCGACTGATTGGGATGCTGTGCCAACACATCTCTAAAACGCTCCATTTTATCAGACAGTAAGCGTTCTTCACCTACTACTCTATTGTTTTTTAAAACCAATCTAACAATATGCTGACCGCTTAAACAACCTATAAACAAATTATTTTGCCATTCAGGTAGTGCATTTCCAGAATAAAAATCCATGCCACTAGGTGAAACCGAAGGATCCCAATAATACGTAGGTTGTTCCATTCCCTCTTTTTGAGTAAGACCTTCGCCAACTTTTTGTCCGTTGTATTCTAAACCGTAACTAATTATAGGCCAACCATAATTTTTGCCTGCTTGAATTAAATTCAGCTCATCACCTCCTCTAGGACCAAATTCAGTTTGCCATAAGTGCTTCGTTTCTGGATGAATTGCTAGGCCTTGCGGGTTTCTGTGTCCATAACTGTAAATTTCGGGAAGAGCGCCCTGAGTTGAAATAAAAGGATTATCGGCTACAGCTTGACCCGTTTTATCAATCCTGAAAATTTTACCTAAACCTGAATCAACAAGTTGTGCTTGCGAACGAATTCCCATATCACTACGCTCGCCGGTGCTTACAAACAGATGTCCATTTGCATCGAATACCAAGCGACTTCCATAATGATAATTTCCGTTATAAGATGGGGTGGCTCTATATATTACGGTTGGATTTTCGATGGATTTCTCATCTAAAGATAAGCGAGCTTTTGCCACAGAGGTCAAAGTACCGCTGCCGAAGCTTTCTGAAAAAGTCCAATAAATCATGCGATTATTTTCAAAATCGGGATCTAGTTCTACATCCAACAAACCGCCTTGACCAGAATCGTCAACACTTGGAAAGCCTTCAATTATACTTAAAAAAGCACCCGTTTCAGAAAAAACTTGCATAAAACCAGACTTATCTGTCACCAATAAATTACCATTCGGCATTTTTGTAATTGCCCAAGGACGACCGATGTTGACTGCAATTTCTTCGGTTTTAAATTCAGTAAGTGTTTTCACACTACCTACTCTAGTCTGACCTGGAAAAGCGGGTTGATAATCTGTATTTGCAGGCAATGTTTCAACAGGATCTCCCAACGGTAACGAATCGTCTGGAGGATTTCCAGAGGGATCGTCTTGGCAAGAGTTCATGCCGAAAACAATTAAAGATAAATAAAAAAACTGTTTCATAATATGTAACTTTATGATTACTAATTGATAAAGTTACAAAAAAAACGCTGCTGATTCTCAAGAAATCAACATTTCAATTTCAATATTTTTTGATGATATTCTTTCTGAAAATTCAAGTTTGAAAAAAGTACAAAAACTTTCCTTGCTATTAAACAGTTTTTTGAACTACTTCAAACACTTTTCCGTCATCGCACTTTATGGTTTTTGACGGGTATTTTAATAAAAGGGCATAATCGTGAGTGGCCATTAAAATGGTTCTTCCGTTTTCGTTGATTTTTTTCAGCACTTCCATTACTTCCACACTAGTTTGTGGATCTAAATTTCCCGTTGGTTCATCAGCTAAAATCAGTTCGGGATCGTTGAGCAATGCACGTGCAATAGCTACTCTTTGTTGCTCGCCACCAGAGATTTGATGAGGCATTTTTCTAATATGTTGCAACATACCAACACGATCTAAAACATCTTCGATTCTGGAGTTCATTTCGCCGATTTTTTTCCATCCAGTTGCTTTTAATACAAAAAGTAAGTTTTCATAAATATTACGATCGGGCAACAGTTTAAAATCCTGAAATACAACTCCTAATTTTCTTCTCAAAAAGGGAATTTCGCGTTCTTTTAGTGCGCGTAAATTGTAATTTACTATCGTCCCTTCTCCTTGTTGTAAATCTAAATCGGCATAAAGTGTCTTCATCAGACTACTTTTTCCAGAGCCTGTTTTTCCAATTAAATAAATAAACTCGCCTTTGTCAATCGAAATATTTATATCGCTGAGTACCGGAATATTTTCTTGAAAAATGGTAACGTTTTCCAACTTTAAAATGGGTGTGGACATATCAGAATTTTTTGTAAAAATATCAATTTTAAATGAATTAACGAAAAGAATAATTCATAAAAAAGAACCAAAAACAACACTGAACTTAGAAGTCGAATTTCGAATTTCTAAGACTTGAGTACATTTCAAAAATCCATGTCATCTTTTATAGCCCGGATTGCAGCGGCATCCTTTTTGTTTTATCAAAACGAAAAGATACAGCGGAAAGCCGGAAAAAGCTCTAAAAAATGGTCATCTAAAGTTCTACATGATAAATATCAGCTTGCTTTTGCGAGAATGGTTGTATTTTTGTGAAAAAGTATAAGAAAATGAGTTCTTTAGTTACAAAATACAATATTCCTGGGCCAAGGTATACCAGTTATCCTACGGTTCCTTTTTGGAATCAGGAAACTTTTAGTCAGGATATTTGGTTGAAGCGATTAAAAGAAAATTTTATTAGAACCAATTCATCAGAAGGAATTTCAATTTACATACACCTTCCTTTTTGTGAAAGTTTATGTACATTTTGTGGCTGTCACAAACGGATTACTAAACGCCATGAGGTGGAAGCACCCTATATTGATGCAGTTTTGAATGAATGGAATCTCTATGTGGACTACTTAGGTGAAAAACCAATAATTAAAGAATTACATTTAGGCGGAGGAACGCCCACCTTCTTTTCTACCAATGAATTGGAACGATTGATCAACGGAATTTTTGAACGAGCTGAAAAACACATCGAAACCGCTTTTAGCTTTGAAGGGCATCCCAACAACACTACTTATCAACATTTGGAAAGCTTGAAAAATTTAGGTTTTGATCGTGTTAGTTTAGGTGTTCAAGACTATGATGCGACGGTTCAAAAAGCTATACATCGTATACAACCATTTGAGAATGTGCAAAAAGTAACTGAATGGTCGAGAGCCTTAGGATACAAATCTGTTTCTCACGATATTATTTATGGTTTACCGTTTCAAAATTCTGAAACTATCGTGAAAACAATTGAAAAAACGGCCCTATTAAATCCCGATCGTATTTCATTTTACAGTTACGCACATGTTCCTTGGATTAAAGGAAACGGGCAACGAGGTTTTAATGATGAGGATTTACCTAAAAACGATGAAAAAAGAAACCTCTACGAGATTGGAAGACAAATGTTGGAACAAATTGGTTACCAAGAAATTGGAATGGATCATTTTGCTAAAGTTTCCGACAGTTTGTATCAATCTTATCAGAACTTGAGTTTGCATCGTAATTTTATGGGCTACACTTCATCTAAAACCACCGTAATGATTGGTTTGGGCGCTTCGTCTATAAGCGACAGTGAAAATGCTTTTGCTCAAAATGAGAAACATATTGAGACTTATACCAAGCTAGTAAACGAAAAACATTTCCCTGTAGTTAAAGGCCACGCGCTTACAACGGAAGATTTGATTTTGAGAAAAGCTATTTTGGAAATTATTTGTCAATTTCAAACTGATTTGACTAAAGTTTATCCGATCATCGAGAAAAGCGAGTTAAACAAACGTTTGCAGGAATTTCTCAACGACGGATTGATTCTCATTAATGATAATCAATTAGAAGTAACTGAATTAGGAAAAACATTTGTCCGAAACATTTGCATGTCATTTGATGAGCATTTAATTCAAAATAAACCAGAAACACAACTATTTTCAATGACCATTTAAAAACTTAAAAACAACTCAGCGGTGAACCAACTAAATAGGTTCACCGTTGAGGTTGGTCAATAATATTTCGGTCATATAATCTACAAACGGTCTTGAGTTTTGAAAGATCTCTACTACTTTTTGTTCAAAATCTGGAGCAATTAAATCTTTGTCGGTAAAATCGTGTTTCAATAGGAACTGCTTCTTTTTAAGCAATTCAATTCTAGGGTGATTGCGATCAAAACCTTTCGGAGCCGTTTTAAGTTCCACGCCATACAAGTCACCAAAAGTTGATTGCATTATTTTAGAATCTAAAATAGATTGTAGTTCGTCGTCTACTTCGATCTCTTTTCTAATTCTGAACAAATCTTCTTTTTCTGGATTCCAAAAACCAACTCCTAAAAAAGAATTATTGGGTTGAATATGCAAATAATACCCACCTCTGTAATTGGGTTTTAACCGACCGGCATACATAGCAAAATGTTGTTTATACGGAGTTTTATCTTTTGAAAATCGTAAATCTCGATAAATCCGATACATTTTCATTGGTTCTAAAAAATCATTTTGGGCTAATTCCATATAAATAGAATTGAAACTCTCCAAAGCTGCTTCTTTTGCACTTTCAAATTGTTCCTTTTGTTCGTCGAACCAAACTTTATTGTTATTTTTTACTAAATCTTCTAGAAAATCTAAAACCTGTTGTTGCATATATTTTTATTTAAATTTACGAAAAAATATGGAACAATCGGCAAACTAATGTGTATACGTAATAAGTCCAAATAGATTGTTTTCTATTTTTTGTTCTTTCATGTTTGTAAGGGGTTGCTTTTGATTATTGTAAATAAGGTGTTGAAATAACCAATAAAAGTGTTGTGAGGAGCATAAAAATAGCCAACCACAGTTGCACGAATTACTTTTTGGTTAAAACCTCTTTTTTGAAACGGCTATTTGCCTTCTTTAATATAAAGTCACAGCGGAATATTTATTCGAATTAAATTTTTTTTTTAGAATGTCTTCGCTACAGGCTCCCAGTGCGAAACAAGTTGCTAAAAACAACGGCATCTTTTTAAACACACTTCAATATTTTTACTTAACTTGCTTTGTTTTAATAAATTAATATTTTATGTTTGAACATTCATAACCTGAGTTCAATTACAAAGTTGATGCACTGAAAGTGCATAGTTTTAGACAATTTTTTAGACCTATAAAAAAAACAAACTTCAAATATAACGATGTATAAACCTATCTAAATGCCTGAAAACTAGATAATGTTTTACAAAACAGTTGTTTGAGTACTACAAAATGATTATATTTGACTATAAATTTAAACATAATGGATATGAGACCAAAAATATTAATTTTAATTGCCGCGTTATTTACTGCAAACCTCAGCGTGGCACAATTGCTCTACACCGAGGATTTTGAAAGCTACAACACTGGCATTTTTAGTACCGACCATACAGGAGCAACACCCGCACAAGGAGGGTGGTACACTACCGCAGGTCTACAAGCGACGAATCCCCTTCCACCGTCGGTAAACCATTTTGAAATAGTGTCCGAGCCCAACAAAGGAAAAGTTTTTAAATTGGTAGAGGAAACAACCGCTACTGTATATACACCTTATATATCTGCAATAGCTCGCATTTATAGAACCGACTTGAACACTTATTGGCAGCAACGCAATCCGGGCAACAATGTGTTGAAGTTGGCTTTTGATATATATACAGAAACGGCGGCAGCTAATAGTGAGAGCTTCTATGTTGCCCTTTACAATGCAAAAGAGCAAGTCTTAGTAGGTTTTAGGTATGTGTTAAAGACTGAAGCGTTTATTCCTGATCACTTTGCTTCTTTTGGTTTGGGGTCTCGAAATCATGGGCATATGGGCATTTCTAGACCTCTAGGTATAACTTTGCCTACTCATACTTGGGTAACCGTAGAGTTGTATATAGATTACGACAACGACAAGGTCTATTTTAGCATTCCGTCTTTAAACCATACCGTTGCTCTCAACACTGCTTATCCGCTTTTTCTTACAGGAGGCGGAGAATACGATGACAATCCAGTGAAACTTCAGGTTTTTGATATATTTAGTGCATATAGAGGTGAGACGATAATGGGACTAAAGATTGACAACATCAACTTCTCGGCTCAGAATTTCACGCCCACAGTGGGTGTTGATGACTTTATATCTTCCAAATTCAACGTTTTTCCAAATCCTGCAACGGATGTGGTTACGATAACTAATAATGAAAATATGGGTATAGAAGAAGTAACTGTTTATGATGGTGTTGGACGAATAGTGCAATCGGAATTGTACAGAACAACGTCTGAAATGCAGTTAAATATAGAAAACTTGGCAAGCGGAAGTTATTTTTTGCATATCAAAACAAGCCAAGGAACAGCCGTGAAAAAGCTTATTAAAAAATAAAAAAAAACAGCAGTCAAAACTGCTGTTTTTTAACGATTAATTGATCCACAACCACACAAAGTTACCGATACCTGGACCATCATACCAAGTTGTTATCGTTACATCCTCACCAAATGAAGAGAGAAGGATTTCATCTCCTGAACCTTTGAATAGATCGTTAGGTAAGCTACTTAGGTCAACCACAAGTTCTTGGCTTCCTGTGTTGCTGTAATAAAGGGCTCCGCCAAACGGCGTGTCCGTAAGGAAGGTGTTGTCCCAATCAGGAGTTTGCACATCTTCTACTTCCAGTGCCAAAACATAAAATGTATCTGTATAAATGTTTGGGGTGGCGCTGGATCCAAATTCTACTTTGAAATACATAACCTTTCCATAATCGTTTAGCAATATTGCTTCCTGAAACGTTGCTGGAGTAGCCGGTACCGCCACGCCTCCAACCACGGCAGCGGGTTGTATCACACTATTGTTCATAACGTCAAAATAAATAGTGTAGGGATTGAAGGTGTAATTCCAGGCAGTGAATACAAGCGGTAGAAAGAGTATGAAATCATTGGAATAGCTTTTGCAAAAAACAACACGCATTCAAAAAAGAAAACTCTTTGATTTGTCAAAGAATTTGAAATAACCAATAGAAGTATTGTGAGGCGCATAAAAGCAACCTAATTCACCAATGTTTCCATAAGCAAACGTGCATTTCTTTCGTCGGAATAGCGTATTTGCATGATTTTGATTCGTTCTTGAAGGTTTTCAATAGTAAATTTCTGCGTATATAAATTTATAACGGCCTCTTTCAAATCCTCTTTTGAATGACAAACCATACAAATACGGTGTAGTTGTTCGTCATCAATCACATTGGGATTAATGATATTGAACTTACTATTCATCAAGGCATTTAAAGCTTTCAATTTGGTTCCGGATTGTTGGAAAGACCAAGAAATATGTATCTGAGCTTTTTGCAACAAGGATTTTAAATCGTTGAATGATTGAATTTGATGATATTTAACTTGAGCTTGGCCTTGATTCATTTTCTTTTTAAAATCAGCTTCGGTTAAATTTCCTGCAATCAGTAATTGAAAATTAGCCAATTCGTTAAAAACATCAATCAAAAAAAGTGCAGTTTTAAAATTATCTGGCGAGGTTAAATCTCCATGATACATGGCATACGCTCCTCTTGATAAAGGAATTTCAACCTTTTCATTCCCGTGAAAAACAGGAACATAAGCTGTGTTTTTATTCAAGGTGGAAGTCCAACGAGTTTCTGCTTTTGAAAGTGAAAAAACGCCTTTAAATTTATTTATTTTATTTTGGTATGCTCTGTATTTCAGTGCTTCTGTCCAGTAGATGATCTTTTTAAAAAAATTTGACTCACTTTTAAAAAGTCCATAATAATAGTCGTCTTCTTTATTATGAAGCCTTAAAAAACAAGGGTTCGTTAATGATTCAAAACCATAAGTTGATTTTAATCCTTCAAATAGTACTGTTTCATTACCGGTCTTAAGTCTTTTGAGTAATAAATTGTTTTTTCTACAAAGCACCGAATAAGGCGTCAAAGAAAGAAAATTGTACCAACGATGCTGAAACGGATAAGTATGCACTTTTTCGACATGCTTCAACAATTCGTCGTGCAAAGTTTCTCCATTTTTCAAAAAACAATGTAAGGTAATCGAGCATCCTAATGCCTTCAATGCCTTTATTTTATAAAAAACATCAATGCGTCCACCATAATTTGGTGGGTAAGGGTTATCAAAACTTACAATATGTAGTATCTTTGAATTCACAAAAGCAAATATAATACATAAATGCCCTATTTTAGCATCATCATTCCTTTATATAACAAAGAGAAATACATTAAAAACACCCTCAAAAGCGTTTTGGAACAATCCTTTACTGATTTTGAAGTGATTGTAATCAACGATGGTTCTACAGATCAGAGTGTTGCTGTGGTAGAAAAAATCAAAGATCCTAGGATTCGATTGATTCATCAAGAAAACCAAGGGGTTTCTGTAGCCAGAAATAAAGGTATTGAACTTGCAAAAGCTTCTTGTATTAGCTTTTTAGATGCGGATGATTATT
Source organism: uncultured Flavobacterium sp. (assembly GCA_964397335.1). Lineage (GTDB taxonomy): Bacteria > Bacteroidota > Bacteroidia > Flavobacteriales > Flavobacteriaceae > Flavobacterium. The sequence goes on from CAYNIM010000033.1 coordinate 21,029, forward strand.
GGTATCCTCAATTTCTAGAAACTTTTTATCAACTTATACAAAAGTATCCAGAACAGGCGGTTTTTTCGGCTGCTTTTGAGGTGGAAACCAAATGGGGCACTTTTTTGTCTAAATACTCTATCGATTCGAACGAACAAGATTTAGTTGTTGATTTTTTTGAAGCTAGTCTTAAAGAATGCGTACTTTGGACTTCTTGTTTGGTTATTAAAAAAGAAGTTTTTGATCGGGTTGGTACTTTTGATAGCACCATAAAAATCTCGCAAGATCTCGATCTTTGGATTCGTATTGGCATTGCATATCCCATCGTTTTCACGCATCGTTGTTTAGCTATTTATAAACACGATGATAACAGTCTTTCTAAAAAAACAAATGATTTAAGAGACCGTCTGCACTTTGAAAAATTTGAAGCGATTGAAGGAAATCATCCAACATTAAAAAAATACTTAGATCTCAATCGGTATGCTGTTGCAATGCATTGTAAATTAAATTCAGATCATAAAAACCACCAAAAACTAAGGAAAGATTTGCAGTTATCAAACTTACCCGTTCGGAAGCAGATTTTACTGTATTGTCCAAGACCTATACTTTTGTTATTATTAAATTTTCAGAACCTACTCATCCGCTTAGGGTTAAGAAGATCCGTTTTTAAATAAATTGAATTTCTGCTACAATTTAGTGCAATTAGAAATACTTTTCAAGAATTTGAAGCCAACGCTTTTTTACAGAAGCTTTTGAAAATGCCTCAGGTAATGGCGCTTGTGTGTTTTCTAACAATTGCGAATAATAATGAGTATCTTCTTCTATTTTCTTTAAAGATTCAACAAACAAATCTAATTTTTTATCTACAACCAATCCGTTCTTATTAGGAGTAACAATCTCATAAACAGAAGGATTAAAATTTGTGGTGATCACGGGAGTATGATGGTAAAAGGCTTCTAATAAAACCAAGGGAAAACCTTCGAAATGACTTGCCAAAACAACAGCTTTTGCATGTTGATAATACGCTTCTAAGTCGGTTACTGGTGGATGAATTTCGATAGCGTGAACTAATTGATGCTCTTTTGCAAAATTCAATATTAAATCTTGATCTTTGCCAGCACCTACAAATAAAAATTGGATGCCTTTTTTATGAAGACCTGAATTTAAATAGCTCTGAAGTAAAAAACGCAAATCCTTTACCTCGTCTTCAAATCGACCTACAAACAACAAATAATTTCTATTTTCTACTTTTACAGTTGCCTTGCTTTTAGGTTCAAAAAAATAATAAACCACTTCTACAGGAACGTTTATTTGTTGTTGAACTAAATGCTGAATATGTTTAGAAACCGCTACAAACAATTGAGTGTATTGATACAACAATCGATTCAAAAAATGAGAAGAATAAAAGTAAAGTTGTAAATTGGCCGAGTGTACAAATTGAATTTTCGGTGTTTTTCTCAACAAAAAATCGTAAATAATTCCTTTAATAAAAATCGATTTTGTTCGATGATCAAAAAGTAGATTGATCTTGTTTTTCCTGATGAAATTTTTTATAAACAATGGCTTTTGATAAGATTTTAGATGATTCAAACTTATCAAATATTCCGATTCTTCCTCTTGTGTTTCATTAATAACAATCGTATAAACAGCTCCTTGCAATTCAGAAAGCAATTTTATTTGAGCTCGAACATAATTTTGTATGCCCCCCAATTGTAAATCGGTTACAAGAATTAAAATTTTATTATTGTTCAAATGAGATTGTTCTTTTTATATTTGTTTAAATTTTGCACCATGTCGCCACTTGTTTCTGTAATTTGTATTTGTTTTAACCACGAAAGCTTTGTCGAAAAAGCGATCAACTCTGTGCTAAAACAATCTTATAAAAATATAGAATTAATTATTATTGACAATGGAAGTACCGATAATTCTTTTTCAATCATTCAGGAAATTTGTAAGCAACATCCAGAAATTCAACTTTTGCAATTCCCAGAAACCATAAGCATTACCAAAGCTTTCAATAAAGGTTTTGAGCGATCTAAAGGTCGTTTTCTTATCGACTTATCAGCTGATGATGTACTTTTAGAAGACGCCGTTGAAAAACAAGTTGCCTTTTTTTTAGAACAACCAGAACAAGTTGGTTTGATTTTTGGAAATGCCTACCACATTGATGAGCAAGATCGACGAACTGCAGCTTTTTTTGAAGTGAATCAAGAGAATAAAGTGATAGATAAGTCGTTATTTCATGTAGATTACCAAAAACTCTTAGAAGGCGGATTGACCATGTGTTCGGTTTCCTCTATGTTTACGCGCAAACATTTTGAATTACTAAACCGTTACGATGAGCGTCTTTTTTTTGAAGATTTGGACTATTGGCTTCGACTTTCTTTAAATTATGAAATCCGATTTTTAGATGATTTTCTTGTAGAGAAACGTTTTATAAAAGATTCATTAGGAAATCAATTCCATAAAAAACACACTTTTTCCAAAAAAATTAATCGTTCGCTACGCAAGATTTACAGCGATTCATTGAAGCGAAACTCCAACAAACAAGAGCATCGGGCATTGCTTAAAAGAATACATTACAGTATGGAGCAATCTTTTAAAAACCGACTTTGGTTGGATTTATTAAAGTTTTCTTGGTTGGAAATTTTATGTAGGTTTTATATCCTTTTTAAATAATCTAAGAAATCTTCGTAATCTCTAATGTAGTCTTCTTCGTCAAATTCATCCGAAGAAACCACTAAACAAACCGCACCAGCAGAAAAATTTCTAAGCTCTCTCCAGGTATTTGTCGGAACATAAAGTCCTTCATTTGGTTTAAACAATCGGTAAATTGTTTCATTACTTCCATCGTTTAAAACCACTTCAAAACTACCAGCCAATGCCACTATAAATTCCTCCTGTTTTTTATGTGCATGTCCACCTCTTTCCGCGCCACTGGGCACATCGTACAAATAGTAAACCCTTTGTATTTTAAATGGAATAACAGCACCCTCGATAACAGAAAGATTACCTCTTGGGTCTTCTATTTTTGGTAAAGGCAACAATTTGCTTTTCATTATAATTTAATTGTTAAATAGTTTTTTAATTGTTCTTTTTCGGATTCCCAATCTCTTGAAATGCCACTTTTTATGAATTTAGCCGGAATGCCACCGATTAAAACATTGCTCCCTAAAGAAGTATAATCTTTATTGCACAATGAATTCGAAGCTACCATCGCATGATCTTGTATAATCGTTCCTGATTTAATTGTAGTACGCAAACCGATATAAATATAAGAACCCAAGTGAATGGAACCACTTTTTGGTAGGTTGATCTTTTTTTCTAGGTCGTATAAATCATGAAAATTGGTGTCTAAAACCATTGACTCATCCCCGATTTGAACAAAATCACCAAAAGTAATGTACTTTGAACAATAGATTTTGGACATAGTAGAAACCGTACACCAAGCGCCGTGTTCAAAGTTTGCATTTTTTTCGATATAGAGTTTGGTATCGATTCCGAAGCAAATTGCTCCGTTAACCGTCCAAGTACCATCAACTATTATTTCACTTCCAAATGCAGGTTTTTTAAAAATCTCAAACGGATGTCCAAAAGTAATTATTCCCGTTTCTATGGGTACATTGAAAACGAAATTTCCTTTCAAACTTGTCAATTTACACGGTCCAAAAATAAGTACAGGTAATTTTAAAGCGTCTTTTAGTGGAAAAAAACTAATATTGAAATACCAGGTTTTTATCCAATTGATTTTGAAACACCAATGAATTTTATTCTTAATTTTGTTAAACACCTGTCGCAACTTACTCATAAACAACTTTTAACTTCTTGGATCAGCTTACTTAAAAAACGATTTTAATCTCTTATAAACCTTTTGGTTCAAAATATATTCGTCGAGCTTGAAACCACTATAAATTAACGAAATTATTGTGAACAAAACCGAAACAAAAACAAAATATTTATTTGGCAAGTAATAATAAGCGCTAATGACAAAGGTTAAAGTGATCGCAGCAATTGAAATTAATTTTATATTATCCGAGCTCAACTTAAAGAAGTATTTCTTTTTTACATAAGCATAGGTGTAAATTGCACAAAGAAAATAGTTGATCAAAAGTGCCAAACCAATTCCGTACAAACCCATTTTTTGAAACAAAAAAATAGTCAAGAAAATATTGATGATATCGCTGAATGCATTGACAATAAAATACTGTTTGTAATTTTTATTCGACAAAAACAAATAGCCCACTGCATAATTAAATCCTTTGAAAACGATGGCTGCCAAACCAAAAATTAAGATGTAAAAAACCGGCACAAATTCGGGCGAAAACAATATGGAAAGTAAAAAAGTGCCAAAACTATAAACAATCAAAATTGCAGGTATAATCAACAATAAGCAAATCTCTAATTGATTATTTATTAAGAGATTGTAATCTCCACCATCTTCAATAATCCGAGTAAGTCTTGGAAAGAAGAATTTATTCATGGCAATAAAAATGATTCCCAAGTAAGACACCAACATGATATTTCCCGCTTGATAATATCCTAAATTCAATCCTACATCATCGTAGAAATACTTTCGAATAACAAAAAAACACAAAAAACCAATGACAACATTTAATGACAACAAACTTCCAGATTGCAATCTTTTTTTGAAAGAATCTTGAATTTCCTCCTTAGAAACTTGAACTTTAACCTTTGGAATTCCACTTAAACTATAATACAACAGATAACTGCTTAAGGAATTGATAATCATCGAAATAATAATTCCGTTGATGTGAAAGAAATAGTACGCTAAGAGCACTACAATCATGTTAAAAAAACTGACAATCAGATTGATTCGTAGCAGTCTTAAAAAATTTTGTGTTCCTTCAAGAAAAATTATTTTACTCTGAGTAGCTCCATTAAAAACAAAATAGATCGATAGCGCTACAAACCACAGAATATAGTCTTGAGAATCAAAAGTTAAGATACTCAGATATTTTGCACCAACAAGGGAAATTACTCCGGCAAAAATACCCGTTACTAAACAAAATAAATGAATGTTTTTCAGCGTTTTCTGAAACTCCTCTCCTTTTCGATCACGTAACGCAGCAATATCTCGAACACCAGTAAATTGCACACCAAAACTGGTTAAAGATCCTAGAAGTTGAACCGTATTTTCAACAAATCCAATGAGTCCCACACCTTTAGGCCCCAAAAGATGACTTGCCCCAATATTGGTAACCATTCGAAGGAATAATCGAAGTACTTCTACCGCACCAAACATACCGGTAGTTTTAAACAATGATTTATAATGTGTGTTTTTCATTAAAAATTACATCCTATGTTTTTGTACGACGCTTCAAAAACTTCATACCATTGACGCCATTGTTGGGCTAATGCCTTTCCCTCTTCTGGATCGTTTTCAAGTTGATTTTCAATCCATTTTGAAGGTAAATCCGATTCAAAATCAGTGATTTCGTAACGTTTGCCATTCATCCACGCCTTATTTAAAATCTGATTGACTTTATGAATATCCACCGTTGAGCCTAAATGATTCTTTGCCATCATGCTGGAAGTTGTTTTAATCGTTGTTTTTAATACTTCGTGCACTGTATTTCCAACATTAAATTTCTTTCTACTTTTTAATAGTTGGCTGATTTGCTGTAATTCATCAACCTTATTAGAACTTTCTTTCCAACAGGTTTGATAATATCTTTTAGAAAAAACACCACCTGCAACAATATAAAATTGATAATATTTTAAAAGTGCTTCGTCCAAATTATAAAACATATTGGCTATTTTTTTTCCTTTAAATCGATTGCTTCTGAAAATAAAGTTAAACAAAAGGCTGTTTTGTGTCCAAAGTTCAGGTTCAACTTTATTGATCAACTTACCAAAATCTTTGCTATTTTTTGAAATTAATTTACTGTTTCCCAACCACATAAATTTAACCATATCCATCTGCATCAATTCTACTTCACGATTCAACAGTTGAAAATCAACAGGTTTGCTAAACCAAGTATCGTCTTCAATAAGTATAAAAGAATCAGTTCCTTTCATCAATTCTGCTTTCCAAAAATCAGTTGGAACCATATTTTTTGGTGACTTATTGTCTGTAATCGCCTTTGATTTATCGAAATAATAAGGAGATTTCCTAATTTCAATTTCAGGAAATAAACTTAAAAGTTCGTCTAAATAGATCTGTGGCGTTCCATCGTCTAATACAATAATTCGTCCTTCGAAACCAAGAAGGTTTTTACGAATACTTTCCAAAGTTCGATGCAACAAATAAGCTCTATTAAACGATTTTATGTATAAATCCATTAAAACTTATTTATTTTCTCCACGATAAACTTCTGCTCATCCACACTCAACGAAGGATAAATTGGAATACTTACCACTTGCTTGTGTATCAATTCACACATTGGAAATGAGAAATGTTCAAACTCTTTCATCGCTTCTTGCTTGTGTGGCGGAATGGGATAATGAATCAACGTCTGTATGCCTTGTTCTAATAAATATTCTTGAAATTCAGAACGATTCTCGACTCTAACAGCAAAAACGTGAAAAACGTGAGCGGCGAAATCGGTCACAAAAGGCAGAACCACCAAAGGATTGTGAATATTTTCAATAAAATATTTGGCGATACCTCTTCTGCGGTCGTTATCAAAATCAAGATCTTTTAATTTAACTCGTAAAAATGCAGCTTGCAATTCATCTAAGCGAGAGTTGACCCCTTTATAAATGTTTTGATACTTCAACTCAGAACCATAATTTCTAAGACTTCGAATACAGTTTGCCAGTTTCACGTCATCTGTTGTTACTGCACCGCCATCGCCTAAACATCCCAAATTTTTTCCTGGATAAAAACTAAACCCAGCTGCATCGCCAATACCGCCAGCCATCATTCCATCTGCCATTGCTCCATGAGCTTGTGCTGCATCTTCGATCAACAACAGACCAAAATCATTACAAAAAGTTTGAATAGCTAAAGCATCCGTTACCTGACCATACAAATGTACCATCAAAACTCCTTTTGTTCTTTGACTCAGTTGACTCTGAAGCACTTCCAATGTCAAATTATAATTCAATAAATTAGTATCGACCAACTTCGGTTTCAAACCAGCGTTGATGATCGCCAAAATACTAGCAATATAAGTATTTGCCGGAACGATGATTTCGTCCATAGGTTTTAAAACATCTAACTCAATATATCCTTTAAATATCAATGTCAGCGCATCCAAACCATTGGCCACCCCAACGGCATGAGACACCTTACAATATTGAGCAAATTCTTGTTCAAACTGCAACATTTCGTCTCCAAGTACAAATCGTCCTTTTTCTAAGACCGATCGAGTTTTATCCATGAAAGCCTGAATATAAGGCTCGTTTAATTTTTTTAAATCGAGATAAGGAATCATAATTTCTAAATTTAGAGAACTTCTAAGATATGTTAAATATATACGTAGGCATTGCCAAGGTGCGTGCTCCGAATTGTTCTTTCCAAGCCAACAAGCCTTTGTTGACCTCTCCCGTTTGAGGTTCGATCGACGAGCCAAAGTCAAAATAATCTTCAGACAATTCTTCCAACACCGTTAAATGGAGTAAATCGATGCCTCCTAATTTGTTAAACCTCGGATCACTACCAATATATTGTGATTTCACAAAGTTTTTGGAATAAAACAACACAGTTCCAGCGATCATTTTTCCTTCATAGAAAGCAGCTTTCAGAACAATCTCATCAGGAAATTTAGATTTTAGAAAGTTGATTTCTTCCAAGCTATGAACCGGACTCTTTTCATAACGCGCCTCTAATCTAGGCACCAAAAGCTGGTTCCAAAAGCTGGTAAAATCATCTGAATTAACTATAATTATCCCACTTTTTTGAGCCTTTTTTGCATTTCTATAAATCGACTTTGAAATGGTTTTGTCTTTATTTAAATAAATAATTGAACTTAAATTGTACAAACAACTTCCTTTAAGAGCTGTACACAGGTACGCCAATTCATCATTTGATGCATTTCCTAAAACACTTGGTAACGACTTTATTTCTAAAACTGTAAAACCTTCTTTCTTCAAATAGTGCATCAATTCAAGAAAAAGCTTTTCAAACAAATCAAATTTACATTGAAATGGAACCAAAAAACCACCGTAAGTCAAGCCTTTGTGGCTGATCAATTTCGATCCTTCTCTACAGGCCGGCAGCACTGCCGTCAATACTCCATCGACCCACAACATCAACGAGTAATCCTGAAAACGATCTTGATGGTATTCCATAAAATCGCGCTGAAACAAGAACGTAGCATTTTTTGCTTCGCTTACAAACTCGTTCCATGCTTGTTTAAACGTTTGTTCGTACGGTTTTATTTCAATTCTATGTTGTTTCTCCATCGTGAAAACGAAATAACACAAAAACAACCACATTTCATAATGAAACACTGATTATTTTTTCAGTCTTTAGCCTTATTATTACTCGATATATCTGATGACGTTTATTCTAAATGGAAAGATAAATTGAATGCAGAATTAAAGCTTATTGAAAGGAAAATTAATGCTGCAAACAAGAAAAACACCCTCTATTCTAAGGTTTTTTCGCAATCTTTTGAAAATTTGGGGAGTCTCCGCTATCTATTTGATAATCTGGACGTTCAGAATAAAAAAACTTTAATCGAGAGGGTGTTCGGTAAAGGTATGCAGTATGATGGGGTAGTTTACCGAACACCTTTTTTAAATCCTGTTTTTTCTTCTAAATACTTGATTTTGAGCAAGAAAGAACCACTAAAAATAGACAAAAAAACGGGATTTTCGACGAAAATCCCGTTAGGGGTGGATGATGGGTCTCGAACCCACGACCTTCGGAACCACAATCCGACGCTCTA
>CAYNIM010000034.1:0-27684 GCA_964397335.1 uncultured Flavobacterium sp.
TTTTAGAGATTTCCACGAAAACAATTCAATTAATGGATTTCATATCGGATTATTTGCTGAATTGAGATTCAATAAAATTGCAATTCAACCCGAAGTTTATTATTCAAGCCAAGGTGGACAGTGGGTTTCAACGAGTTCCGAGCATTTGCTTGAACATAATTTCAATTTAGATTATGTCAATGTTCCTATCATCTTTAAGTATTATTTAACCAACGGAATTGCTATAGAAGCTGGTCCTCAGGCTGGTTTCTTAACTAATTCAGATTTAGAATTTTCGGACTTGAACCCAGATAGCCCTAAATTCAATGATTTTGATTTTTCAATCAATGTTGGAGTCAGTATCAATTTACCTCTTCATTTAATGCTTTCTGCGAGATACAATGCTGGCTTAACTGAAGTAATTGATCACCAAGATGTAGATTGGAAAAACAGAGTAATGCAACTTTCTATTGCCTATAAATTTTAAAATTTAACGTTTTTGAGCAAAGAATCTTTGCATTAATTCGGCACATTCCGATTCTAAAACTCCTTGAACGACTTCCGTTTTTGGATGCAATTTTGCACCCATAGATGAAAAGCCACGCTTATTGTCGCCAGCGCCAAAGACAACTTTGGAGATTTGACTCCAATACAAAGCACCTGCACACATTTGACAGGGCTCTACGGTTACATACATCGTGCAGTTTTTAAGATACTTCCCTCCTATTGCATTAGCAGTTGAAGTGATGGCTTGCATTTCTGCATGAGCTGTCACATCGTTTAATAATTCAGTTAAATTATGGGCCTTTGCAAGAAGCCTACCATTTGTAACCACTACTGCACCTATTGGAATTTCATTTTTCTCTAAAGCTAACTTCGCCTCATTCAAGGCTATTCTCATAAAATACTCGTCGTCTAAAAGCATCATTTTCTTTAATAATCGCTCAAAAATAAGACTTTATTGTAAGAATCTGCTTAAATTTGCTTTTTATAAATCAAACTAATTTATAGTCAAAGACACTAAGTAGATTTTAAATCTACCTTATAATATTTAATACGAATGACAGCTGTATTACCAACGATACAATTTCCATCTGATTTAAAGGAGAAATCCTTAAGTGAATTGGAGCAATTAGCTACTGAAATTCGCGATTTTATCATTGATGTTATATCTGTAAACGGCGGTCATCTTGGTGCAAGTTTAGGTGTAGTAGAACTAACCATTGCCTTGCACTATGTATTTGATACGCCAATAGACAAACTTGTTTGGGACGTGGGACATCAAGCCTATGTTCATAAAATTTTAACCGGACGAAAAGAAATTTTTGCAACCAATCGAAAGAAAAATGGCATCAGTGGTTTTCCGAAGAGAAACGAAAGTGTTTATGATGCCTTTGGCGTAGGTCATTCTTCTACTTCTATCTCGGCTGCTTTAGGAATGGCGATTGGCGATCAACTTCAAGGAAAAAACACCAATCACATTGCAGTTATTGGAGATGCTTCCATCGCATCAGGAATGGCGTTTGAAGCATTGAATCATGCCGGAGCTACAAATGCCAATTTAATAGTGGTTCTCAATGATAACGCTATAGGGATTGACCCAAGTGTTGGAGCTCTTAAAAGCTATCTAACCCAAGTTAAAGAAGGAAAAAACCCTCGGGTTAACAACATGATTAAGTCGTTAAATTTTCATTATACCGGTCCAATAGACGGCCACAATCTTTCCGACTTAATTCACGAATTACAAAAGATAAAGAAACGAAAAGGAGCGCGTTTTCTACACGTGATTACAACAAAAGGCAAGGGTCTTAGACAAGCAGAAGAAAATCAGATTGTCTATCATGCCCCAGGAAAATTCGATAAAATTACTGGAGAATTAGTTCGGAATCCAGAACCAGCTAAAGTAAAATATCAGGATGTTTTTGGATTGACATTGCTAGAATTAGCTCGTTCAAACCCAAAAATCTTTGCTATTACACCCGCAATGCCAACAGGAAGTTCTCTTAAATTTATGATGGATGAATTTCCTGATAGAGCGATTGATGTTGGTATTGCTGAACAACATGCCGTAACTTTAGCCGCTGGAATTGCCCTAACTGATTATAAAGTTTATTGTACCATTTACTCTACTTTTCTACAGCGTGCGTATGATCAGGTCATTCACGATGTGGCACTGCAAAAAATTCCTGTCATTTTTTGTATTGACAGAGCGGGATTAGTTGGCGAAGACGGCGCCACACATCAAGGTGTTTATGATATTTCCTATCTCAACGCCATTCCAAATTTGAAGTTATTGGCTCCAAAAAACGCAATAGAGCTTAGGCAATGTCTTTTTTCGTTACAAAATTACTCCGAAGGACCTGTTGCTGTTCGTTATCCACGTGGATATATCAACACAACAAATTGGCAAGTTCCATTTGAAAACATAGATTTTACTATACCAGAGAAAATCAAAAGTGGAAAAAAAATCGCTATTTTTAGCACTGGAACTATTTTAGAACAAGTGATGACTGCGTTAGAATTTGACAAAGATGATTTCGCTGTTTTTCATTTTCTTCAAATCAAACCGTTGAACGAACCTCAGATTTTAAAAATCGCTCGTGAATTCGAACTGTTTGTTACTATTGAAGAAGGTAGTATTATTGGTGGATTTGGAAGTAAAATCACGCAATTACTCTCTAAAAACAATTTCAACAAGCCTGTTATCAATTTGGGAATTCCCGATGTTTTCATAGACCATGCAAGTGTTGAAGAACAAAGAATTGCATGTGGACTTGATGCTACATCCTTACAAATATTTTTTAAAAAATTAAACAATGAATAGATTTCTGTTTCTGGTATTTATGCTATTAACTGTTCCAGCTTGGTCGCAAACAAACGACAGCATAACTGTTCCTACAGAATATCGGAACTTTCATGAATTATACAGAAATGAATTTTCAATTTTTGACACAATCATCAAGCGAAATGACACGCTTTTTATGCTTCCAATTACGGTGGAACCAAAGATTATTTTACATGATTCGTTTGTGATGGACACTACTGTAGACGGCGTTCAACAAGTTGTTTTATCAACAATTGAAGTTACCCGCCGTTATAAAAACAATGATTTATCCTATTTTTCAATTGCCGCACCTGAACCTTTCATTTACGACAAAACACCACGCACAAATTATCGTATCCCCTACGACGAGCGTTCGACCATTTATTCGGAAGCTAGTTATTGGACAAAATTGAATGCTTTGGGATTAGACATCAACCAAGGAACTTTTACTAACTGGAGCGCAGGTGGTTACAACTCTGTTTCCGGAATTGCTAAAGGTGATTTCACAAGAAAATACGAAAGAGGAAGAACGGTATGGTTGAATGAACTAAAAATTCGCTACGGACTTAATAAACAAGAAAACGTTGAATTGAGAAAAACAGATGATGTTTTAAGCTTAAACTCAGCGTTTGGATATAAATCTTCGGTCAAATCAAATTGGTATTATTCAGCAAAAGTTACATTAAACACTCAGATATCAAATGGTTATGCATATCCAGATGTTGAAAATCCAATTTCAAAAAGTTTTGCACCAGCTTATGTATTTGTTGGTATTGGAGCCGAGTATTTAAAAAATGATTTCAAAGCTTATATTTCTCCCGTAACTTTAAAGTCTACCTTGGTTCTTGATGAAACCATAGCAAATAGAGGTGAATTTGGTTTGGAAGGTGGAGTATTTGACGAAGAAGGAAATTTGTTAATTCCAGGAAAAAAATCGAGAAATGAATTAGGTTTTTTGTTTACCAGCGAATGGAAAAAAACCTTGATGAAGAACGTAGTTTTAAAAAACAACGTAACTTTATACACAGATTATCTAAATAATTTTGGAAACGTAGATATAGATTGGCAATTACAGATTGAAATGAGTGTCAACGATGCCATAAAGGCAACTTTAGGCGGCCATTTAATTTACGATGACGACATTAAAAACAAAAGAGACGTGGACGGAGTTCAAATAACCGAAGGTCCAAAATTGCAATTCAAGCAACTTTTGAGTATTGGCTTGTTTTATAAATTTTAAAAATGAAAAGAATCTTTTTTATTGCCTTTTCGCTGATTTCCTTGACTGTAAATGCACAAGCAACAGACAGTTTACCCGAAGTGCTGCGAACTATTAAAGTAACGGATCCTTTTTATCGTGAAGATCAATTTTATGTTGGACTCACGCACAGTATATTTTTACAAACACCTAACGACTTTTCACAACAATCTGTCTCTTTAGGAACTAGTTTTGGTTTTTTGAGAGACATCCCAATCAATCAACAAAGAACCGTTTCTATAGCTCCAGGAATAGGCTTGGCATTAAATAACTTCAAACATAATTTAGCTTTGATCGACCCCGAAATAAACGATATTTCTGTTGACCAACATTTTATTAAAAACGTTCAAAAAGCTACTTATCTAGAAATTCCCCTTGAAATAAGATGGCGAACTTCAAAAGTACATTCTCATAAATTTTGGAGAATCTATACGGGAATAAAATACAGCTATCTTTTAAATTCATCATCCAAATACGAAGGTTATTTTGGAAAAATCGACCATAAAAAAAATCCGTTGATTTCAAAATCCAATATTGGAATTTATGTCGCCGCTGGATTTAATACTTGGAATTTTTATGCTTATTACGGTTTCAAACCACTTTATAAAAAAAATACTGTATCACAAGATAAAGACCATTTAAATGTACTTAATTTAGGACTGATGTTTTATATCTTGTAAAACAAAAAAACAATCGAAATTACTAAAATACAATCAAATGAATTCTATAAAAACAAAAATCGTATAATCGACAGTAAGATCCTTATAACGTTGATTTACCTTTTTCAGAAAACACTTTTATAAGTAAAAAATAGATTACATTTGCAAAAACAATTTTTTTTAGAAAAATGTACAGAAGTCATAATTGCGGCGAATTACGTGTAGCCGATGTAAATAAGGAAGTTATTCTTGCGGGATGGGTTCAAAAATCTCGCGATAAAGGATTTATGGTTTGGGTAGATTTACGTGATCGTTACGGAATTACTCAATTAATTTTTGATGAATCACGCACCGAAACTTCGGTTATGGAAACAGCAAAATCATTGGGCCGTGAATTCGTAGTTCAAGTAAAAGGAACTGTTATTGAACGTGAAGCTAAAAACGATAAGTTGCCTACAGGTGAAATTGAAGTTTTGGTTAAAGAATTAACCATTCTAAACGAATCACAATTACCTCCGTTTACGATTGAAGACGAAACTGATGGTGGTGAAGATATTCGCATGAAATACCGTTACTTAGACATTCGTCGTAATCCGGTTAAAAACAGTTTATTGTTCCGCCATAAGGTTACACAAGAAGTTCGCAACTATTTATCAGACTTAGATTTCTGTGAAGTTGAAACACCTTATCTAATCAAATCTACACCAGAAGGAGCACGTGATTTCGTAGTACCATCACGAATGAACCCTGGTCAGTTCTATGCGCTACCTCAATCACCACAAACCTTCAAGCAATTATTGATGGTTGGAGGAATGGATAAATATTTCCAAATTGTGAAATGTTTCCGTGATGAAGATTTACGTGCAGACCGTCAACCAGAATTTACTCAAATCGACTGTGAAATGTCGTTCATTGAGCAAGAAGATATTTTAAATGTTTTTGAAGGATTAACACGTCATTTATTACATAAAATACACAACATCGAAATCGAGAAATTCCCTCGTATGACGTTCGATGAAGCAATGCGTACTTACGGAAACGACAAACCAGACATTCGTTTTGGAATGAAGTTCGGTGAATTAAACGCAGTTGCACAACACAAAGAATTTGCAGTATTCAATTCAGCAGAATTAGTCGTTGGAATTGCAGTTCCGGGAGCAGCCACCTATTCTCGTAAAGAAATTGACGCTCTAATTGATTGGGTAAAACGCCCTCAAGTTGGAGCTTTGGGAATGGTTTATGTGAAATGTGAAGCAAACGGACAATACAAATCATCGGTAGATAAATTCTATGATCAAGAAGATTTAGCTAAATGGGCGGAAGCAACAGAAGCAAACGAAGGTGATTTAATCTTGGTTTTATCTGGTCCAGCAAACAAAACACGCGCACAATTATCTGCTTTACGTATGGAATTAGGAAACCGTATGGGATTACGTAAACCAAATGAATTTGCTCCATTATGGGTTGTAGATTTCCCTTTATTAGAATGGGACGAAGAATCTGAAAGATTCCACGCAATGCACCATCCGTTTACATCTCCAAAACCAGAAGATATTCACTTATTAGATACCGATCCAGGTAAAGTACGTGCAAATGCTTACGATTTAGTGTTGAATGGTAACGAAATTGGTGGAGGATCTATTCGTATTCACGACAAAGAAATGCAAGCGTTAATGTTTAAGCATTTAGGATTTACACCAGAACAAGCGCAAGAACAATTTGGATTCTTAATGAATGCTTTCCAATACGGAGCGCCACCACACGGAGGCTTAGCATTTGGTTTAGATCGATTGACAGCGATTTTAGGAGGTCAAGAAACAATTCGTGATTTCATTGCATTCCCTAAAAACAATTCAGGTCGCGATGTGATGATTGACGCACCTGCAACAATTGACAACGCACAATTAGATGAATTATCGATTATGCTGAATATAAAAGCTTAATACGAAAACATTAAATATAAAGATGCTGTCTCAAAAGTCATTTTAGACGATTTTTGATTAACAGTTTTATAAAATAAGGCCTCTACATAGCTAAATATTCAATAAATAACAATAATTAGGCTGTTTGTTGAGGATATTAAAATGAAAAAGAGGCTGTTTCTATTTATGAGACAGCCTCTTTTTCATTAAGGTATTTGTATAAGAAAAACATCAATTCTTTATTTTCAGCAACAATTCAGACTTAAATCCAAACAGATTTTAAAGCAAAGATTAATTTTTAAAAAACTCATTATTTTTTTATAGATTTGAGCTTAACTTAATCTATTTTATCATGCGTATATTTTTCTTCATTATTTTATTTGTCTCATCTATTTCATACGGACAAGATCAATCGGAAACTAAAAAATTTCTAGAACAATTTAAACTTTTAGAAGGACAATATTTTGAAGGAGAAATTGTAGCCGGAGGAAAGGAAGGCGATGGCTTTGCGGGTCAAAAATTGATGATGCAAGTGAAATCGTATTCGGATCGTGAAGTTAAAATTCCTTTTTATGTAGGTGAAGATAAATCTCGTACGTGGGTATTAACTTACTCCAACCATACACTTACGTTGAAACACGATCATCGACACGCAGACGGTTCGCCTGATGCTGTTACTTTTTATGGGGGAACAGCTAATAATAGCGGATCAGAGACTTTTCAAATGTTTCCTGCGGATCAAGAAACTTGCCAAATGATAGATTACGCTTGTTACAACGTTTGGTGGATCACAATGGATGGCAGCACATTTACATACAATTTACGCCGCATAGGAACCGATCGCTTTTTTTCAGTAACGTTTGATTTAAGTAAACCTGTGCTATCGGATTTTCAACCATGGTAAATGCAGTTTTAAATGAAATAAAGAAATCTGTGCATCTGTGGTAAATTTATGTTTAATGTAAATCAACTCTTTTATAATGACAATTGTGTTTTGTCGGGATTTACTTAAATTTAATTTTCATTCTTTCCCTTTGATTCAATTTTTTCAATAATTCCTTTTAAAACAGAATTTGCATACATTTTATTAAAAACATCCTCGCCATATATTTTAGCAAAATGATTTTCTTTTGCTTCTAATTCTTTTTGTTTTTTGCTGATTAACTTGTATGTTTCTACAAAATTTGAGTACAAAGCAACTGCCTCCTCTTTAGAAACAAATTGAGTGGTATTCAAATTTGATTCAATCCAATCTCCAAAAGGTTCGTGTAATTCAATATCATAAGTAGCTTGTAATTTTTCTAAAAAAAGCTCGCGTGCACGCGCATAATTTCCATAGGCTTCGGAAATATAAAAATCGACCGCTTCTTTTTCAAATGCTTCATAAGTATAACTTTCATCAATAATTAACCCCTCATTAGCTACACTTCGCTTTAATCTTTCCTGATAAAAATCTACCGGTAACATATCAGCTATCTTTAAATCGCCAAAATAACCACCAAAACTAATTTGTTCAGGATTCATTAAATTTCCATATTGATCTAACGCTACACAGTTTGCATTAAATTCAAAAATAGATTTTTTTTGAGAAGCTAAATGCGATACATTAAAATAAGTAGGTATAGATTTAAAGGTTTCTTTACCCTTCGTATAGTCGCGTACTTGCACTAAAGGTGGTTTTATCAAACAAACACTGTAACCGTTTTCATTTTGCTGAATATCAAAATACTCATACGGATCTACTTTATAGCGATTAATTCCTATTACAAAAATATCTTTTTCCAAATCATCGCTAATAAGTTCTCTAAAAAAATTCACGTAAGAAAGTAGCCCCGTATTTTCTCTATTTTTGATATGTTTTTTTGATACTTTTTCTACCTCTTTAAACTGTGTATAACCCGAAAAGAAACTATTTTGATAATTATAAGCTTCTAACGACTGGGCATTAAATTGTACTTGAAATGTTTGTAAATGAAAGGTGATGAGGTATCCTAAATTTTTATTTTCAATTTCAATAGGCTTGTCGCTAAAAGCTGTTAACGTATTTGTTTTAGTATTAAAGTTAAAAAACACATCTTCTTCGTTTTTTAATTTAGAACGTTTACCATTGGGTGTAGTACCTAAGAAATAGGTTTTAAATGCTTTCATCATTTCTTTTCGAGAAAAGGGCGATTTATCAATAATCAACTCGTCTAAAAGCGTATCGTCTTTTTTTAAACGGATTGAAAGATTGGTTTCACTTGCAACATTTGTTGTAATATGATAATCGTATCCATCAGCCACAACGATAAGTTGATTGGAGCGTTGCAAAGGCAATTCCATTTCGAAAACTCCTTCCCTATTTGTTTGAGTTGCTAAACGGGTATTATCAAAAAAAACCGCTGCTTGATCAATAGGTTTTCCAGAATCGTCATCAACGACAACTCCCTTTATAACTTGAGCTTGAGTTAACACAACAAAACCTAATAAACTAAAAAGTAAAAAAAAGCACCTCATACAGTAAAAGTATAAAATTAATCCTATAACAACCTTTCAAAAATGAAAAAATCCTTTGTTCATTTTCGCCACAAATCAATTGTAAGAATTTTTGTAACTTTATAGAAATAAAAATTAACAAGTAAAATGAATCATTTAAAAGATAAAGTTGCCTACATTACAGGTGGATCAAAAGGTATTGGATATGGAATTGCGGAAGCACTTTTAAAAGCGGGTATGAAAGTCGCAATTTCTGGTAGAAATACCGAAGCTATACAAAAAGCAAAAGAGCAATTGGGCAGTGAAAATATTTTAGCTTTAGTTTCTGATGTCCGAAATTTTGAAGAGGAACAAAAAGCTACCGCCACTATTTTAAAAGAATTTGGCAAGATAGATGTTGTAATTGCCAATGCAGGTTTGGGTAAATTTGCACCTGTTCACGAAATGAGTTTAGAGGATTGGAACGCGATGATTGATACCAACCTAACAGGCGTTTTTCATACTTTAAAAGCAACTGCTTCACAACTTATTGAAAATAAAGGTCATTACATATCGATTGCAAGTTTGGCAGGCACTAACTTTTTTGCTAATGGAGCCGGCTATAATGCGTCGAAATTTGGTGTGGTAGGTTTTACCCAAGCAGCCATGTTAGATTTAAGAGCGTACGATGTAAAATGTACAACGATTATGCCAGGATCGGTTACTTCGCATTTTAACAATCATGTACCCAATAAGAACGATGGTTGGAAAATTCAACCTGAAGATATGGGGCAATTAGTGGTAGATTTGCTAAAAATGAATCCTAATGTATTACCAAGCAAAATTGAAGTGCGACCTACAAAAACCTCTAACGATTGATTTTAAAAATCCAATTCTTACATAAAAAAAAACCTACGACTTATTATCATCGTAGGTTTTGTTGTTTAAAGACTCATAAACTACTTAAAATCAGCATCAGAAACACCTTCGTCAATTTTAATAGAAGTTGTCTTGAATTCTACCTCCATGCCTGGAGCTAATGGAAGAGAAAGAGTGTGAGGCATTTTAATTCCTTTCACATCTTCATAATCTCCGTAAGTTGAAGTCATCTCAAAAGACTGTCCTTGAACTTCACCAGATTCTGTTGAAGCAACCTTCAAACCAGATTTCACACTGTAATAAGTTGTGTTTTGCTCTTTTTTCAATACATACACATCTTCTCCATTAAGAGTTTCTATACTAGTTAGTTCAAAAGTGTCTGCATTTTTCAAATCATTTAATTCATTAAATGCAACATTTGTCTTTTCTTGAGCTGCTTTCAAATCATCACCAGTTATATCTTGTTTTTGTCCTTGGTTTGAAACATATCCCATAGTAGGTGTCACCACTTGTTTCATTAATTCCATTCCCATACCATTTAAAGACAACATGAAGTGTCCGTTAGAAGTACTGATTGTTTTCCTAGTTATTTCCATACCTTGAAAAGTTCCAATTGCTTCTATAGCCACTGATTTTACTGCTTTTAATTTATCAACTCCTCCTATGGCATTGATATGATTTTCAATTACAGTTTGCGATGTTACTCCTTCAGGAATTGGTTTTGTAAACACAGGCTTTTCCACTTGCGTTGCAAAACGGTCATAATAGGTCACATCATAAGGTAATTTTTCTAGGGCATCTGCTACATCAGCTCCTTTTCCAGCGATTACAATGCGTAAATTATTTTCCAAGAAGTATTTCTCAGCAACTCTTTGAACATCTTGAGGTGTTACTTTATTAATGTTTTGAATAAAGCTTTCGTAAAAATTGCTTGGTAAATTTTGAGTTCTAGTACGCAATGCAAAACTAGCAATAGTTCCAGGTTTTTGCGTTTCCATTACAAAGTTTCCAATGTATTTAGCTTTAGCTAATTTTAGTTCTTCTTCTGTAGGAACTGTGGTTCTTATTTTATGGATTTCATTCATAAACTCAACAACTGCAGAGTCTGTAACAGTATTTCTTACAGAAGCTGTTGCTTTAAATCTTGTAGGATATTTATTTGCACCAGCTGAAGAGTAAGCACCATATGTCCATCCATGTTCTTCTCTTAGATTCAAAAACAGACGTCCTTCTCCACCACCACCTAAGATTTGATTTGCCATCAACAATGGAAAATAGTCAGGATGAGATAGAGGCAAATGATAAGTATTTACCAAAGCAATTTCAGACTGAACTGCATTAGGCATATCTACAAAATTGATTTGAGTTTTGTTTACATTAGTCTGTTCAGGATAATTTGACTGTGGCATTGAAGCTTTCTTCCAGTTCTTAAATAATTTAGTAACTGATTTTTTCACTTTTTTGTAATCCACATCTCCTACTATGATTAAATAAGCCTTTTCTGGAACAAAATAATCTTTGTAGTTTTTCTTTACATCTTCTAAAGTAATGTTTCTCAAAGTTTCTTCGGTAGTAAACTCTCCATTTGGATGATTTTTACCCCAAAGCAAAGCATTCTCAACACGTGAAGCAATAGCAGTAACAGATTTATCTGCATTTTTCAATCCTTCGATTGCGTTTTCTTGCTCTGTTTTAAAATCTTCTTGTGTAAACAGTGGGTACAACGCCCCTTCTGCCATCAACTGCAAAATACGCTCAGAATATTTAGACAAACCTGATGCTGAAGCACCTGAGTTCCAAAAACTGATATTAGCACCCAAGAAATCAATTTCTTCGTTGAATTTATCCTTTGTAGTTTTTGTTGTTCCATTTCCTGCCAAAGCGCTTGTCAAAGACGAAACCCCTTTTTTATCACCTTCTGCATATGGAGGTACATCCACTGTCAATGTATAACTAACACGAGGTAATTTATGATCCTCTACTACTAAAACATGAAGTCCATTCTTTAGCTTAAACTCTTTTGGTTGCTGAACATGAACTGTAGGCATTGGACCTGCTTGAGGTTGCGGTCTTTTGATTTGAGCTTCGGCTGTTCCTACCAACAATACAGAAGCTACCAATAACAATATCTTTCTCATTATAAAATTCTTCAATTTAAGTTAAAATTACTCAGCTGATGGAACATAATCCAAGATCAAACGGCTGTTTGATTGTAAATATTTTTGAGCAGCTGCTCTGATTTGTTCACGAGTCACGGCACGATACTTGTCAATTTCAGTATTGATCATGTTTGTGTTTTTATGCAACATGTAGTTCGTAGCCAGATTTTCTGCTAAAGTTTCCAAGTTTGAATTTTGGTTCACATAAGAATTTTCAAGTGTATTTTGTAACTTTTGAAAATCTCTTTCTGAGATAAGATCTGTTTGAACTTTTTTGATTTCAGCATCAACATCTTCTTGAATTTGTGCTCTTGTAATTCCTTGAGCAGGAATTGCAGCAATCATTGAGATTCTATAATCTTCTACCAAATATGGGTGTGTGAAAGCCATTAATTCCATTGCTGTTTTCTTTTCGTCTACAATCTTTTTATAAAGCGGTGCAGATTTACCTCCGGTTAAATACGTGATCAACATGTCTAATGCATAGGTATCTTCGTGTTTTACAGATGGAAAACGGAAAGCAGTTACATACATAGGCAATTGGATATTTGGATCTTCGAAAGACGCTTTGATTTCCTCTTGAATCGGATCTTCCACAACGTTTACTTTTGGAACATCAGCACCTCTTTGTACTGGACTGAAATATTTTTGAACCAATTTTTTAGTTTCCTCATATTCAATATCTCCAGCTACAACCAACACTGCATTATTTGGCACATAGAATTTTTTGAAAAAATCATAAAACTCATCTAAAGTAGCTGCATCTAAATGATCCATCGAACCGATTGGTGTCCATCTATAAGGGTGCTTCACAAATAAGTTTTCCTTAATTGCAGCAATAAAACTACCATAAGGCTGATTGTCTACACGCATACGTTTTTCCTCTTTTACTACCTCGTTTTGAGTATCTACTCCAATTTGGTTGATAACAGGTTGTAACATACGCTCTGATTCCATCCACAATCCTAATTCTAAATTGTTTGAAGGAAATACTTCGTAATAATAAGTACGATCTTCAGTAGTATTGGCGTTATTTTGTCCACCATTGGCAGTTACCATTTTAAACCATTCCCCACGTTCGATGTTTTCTGTACCTTCAAACAACAAATGTTCGAAAAAGTGTGCAAATCCAGTACGCTCTGGGTTTTCATCTTTCGACCCAACATGGTACATTACTGAGGTTACAACTACAGGAGCTGATTTGTCTTGATGTAAGATTACATGCAAACCATTGTCCATAGTAAATTCCTCAAATTCAACTTTCTGAGCCAGCACCGCACTACTTGTAAACAATGCGATTGCTAAAGCCGATAAAGATTTTCTCATAAAAACTGTTATAATAAATTATTGAACTTTTTTAATTAGTTTGCAATTTCGTAATTATGTTACATTTAATTTTATTTTTTTTATAAAATTAAATTTCCTTCATTAGTATGATCTTATTGTTTGAACCCAAGTAAATCAAAAATCTACCTCAACATTTTTAGTTCTCTTGATTTAATTTTTATTTATAAACCTTATCTATTTCAAAAAAAGGAGACTTAGGGTTTTTCTATTAAATAATTATTGTATATTTGCAGACTTAAATATTAATTAAATTTAATTGTTATGTACGCAATCGTAGAGATAGCAGGGCAACAATTCAAAGTTAGCAAAGACCAAAAAGTGTATGTTCACCGTTTGGCTGCTGAGGAAGGTGTAAACGTTACGTTTGACAAAGTATTCTTGGTAGACAACGAAGGAAGCATTACTTTGGGCGCCCCGGCTATAACAGGAGCTTCAGTAGGAGCGAAAGTTTTAAAGCACCTTCAAGGTGACAAAGTTATCGTTTTCAAAAAGAAAAGAAGAAAAGGATACAAAAAGAAAAATGGTCACAGACAAGCGTTGACACAAATCCTTGTTGAAGGAATCAACTTATAATCTGTAATCAAAAAGTATTAACAATTTAAAACCCAAACATCATGGCTCACAAGAAAGGTGTCGGTAGTTCTAAGAACGGTAGAGAATCAGAATCGAAACGTTTAGGCGTTAAGATTTATGGTGGACAGGCAGCAATTGCTGGTAACATCATTGTAAGACAAAGAGGTTCAAAACATAATCCAGGTGAAAACGTTTATATGGGCAAAGACCATACGTTACACGCTAAAGTGGATGGAATTGTACAGTTTACAAAAAAGAGAGACAACAAGTCTTTCGTTTCTGTAGTTCCTTTTGAAGCTTAATCTTCTTAGACTGAAAAATTAAAAGCATCTCGTTTGAGATGCTTTTTTTAATTTAATAATAGATATAATTCTTTAAATTCTAAAAACTATAGCTGTTTATAACAACTCTATTAATTCCTCTTGAAGAGCGCGACCTTTATCATTGTTGTACCAAACTTGAATCCCTTCTTTAACCGTTTCATTAAAACCACCTTGTTCTTGCAATAAACGCTCTACTTCAACCTGAGCTACTGCTGGTCTTGGCCCCCAATTAAAAAATTCTGTCTCCATATCTTCAGAAACAACTATTAACTTAGGAATAGAACGCCCGCCGTTGGTTAGATATTTTTGCATTAACTCGTCGTTATCATCACGCAAAACCAATCTTAATTCTATCAAAGAATTCAACGCTGATAGCTTATTAAAAACAGGTAAATGTTGTGCTGCATCTCCGCACCAACTCTCGGTCAAAACGATCCAACGTTGTTTAACTGAAATATTTTGAATTAAAGTAATCAATTCTGGCAACAATTGTTGGTGCTTATCTAACCGCTTCATCCGAGCTCTGTTCAGCTTTGTAAAATCTGCAAGCATTTCGTTTTGTTCGTGTCCTGTAGAAAGCTTATCTTCTATTTTTTGATCGATCAATTTTAAGTAATCTTCATACGTATATGAATGATTCCAAGCAGTTTGGTATATTGTTTTCATACTTTATAATTTGTTGCTAAAATAAAGAAAAAAATCAGGATAATGAATCTTAAAAACTGATCCATTGGAATAAAAAAGAAATGGAAATCATCTTTCTTATTCGGATGCAACTGTGTTTTCTTTGTACCAAGGATGCTTTTCTAATAAACGTATCGTTGGATTGATCAACAATAGAAAAAACAAGGAAGTAAATGTATTACTAATCGTGAAAGCTATCGCTACTTGCATAGCAGGTTGATCGCTAAAATTCACTGCTATTCGTTCTAATAATCCGAAAAAAGGAAAAATAATCATAACTCCTACCAAGTTAAATGTAGAGGCAGAAAGCGCCACTAATTTTGCCATTGACGAGAATTTAAGACTGACCAATAAAGCAGTAGAAGTTGTTCCGATATTTGCTCCGATTACGATAGGAATAGCCGATTCAATAGAAATTGTTCCTTGAGATAACAAAACAATAACCAAACCAACTACCACGGAGCTCGATTGAATCACAACAGTAATAATAATTCCGTAAAGAATACCTAATAATGGATTAGAAGCTTTGGATAAAATTTCCACCAAGATCGGGTCGTTTTTAATAGGCTCCATTGCCTGACTAATGTAACTGAGTGAAAAAAAGATAAATCCAAAGTAGAAGATAATTTTTCCAGCAACAGCTATTTTATTAGGAATCATACTTATAAGCATTCCTAAAACAATAAAAAAAGGACCCAACAACTCTGATTGCAACGATACAATCCAAGCAGTTGAAGTGGTTCCAATATTTGTTCCAAGCAATATCATAACACTATCACGAAGTGTAATAACACCTGCATTGACCATAGAGACCGTTATTGAAGAAACGAGAGTACTAGACTGTATGATTGCTGTGAAAACACCACCTAGAAAAAAACCTCCCAAAGGAATTTTTGTTATTTTACCAATCCACTTAGATAGTTTTTCTGTTCCAATTCCTTCAATTTCTTTACTAAAACTTTGCAATCCATAAACAAATAAAGTTATGGATGCCAGAATAATGATAATGGTCTGTATATTCTCTAACATTTTGTATTAAAAAGGCACTTCATTTTTCAATAAAGTGCCTGTTTTTTTTTATTAATTTAAAAACTATTTTTTAAAAAAGCTTCCAAGCACATCTCCTAATTTACCGTTGGTTACTGCGCTAATAGCATCGTCGATTCCTAATTTACCGTCACCATTTTGATCGAAAGATGAAAGAGCTCCATTACTAAGCAAATCTGTAATGTTGATTTCACCGCTTTTTGCTTTACCCATCAACAAACTTAAAATTTGAGGAATGATACTGCTAGCAAAATTACTAGATGTTCCCGCGTCTAATCCTACATTAGTTCCCAATTTAGAAGTCAAGGAATCAATGATGTTTTTTACAATAGGATTCGATGTTAATGAGTTTGCATCATTTCCACTAAACATACTCATAATTCCATCTAGATTCCCACCGGAAACCGCATTTTGTAGCCCTTCGATTAACGAGTTCCCTGTTTCTTGAGCAACACTTCCTGCCAAGTTGGTAGAGATACCTTCATTGCTGTTAACTTCTTTTTCCGTTAACTGCTGTACAATTTTTTGAATTTGATCCATCATATTTGATAATTTTTAAGAGATAAAGATACTAAAAATTTCATTGTATCAACACCATCTGCATATTCCCACAACTCTGGCAACTGGGTAGTTCCAAATTTCAGACTATCAGGAAACAAATCATTCGAAACCACACATTGAATTTGCTCTTTATCTCGTTGCAACTTCTTAAAAACGGAATCTAAATCATCATATCTTTCATAAAAAACCGAAGAAATTGGCGAGGAATACCCTTCATCTTCTTTCAATGTCATGAATTCATTATCTAAAATATCAAAATTACTCATCAAAAATACAGCCTTGTTATAATCGTAGTTATTGGCATATTTCTCGTAATAAATTAAGTCCTTATATTCATACATTGCTTCAAAAAACAACTTGAAATCATAATCTTTAGGCACAAATAATTTTGATACATTTCGACATCCCAAGCCGTAATATCTAAAAATATCCTCGCCCAAAGCGATTAAATCTTCTTTACTTTCTTGTCCATTGAGCACTGCAACCGAATTTCGGTTTTTACGAATAATATTCGGATATTTTCCAAAATAATATTCAAAGTAACGCGCTGTATTATTACTTCCTGTTGCGATGATTGCATCAAATTGCTCCAAACGTTCCTTGGTGATTCTATAACGATCTTCAAACTCAGGCGCAACTCGAGTTAGGTATTTCAATAAGAAAGCAATCAATTCTTGATCGTTCGATGACAATTTTATCAACGCTTTATTTCCCGAAATCAAAACGGAAATCACATCGTGAAATCCAACCATAGGAATATTTCCTGCTAAAATTAAACCAACTGTATTCAAAGGTTCTTTTTCCAACGGATATGCCGCAAGCCACTGCTCTAGATTCTCTGCGGTCAATATAGAACTCCACGATAAAAATGCGTGCTCTAATTGTTCTTTTGTAAACCAACTGTTACCCTGATCCAACCGATTAATTAAATCGTGAAATGCATCGTAAAACTCTTCATTAAACAACACCTCATCGTCTTTTTGGTAAGGTTCGCTAGAAAATTGCTTTAAAAACAATCCTAGCTGTACAAAGGCATTTTTTTTGACTGTTAAATCCATATAGATTTGTTTGTAAATTCTTTATATCGTATTTTTGTACAAAGTTACATAATTAAATAAAAACCCTTGCTATGGCAATTATTATAACAGACGATTGCATCAATTGTGGTGCATGTGAGCCAGAATGTCCAAACACAGCAATTTATGAAGGAGCTGACGACTGGCGTTGGAAGGATGGGACGGCATTGAGCGGAAAAATTGTTTTACCAGACGGAACTGAAGTGGATGCTGATGAAGCACAAACACCAATTTCTGACGATATATATTTTATAGTTCCAGGAAAATGTACAGAATGTAAAGGTTTTCATGAAGAACCTCAATGTGCTGCCGTTTGTCCAGTGGACTGCTGTGTACCAGATGACGATCACGTGGAAAGTGAAGAAGTTTTATTAGAACGTCAAGCGTATTTGCACAACCAATAATTTAAAAGCTTCGGTTTGTCCGAAGCTTTTTTTATTTTTGTAAAAAAAACTATGAAAAAAATTGGCTTTATTTTAAGTTTAGTCATTTTGACTACCTCTTGCGCCGTGAAAAAAGAACTTATTGAAGCACAAGATACTTTAAATGGTACTTGGGAATTGGCAGCTGCTAACTTTAGTAAAGATTTAAAGAAAGATTTCAAAGAAGGTTTACCTACAGTAACTTTTGATCGTTCAGAAAACTTGGCTGTCTATGGCTACGACGGCTGTAACTGGATTCGCACAAAGGCAGATTTACAGAAAGACAATCAAATCTCTATTAGCAAAGAGATGATTTCTACCATGATGGCGTGCAATAAAGTAAAAAGTGACGAATTTCAAAAAACTTTGATCGCTGCCACGCATTATGAACTAAGAAACGATAATGTTTTGCTTCTAAAATCAGACAGTACTGAATTACGCTTTCATAAAGTAACACTGAATGGCACTTGGTTTCTAGATAAAATTTATGTGGGAAGAATAAAAGCAGCAGATTTATTTCCTTATAAAAAACCATTCATCAGAATTGATATCAACAAAACTACTTTTTCTGGCGGAACGGCTTGTAATTTATTAGAAGGTCAAATCTTGATGTTTCAAAACACCATGCAGTTCAACCATATTTCAACAACTAAAATGTCTTGTGAAGACAAAAATGAAAAAGTATTTTTAGATGCTTTAGATCGGGTAACCCATTATAAACTAGAAAGCACCCGATTGATTTTACTTGAAAAAGATAAAAAAATACTGGAGCTGGTACAGCAATTTGAAAACTAACTTCATACAAAAAACAAAGCCCAACTTTCAAAGGTTGGGCTTTACTATTTTTAAAATATTATTGAAACTTAATCGACTTTATAGGTGAAATTTTAGTAATTAAATAAGAAGGTATTAGAAGAACCAAATAACACAACACAATCAACAGAATGTTTAACAACAAAACAGCCGGAATAGAAATATAAACCGGAGCTTCTTTTACATAGTATTGCGAAGGATCCAGTGTGACAATTCCAAATTGAGATTGAAGCAGCAATAATCCCAAACCAATAATGTTTCCATAAATCAACCCTTTAAAAACGATATGAGTTGCATTGTAAACAAATATTTTTCTAATACTCCAATTACCAGCTCCAATCGCTTTTAGAATGCCAATCATCTGAGTACGTTCTAAAATTAAAACCAACAAGGCCACTACAATATTTATAATAGCAACAAGAATCATTAAACCTAAAATGATATAAATATTAAAGTCAAACATGCGCAACCAATCAAACATAGCACTATATTTATCAGTAATTGGCACACTATTTAAGGTTGATGGAATATGCGCATAAATTTCATCAGCCACTGTCTCGATTTCATCAAAATCATCAACAAAAACTTCAAAGCCGCCCACCTCATCAGGCTTCCATCTGTTTAATCGTTGTACGTGTTTAAGATCGCCGATAACTAAATTTTCATCAAACTGCGGAAAACCCGATTCATAAATTCCTGAAATTTCAAAGGCCACTACTCGAGGCATTCCATCGTTTTCGCTTCTTAAAAAATAAGATTGAATTTTATCACCTACTTTCAGTTCTAAACGTTGAGCATGAAAAGAGGAAATCAAAACTTCGTTGCTCATTCCTTCAATTTCAAACTTAGGCAATCTGCCTTCAAGCAAATAATCTTCTAAATAATGCCATTGATAATTTTCATCGACGCCTTTAAATATGATCCCTTCAAATGATTTATCGGTTCTCACCACACCCGCTTTAGTAGCAAAGGGATGAATACTTTTCACTTGAGGCACTTCAGTAAAATCTGGATAAAAATTTTGATTGGTCGAAAGCGGAACTAAAGTGATTTCTGAATGATTATTATCAAAGTTAGAGATTTGCACATGACCGTTGAACGAAGTAATTTTATCTCTGATCTTTAGCTGCAACCCCATACCTGTTGCAACAGAAATCAACATCATTATAATACTAATAGAAACTGCCACCACTGCAATTTTGATAATTGGTGCAGAAACACTATTTTTATACTTTTTTGTAGTTGCTAAACGTTGAGCAATAAAATAGGATAAATTCACAAGCGTATGAAAACTAAAATTCTCTTCAAAAATACGGTATTATTTTTTGTAATGATATTATTTACTGGTTTAAATTTCGAAGCATTGGCTCAGAAAAGCAAAACTCTTGATACTAGCAGCAATTTAAAAAACTATTCAAATACAATACAAACCGGTGCAGAACAATCAAACCTCTACTTGCCCTTGTTAACGGATAAAAGAGTGGGAATTTTAACCAATCAGACAGGAATAGTAAGACTACTTTCAGACAGCAACACTAAGATCAAAGATCATAGTCAAGAAGTTGTGATTGAAAATAAATTTATTGTGGATTATTTAATAGAAAATAAAATCAACGTTCAAAAAATCTATGCTCCAGAGCATGGTTTTCGCGGAACTGCCGATGCCGGTGAATTGATTAAAGACGGGAAAGATACCAAAACCGGTTTGCCAATTATTTCATTGTACGGAAACAACAAAAAGCCAACGAAAGAACAACTTGCCGGAATCGATGTGATGCTTTTTGATTTGCAGGATGTCGGTGCACGCTTTTACACTTATATTTCTTCGTTGCATTACTTAATGGAAGCTTGTGCAGAAAACAATATTCCTATAATTGTTTTAGATCGTCCCAATCCGAAAGGAGCAACCGTTGACGGACCGGTTTTGGAACTAAAGCACAAGAGTTTTGTAGGGATGCACCCCGTTCCGGTATTGCACGGAATGACTATTGGCGAGTATGCACAGATGATCAACGGCGAAAAATGGCTAAAAAACGGTGTTCAGGCAGATTTGACGGTTATTCCTTGTCGGAATTACAACAAAAGTATGTCTTATTCCTTGCCTGTAAAACCATCGCCTAATTTACCGAATGATTTATCGATTAATCTTTATACCAGTTTGTGCTTTTTTGAAGGAACCAACGTGAGTGCAGGACGCGGAACCGAAAAACAATTTCAAATTTACGGTTCGCCTTTTCTTAAAAACATGGATTTTACCTTTACGCCAAAACCAAATTTCGGAGCAAAAGACCCAATGCATAACGGAAAACTGTGTTATGGAGAAGATTTGTCAAACAAGGAGTTTATTGATGGTTTGTCTTTGGAATGGTTGCTAAAAGCCTATCAAAACACCTCGGATAAATCAAAATTTTTCAATAACTTTTTTATCAAATTAGCCGGAACACAAAAGCTGCGTCAACAAATAGAACAAGGGTGGTCTGAAGAAAAAATCCGTGCAAGCTGGCAAGAAGATTTGGAGACCTTCAAAAAGGTTCTAGCAAAATACATACTTTATTCCGATTTTTAACGTGATTTTATTAATTCATACCGCTTGTCTTTTCATTTTTTTTCTTATTTTTGAAGAAAAGTAAACAAAATTGTTACTATGAATATCACAGACACTATTATTTCAATCATTGACCGTTTCCAAACGCTATACGAATGGTTTTTAAGATTTTTAAGTCGTGCAGTGGACTTGTTTGAACGCTTTAAAGACTTTATTTTAAGTCTTGTAGAATACGTTGTGGACACATTTGATAGCGAAGAAGACGCTCATTCTTTTCTAAAAAATTATTTAGAAAACGAGCATAATTTTATTTAATTATTTGGGGGAAAGAATTTCCCAAATTACAAATCACGTGATTTGGGAGGTTTATACTGCCTCTATCCTATCCTTTTAAAGGATATAAATTGAGCAATATAGCTTGATTTATTAACCGTTCTACACTATTAAATAATTATTAACCACTACTTTATGTTGTGGTTTTCTCCTTTAATATTTTGAGTTCATAAAATCTTTAGTTGCTAAAAAAATTCCTTATTTAACAGGCATTCTCTTTTTAATTTCTTCAACTACTTGAAAAGCTGCAGGACAAATTGCGGTGTTTTTCAAAGTTAAATGACTGATTTGATGAAACTTTTTTCGATCGGTATGTGGATATTCTCTGCAAGCTTTAGGTCGAACATCATAAATCAGACAATAATTTTCAGCGTCTAAAAAAGAACAAGGAAGCGTTTGAAGTACAAAATCCTCATCCTCATCAACTTGTAAATAGCGATCAATAAACTGCTGAGGCTTCATTCTCAGATGTTTGGAAATACGCTGAATATCATTCTGTGTGAAAAGTGGACCAGTGGTTTTACAACAATTCGCACAAGTAAGGCAATCGATTTTATCAAAAACCTGTTCATGTATTTCTTGCATTTGATAATCTAAGTCCTTCGGTGTTTTTTTCTTTAATTTATCGAAGAATTTCTTGTTCTCTGTATGCTTCTCTTTTGCTAACTTTGGCAATTGTTTCAAATATTGTTCCATCTGCTTTTAAAAAGTACAAATTTACAAATTATCCATGAAGTTTAAAGACCTTTTTGGCAAAGCCATGCTAGATTATATCACTCAAAATGATCCTAAAAGCCTCTATACGTCCACGAATATTAGTGAAACAGACGAAATGGACGTTGCTTATTTATTTCGTTCTTTTAAAGAAATGCCTAAAATTGAACAAAAAGCCTTGCAACTTGCTAAAGGAAAAGTTTTAGACGTAGGATGCGGTGCTGGCAGTCATTCTTTATATTTACAAGATCAAGGTTTAGAAGTCATGGCAATTGATATTTCTGAAAATGCCGTTAAAACTTGTGAAATTAGAGGAGTAAAAAACGTTAAACAAATTGATTTATTAGACCTTGAAACCGAAGAAAAGTTCGACACTATTTTACTATTGATGAATGGAACTGGGATTTTTGGCAAATTAAAAAATTGCGATGTTTATCTCTCAAAATTAAAGAGTTTACTCAGTCAAAACGGCCAGATCTTAATTGATAGCTCCGATCTTATTTATATGTTTGATGAAGATGAAGACGGAGGAAAATGGATTCCTATCTATGGTGATTATTATGGAGAACTCACCTTTCAGTTATGTTATAAAGATGAACAAGAAACACCTTTCGATTGGCTTTATTTAGATTATAACACTTTACAAAACGCTTGTATCGCACAGCAAATGAACTGCGAATTGGTTACAGAAGGATCTAACTTTGATTATTTGGCAAGGATAACGAAATAGTTATTTTTGCTTGTTTTAAAACCATAAAAAAAGTGCTTATTTGTAAATAAGCACTTTTTTTATAATATTACCTTCGAGTAATCTCTTTTAGATTTTGAATTGTTGCTAAGGGATCTGCTGCATTAAAAACAAAACTACCTGCCACCAAAACATCTGCTCCTGCTTTTACCAAGTTGGCAGCGTTTTTATCGGTTACTCCTCCATCGATTTCAATCAAAGTAGTTGCATTATTTTCTAGGATCATCTTTTTTAATTGTTCAACTTTTTTATAAGTATTTTCAATAAATGACTGCCCTCCAAATCCAGGATTAACGCTCATTATACAAACTAAATCAATATCGTTGATCACGTCTTCTAACAAAGCAACATTGGTGTGTGGATTAATTGCTACTCCAGCTTTCATACCTGCCGCTTTTATCGCTTGCAATGAACGATGTAAATGCGTGCAAGCTTCGAAATGAACGGTTAAAACATCTGCTCCTAAATTTTTAAAAGTATCAATATAACGATCCGGATCAACAATCATCAAATGTACATCGATTGTTTTTTTTGCATGTTTTTGGATCGCTGCCAAAACTGGCATTCCAAAAGATATATTAGGCACAAAAACACCGTCCATAATGTCTATATGAAACCAATCGGCGGCACTGTTGTTAATCATTTCTACATCGCGTTGTAAATTTCCAAAGTCTGCTGCTAAAACCGAAGGTGCAATTATTGTTTCTTTCATTTCGAATTTCTAAATAAATTTGCTACAAAGATAAGAAGTTTTTTCTGTTAGCGTTTATTTTGGCTAGAGGGATTCAATCAAAAACACAAATCATAAGCCTGTCTTAACTTTGCAACAACTTCCGGAATTTCTTCTTCATTAAATTGTCCGAAACCTAAACGAATACCACAAATATTTCTATCTTGGTACAATAGGTAATTCGGGAGTTCTAAACCAATTTTTCTAGCTTGAGCAGCTAATTTAGTCAACGAAATAGTTGGTTTAAATTGAATCCACACTGCCAATCCACCGTTTGGCTTTTTCCATTCAATCCGATTTCCAAATTGAGTATCAATCGCTTCACAAAACAATTCACAGCGTTTTTTATAGCGTTGAATCGACTTTTTCAACAATCGATGAATCTCGCCCTCGTGAATCATTTGAGCCAAAACTTGTTCCATTACAAAATCGCCATGATGATCTATCATTTGACGATAGTTTTTCGCCGCTTGAATCAAGTTTTGCGGAGCAATTACAAATCCGGTTTGAAACGAAGGAAGTAAAGATTGACCAAAGCGTCCCATATAAATAACCATTCCGTTATCATCTGCAATTGACATAGGTGGCATAGGAAAACTTTCGTACTGAAAATCATAATCGAAATCATCTTCAATAATAGCAAAACCGTATTCATTGGCCAAGTTCATCAAATCAAACCGCCGCTCCAAACTTAGAGTTACCGTAGTTGGATAATGACGCTGTGGTGTACAGTATACACATCTGATACTACCTTTTTTGAATTTTTTTCTAATAAAATCAACATTTAGCCCTTGAGCATCAATAGGAATCGTTACAATCTTTGCTCCTGCTTGATGAAAAATCATATTTGCTAAAAAATAACTTGGCGTACCTACTAAAACAATATCCCCAGGACGAAAAAGCAATTGAGAAATTAAGTATAAACTCATTTCAGGACTACGAGTGGTTAATAAATTCTCTGGTGCAGTATGAAAGCCACGGCTTAGATTCAGGAAATTACACAATTGCTTTTCATAAGCAACTGAAGTTTTCTGATGAGAACCCAAGGCTTCTTTAATTTTAGTACGTTTCATAGAGGCTGTGTACCATCTGCTTAAATTAGAAACGGAAAGCATTCGAAGATCAGGCTGACCGTCTGAAAAAACTATAGGAGCTTCGTTTGTTTCAAAAACTGGTTCTAAATGATGTGCCTGATGAAAATCAAAACCCGTTTGTAACGGAACTGTATTATTTGAAATTGTAGCGGTTGATTTTAGATTTTGACTTTTATTGCGCATTACAAAACTGCCTCTGTTTGGAATAATTTCAATCCAACCTTGTGAGGCTAATTCATCGTATGCCGAAACAACAGTATTTCTGTGTAAATGAAGTAACCGACTCATAGGTCTAGTACCTGGCAGTGCACTACCGGGAGGTAAAATTCCTCTTTGAATGCTGTTGATTATTTGTTGTGCTAATTGTATATATACTGCTGTACTCCCTTTTTTATCAATTTTTACAAACCGCTGTAACAACTCTTCAACCGGACTATTCATTGTTTCTATTCTGGACTATTTAAATGTACCGGAAAGGTACGAATTTTGCTTCAGATAAATGTCAAATACATATAAAGATGAAACACAAATATATTATTGGATTACTTTTGGGTTGTTATTTAAGTGGATATTCTCAAACTGAAAATGAATTAGAAGAAATCATTATAGAAGACAACCGTTTACAAATCCCGTTCGATCAATTAACTAGAAACATTCAAGTAATTACCAAACAAGAAATTCAGAAAATGCCTGTTTCTTCGTTAAATGAAGTATTAAGTTCAATTGTCGGTGTGGATATTCGTCAACGTGGACCTTTTGGATCACAAGCCGATGTAAGTATTGACGGTGGTACATTTGAACAAACCATGATTTTGTGGAATGGAGTAAAAGTGGGCGACGCACAAACTGCGCATCATTCGTTAAACCTACCTATTCCTTTGGATGCAATTGAACGTATAGAAATATTAAAAGGACCAGCAGCAAGAATTTACAGCGTAAATGCATTGACCGGAGCTATAAATATAGTTACAAAAACCGTCGATTCCGATTACTTGGAGCTGCATACCTATGCTGGAAGTTCCTTTAAAGACAAAGCACCAGGTGATGGTGATGGAATTTATGCAAGCGGAGGTTTACAAGCCACGTTAACTAAGAAAACAGGTAAAGTTCAGCATTTACTCTCAATCGGTAAAGAAGAAACCAATGGACAACGTTATAATACTGCCGCAAAAAACTTGAAATTGATGTATCAAGGATCCGCAGCAATCAACGACAAAAATTCATTGGAATGGATGAGCGGATATATCGACAACGAATTTGGTGCCAATGGATATTACGCTGCTCCACATGATTTAGAATCTTATGAATTGGTTAAAACTCTCCTATTGAGTATTGGAAGTACTCATCAAATTTCAGACCAATTTACCTTTAAACCAAGAATTAGTAATCGCTACAACGAAGACGACTATCGCTTTTATCGACACGATTTAAATACCGCGCGTTCTTTACACTATTCCAATTCATTGATGATTGAATTAAATGGAAATTACAAAACCAAACACGGTTTATTTGGTTTGGGCTATGGACTACAAGTAGAAGAAGTTAATAGTTCTAACTTGGGAGCACACGATAGAACCAATCATGGTTGGTTCGCAGAATACAAACCAACCATTTGGGATGATCTTTTAATTAATGTAGGCACGTATTGGAATTACAACAGTGCTTATGGTTTTCAATGGTACCCTGGAATCGACGTGGCTTATTTACTTCATCCAGACTGGAAAGCATCTGTAAATGTAGGTAGAAGCCAACGAATCCCTTCTTTTACAGATTTATATATTGACCAAAGACCTGGAAACATTGGAAATCCTGATTTACAATCAGAAACCGCTTGGCAATACGAAGCGGGAATTAATTACAATGGACTTAACAGTAGTTTTCATTTAAGTGCATTTCAAAGAAACATAGATCAATTCATCGATTTTATGCGTTGGACAAGCGACGATCCTTACCAACCACAAAATTTAGGTTCACAAGTGATGAGAGGAATTCATGTTCGCTGGAATCAACAAGTTGAATTGGCAACAAATCAGAATCTTTCATACAAATTAAGCTATCAGTACCTAAGCCCTAAGCAAGGTAAACAGCCAGAAGGAGTAATATCTAAATACGTGATAGAAAGCCTAAAACATCAAGTCATTTTAGGCCTTAATTATCAACATAATCAATGGGGAGCACAATTACAAAATCGTTATATTAAACGAGAAAAAAATGAGGGTTATTTTGTAACAGACCTTCGAATTTTCCATAATTTTTCAAGGTTCCAGATTTATGCTCAAGCTACAAATCTATTTGACACTAAATACAAAGAAATTGCTGCAGTACCAATGCCAACAAGGTGGTTGCAATTGGGATTAAAGTATCGTTTAAAGATTGCTAATCAAAAAGGTTGATAGCCGATAAATGATAGTAAATTCAAGTAGAATTAGCTTACATTCTGATAAAAAAAAACTCAATTTTAAAATTGAGGTTTTTGATTTTGTTATTTTGTCCCGTCCTGAAATAGCGATACAAAAAAGAAATCGTTATTATGGAAGAAA
>CAYNIM010000035.1:0-27166 GCA_964397335.1 uncultured Flavobacterium sp.
GACCTTCGGAACCACAATCCGACGCTCTAACCAACTGAGCTACAACCACCGTGTTTACTTAACGAGTGCAAAGATACATTTATTTAAATCTTTTACAAACAAAAAATTAATGTTTTTACTTTAAATCTGATAAACTATTGACCGCCAAATACCTTTCTACTGTAAAACCTTCTGCATAATCCGAAAAAATCAATCTTCCTAGGTCTTTGGCCCTATATTCTACACTTTCTGTAAAGTTTTTTGTAGCAATCGGAGAGGCAGGTTCCGTAGAATTTGGATCATAGAATTGAGATTTATAAGCCAAAACAGCCTCTATTTTGATGTCCATAAATTCAGAAACATCTACCACAAAATCGGGCTCAATTGATTCCCATTGAATATAATGATACACCAATTTCGGTCTCCAAGCTTCTTGTTCCACTCCGTCGTGATTGGTAGTAATCCTTCTCAATCCAGATAAAAAACAAGCATCAGAAACCAATTTACTTCCTTTTGCATGATCAATATGTCGATCGCTCACGGCATTGCACAAAACAATCTCGGGGCGGTACTTTCTCAACATTTTAATGATTTCCATTTGATGCGCTTCATCATTCACAAAAAAACCGTCGCGAAAACGTAAATTCTCTCGAACTTCAACTCCCAATATCTTTGCTGCGGCCGATGCCTCTTCATCACGAATTTCAGCAGAACCTCTAGTTCCTAATTCACCACGAGTCAGATCCACAATCCCAACTTTCTTTCCCAAGGAAATTTCTTTTGCAATTGTAGCACCACAACCCAATTCCACATCATCGGGATGCGCTCCAAAAGCCAATATATCTAATTTCATCTTCTTACAATTTTCTTAAATCAAATTTTATAAAATACTTTTTACAGTTTTACTCTTATTTACTGTTTCCAAAAATTCATTCTCGGGCACACTGTCCTTATT
The DNA here is from genome assembly GCA_964397335.1 of uncultured Flavobacterium sp. GTDB lineage: Bacteria > Bacteroidota > Bacteroidia > Flavobacteriales > Flavobacteriaceae > Flavobacterium. Next base: position 935 of record CAYNIM010000035.1, read on the forward strand.
CACTCCACCGCCTAAATACAAAAAACCTTTAGATCCTTCGATTTTCATACAACGCAAATTTACAAATAGATCGCTTTTAGGATGCAATTCTAAATTATTAAAATTCCATTCGCCTAAAAAACCACCATAAAATTCGCGGTCGTAACCTTCGTTTGCAATAATAAATGCTTTAGCTATATCTTTAGGAAAGCCACACAAAGCAGGCGTAGGATGCAAAGCTTCCACCACTGAATAAGCAGAAGCATCAATCTTTAAATCTGCTTCAATTTCGGTTTTAATGTGCAACAAAGAACCCGCTTTATATGTAAAAGGTGCAGTTTGTTTGATCTGCTCGGAGTGCGTTTCCAATGCTGTGATGATAAAATCAGTCACGATTTGCTGTTCGGCTTGTTCTTTTTCTCCCCAAACAACATCACTCAAATCCAATCCTTTATCCAACTGAGTAGCAGCTAAAGCAACTGTATTCACCTTATTATCATTCACTTGAATCAATTGCTCTGGCGTGGCTCCCATCCACATTCCAACTTTTGGATGATAGAACCAATACACAAAAGCAGTAGGATATTTCTTTAAAAAACGTTGATAATAAGTGAAATACTCCAATTCGTTAAGAGCAACTTCCTCTCTTCGAGACAAAACCACCTTTTCCATCTCGCCTTGCTGAATGGCGTCGATGCCTTTTTGAACCAATTCTAAGTGTGCTTTTTTATTCACTTTCGGATTCTCTAATGTGATTTCGCTTGCTGAATCGTTCACATGAAAGGCTGCATCTTCTTTTATTAATTCACATTCTTCGGGATAAAAAACCACTTTTTCTACCGAAGCAAAAGGAGCAAACACAAAACAAGCCTCGTTAAGAACAAAAGTTGTATGCAGTTCATCATTTTTTTGAAACCAAGCATAACGCATTGTCTCATTAGGTTTTCGGTAAACAACAAAAGGCAATTGTTTGATTAAACAGTTTTCAATTTTTTGTTTCATCTTTTAGGAACGATCATATTGGATAACTTACAAAGCGAAATTAATTGATTGTTTTCATCGGTCACTTTAATTTCCCACAGATGCAATTTACTACCTTTATGAATAATTTTAGCTGTGGCAAAAACCATCCCTTCGCGTTTACTTTTCAAATGATTAGCCGAAATTTCGATCCCCAAAACATCAAATTTTTGATGATCAACAAAAAGAGCCGAAGCAGCACTTCCTACACTTTCAGCCAAGGCCAAACTAGCACCTCCATGCAACAGTCCCATTGGTTGATGAACCGTTGGATTGACAGGCATTTTGGCTGTGAGAAAATCATCACCCACATCAATAAACTCGATATTCAACGTATGCATTAATGTATTTGCACACATTTGGTTGAATTTTTTCAACACCGTTGTTTTATCCATTACTTCTCTTGATTTTTGAAGAGTAAAGTTATCAAATATTTTATCAAATGGGAAGAATAATGCGCTTAAAAAAGTGCAATTACAATGCCGCATCAGTTTTTCAAAAACCGTAACGACTTTATTGAATTGAAGCACTCAAAATTGACTATAAATTTGTATTTTTGCCTTCACTTAGAAATCCATACGATGGAAGCAATAAACAAAGAAGTACACAAAGCATTTGAAATCATTCAAAAAGGAGGTATCATTCTCTATCCAACCGATACCGTTTGGGGATTGGGATGTGATGCAACCAATGAAGAAGCTGTTCAACGCATTTACGAAATTAAAAAACGTGCCGAAAGCAGAAGCATGATTGTTTTGGTTAATGGCGATCGTTTATTATATCAAGTTTTTAGAGACATTCCACAAGTAGCATTTGATGTTTTGGATTGTGCCGATGCACCCACTACCTTGGTTTTAGACGCACCAAGAGTGGTTGCAAAAAATTTGATTTCGGAAGATAATTCCTTAGGAATTCGAATTGTGACGAAACCCTTTTGTTATAAACTCATCGAAAGGATGAAAAAACCCTTGGTCTCGACATCAGCAAACATCAGTGGAGCTCCCACTCCTACTCGATTTTCAGAAATTTCAAAGGAAATTATTGAAGCAGTAGATTATGTTGTTCAACTAGACCACGATAAAATTTGTAAAAAAGCATCAACCGTTATCAAATTGACCAACGATGCACAAGTAAAGATTTTAAGAAAATAATGATCATTGCTACTCCATATAAAGAAGCATTACAGTTGCCCATTTTTGAAATAGTGGCTCAGGCTGCCAAAGAAATGAATGTTGAAGTTTATGTCATCGGTGGTTTCGTACGCGATTATCTTTTGCAACGAACTTCCAAGAAAGACATTGATCTTGTGGCAGTTGGCAGCGGTATCGATTTGGCTTTGAAAGTCTCCGAACTCATTCCACATCAACCTAAAGTTCAGGTTTTTAAAAATTACGGAACCGCTATGTTGCGTTACGACGATATGGACATTGAGTTTGTAGGAGCCAGAAAAGAGTCGTATCAGCATGATAGTCGGAATCCAATTGTAGAAAACGGAACATTGGAAGACGATCAGAACCGACGCGATTTCACTATCAACGCCTTGGCTTTTTCTTTGAACGAAAAGAATTTCGGAACGCTCATTGATCCGTTCAACGGCATAGAAGATTTAAAAAATAAAATCATTCGAACGCCTTTAGATCCAGACATTACTTATTCTGATGATCCTTTAAGGATGATTCGCGCGATTCGATTTGCTACTCAGTTGAATTTTGAAATTGAAGCGAATTCATTGGCGTCGATCACCAAAAATTCGGAACGAATTAAAATCATTTCTGGAGAACGAATCGTTGAAGAACTCAACAAAATATTGGAAACTCCACAACCATCCATTGGCTTTTTGTTGTTGTATAAAACCGGTTTGCTCGATTTAATTTTACCAGAACTCACTGCATTAAACAACGTAGAAGAAGTGGAAGGACACACTCATAAAAACAACTTTTACCACACTTTAGAAGTGGTCGACAATATTTGCAAGCACAGCGATGATTTATGGTTGCGCTGGGCAGCATTGTTGCACGATATTGGAAAAGCACCTACCAAGAAGTTCAATAAAAAAATTGGTTGGACTTTTCACGGTCACGAGTTTTTAGGTGGAAAAATGGTCAAAAAAATCTTTCAACGCTTGCACATGCCTTTGAATCACAAAATGCGTTTTGTTCAAAAAATGGTGAGCATGAGCTCGCGCCCGATTGTGATTGCGGAAGACAAAGTTACCGATTCTGCGGTGAGACGATTGGTTTTTGATGCAGGCGACGATATTGAAAGTCTTTTAAAACTTTGTGAAGCCGATATTACGACTAAAAATCCAAAGAGATTCAAGCGTTATCACAACAATTTCAAAATTGTTAGAAAGAAAATCGTTGAAGTAGAAGAACGCGATCAAGTGCGCAACTTTCAACCACCGATATCAGGCGAAGAGATCATGGAAATATTTGATTTACGTCCTTCGCGCGAAATTGGACAGATCAAAGAAGCAATAAAAGAGGCAATTTTAGAAGGCGAAATTCCGAATAATTACGAAGCTGCTTATCAATTCATGATAAAAAAAGCAGAGAAAATCGGATTAAAAGCCGTAAACCCTAAACTATAAAAAAATGGAAAATAAATCATTCCTCCGTTGGGCAAAAATCTCATTGATTCTAATTTATTTGGTCATCATTGCCGGTGCCACTGTGCGCATGACCGGTTCTGGAATGGGGTGCCCCGATTGGCCTAAATGTTTTGGTTATTACATTCCGCCGACCGATGTTCAAGAACTTTTGTGGGAAGCCAACCACGAATACAAAAAAGGTCAAGTAATCATCAAAGATGAAAAATTATGGGTGGCCAATCAGCGTTTTGTGTCTACAGACGTGTACAACGCAAGCAATTGGGAGGAATACACCAAACACGATTATGCCGAATTCAATCCTTATCACACTTGGGTAGAATACATTAACCGACTTTGTGGAGCGCTGGCAGGCTTGGCGTGCTTGGTGCTGTTTTTTAAATCGTTCAGTTATTGGAAGTATAAAAAATCTGTCGTTCTTTGGGCGGGCATGGTGTTGTTTTTATTGGGCTTTAATGCATGGTTGGGCGCAACGGTTGTTTTTTCGGTCTTGGATCCTTTGAGAATTACCACGCATATGATTGCCGCCTTATTGAATGTAGCTGCACTTTTATACCTGATCCGACTTGCTAAAACCGACAAGAAATACAATGTAAAATACGATGGTTCTTATCAATTCTTCGCTTGGGTAGCTCTTGTTTTTACCCTGATCCAAATTGGATTAGGTACGCAAGTACGCCAATTTATAGACGAACAAACGCGCAGCGGTATCACAGATGTTAGCCTCTGGTTGCAGAATCCAGATCTCAACTTTTACATACACCGTACTTTTTCTTTTGTGTTGTTTTTCATCAACCTCTACTTATTTTTAAGAAATAAAAGATTGAATCTGGGCGATAGAAAAATCAATTGGGTAATGTTTATTCTGATCTTAGAAGTAATTACAGGTATTTTGATGTATTATGTCGACTTCCCATTTGGAACACAGGCAGCCCATCTTGTTTTAGCTGCATTGATGTTTGGTTTACAGATTGTTATTGCACTAGAAGCTGGAGCTTCGAAATCCTCGAAAAAGAAGCAACTCGAAACAGTAGATGTAAAATAAGTTGTTTTCAACAAAAAAAAATATAGGTTGATTGAAAAGCTTTTTTAACATCATTATTTTTACGTTTATAAACACCAACAAAAAACTCCATCAGACCGATGGAGTTTTTTATTGTTAAGAAATGACTCTAATGAACAACTTACTTAAATTGAAAATATTTTTATTTTTAAAAAGATAGGTTTCCGTTTATCATCCGTTAAATTAGATGATGATGATATACATAATCGGCAGCTATAAAACACAATTAATTCATTTCTTTTTTAGGTATGTAAAAAATATTAAATATTTTACGTAAATTTAGCGTTTAATTTTCATCCTTGATACTATGATAAAACTATTACTTATACTTTTAGGCTATCCATATCAGAACGATGCGACATTTCTTTGGCGAAAGAGCACCAAGTATCGATTTTTATTAATTAACAACATACTTAAGCACAAGAAAGAAATTGGATTCAACAAGGAAGAATTAGAGAAAAAATATGGTCCGCCCAATACCATTTACAGTTCAGGCGCGTGGAGCTACGATGTGCCAAAACTTGTGTTACAGAAAAAAAAGCGTGTACTTAACTTTTACTTTAACCCAGAAAATCAGGTTTCTCAAATAAGGCTTAAACGCCGCGTACGCTACTAACTATTGTAAGAGTAATCTCAACAAAGGTTTTATAAACCCATTAAGTTTCACAATTTTTATTCTATTTTTTGAAAAAAAATGTTTGACTAATGAGAAAAAAGCTGAATAAAAGATAAGTTTTGTTAAAAAAAAATTAGAAATAAAAAAACTCCATCGGAACGATGGAGTTTTTTATTGTTAAGAAATGGCTCTAATGAACAACTACTTTATTTAGAAAACACTTCTTTTATTTTATTAGCAATTCGTTCTCGTTCTTCATCAGTTAGGTTGGAGCCTGATGGCAAACACAAACCATTTTCAAACAATTCTTCTGCTACTTTTCCCCCGTAATAAGGCGCATTGGCAAAAACGGGTTGTAAGTGCAATGTTGTTAGAAAAAGTAGTTTACAAATTTCATTTAACGGTAATTTTGCATAAATAAATCGTAATCGATAATATCATCACTAGCTATTTCAAAAGAGGCCTTTTCTATTTCTTCTTTTTGTCCTACAGATAAATCATTCCAAAAATCACATATATTTTCTTTGCTCAATATTTTTCCTATAGACGTCATAGTTTGTGAGTTTTCTGTTTCCAAAACCATTTTAACCAACGCTATTTTTTCTGCTTGAATACACATTTTCCTAAACAAATAAAAATCGAAAAGTTTCTTTAAAAACTTATAATTAATCATTTACTTCACCACTCGATCCCCCTGACCTTTCAATTTCCCTTAATCTTTACCACTAAAACTGATTTTTCTACCCCGACCCTTTTCTTTGCTGCTCCCTTTAGGGCTGGGGAAATAGCAAAGAGATTTCAAAAAGCGGATTTAAAAAAACTGATTTTTCTACCCCGACCCTAAAGGGTGAAAAATCAGTTTGGAAAACCTAATTACTCTTTGTTGCTCCCTTTAGGGCAGGGGAAAACAACAAAGAAACCCTAAAGGGTGGATTAAGGAAAATAGCAGTTTAAGAAATTTAACGACTCTTTGCTGCTCCCTTTAGGGCAGGGGAAAACAGCAAAGAAATTCTATGAGTGAAAAATCAGTTATTAGAATCAAGAATCTCTATTATAGTTCTTAATATATCATTTTCAACCTTCTCTATTTCTTCAAAGACTTCTTTGTTTGTAAATCGAATTAATTTTAATCCTTGGAAATTCAAATCTTTAGTTCTTTGTTCGTCTTTTTCACTTTGTTCTTTTGAATTATGATATTCGCCATCTATTTCAATAACCAAACTCAATCTGTGACTATAAAAATCAACAATATATAAATGTACAGGATGTTGTCTTCTAAATTTATATTGCTTAAAATGCTCTTTCTTCAATAATTCCCAAACAACTTTTTCAGCTGCCGTTAGATTAGATCTCAATTCTTTTGCTTTCGCAAATGATTCAGGTGGTGCTCCTTTGAACATACCAATTTGATAATAAGGAGTGAATTTTTTATTCGACATAACAATTTTCTTTTTCAATGCTCACAAAATATCAATTTTCTTTAATATTTAGCCCTCCCGGTATACTGATTTTTTCACCTCTGATCCTCTTTTCTTTGCTGCTCCCTTTAGGGCTCGGGGGAAACAGTAAAGAAAATCCTAAAGAGTAAAAAACAGTTAGAAAATTTAACTAAAAAACGACTGAATCACTCCAGTCGTTTTATATATTATTTTCCGAAAACCTCTCGTGCTTTCTTAGCAATTCGTTCTCTGTCTTCATCAGTTAGGTTAGATCCCGATGGCAAACACAGTCCGTTTTCGAATAACTTTTCGGATACATTACCACCATAATAAGGCGCATCAGCAAAGACAGGTTGTAAGTGCATCGGTTTCCATAATGGACGTGATTCAATATTGTCTTCTACAAAGGCCAAACGTAAGTCTTCTCTGGTTTTTCCTGCAATGGTTGGGTCAATAAGTATCGCTGATAACCAATGGTTGGAATAAAAATCATCATTCGGTTCTGTAAATACGGTTACTCCGTCTATATCTTTAAACAATTCTTGATAAAACGCATGCATGCTTCTACGAGCGGCTACTCTATCGTCTAAGACTTCCATTTGTCCACGACCGATTCCTGCGGTAATATTACTCATACGGTAATTGTAACCAATATGAGAGTGTTGGTAATGAGGCGCGTTGTCACGTGCTTGTGTAGCTAAAAACACGGCTTTGTCTTTGTCATCTTGCGATTGGCACACCAAAGCGCCTCCAACCGACGTAGTAATGATCTTGTTTCCGTTGAACGACAAGGCAGCAAATCGACCAAATGTTCCGGCGGCTTGTCCTTTGTAAGTCGATCCCAACGCTTCTGCAGCATCTTCAATAACAGGAATACCATATTTATCGGCTACCGCATGTACTTCGTTTACTTTGTAAGGCATGCCGTATAGATGCACGGCAATGATTGCTTTAGGTGTTTTTCCTTTGGCAATACGGTCTTTAATAGCTTCTTCTAAAGCAATGGGACAGATATTCCAAGTCTCTTCTTCAGAGTCTACAAATACAGGTGTTGCACCTTGATAGGCAATAGGATTTGCCGAAGCAGAAAAGGTCATCGATTGGCAAATCACCTCATCGCCATGTGTTACATCGCATTCTATTAATGCCAAATGTAAAGCGGCAGTACCTGCTGATAAAGCAGCTACGTAGGCATCTTGTTTTAAATAGGCTCTGATGTCGTCTTCAAAACCATTTACGTTGGGACCTAAAGGTGCTACCCAATTGGCATCAAATGCCTCATGTATGTATTTTAATTCGGTGCCACCCATGTGTGGGGAGGATAACCATATTTTATTGTTCATGGTATTTGTTTTAATGCAAATTTATAGTAATATTTTTCAGTGAACCACAATATGTTTAAATATCTGCTTAATACTTAATACTTAATACTTAATACTTAATACTTAATACTTAATAATACTTCTTACCTGTCTTAGTGATATACACTACTTGTTCTTTGGCTGCAACTGCTTCTACAAGTGGCTGACGTTCAGCAGCGGGTGTAAAACCTGAAAAAGATACCCAAAGACTAACAACGAAAAGAAAAAAAAGGTTTTTCATGGTTATTTTATTTTGATGATTCTGCCGGGATTACCCACGACGGTTGCGCCATCAGGAATATCATTAATAATAACAGTACCTGCACCAATAGTACACCATTTACCTATTTTTATACCCTGAATAATACAAGCTCCAATCCCGATATGCGTTCCCTCTCCTACTTCTACATTACCAGCTAAAGCGGCATTGGGTGATATATGTACAAAATCTTCTATGATACAATCGTGATCTATGGAAGCATTGGTGTTAATAATACAGTGTTGTCCAATGGAAGCATTACTGTTCACAGAAACACCAGCCATTACTACAGAACCATAATTAATAACACTTCGTTTTGAAATAGTTGCAGATGGATGAATCAATACAGGATAAGTCAGTTCACTGTTTTCTTCTGCAATTTTTTTTCGAATACTATTGTTTCCAATAGATATAATAAGATGAGATAAATCGGCTGGAATGTGATGCACTATTTGATAATTAAGTATAGAAGTTTTAGTTTCATCTGCATCAATGAAAGCCTGTATTTCAAAACCGTTTTCTTCTGCTATTTCTGCAATTACCTTTCCATGACCACTAGCTCCGTACAGATATAATTTTTTCATACTTAATTACTCCCATTAAAAGGCTCTGCTGTCGCTTGTCCTTCCTGACTAATTCCCTCGCTTTTAAAAACTTTTTTAAAGGTCATTAAAAAAACCTTTATATCTGTGGCAAAAGAAAGGTGATCCACATACCAGACATCATATTCAAATTTCTGTTGCCAGCTGATGGCATTTCGGCCATTGACCTGTGCCCAGCCGGTAATTCCCGGGCGGACTTCATGTCTTCTTTTCTGCTCTGCATTATACAAAGGTAAATATTGAGGCAATAACGGCCGCGGACCAATCAAACTCATATCTCCTTTCAGCACATTGATGAGTTGGGGGAGTTCGTCTAAAGAGGTTTTCCGCACGAATGCGCCAATTGATGTCAGGCGATCGGCATCCGGCAGTAAGTTGCCTTGCGCATCCCGCTTATCGTTCATGGTTTTAAACTTCACAATTTTAAAGATGCGTTCGCCTTTACCCGGACGTGCCTGAAAGAAAAAAGGTTTACCTTGGTTCGCAAAAAACAAACCAATCATCACTACGATGAATATGGGACTTAATAACAATAAACCAAATAATGCTGCTAAGAAATCAAATAGGCGTTTAAAGTAGTTTTTGTACATAATTGATTAAATTCTTGTAAATATTTTTAAATAGCTTTCTGTAGCAACCTCTAATGAATATTTCGCTTTTGCTAATTTAAGCGCTGATTCCTTTTGCTCATGTGCTAAATTCTCATTTTTTGTATAATCAACAAACTCTTTTGCTACTTCTTCTGTTATTTCAAAAGGTAAAACATAACCTACATTATACTTACGGATCGCTTCCGCTTGCCAACCTTCGTGATTGATTAATACAGGTTTACCAGCTGCTAAAGTATCAAAAAATTTATTAGCTGAGTTTCTCCAAAGCTCTGGAATATCAATAACAAATGAAGACCCCATAGATACAGCATTATACCACAAGGGTAATTCACTTTTTGAAATTGGATTTAAGATAAAAACATTTTTATTAAAAACTCCTTTATCCTTTGCTAATTGTATTACATTTTCTTTTTCTGCTCCTGAACCAATAAGAATAAATATTAATTCATCATCTAACTTTAATGTTTTTTCTGCAAACTTCACTATCTTGTGAATCCCATTTACTTTTCCAAAAGTCCCTGCATATAATACGGAAAACCGAGGTTGAAAGCCTACTATTTTGTGCAAATCAATTACTTCAGAAGTATTTTGAAAACGATTGATTTCCGCAATGTTCTCTATAACAATATCCGTTTTATCTTTAAATTGAGGAAAACGAGATACTATTGACCTTTGCATATCTGTAGAAAGAGGTACAATAGCTGCAGCATTTTTATAAATAAACTTTTCTAAACTATGTAATACTTTTTGCATCAAATTGTTATTTATAGCTCCAATGGCAATGACCGCTTCGGGCCATACATCCCGAACTTCAAAAATGAAAGGAGTTTTTCCAATCCATTTTTTAACTAAAGCAGGAATACCTATCGTTAAAGGTGTGGATGTTGCTAAAACCACATCTCCTTTTAACTTTAATAAGCGAAAAGAAGAAAACCATAGGAATTTAAAGAATACCAACGTCCTTTGCAAATAAGACAAGTGGTTTCCATAAGGCAGGTAAATATAATTTATTTTTATACCTTCTCTTTCTATTTCTATCCATCTTTGTTTGGTGTTGTACTTTACGTCAGACGTTGCCGTAACCACAGTTACATCAATCTCTTTATTAACAAAAGAAGTGGCCAGGTCGTAAGACCTAGTACCTCCTGTTTCGTCAGGGAATTTGAAATATTGATGTAGATAAATTAGTTTCATTGATAAATTTTCTTATAAGTTAAAGCAATATTCTTCCAATTATGATTTTCTATAATTTTTTGTATAGGGATTTCATAATTATTATAATTTTTCATCATTTTCAAAAGAGCTTGCTGAATTTCCAACATATCTGCTTGCTTGTTCACTTTTTCTCCTATTTTTTCTTCATAAAAACCGTCTATCCCTTCTTTATCCGTGTACAAAATAGGTATCCCCTGTAACATAGCTTCTACATAAACCAACCCAAAAGTTTCATTTTTCGATGGCATTGCAAAAATATCACAAGACTGAAATATCTCTTTTAGTTTTTCTTTATCATAAACTTTCCCGTGGTATTTGAAAATTTTGGGATAGTCCTTAACTTTTTTCAAAATTTTTGGTTCGTCATCTCCGCTTCCTCCGACGAGTTCCATTGTACAAAACTTGTTGTCTTTATTTATGCTTTTGACAGCATTCACTAAATTAACAACATTTTTACCGGAATCAAACTTTCCGATATACAGAAATTTAAATGTTATTTTTTGTTCCAGCAATTTATTTTCTGCCTTGTCAATCCAAAATGTATCTACTCCATTTGGAATAACCTTTAGCTTCATTTCCAATAGTTCTTTAATCTTCTGTAATGACGGTTCTGACAAAATTCTCTGCTTATAGGAAGCTGCTATTAAAATAACATTTTTTGCATTCTTAAGAATCTTACAACCAAAAGAACGTTCGTGAATCAGATATTTTTGAAAAACATTCAAATCCGAATTTCGTATAGTAACAATATAGGGTATACTATATTTTTTTGACAACAAGTATGCAACGCCACCGTCACTATACCACGTATGAGCGTGAATCATTTTGATTTTTGACAAATCAATTTTTGCTTCAATATCCTTAAGAATCTTTTTTATTTTCTGTTTATAAAAAATACGATCAGTAGTTTTATTTAAAATATGCGAATAGATGATTTCTGAATCTGCTACATTCAAATCTATTTTGTTTTTCCCTATTCTACTTTTTTCTTTTATAGGATTATATACAATCTGAGGGATTCCCAAATTGTCTAATTCTCCTACCAGGTTTTTATAAACTTTGGAGCCGGAATAGTCGTTTGTTATGTGGAGTATACACATATTTTTTAACGTTTATATATAAAATTGAACACCACAAAATCATAAAAATCATTTACTTCAATACAGTAGTGTCCTAAATAAATAAAAAATGGCGGTGGATTTATATAGCAAGGATTGCTATATTTAATTCGCTAAAATTACCCAACCGCCATGGTAAATATAAACGTATTTTCTCAGATTCTTGCACTTATCGACCGTAGTATTTTCACTTCCTTGGTCAAGAAGCATCAGTCAGACAAGTATAGTAAAGGCATTAACAGCTGGACGCACCTGGTCAGCATGCTTTTTTCATTTACATAATATTTCTTTTTTAATTAGAGAGATTATATTTTTAGTAGATTCTCCGGCATCCTTATCACCATATAATTCGTAATAAAATTTACATTTAGTGAAATCACATTCCCATCGACCAGATTCTATAGAATCGGTTAATAAGTTAATATCTTTATAATGCTTTATTAATTTTTGTTTTTGGAAGCCATAATGATCAAATTCTTCATGAGATAATTGAAAGGAAAAAGACGGTCTTCCTGTTATCATAGATTCCAATAAAATACTACTATTATATGCAATTATAGAATCTACTGATTTCAAAAAATCAAATACACTTTCTTCGTGAGAAGAAGACCAATTAACATGATTATTTTTTGCCATTTGTTCCCATTTTAGAAAACGTTTATCCGCTGGGTGAGATCTTAAATATATTATGAATTTATTTTTTAGACTATTAATCAAAGTTTCAACTATTTCCAAACTGTCATATTCATTTGTCGCTATTCCTATATTAATTATTTTATTAATAGGTTTGTGAATATGCCATAAAGCATCATATTTGGATGAACCTGTTAAATATATTTTACAAGTAGTAGCTTTTGTGTGGCTTAAATATTTCTGTTTTGAATCTTCACCGTCTAAAAAAGCTACATCAGTGAACAAAGAGGGAAACTTTTCAGTTACTGAGGCATGTTGAATATAAAAAGTTTTAATTGATAAACTCTTGGCCACTTTTACAGCAGATCTAAAATAACAAATATGATCATTTACAATTATTATAAATTTAGGTTTTACAACTACAAACAAAAACCAATAGTAAATTCGCAATGGAGGAATTAGCACATATTCATTTAAGCAATACTTAAAACTTGTTTTAACATAACGAGAGCCATAAACAAAAAGCAATATTGTTACAGGAAAAGTTAAAACAGATAAAACATAAACATAAAATAACGGAAAAATTGTTGTTTTATCATACTTTTTCAAAAATGAAACAACATTAAGCTCCATTTCATTCATAAAGGGTTTAATTGTCTCATAATTATTATAAGAACCAATTAATGCAATTCCAGAACGTTTCTTAATAAAAAATATTTTAAGTGTTGTATGTTTTAAGGATCTATAAAAACAATATCCAAATCGAATAATTCCCTTAAAAAAACTAAAGTTTTTATTTATATATAGGCTTTCGTAGAGAAATCCCATTCTCTCACTACTATAGACATAATTATCATCGATTAGTGATTTTATAATTCTCATAATAATTGACTTTTATTTTGGTTCCCAACCTACTACATAAAATTAATATAAATAAAATGTAAAATGTATATGGGTAAATTAATGTTAACTGAGGTATTTTTAATGAATGAAGAAGAAAATATAAACCTGCACATCCAACAGGATAAAAACTTTTATTCATTAGGTTGCTAATAATATACTTGAAAAATAAAATAAAAATGCCAAACATAGAAATCATTCCAACAAAACCTATGTCGTCTACATTCGCATGTGGATAAGGTATCTTCCAAACACCGTAGCCAAATAAAGATTTAGGCTCAATAATATATTTTAAAAAACTTTGAGAATAGTCTAAAGAGCCTCCTTGAGAGTATAATTTTGCATTTAAAAAATCAGTTAATTGTATTATAATTTCTGATGAACTTATAAAGTACAACAATATCAATATTATAATAATTCCCCAAATACTAAAAGGACTAGAGGTATTATGTTTTCTTTTTAAAAAAATCCAAAATATAAGTAAAGGAAAAAAAATTAATAAATTGGTTGTCGATGTAGCTATGAGCATAAAAAAAACATAACAACATAAAATTAACGTTAATTTAATGTTTTTAAATAAGTAAATAGAAAAGAAAAAGGCTGGAGTAATAAACAGGGTTGCAATATGAGGCTCATGGCTAAGCCCACAAAAAATTCCAAACGTATTTAAAAAAGGGATACGCACTGTATCCAAAATCACAGTTAAATTTAATGGAAATAAATACCTTGAACCTAAAGTTTCTGCATTGTTATCAGTCCAAAATGTAAGATTTTCTTTCATTGGGTAATCTAAAGGATTAATTATACCAATAAAAGACAACATGAATACAAAAATTGATAAAAAAACTATTAAGTGACATAACCAAACATATGGTTTAATTAACATCAAGAATATTTTATTAGGATGCATTTTTTGTATACTCGAAAAATATGAATAAACCAAAAAGTATAACAAAAACGGAGATGATAAATATAATAACACAAAAGGCAATTCAACATCATTTATTTTTGGAAAAAATGCTGTTCTTATTAGTTCAATAAGGAGTAACATCAGAAAAGGGCCTAAATAAATAGTCGAATACTTTTGTGAAAAAATATATTGACCATTGTGTTTTCTTTGAGAATAAAATAGTAGAACTCCAATTAACAAAAGAAAAGCAATTATTACATGAATAACATAAGACGGAAAGTTTCCAATCAATAATGGTAATATAAGTGTATGATACTGACTTATAAATATTATCATCAAAAGACTAAAAAATAAATAATTTAACTTATAACTCCTCATTTTTTTTTCTAAAATTATTTACGCTAAATAATACCCGTTTATATGGTAGCGGATGAATTCTCCTTGCATAAATTGCGGTCATTAAAAACTGTAAAAACATACATATCAAAAAAGCATAACCCGCTCCGTATAAACCAAATTCTTTAATAAGAAAATAATTAAAGAAAATACTTAATATAGCAAGAATAGATGTAATTAGACTAAGCTGTTTTGTTTTTGAATAATGTATTAAGTATACTGAAGAAAGTTTATACATACCATTAAATGCTAAAGCCAGTAATAGTACAAATAAGTAATTAACTGCAGAATGATATTCTTCTGTTGTCATAATAATTATAAGTTCTTTCATAACAAAATATGAAATAACAGCAATCAACAAATAAGCCAAATATAGCGCTATATTCATCCTTGCAATTTTCACTCTTTGCACATCTGAATCATTATTTAAATTTTTATACAGCCAAGGACTAACAGTCTTACTCACAGCATCTTGTACGATACCCATAAGTACTGCATAAGAGTAAGATATGGAAAAAACACCTACATACATTAACCCCAAATGATTTTCTATAAAAAAAAGATTACTTCGAAATATAAAGAAGGCACCTAATGCATGAAAAAGCAACGGAAAACATATCAAAAAAACCTCTTTAATTCTTTGTAAATTAAAGTTTAATTCTAAAAAGCCTTCCTTATATAGACTATAAAGACATATTATTCCTACACTTATGTATGATATTACAATACCCCATAATCGACCTTCCCAACCTAAATCAGCTATTACAACTAAATACAAACTGATTACCAAATTCATTAAAGTAAGTCCTCCCTGGAAAACACCAAACTTAATTGCTAAATTATTATTTCGCAATATGACGAGATATACGGTATTAACAGCATAAATCCCACACACTAATGGAATTAATAGCAACCAAATATTGGGTAAACTAAAAAAATAATGTTCTATTTCAAATGCTACAAATAAAGCAAAAATTAAAGTAAAAAAACAAATACTAAAAATTAAGAGATACAAAATAGCCCCTATTGTTTTAGCAATACCTTTTTTATCTAACTTAAAAAATACTCTTTCAATCTCTGTTGCAACATTTAAACCAATTATAGGGAATAGAAAAGCAAAAGTAGCAGTAAAAATTGAAACTTTACCGTATTCTTCAGCGTCTAAATATCGGGTTAATATTGGTATTAAAAGAAATGGAATAAGACCATTTAATGCATTAAAACCAAGATATGTAAAAGTATTTACAAGTGTTTTATTTTTATAATTCAATTATTTATCTTTTAAGATTCAAATATAAAGTCAATTAAATTTTCTTTCCGCTTTAAGTTTGTAGTAGTGATCTTCATTTCTGTATTTAAACGGAGTTGCGGGATTACCACCTGCGATTGCCAACTTTGGAATACTTTTTGAAACCACACTTCCTGCCTGAATAATTGCTCCTTCTCCAATTTTTACTCCGCCAAGTACAATCACATTATGTCCAAGCCAAACATTATCTTCAATATTTATATCTTTATTTACATAAGTATTATCATATGGTATTTGCTCGCCTTCATAATTATGATATTGAACAATGAATCTGATATTTTTACCAGAATGAAAATTATTTCCAATAGTAACTTTTCCTCCATTGGAAATTTCTATTCCATTAAAATTACAATTTTCCCCTAAAAAAACATTTGAGCCAATATTAGAAAAGTAGTTAACAACTATTTTTCCTTTATAATTCCCAACTCTATATTTAGTGATAAAGGTGAAAAGATTACGTAGCAGAAATCTATTTGCTTTTGACAATTTCAACAAAATTATTTTAATCATATCAAGATACTTATTTGTTTAATAAAGAAATTATATAACTATTCCAATATTTCCCATCTTCAAAACAATTATCTCTAAGTTTTCCATCTATTTGAAAACCAAATGTATTTTGAAAGAAATCAAGTTTTTTAGTATCAAATTCATAAAGCTCCATCCATATCTTATGAATATTGAGATTATTAAAACCATAGTCTATTAATAACTTGGCTGCTTCCTTTGCATACCCATAATCGTCAATGTATGCTTCATCTTCACCAATATAAAAGGAGAAATCTGCAGATCTGATTATCCAATTTATATAAAGAAGACCTGCTGCTCCAATAGGTTTATTATCACTTAGTCTGACAATAGTAAACATATAATTCACATGTTTAGTTTTCTGAAGGCTGTCAAACCACGATTCTTGGTCAGATAAAGACAATTCTCTAGCCTCTCTAAAATTTCTTCTAAACTCTGTATTATTACGCCAATCTCTTAAAAAAGACAAATCTTCTTTTTCAACCGCCCTAAGCCCAACTAATTCTCCTTTTATCATAACAAATCATTTCTTTTTATTGCTTCCCCGTAACCTATTTTATTCTTTAACTCTCTACCAATTAGTAATTCAATTTCATAAGGCTGAAAGCTATTTTCTATAACAGGTCTCAACGGAAATAAATCTTCTTTGGTTAATATATGTCCAGCGGGCAATTCTTTATTTACACAAATTGATCTTCTTTGAACAATATAAGACTGTTTTTCATTTTCTTCTACTCTCTTAACCCCATCTCCTAAAGCATATAATAGTTCATAAGACCTATCAACCATCTCTCTCCAAGTTTGCGGATTCATTGCAAAAGCGTGATCTGGTCCTTCCTGCTTATTATCATTAGTAAAGTGCTTCTCAAAGACACGTGCTCCAAGTGCTAAACTTCCTAATACTGTACTATGTCCTGGAGTGTGATCTGAAAGTCCTAACATAATATCAGGATATTTTTCTGCATACAGCTTCAAAACATTAAGATTTACATATTTGAAGTTTTCGAGACTACCTGTGTAGTTTGTGTTACATTGCATCAAAACAATATCGTCCGTTTTCGATAAAGCTAAATTCATCATTCGTTGAACATCTTCCCAATCACAAGCCCCTGTTGCTAATAATACAGGTTTTTGTTTAGCTATGATATACTCAATGATTTCAAGCCAAGAAGCATCGCCAGAACCTACTTTATATAAATCAACAAAAGAATCTACAAAATCTACGGATTGAAAATCATAAGGACTTGTGAAATAATCTATTCCAACTCTATCACACTCTTCTCTTAAAAGTTTAGTCCAATTTGCATCGATACTTGCATCTTCATATACTTCATATACTGATTTTTTCCATTTAGATTGATGTGACAATTTAGTTTTTAAATTATCAAAACCATGTTTGCTTACAATTTTTGATGCTGTAAAATTTTGAAATTTTGCAGCATCAGCACCAGCTTCTTTTGCTAAATGAATTAACTCATACGCTTTATCTAAAGAACCATCATGATTTGCTCCGATATCTGCAATAAAATATAAATTTTTTTCATCAATGATTTTTCTACCTAATTTAATTTGTTTCATAATGACATTTAATATTATTTATAGTTTCATTTACTCTTGGAAGCGTTCTGTTAAAATCATTTATATACTTTTGAACTGATAATGTTTGATCTCCTGACCTATTTGCCCTATCTGAGAACTCTGCTATACTACCTCTTTTAATAAATTTATTATCTAGTCCTAATTCATTTACAAGAGTTATTCCAAAATGATATTTTGAACATATTTCTGAGCCTGCAACATGATAAATACCATATTTGTCATTAGATGTTAATATTTCCTTAATTTCAATCGCTAAATCCCAAATTGAAATTGGAGTAAAAATAACATCATCAAACAAGGTTATTTCCTTTTCTTGTTTTACAGAATTAATAATCCATTCAACAAAACTGCTTTTTAAAGCTAAGGTATTTAATCCCACAATTGTAGTACGCAAAATTGTATAAATCCTATTCGAATGCAAAAGAAAAAACTCACCTAATTCTTTAGACTTGCCATATATGCTCTCTGGAGAAACTATATCTGATTCTCTAGCCAAATGTAAAGCGTTAGGGAAAACTGCATCTGTTGATATATAAATTATTTTTACATTATCGTTAGTAGCATTAATTAACTTTTGGACAGACATACCATTTATTGCATAGGCCCTTAACGGATTATTTTTACACTCGTTTCCATTTGTTATAGCCGCACAATGTATGATTACATCAGGATTTGACCAATTAATCAAATCCTTATAAGATTCAGATTCTAAATCAAACTGCATGTAGTTCTCAAAAATATCACTTTTAGAACTACCAGTTGTAAATATTGTAAAATAATTTTTATATAATTCAACTAATGCCGAACCTAGCATTCCTGTAGCTCCAGTTATTAAAATCCTCATTAATTTAATCTTTTAAATCCACTATGACAAACAGGACCTTCAAGCAATTGATGAACAGACAATTCACCCTTTTCACATTTTGCAATAAGTTGATAAACTTCACTTAAAGCAGAAAAATATAAAGATATAATTTCATCAGTATGATCAATACAAGGATAAAAAAGTGTAGTTGCTAAAAAACCTTTTTTTAACATTTCTTGTGCGATCAATGTCTTATACTCAAGTGCATTTGGTGAATTAAATGTGTAAGTAGACAAAGCTGGAATTCCCGAAATAGAAATCGACAACCCTAAAGATTCTGCTAGGGACAACCATTGGCTTCTAACTTTGATTCCTTTTTCTGTAATAATTTCCCAAGACTTTAATCTCTCCATTACTTCCAATGTTTTTAGTCCAGCTGTGGGGCCAATCCTTTCTGTCCAAAAAGTACTACTAATAAAAGTTTTTTGAGCAGATTCCATTATTTCCCTTCTACCTACTACCGCACTTATGGCATATCCATTTCCTAAAGTTTTTGCGAAGATTGCCATATCAGGCTCAACACCATATTTTTGATAGATCCCTCCAAAAGTTTCTCTAAATCCTGAGGTGCATTCGTCAAAAATTAAAACAATTCCTTTTTCGGTGGCTAAATTTCGAATTTTTTGTAAAAATCCATCTTCTGGTCCCATATTACGTTGAACTTCCATCTTAATTACCCCAATATCATTATTGGAAACAATATCCAATAATTCTTGAAAATTATTATAATGAAAAGGAAATACCGTATTTTTTAAATTATGAGGGACTCCAGTTGGATTTAGACCAGGAATCAAATGACCATTTAATTCATCTCCTGAATTATGATTAGCTGATAAATACCAATCATGCCAACCATGATAACCGCATATTGCTACTTTATCCTTACCAGAAGCAGCACGAGCTATTCTAATTGCAATAGAATTAATTTCTCCACCACTTCTAGCATATCTAACCATTTCTGCCCAGGGATTTAATTCTATTAATTTTTCCGCTAAATAAACTTCTTCTGGACAATTTAAGGTACTCATATTACCGTTCCTAACAGTTTGTAGTACCGCTTCATCGACTTCATTATGACCATAACCAAGAGTATTTGTTCCTATCCCCATAATACTCATATCTATCAATTCTTTACCATCTAAATCCCAAACCTTACACCCTTTTGCTTTTGAATAATATGCTGGCCAATTTTCCGGTAAAAACATCTCTGGTCTTTTTGACAACAACATCGTTCCTCCTGGAATTAAATGTTTTGCCTTCTTATATAATTTTTGTCCTGTTCTCATTTCTTTCTAGTTTCTTTTAATAATGATTTATAATACCCTTCATTTCTAACAATATTACCATTTATATTAAGTAGATCATGTTCAATTATATAGTCCACATATTCTCTCCAAGGTTTGTCAATACCTAAGTTGCAAACTAGCTTATCAATTAATTCAAAGTCCTTCTCTTCATCTACTGTCATTCTAATATGATTAAAATTTTTAGGTGATGAAAAATTATCAGAGTAAAATAGCTTTCCGCCCTTAAATGTTGAATTATTTTTTATATATGGTGTTACGTGTTCACGTTCTGATAATAGAGTAGCTTTTCCCCATGCTTCTTTTAAAGCTGTAAATCTAAAAACCTCTATATCTTGCCCATCTGGATAATCTTCGATTAATGTGTTTGAACAATAATCCAATTTTTTTTCTATAGTGTAATCAATAATAAGGTCTACTAATTTAGGATCAATTAAAGGGCAATCAGAAGTTACCCTCACTATATAGTCCGCATTTTCTCCTTTAGAAGCTTGATAAAATCTATCAAGAACATCATCCTCTGAGCCACGAAATACCTTGTACCCCCATTTTTCACATTGAACCTCAACAACATCATCTTTTACGTCAGAAGTAGTGGCTACTATTATTTTAGAAACCTTGTTTGAAAAAGAGAGCCTATCGAGATGAATTTTCAAAAGCTCTACTCCATTCGACTTTAAAAATATTTTACCTGGCAATCTTGTACTCCCCATCCGGGCTTGGGTAATTAAAATTATATTCACCATAAAGAAGGATTTAACAGTTCATCATTTTCAATATTTATCATATCAATAATATTTATTATATTTGAAGGTAAAATGGCTTCTGAGTCTTCTATGTTTTGCTGTAATTGTTTTAGATTATCTATACCAATTAAAACATTATCAATTTCAGCTTGATTTAAACAATAAGTCAAAGCTAATGTACTCATAGAAATTTTTTCTTTGTTACAAATATTGTCAATCGTATATAAATAAGATTGTAGCTCTCGAACAACATTGTTTGTATGGTTTCTATCCATAAAAAAAATTCCTTGTAAGAATGCAGATCGAGTATGAATAATTTTATTTTTTTCTTTAGCCCTTTTTATCAACTCACCACGTTTGAGCTTATTATCAAACAAATTAAAAGGCAATTGTATTACATCAATCCAATCAGTATCTATAACTTGTTCAAATTGGTCGTTAGTATAAATAGAAACACCCGATTGCTTAATTAATCCTTTTTGTTTTAAATCTAGAATCTCATTTTTGTTCTTATCAAAATTATTTACAAATGTTTCAAAAGAATGAAACATTAAAACATCTATAAACTCAACTGCCAATTGTTCTATATATTCTTCAACTTTTAAAAATAATGACTGTGTGTTAGATTTAGGGACCTTGGTAATAATCCTAAATTTTGAATCAGGATTTTGCTTATGATATTCACCAATTATAAGATGAGCATCTCCATAAGCTTCAGCAGTATCCAAATAGCTTATCCGTTCATCATAAGCATATTTCAATATACTTAAAGCATCTTCTAAAATAATTTTACCTTGGAAATTATTAATACCATAATTCAATCCGATTTGAGCAGTGCCTAAAATCAGTTTATGTTTCATTTAAATTAAGTTTTATATTTTAAATGTAGGATCTACATGTTCCTTTATTAATTCTCGCAAACCTTCAACAGTTTCCCATTCGCTATTATCACCTGAATTATATGCAAATCCAACTGGCACTTTAGCAGCATTAAATTCCTTTATAAAATCCTCTATATTCCATCTATGTGTAGCCGGTAAAATTGTATAATACTTACCTAAATCATAGGTATAAAATGAATCTGATGGAGTAATCATTTCTTCATGTACCTTCTCTCCTGGTCGTATTCCTATAACTTTATGTTCACATTCAGGACCTATTGCATTTGCAACATCCAAGATTCTATACGAAGGTATCTTAGGTATGAAAATTTCTCCACCCCAAGCATTAAATAATGCATGCATAACCATATCTACTCCCCCTTGCAAAGATATATTAAATCTTGTCATATTAGGGTCAGTAATAGGCAAGATCCCTTCATTTTTTTTATTAATAAAAAAAGGAATTACAGAACCATTTGACCCCATTACATTTCCATATCTCACTACTGAAAAACGTATGGGATTGTTACCTCTTATATTATTTGCGGCAACAAATAACTTATCAGAAGCTAATTTTGTCGCTCCGTATAAATTAATTGGTGCACATGCTTTATCTGTAGACAAAGCAACTACTCGCTCTACATTAGTTTCCAAACTAGCTTCAATTACATTTTGAGCACCATGAATATTAGTTTTAACACATTCATCGGGATTATACTCTGCTATTGGAACATGCTTCATTGCAGCCGCATGAATTACATAATTAACACCTTTAAAAGCTCTTCTCAATCTATCTTTATCTCTGACATCTCCAATAAAAAATCTAATCTGCGGAAAATCCTTTTCAGGAAATTCCTGAGCCATCTGAAATTGCTTTTGTTCATCTCTAGAAAAAATAATCAAACGTCTCACGTCTGGATACTCTTTTAGAATATGTTTTGTAAGTGCTTTGCCAAGAGAACCTGTTCCTCCTGTAATTAATACTGATTTTTCCTGTAAATCCATAATTTTAATTTATTTAAGAAATCATTACAACAACTTAAAGTTTCATAGCAAATTCTAATTATTATTTAAACTTTAGAATGCCTTTAAATATTATTTTAATTTTCATAGATTAATAATTATTTTATTTCCGATATTCATTTAACAGATATATAATAATTTAATTTGCCAATACCTTTATAAATAAGCCCTAAGTTCTGTAGATAATCCGGATGTAATACATTTCTTCCGTCAAACACAAAAGCCGGTTTATACATTCCCTCATAAATTCTTTGCCAGTCGTAGGTTTTAAACTCATCCCATTCGGTCAATACGGCAATGGCATGTTATTTCTTTTGTGGTGGCTGAACCAATTGAACCTGCTCCTCCAATTACTAAAAATTTAGAATTAGAAACAATAGTAGTTAATTCTTTTTCATGATTTTTAATATCATTTGAAAAAAGCTCGTTTGTTCTGCCTATTAAATTTAATATATTCATTATTTACAATCTTGCATCAACTAAATTACGATCTAAACAAGCCTTTATATCATAAACAACCGCCTGATCATTTTTTAGTTTATTAATATCTAATGCTAAAAATTCTTCATGAGCAACAGCAATGATAATCGCGTCATAGGTATTTGTTGGTAATTCGTTTAAAACACTTACCCCATATTCATGCATTACTTCGTCTGGATTCGCCCATGGGTCGTAGATATCTACTTCAACGCCATATTCCTTAAGTTCTTTATAAACATCTACTACTTTAGTATTGCGTACATCTGGACAATTCTCTTTAAAGGTAACGCCTAAAATTAATGCATTGGAATAATCAATGGTTTTTTGTTTTTTAATCATCAATTTTATCACTTTTGAAGCAATAAACTCCGCTACCGAATCATTGACTCTTCTACCAGATAAAATAACGTTGGGGTGATATCCTAATTGTACCGCCTTATGTGCTAAATAATAAGGATCTACTGAAATGCAGTGCCCACCTACCAAACCAGGTTTGTATTTTAAAAAATTAAATTTAGTACCTGCAGCTTCCAACACATCATTCGTATCAATACCTACACGGTCGAAAATCAATGCCAATTCGTTCACAAACGAAATGTTCACGTCGCGCTGTGCATTTTCAATGGCTTTAGAAGCTTCTGCTACTTTAATATTCGGTGCTTTATGTGTTCCAGCCTTTATTATGATTTTGTATAATTGATCAATTTCTTCGGCCACTTCAGGTGTTGATCCCGAAGTAACTTTCATAATCGTAGTTAATGTATTCACTTTATCTCCTGGTACTATTCGCTCTGGAGAATATCCCACATAAAAATCTTCGTTGAATTTTAAACTTGAAAATTTTTCTAATACTGGCACACATTCATCTTCTGTACATCCAGGATAGACAGTAGATTCATAAATCACGATGTCTCCCTTTTTTATTACCTTACCCAACATCTCTGATGCTTTAAGTAAAGGTGTTAAGTCGGGTGCATTGAATTTATCAATGGGCGTAGGAACAGTAACAATATAAATTTGTGCTGTAGCTAACTCGTCCAGATCGCAAGACGCTTTATAACCTTTGGCAAAATTAGTCTCTTTTGCAGTTTGAATACCTTCGTTTAGTTTTTTTAAATCAGCTTCTAAAGTCTTATCTTCTCCAGAATTGAGCTCATCTACACGTTCTTTATTGATATCGAACCCTAAAACAGGGAAGTGTTTTGAAAATTCAATGGCTAAGGGTAAACCTACGTAGCCTTGACCTATGACTGCTATTTTTTTCATGTTCTTAATATTTCTTACTTAAAACGAAAGGGCTTTATTTATTTGTGCATTTGCTTATTTGTGCATTTGCTTATTTGTGCATTTGCTTATTTGCGTCCCGATAGCTATCGGGATTGCCTATTCGCTTATTTGCGAATCTGCGTATTTGCCCATTTGCGAATCAGCATATCTACATCCTAAGCGGACAAATTTATATATATTTAACTTTTAAACCTATTGGTTTCATCGTTTTCTTTTTCTAATACGAACCTGCAAAAATATGACTCTTTAAATTGAGCAATAAATGTACTCACTTTTGTGTAAACAGCAAATTATTCTTTTGAAATTTACGTTTTATTAATCAAGGTTATTGTATGGACCTTTCTAATTGCTTATTTGCGAATTTGCCTATTTGCGCCCCGATAGATATCGGGATTGCCTATGTGCGAATCTGCTCCTTATTATCCTAACGGTTTAGCAATCAACTCCGCGGCTTCCTTGTCCAGAATATACGTTACCTGAGGCAGGGTACGCAAAAACGTAGCAGGTATTTGAGCCGAAACCTCTTCACGCAACGCTTTTTGGATGATGTCCGCTTTTCTGCTTCCCAATGCCAATAATATAATTTTTTTTGCCTGAGTAATGGATTGTATGCCCATAGTCACTGCCTGCAAAGGTACTTTTTCCAATCCTTCAAAATCTGCTGCCGCATCGTGGCGTGTTTGCGGATGTAAGTCAATCAAACGAGTCGTTGAGTCGAAAGCGGATCCTGGTTCGTTAAAACCAATATGTCCGTTGCGCCCAATTCCCAATAACTGTAAATCGATACCGCCACAATCTTTAATTTTCTGGTCGTATTCCTTGCAATAATTATTCAAACGCTCTACTTCCCACTCTCCATGTGGTAAATGTATATTTTCCTTTACAATATCTACATGGTCAAATAAATGCTGATTCATAAAATGGTGGTAACTCAACGAATGTTGAGGACTTAATGGATAATATTCGTCTAAATTGAAACTGATGACGTTTTTGAAACTCAAGCCTTCCTCTCGGTGCATCGTCACCAATTGTTTATATACCATCTTGGGCGTATTGCCTGTTGCCAATCCTAAAACAACTGGAAGTCCTTGGGATTGTTTCTTTACTATTTCGTGAGCTATCGTATGTGCAACTTTAATAGAGGCAGCCTCGGCTGATGCACAAATATGAATGTTATTAGTCAATATAATATCTGTTGTGGTATTGTTCATCTTTGTTATCTATTTTTTGTTGCATGGTGTGTTTTAATTAAAAAAACAAGGAAATAGTACAACAAAAAACGCAAATATAATTATTTTTTTAAAACATAATGTATTTTGATAATGTCATTCATTTTTTTCTTGATAAAAAACGAATGAAAAAATCAAGTTGTTTTAGCCTCACATTCAATGATATAAATAAGCTAAAGCAATTACCAAATCCTGTATTTGTCATGCTGAACTTGTTTTACTTCGTACATTTCGCAAGCTCGGGTCAGCAT
>CAYNIM010000036.1:0-26761 GCA_964397335.1 uncultured Flavobacterium sp.
TATTATATTTATTTAACTATAATCCTGTCCGACTTTTTAGGGGGCTAAAACAATAATACATCGCCGTCGCTGTAATTTATACCTATGTTTACAACCAAAGCTAAAACAAGTATTCCTTCATATATTTTAATTTGATCTTCTGCATACATACTCAATACGGTGTTGAATTTATTTTTACTAAACAAGTTCAACAAATAACCACCTAAAATAATTCCTACCAATCCAACAACATACATCGCATAAGTCATCCATTCTTCTTTTCTATAAGGTATAGAGCCAAAACACAAAATAGCTGTTAAGGGTATAATGCAATAATTGTATTTCCAATCGAGTTTTTTCCAAAGTTTAGAAACCATTTTAGGAACACGATTATATTTAGAATTTCTATCCCAAGAAATTTCATCGTTCCATTTATATAAAACTACAGGTAAAGCTTCTTCAAAAGAAAGATTTTCGTTTTGCATCAAAATTTCCACATCAGAAGCCATATGATCTAATAGTTCGATACGTAAATCATCAAAATGTTCAAATGAATAATCGTTGCGTAAAACATAATCTATATGATTGATTTGGTTGGTCGTTAAATGCATTACATTTCAAGTTTTAAGTTTGGCCCGGTTACGATATTTTGCATATTTCTGATGAAATTTTCCAATTCTTCCATACGCGATGCGGTTTCATTTACGCCATTTTCTGTCAACTTATAATATTTACGAATGCGTCCATCTACTCGATCCATTTCTACATCTAAAAAACCTTCGGCTTCCATTTTATGCAATGCTGGATACAAAGCACCTTCGGTTATATTCATTTCACCATCGGTAATTTCTTTTACGCGTTGAGTGATTTCATAACCGTACATTTTTCCATTTTGCTCCAAAAGCTTCATAATAATGGTATTCAAGCTTCCTTTATATAATTGTTGTTGCTTTTTCATGATACTTATGATTGTTAGGTATGCTGCAAATATACATAATTTTCTTATACATCAAAGTCATAGGTATATTATTTTATAAAAACTTCGATTTTAACCAGAACTAGCCATTTCATATGTGAAAATTTATCTAAAGCTGACAAAAATCATCGGTCTTGAACATAGATTTTTGTATTTTTGCGTTAAATTAAGTAAAATCTAATGTCAAGATTCAATTCCTTACGTGTAAAAGATATACGAACAGAAACACCAACAGCGGTTTCCATCGCATTTGACGTTCCTTCAGAACTATTGACTGATTACCAATTTTTGGCCGGTCAATATGTTAATTTAAGGACGACAATCAACGGCACTGAAATACGACGTTCGTACTCAATAAGTTCGTCACCAAACAGCGGAGAACTACGAGTAGTTGTTAAAGTTGTGGAAAACGGAGTTTTTTCCAATTATGCCAAAAACAATTTAAAAGTTGGCGATTTTATTGATGTAGGTTTGCCAGAAGGTAAATTCACTGTAGAAAACCAAGAAGCTAAAATATTTGCTGCCTTTGCTGCTGGAAGTGGAATTACTCCAATAATTTCCATCATTAAAGACGTACTTGAACATAAAAAAGACGCTACCTTTATTTTGGTATACGGAAATAGGACTGTTGAAGAAACTATTTACCACGAAGAAATAAACGCAATGCAACAGCATTACTTAGGTCGTTTCTTTGTTCACTATACATTTACAAAAGTACAGCCAGATGGTGCATTATTTGGTCGCATAGAACGTGCAACAGTTAATTTTGTCCTCAAAAACAAACACAGTGAAAAACGAATAGATGAGTATTTCTTGTGTGGACCTGAAGACATGATTAAGAAAGTTAGTGACGTTTTAAAAGAAAATGGCGCTTCTGAAGAGCAAATTCATTATGAATTATTTACAACAAGTTCTACTAATGGAGAGCTACCCGTTTCTGGTGAAGGAATGGTTAAAGTAACCGTTTTGGTAGATGATGTTGAAACAACCTTTCACATGCCACGCACAGAAAACATTTTGAATGCTGCGCTTAAGCACGGTGTTGATGCTCCTTATTCGTGCCAAGGTGGAATTTGTAGTTCATGTATGTGTCGTGCCGTTTCTGGTGCTGCTGAAATGAAAACAAATCATATTTTAATGGACGACGAGGTGGAAGAAGGACTACTTTTAGCTTGCCAGTCTTACGTTACAACCGATGAAATTTATATCGATTTTGATGATGTGTAATCGTTGATAAATTATAAAAACAAAAGCAGGATTTTAAAACCCTGCTTTTTGTTTTTTATATTGATATTGTTACTTAGCTAATAAAAAAGTTAAAGCTATTCATGTTGCTAATACAATAATACCAAGAAATCCACTTGAATTTTGATTTGATAATTGCTCTAAACTATAGTGTCTGCCAACAAAAGGAAATCTTATAAATGATCCTATAAGTTTAATAACTTTCTAAAGATAACTGAAAAAATTTTTCAAACAATAAATCTTCAAGTACACTCATATTAAATCAATTATAATTTTTTTACTACAAATCAAAACCTAAATCGGTTCGGTAATATTTTTTGTCGAAGTTTATTTGTTCAACGTTTTTGTACGATTGTTTTAAAGCTTCTTTGAAGTTTTCACCGTATGATGTTACCGCAATTACACGTCCGCCGTTTGTAACGATATTTCCGTCTTTTTCTGCCGTTCCTGCATGAAAAACAATCGAATCTTCCACCTGATCTAATCCAGTTATTACTTTCCCTTTTTCATAGTCTTCTGGATAACCACCAGAAACCATCATAACGGTTGTTGCTGCACGCTCATCGATTTCCAATGTTTCATTTTCCAATGTTTGATTAGCTACCGCTTCAAACAACTGAACAATATCTGTTTTTAAACGAGGTATCACTACTTCTGTTTCCGGATCGCCCATACGTACATTGTATTCAATCACAAAAGGATCGTCTCCCACTTTAATCAATCCAATAAAAACAAAGCCTTTGTATTCTATTGCTTCTTTTTTCAAACCTTCTATAGTTGGAATCACAATACATTGTTCAACTTTTTGCATAAATTCAGCATCGGCAAATGGCACTGGTGAAACAGCTCCCATACCACCTGTATTTAAACTGGTATCGCCTTCGCCAATTCGTTTGTAGTCTTTAGCTGTTGGTAGAATTTTGTACGATTTTCCGTCGGTTAAAACAAAACAAGACAATTCAATTCCGTCTAAAAACTCTTCGATTACCACTTTAGATGATGCATCGCCAAATTTGGCATCAACCAACATATTGCTTAACTCTTGTTGAGCTTCGGTTAAATCATTCAATATTAAAACACCTTTACCAGCTGCCAAACCATCGGCTTTTAAAACGTAAGGTGGTTTTAAAGTGGTTAAAAACTCATGCCCAACTTCAACCGTATCTTTAGTAAAAGCTTGGTAACGTGCTGTTGGAATATTGTTTTTTACCAAAAATTGCTTGGCAAACTCTTTACTTCCTTCCAATTGAGCACCGTGCTGAGATGGACCAATAACAGATATTGAATTTAGTTGTTCATCGTTTTTAAAATAATCATAAACACCTTTTACTAAGGGATCTTCAGGACCAACAACCACCATTTGAACCTGGTTTTCCAAAACAAATTGTTTTAAAGCTGCAAAATCTGTTGGACTCATAGCCACATTTGTTGCAATTTGAGCAGTTCCTGCGTTTCCAGGAGCTACGAACAATTGATTACATTTTGAACTTTGTGTCATTTTCCAAGCTAAAGCATGTTCTCTCCCGCCTGAGCCTAATAGTAAAATATTCATAATCTTTATCTTCTAATTACAGTTGCAAAAATAAGGCTTTTAAATCATTAATACGCCTTTTTTTCCCCTTTGATAGCATTTTTAATGGTTAAGTAGATTATTTTCAAATCAAGCAAAAGCGACCAACTTTCCATATAAAAAATATCGTATTTGATGCGATTGATGATATCGGAATCTTTTTCAATTTCACCACGATATCCATGCGTCTGCGCCATACCAGTAATTCCAGGTTTAATAAAATGACGTGCTTTGAATTTATTAACCTTCACTGCGTATTTCTCTGTGAAATTCAACATGTGAGGACGAGGCCCAACCACAGACATATTCCCTATCAATACATTAAAAAACTGTGGCATTTCATCCAAACTTGTTCGTCGCATAAAAGCACCAACTTTGGTAATTCTAGGATCGTTTTTAATAGCCTCTTCAATATCTGCGTTTTCATTAACAAACATCGATCTAAATTTATAGCAATCAAACTCTTCGTAATCTAAACCATGTCTTTTTTGCTTGAAAAAAACAGGACCTCTAGATTCTATTTTTATTAAAATTGCAAGTAAAGGAGTCAACCATGACATGATCAATAAAATCACAAAAAAAGAAAACAACAAATCAAAAACACGTTTGATAAATTGATTCAATGGATCGTCTAGAGGAGTGATTCTTGCAGGCATTACAGGTATAACTCCATAATAATCAACCTTTATATTGGCTGATAATCGATCTCTATGTGAGGGTAAAAACTTTAAAAGTTTTAAATTATTATCTACATAATTAATGAAATCTGCTATTTGATCTGTAGTAGTATCTTCTAAACTCAGATAAATTTCATCGATTTTATTTTCACAACAATAGCCGATAATCTCTTGTGTAGAATATTTTTCTAACGAAAAATGGTGATTTAAAGCGTATCCGTAATCGTGATTGGTAGTTACAAAAGTGATGAATTGCTGCGTTAGTTCATCATCTCCCACGACCACAATTTTTCTCAGATTTCCTTTGTAATATTTCCTAAATATTTTTAATAAATAGAATACTAGATATTTAACAGAAACAATGATTAAAGACGTTGTGCCCAAATACATTGCCAAAACCTTGTATTCTGACGAATAGGAAAACAAGCCATTGAAAGCTAGTAAATTAACCGAGTAAATAAAAAATTGAGCGATTACTTTTTGTGCAATCTGAATCAATTTTGTAAAACGATAAACCTGATAAAATTTAGTTGCTATTGAAATTATTATCCATGAAAAACCCAAATATAAATAGAAATAGAAATGCTGAAAAGCATCTGGAAGTAGTACAATAGCCAAAAAAACCAAAACGATTAAATCAAACGTAATGGTTATGGGTCTCAAGTACTTGGAATATCTACCTATTTTTCTTTTCATTAATAAATGAATTTAGAAAAATCTTTATGTTCTTCTTTTAACAATTCTTCTCGGGTTAATGTTTTAAAGTATTCAAACGTTTTTTTCAAACCTTCGCTTCTTGATGTTTTTGGTTCCCAGTTTAATATTTTTTTTGCCAATGAAATGTCTGGTCGTCGCTGTAACGGATCGTTTTCTGGCAATGGTTTATAAATAATCTTCTGATCAGTTCCTGTTAAGGCAATGATTTCTTGAGCAAATTCATTAATAGTAATCTCATTCGGATTTCCAATATTAACAGGCAAATGATAATCGCTCATCAGCAAACGAAAAATACCCTCAATCTGATCGTCCACATAACAAAAAGAACGTGTTTGATTTCCATCTCCAAAAATCGTTAAATCTTCACCTCTCAATGCTTGCCCCATAAAAGCAGGAATTACCCGACCGTCGTTCAGGCGCATTTTTGGTCCATAGGTATTAAATATACGTACAATACGAGTTTCCAATCCATGAAAACTATGGTATGCCATAGTCAATGACTCTTGAAATCGCTTGGCTTCATCATATACACCTCGGGGCCCAATAGCATTCACATTTCCATAATAATCTTCAGTTTGCGGATGTACCAACGGATCTCCATAAACTTCAGAAGTCGATGCGATTAAAATACGCGCATTTTTTACTTTTGCTAATCCCAAAAGATTATGTGTACCTAACGAACCAACTTTTAATGTTTGTATGGGGATTTTTAAATAATCTATAGGACTGGCCGGAGATGCAAAGTGCAAAATGTAATCCAAATCTCCAGGTACAAAAACAAACTTTGTTACGTCGTGATGATAAAGCTCAAAGTGTTCATCTTTGAACAAGTGTTCAATATTTTTCAAATCGCCCGTAATCAGGTTGTCCATTCCAATAACATGGAACCCTTCTGCTACAAACCGATCGCACAAGTGCGACCCCAAAAACCCGGCTGCTCCGGTTATTAATACACGTTTCATTTATGAAAATTTCGTTAAAACAAAGTTACGATTTTAGAATTTAGTAAAGTGGAGCGACACATCTATTTAATCAACTATACTTTTGGTGCATTATTTAATTTACTGTGTTTTCTACCGTATAGCAAATAAATGACAACACCAATGAGTAACCATATAGCCAATCGTTCCCAACTTTCTCCAGGAAGCGACGCCATCATAACTACACAAACTATGATTCCCATAATAGGTACAAATGGCACTAAAGGCGTTTTGAAAGGTCTTTCAATATTAGGCTCGGTTTTGCGAAGCACTAATATGCCGATGCAAACCAATGTAAATGCGAACAAAGTTCCAATACTAACCATGTGTCCCAAATCGGAAACTGGCACAAAGCCGGCAAAAGCACTAACAAAAACCATGAAAATTGCGTTGGTTTTCCAAGGTGTTTGTCTTTTAGATAAATCCGAAAAAAGTTTAGGTATCAAACCGTCTTTACTCATAGAATAAAACACACGACTTTGCCCTAAAAGCATCACCAATATAACCGAAGTATATCCTGCTATAATCGTGATAATCAAAGCAGTGTTTAAAAAGTGATAACCTGTTTTTGCGAAAGCTGTTGCTACTGGTTTAGCATCATTTTTAAAAATAAGATAATTTTCCAGACCCGTCATTACGTAAGCAAATAAAACATACAGAATTGTACAGACTATCAACGATCCGATGATACCAATAGGCATATCTCTCTTTGGATTCTTAGCTTCCTGTGCAGCTGTACTCACTGCGTCAAATCCAATAAAGGCAAAAAACACAATGCCGGCAGCTCGCATAATACCACTAATTCCATAGGTACCAAAATCGTCACTTTTCAAAAACTCAAAAAGGCCTATTTGTCCAGATTTAACTAACTCTTCTCCTGCATTTACGGGTATGAAAGGATCGTAGTTAGCACTGTCGATGAAACTCCATCCTAAAGCAATAAAAATCAATACAACTGCTACTTTAAGAACAACCAAAATATTATTAATTCTAGCAGATTCTTGAGTTCCCCTCATAAGCAAGAGTGATAACAAACAAACAATGATAATTGCAGGAATGTTTACGATTCCACCTTCAAGCGGTCCTTTTAAAAATTCTATGGGAATTTCAAGATTGAAGACTTTCAATAATTCATTAAAATACTGCGACCAACTGACCGCTACTGTGGCCGATGCCAAAGCATATTCCAAAACCAAATCCCAACCAATAATCCATGCTATAAATTCGCCCATGGTTGCATATGAATAGGTATATGCACTACCCGCAACAGGAATCATTGCTGCAAATTCAGCATAACAAAGTCCAGCAAATGCACAACCAATTGCCGCTACAATAAAAGAGATGGTTACTGCAGGCCCAGCGTTTTCTGCGGCTGCAATTCCCGTAAGCGAAAACAATCCTGCTCCAATAATCGCACCTACACCTAAAGCCACCAAACCATAGGCAGTTAGGCTTTTCTTTAATGCACCTTCGCCTTGTTGTTCGGATTCATTTATTAAAGATGCAATCGTTTTTTTAGTAAAAAATCCCATAGATTCGTTGTGTTTTTTTTGAAAATAATAAAAATTCGCTCAAAACTGATTTGCGCTACTTGTTTCACACTCCAAAAACAACTCAAGTAATTAAGTGTTTCGAAATGAAATTAATAAAAAACAAATAACCAACTACTTAAGCGGTTTTTATTCAGATATCGGTGTTCTTGACCTTCAAATATAGAAAAAAAACAGTTGTTTTCTTAGAATCGCTTCAAAAAGTCACTTTTATTTTTGGACGTACCATCCCGTTTCATTGCTAAATTTCAGTGTAAAATCTTTTGTCATAAACTCAGCATGTGGATTTCGATCTTTTACAATTGACGCAAAAGGAGTAGGATGTTTGATTAATTTTACTTTTGCTGTTGCTTTAGTTTTAGAATTCAGCTTTAAAGCTACTTCTGATTTCTCTTGTACTACATAAATATATGTTTTTACTTCGGCTTTATTTTTTCGCTGATCTAAAACATAGTCCGCAGCCTTGGCAGTCAATGAAATACTTACGTCCCAAATGGAATCTTTCGACATAAATCTTTTCTTTATTTCATTGGTTTGCAGCGAAACAAGACCTTCACTTTCCAATTGTTTCAATGCTGTGATTTCTTCATCGTCTTTTTTGAATCGAAGTTTTCTTTCACCCAAATGCATACTAGCGCTTTCATAAACCGGATGCTGCCCAATAAAGTCATTGATCAAAGAAGTGGCTTTTTTAACAGAAAGTGCGTCTGAAGAACAGCTAAATAAGCCAAAAACTACTAAAATCAATAATACAATTTTTCTCATTCCTAATGATTTTTAGGTAAATATAATAAAAGGAAAAATGCAAAAGTATTAAAATAAAAAAAACCTTCTGTAAAAGAAGGTTTTTAGAGGCATCTAGCGGATTCGAACCGCTGTAGACGGTTTTGCAGACCGCTTCCTAGCCTCTCGGACAAGATGCCTTGTAGAAATATGACTGCAAATTTACTATAAAAATTCAGATTTCAAAACTTAAACTCTAAAATTTTATTTTTGCTAATCAATATGGAGAGCTGCGAATCTCTAAATTGAAACAAAAATTGAGTCGTTAAAAAATTATTAGTATTTTTACAGTCTTAAAAGCAATTACAATGAAACTTCATGCAATTGAAGCCGGAAATTTTAAATTAGACGGTGGCGCTATGTTTGGTGTGGTCCCTAAAGTTTTGTGGAATAAAACAAATCCTGCCGATGCTAATAATCAGATTGATTTAGCTGCTCGTTGTCTTTTGATTGAAGATGGAAATCGCTTGATTTTAATCGACACTGGAATGGGAAACAAGCAATCTGAAAAGTTTTTTGGCTTCTATAATATGTGGGGAGATTTTAATCTAGAAAAATCATTAAAACAAAAGGGATTTCACAAAGACGATATTACCGATGTTTTTCTCACACACCTCCATTTTGATCATTGCGGAGGCGCTGTTGAATGGAATCAAGATAGAACTGGTTTTGTTCCAACCTTTAAAAATGCTGTATATTGGTCTAATGAAGCACATTGGGATTGGGCTACGAAACCAAATGCGCGCGAAAAAGCTTCGTTTTTAACAGAAAACATTCTTCCTATTCAAGAAAGTGGACAACTAAAATTTGTTAAACACACTAAGGATTCGTTGGCGCAACATTCAGAATTAAATTTTGATATTCTTTTTGTTGATGGACATACAGATAAGCAAATGATTCCTCATATCAAATATAAAGATAAAACAATTGTTTTTTGTGCAGATTTACTTCCCACTGCAGGCCACATTCCGTTGCCTTATGTAATGGGTTATGATACGAGACCCTTGTTAACAATCGAAGAGAAAGATAATTTTCTAAAACAAGCGGTTGCCAACGAATATTTGTTATTTTTGGAACATGATGCACACAATCCCATCATTACACTTAAAGAAACAGAAAAGGGCGTTAGATTAAACGAAACCTATAGTATTAACGATATTTTATGATAGAGTATTGTAACTTTTTGTTTTTTTTGCACACTAATTCAATATAAAATTAAGTTTTTTCAAATATGAAAGTCAATAAATCAATTTATTTATCAGCTTTATTAGCTTTGGCACTGACGAGTTGTAAAACGGTTAAATCTTCTTATTTACAAGATTTAAGCAGTCTTGAAATGATTGAAACTGCAGATCATTTGCCCACAAGAACCTCAGCTTTGTCTGAAAAGGATTTACAACGTTGGAGTCATTTAGATGTTTTGAAAGACACCGTTCCTGGAATGTCTGTGGATCGTGCCTACAAGGAAATCATTAAAAACAACAAAGGACAAAAAGTTATTGTTGCAGTAATCGATTCAGGTATCGAAATTGATCATCCAGATTTAAAAACTCAAATGTGGGTGAACCCTAAAGAAATTGCAGGAAACAATCTAGACGACGACAAGAATGGTTATATCGACGATATCCACGGTTGGAATTTTTTAGGTTCGGCTAATGCAGAGCAGTTAGAAATGGCTCGTATCGTAGGTCGTGGAGATGATGGTTCAAGCGAATACAGACGAGCAAAAGCAGAATTAGACAAGAAATTGGCAGAACTAAAACCTGCTCAAGATCGTTTAAAGAAATTTCAAGAAGCTAATGATAAATTGACAGCTTACTTGAAGAAAGCAGATTATAACAAAGAAGACTTAGATAACATCTCAGAAACTGCAGATAAAGAGGTAATAGAAGCTCGTAATATTGCTTACGCTCTTGTTGCTCGCGGAAACGTTGGTGATTATCTAAAAAACTATAAAGGTTATTTGGATTCGCAATTAAACCACCATTTAAACCCTGAGTTTAATGGACGTACAACAGGTGACGATATTTTTGATATCAAGGATGCTTTTTATGGTGATAATGATGTAATGGGAGACCGTGAACATGCTAAACACGGAACACACGTTGCTGGTATTATTGCTCAAACGCGTCACAATGGAATTGGCGGAGACGGAGTTGCTTCTGAAAATGTTGAAATCATGTCGTTAAGAGCTGTTCCAGATGGCGATGAATATGATAAAGACATCGCGCTATCAATTCGTTATGCAGTTGATAATGGTGCAAAAGTAATCAACGGTAGTTTTGGTAAATATTTCGCACAAAACAGCCAGTGGGTTTTTGATGCCATTCAATATGCTTCTAAAAAAGACGTTTTAATTGTAGTTGCAGCTGGAAATGATGCTATGGATTTAAATCCTAGTACAGGCGAAGAAATCAAACGTTATCCAAACGACCGTATCGAAGGTACAAACAATGAAGTTGCAGATAACTTCTTAGTTGTTGGAGCGTTAAACCCTTCATTTGGTGAACGTATGGTTGCTAATTTCTCTAACTTTGGGAATATAGACGTAGACGTTTTTGCTCCAGGTGTTCAAATTTACGCAACTACACCAAATGCAAAATATGAATATTTACAAGGAACATCAATGGCATCTCCAAATGCTGCCGGTGTTGCTGCAATGATCCGTTCGTATTATCCTAGTTTGACTGCAGCTCAAGTAAAACAAATCATGAAAGATTCGGGAGTTGCGGTTCATCAAGAGGTGATCGTTTCTGGAAAAAAAGACGATAAACGTAATTTCCAAAACATTTCAACTTCAGGAAAATTTGTTAACCTTTACAACGCTTTGATTCTGGCAGACAAAGTAGCTAAGGGAAAGAAATAAAATAAACATTAACAATTAGCTGCCCCTTTAAAGGGCAGCTTTTTTATTGAAAATAATAAAATGAAAAAGCTTTTACTTTTATGTGTAACCTTTTCTACAACTGTTTTTGCACAACACAATAACCCCAACGCAGGTTATTGGCAACAACACGTAGATTACAAGATGGATGTAGCCATTGATGTTGATAATTTTCAGTATTCTGGCACACAAGAATTGGTTTATTCCAACAATTCACCCGACACTTTAACCCGAGTTTTCTATCATTTGTATTTCAACGCTTTTCAACCGGGAAGCGCTATGGACATTCGCCTTAAAACTATCGAAGATCCAGACACGCGCATGATTAAAACATTTAAAGGCCCGGATGGAATCGATAAAAAACAAAGTAAAATCTCCGAGTTGAAGCCAAATGAAATTGGTTATTTAAAAGTAAAAGACCTAAAACAAGATGGTGTTTTGTTAGATTCGAAAGTAGTCGGAACTATTTTAGAAGTTACTTTAGCAAAACCTATTTTACCCGGAACTAAAGCTACCTTTACTATGAATTTTGATGGCCAAGTACCTGTTATGGTGCGACGTGCTGGAAGAAATTCTGATGAAGGCGTGGCGCTTTCTATGGCGCAGTGGTATCCAAAAATGGCTGCCTTTGATTTTGAAGGTTGGCATCCGGACCCTTATATTGGAAGAGAATTTCATGGTGTTTGGGGAAATTTTGACGTAAAACTTACCTTAGATAAAAACTATACCGTAGGAGGAACTGGATATCTTCAGAATCCTAACGAAATTGGTCATGGATATGAAGACAGCGGAATAAAAGTATCCATTCCTAAAAAACAAAAAACACTTACTTGGCATTTTATCGCTCCAAATGTTCATGATTTTGCTTGGGGCGCAGATCCAGACTTTATTCACGATAAAATCAAA
This sequence comes from uncultured Flavobacterium sp., assembly GCA_964397335.1. GTDB lineage: Bacteria > Bacteroidota > Bacteroidia > Flavobacteriales > Flavobacteriaceae > Flavobacterium. Next base: position 12,268 of record CAYNIM010000036.1, read on the forward strand.
GGACCAAATGACGTGGACTTACATTTTTTCTATAAAAACAATAAAGAAATTAAAGAAAACTGGAAAAAGTTGCAACCAGAAACAGCAAAATTGATGGAGTTTTTCAACACAGCTATTGGTGAATATCCTTACAAACAGTATTCTGTAATTCAAGGCGGCGACGGTGGCATGGAATACGCCATGTGTACATTAATTACCGGAGAACGCAGCTTACCAAGTTTGATTGGTGTTACAGCGCACGAACTTGCTCATAAATGGTTTCAGCACGTTTTGGCTACTAACGAGAGTAAACACAGCTGGTTTGATGAAGGATTCACCTCGTTTTTTTCTGATTTTGCAGTAAAACAAATCATGGAAAAAGAAAACCAAGAAGATGAAAATCCTTTCCAAAGTATGTACAACGCCTACTACTACATGATCAGAAAAGACAATGAACAACCACTTTCTACCCATGCAGATCGTTATGATTACAACATGAATTTTGGAATTTCTGCCTACAACAAAGGCGCTATTTTTGTTACCCAACTGGCATACGTAATAGGTTGGGACAATACATTTAAAAGTATCAAACGCTTTTACCACGATTTTAAATTCTCTCACCCTACCCCAAATGATTTCAAACGTTCTGCCGAACGTGTTACTGGCGCCGTTTTAGATTGGTATTTGGTAGATTGGACCCAAACAACGAACACCATTGATTATGGAATTAAAAAAGTAACGCAAGACGAACAGCAAGCACATATAGAACTCGAACGTATCGGTCGTATGCCGATGCCAATCGATCTATTGGTAGTTTATGAAGATGATTCAAAAGAGAGTTTTTATATCCCAAATACTTTAATGCGTTGGACTAAAGAAAATCCATATCCAAAAATTCCAAGAACAGTTTTGGATGCATGGGATTGGGCTTACCCAACATTTGATATAAAGTTTAAAACTAATGGAAAAAAAATCAAAACTGTGCTTATTGATCCGTCTCAGCTAATGGCTGATGTGAATAACAGCAACAATATTTTGGAACTATAAGACATAAAAAACAGTTTTTTTAACCTCAGCTTGACATTTTAACACTTTAATGTTAAGTAACAATTATGTATTTTTTAACATTGAAATTTAGGGTAGTAATGTTGATAAATAATGTTAATTTTGCATCGAAATTTAACACTAATTGAAATGAAAAAAAGCATTAGTTATTTAGCTCTAATCACTTTACTTGCTGGTACAGCCGCTCAGGCTCAAAACAGATTAACCGGAAAAGTTCAAAGTGCAGAAAACAACAAAGAACTCTCTGATGTTCAGGTTCATGTAGTAGGAACTTCAGAAGGAATAATTACTAATGAAGATGGATCGTTTACTCTTTCTACAAATCTTACTCAGGGTGAAATTGAGTTTTTTACAATGGGTTATACTACTAAAAATGTAGTTTTCCAATTTGAAAACACCAACGAATTAAACCTTGGAACTATCTATTTGAATGAAAGCAGCGAATCATTGGATGAAATCGTTGTAATGGCTCGTGGTGTAATCGACGTAGCTGAAGGACGTAGAACACCAATAGCGGTTTCAACCATTAAAGGTATCGACATTGAAGAAAAAGTTGGTTCGCGCGATGTAACGGCAACTATGGTTAACACACCTTCTATTTATGTTGCTAGTGAATCAAGTGGTTTTGGTGATACGCAAATGTATACTCGTGGTTTTGACCAATCGAATACTGCATTCTTATTAAACGGTCAGCCTATCAACGGAATGGAAGATGGAAATATGTATTGGTCTAACTGGTCTGGAATGTCAGACATTGCCAATGCTATCCAAATTCAACGTGGATTGGGTTCTTCTAAATTAGCCATTTCATCTGTTGGTGGAACCATCAACTTTATAACCAAAGCAACTGAAATGCGTCAAGGCGGATTTTTAAAAGCTGGAATTGGAAGCGACAATTATTTCAAATCTTCTGTAGGTTATAGCTCTGGTTTAATGGAAAATGGTTGGGGAATCACAGCAATGCTTACTCATTGGCAAGGTGATGGTTACAACGACATGACTGCTGGACAAGGTCAGAACTATTTTGTGTCTATTGGATATAAACCAAATGAAAAGCACAATTTCAACTTCTTAATTACCGGTGCACCACAATGGCACGATCAAAACTACGCAAAAAGAATTTCTGATTATGCTGCTTACGGAAAAAGATACAATAATAACTGGGGTTATTTAAACGGAGAAGCAATCAACGATCGTAGAAACTACTACCACAAACCAGTAATTAACCTTAACTGGGATTGGAAAATTGATGAAGTTTCTAACTTATCAACTGTGCTTTATGGTTCTTTTGGTAGAGGTGGTGGAACGGGCCCAATCGGTTCAACAGGAGCGCCTTTAGCCGACGGTACTAAAAACATGCAAGGTGCATACGATGCAAACGTATTAGCAGGAGAATCTTCTTATGCTATTCGTGCTTCAGTAAATAACCATGCTTGGTATGGTTTAGTAACTAACTATAATCGCGATTTAACTGATAACTTATCATTAAACGTTGGATTTGACTTAAGATCTTATCAAGGACAACACTTCCGTCAGTTAGTTGATTTAATGGGAGGTAACTATCTAATCGATAATACTTCGACTCGTTTAAGAGATCCAAATGCACAATTAAGCAAAACCTTTTCAACTAACCCATGGAAAGCACTTTCTAGATTTGCTAAAAACGCAGAAGATAAATACGGTTATGACTATTCAGAAACCATCAATTACGGTGGATTATTTGCACAGTTAGAATATGCAACCGATCGTTTTTCAGCTTTCTTCCAAGGAGCAGCATCAAATCAATCACACGTTCGATTCGACCCTTATCAATATACTGTTGAAGAAGAGGAATCTGAAAAAATATCTAACGTTGGTTACAACATTAAAGGGGGTGTAAGTTATAACATAGATAATGTACATACTTTCTTTGGTAACGCTGGAGTTTACTCTCGTCAACCATTCCACGATAACATCTACCTAAACTTCGGAAATACAGTAAACCCGTTCACTGAAAACGAAGATATCGTTGGTTTAGAATTAGGGTATAAATACGAGTCTGAGTTTGTTGCTTTAAACGTGAATGCTTATAAAACTACATGGGCAAACAGAGTTGAATCATCAGCACAAACTGTTGAATCAGATAACACAGATTATCCACAACTTGTAGGTCAGCAAATATTCACTTTGAATCGCGGTTTAAAACAAGACCATAAAGGTATTGAATTAGACATTCAGGCAAAACCGTTATACAATTTAGAAGTTAGAGGTTTTATGTCTATCGGTGATTGGGTTTATAAAGGAAACGCTGTAACAGAAATTAGAACTGAAGACCGCGAACTTTTAGAAACAAGTGTACGTGACGTAGACGGAGGTAAAGTAGGAAATGCAGCTCAAACTACTTTTGGTTTAGGAGCTAAGTATAAAATTTTACCAAATTTATCTATTGATGCAGATTACAGATATTACCAAGACTTATATGCCAACCGTCAAGAAAAAGATAATCTTGGATTACCTTCTTTCGGTTTAGTTGATGCTGGTATTTCTTACGGTGTTAATTTATCAAGCAAAAACAGATTAAGTTTCCGCTTAAATATCAATAACTTATTCGACACTGAATACATTTCTCAGTCGAACACAGCTATTAAAGTAGATCAAGATACAGAATCTACTTACGAAGGTATTGATGGTAGAAACCAAGTTTATTTTGGATTTGGAAGAACTTGGAACGGGTCTATTAAATTGACTTTCTAAAAACATCCAAATAATAAAGTTTTAAAACGCTTCGGAAATCCGAAGCATTTTTTTTTATGATAAATTCTGTTTATATTTCTATAATTTACGTAAGTGATAAAAAATCCTTTTAAAAAAAAGAAAATTATCAAAAACTAACGTATCTTTAACGCCTATTCAAATAAATAATATTATGAACAGATTAAAATTTTTAGTATATAGCTTTTTAAGTATAGCTATTTTAGGGTTAGGACTGAACGCCTGTAGTGACGACGGAAAAATGAATAATGCCGAAGCTGAATCTACCAACAATTCTGTCCAGGTGATGAGCGTGCCAATTGTGAACCACGAATATAAAATTGTTTATGAGGGCTGGATTTTAGATGTATCATTAGAAAAAGAAAATAATGATCACAAAAACACATTTGTATTTCGAGATACTATTAACGATGAAATAATATTTGATTTAGACTATACTTTTAACAACAGTATAGATGGATGGAAATATGATGAGCAAGAAAAAGCTTTGGTGTTTGCCAACCAATTGAAAAACATAGGTTAGAGTAATTTGGAAACATTAAATTATATGTTAGCTGAAAGCTATAATGAGTTATTCTATGAAGTAGATGAAAATAATTATGATGAAGATTTATTTTCAATATTGGCATATTTACGCTCTGCGGTAGTTTCTAATTTAAGAATGATAGAAAACGGAGGAAGTGAAATAGAAGGAACAATAAGCCCCTCTTTTGTAATTGGTGAATCTCATTTTATTTTTCAGGAAGATTTTTATGTGAACTTAAATACTCTTAAAAATAACATTAGCTTATTAGAAGCAGAAGCACTTGATTCAGGTTGGCAACAAGATATGGATTTGGTTAATTTTATTGATAGTTCAACTGAAGAATTTGTAACCTTTGATGTGCTTTATTCTTTTTATATCTCAAAAGCAGATTTTCGACAACATATTTCTGATAAAGCAATTTATAAAGCAGGAGATTGTAAGGAGAGTTGTAGAGTTGGTTGTGGAACAGATTGGGGGTGTTGTGGTTCTTATATGGGATGTTGTTATTATTCTTCTGCTTTTTGTTTATGGCATGATTTAGAGTGTACAAATTGTGATAAATGGCATTGCGGTTGGGATTGTAAACCCGACGGACCGGAAGGGAATAGAGTTGTTAAAATAATAATGAGACCTGTGTAGGTTTTATAAAAATGTAAAATTATGAATTTACGTCAATTAAGTCTTACAGACAAGGTATCTAGTATAATGCTTTTATTTTGCTTTATTTTTTGGTTTTTCTCAAAGACAGAGGTTGCAGGTTTTGTACTGTTTGGTGTTATATATCAAATGGGAGTATTTCCTATGATACTGTTAGCAGTATTATGTACATCTTATTTTTTAGTAAGATGGATTATGAATAGATTTACACTAAATAAAATCTATTTTTATGGTTTTTTGTTAGGTATTCTAACAGTGTTGATTATGCGTTTTGTTTATTCTATATCCATATCATCTGGAATAATTTTTCAATAAAAAACCATGAATTTACGTCAGTTAAGTAATTTAGACAAAGTGTCGGTCGTTGCTGTTGTTTTTTGTTTCCTGTTTTGGATTTTAGCAAAAATGACTTGGTTTTGGGATTTTGATATACTGTATGGTTTTTTTTACGAAATGGGTTCATTGCCTACAATTTTGTTTACTTGTATTTGTCCTTTCTACTTTTTAGTAAAATGGATTATGAACAAATTTACCTTTAAAAAAATCTATTTTTATGGTTTTTTGTTAAGTATTCTAACAGTGTTGATTATGCGTTTTGTTTATTCTATATCCATATCATCTGGAATAATTTTTCAATAAAAAAAATGAATTTACGTCAATTAAGTGCTATAGCTGAAGTTTAAGAACTTTGGCTTTTTTATTGCTTATGCTTATTCTCCCATAAAGTTATAATATTGTTATTAATGTACTAAAAATCATATTTTGTACCTATCTTTGCAGAAGCAATTAAACCAAAAACTTATCGATATGATAAAAGTATCAGAATCAGCAGCAAAAAGAGCCCGAATGATGATGGAGGACGACGGTTTTAACCCAGATACAGACTTTATCAGAGTAGGCGTAAAAAGTGGAGGATGCTCCGGTTTGGAATACGAACTGAAATTTGATAATCAATCCTCCGAAGACGACAAAATGTTTGAAGACAACGGTGTAAAAATCGCTGTAGACAAAAAAAGCTTTCTTTACTTGATAGGAACAACATTAGAATACTCAGGTGGATTAAACGGAAAAGGATTTGTATTCAACAACCCCAATGCGGGTAGAACTTGTGGTTGTGGCGAATCATTTTCTTTATAATTCTTTTAAATGAAAGCCAAAAAAATGTATCTTCAATTGGCAATCTAACACAACAGTCGTTTAATTACACTGTTTTCAAAAAGAAAGTGAATTGATTTCTAAATTTAACAACTACGTATTGTCTTTGAAGACTTTCACTTTTGTTGTGATGTTAAGTTTAGTAATCTTTAACAACTAAAAAGGCATAACCGATTATGAGTAAATACACAGAAGACGACTTAAAAGTCGAATTAGAAAATAAAGAGTACGAATACGGTTTCTATACCGAGTTTAACTACGATTCTTTCCCGGCAGGTCTCAACGAGGACATTGTTCGCGCAATTTCCAAGAAAAAAGACGAACCGGAATGGATGACCGAATGGAGATTGGATGCATTTCGAATTTGGAAAGAAATGGAAGAACCAGAATGGGCCAACGTAAATTACGAAAAACCTGATTTCCAATCAATTTCTTATTATTCTGCACCAGTACAAGCAGATCCAAATAAAACATTAGACGATGTTGATCCAGATTTGTTGGAAATGTACCGAAAATTAGGAATCTCAGTCGAAGAACAAAAACGTTTAAACAACGTAGCGATGGACGTTGTAGTTGATTCTGTTTCAGTAGCTACAACTTTCAAGAAAACCTTAAATGAAAAAGGAATTATTTTCTGTTCCATCTCAGAAGCTATTAGAGAGCATCCAGAATTGGTTAAAAAATACATTGGTACAGTAGTTCCAAAATCCGACAATTTCTATGCAGCATTGAACTCAGCTGTTTTCTCGGATGGTTCGTTCTGTTATATTCCAAAAGGCGTTCGTTGTCCAATGGAATTATCCACTTATTTCCGTATCAACCAAGCAGGAACTGGTCAGTTTGAACGTACTTTATTGATTGCTGACGAAAGTTCGTATGTTTCTTATTTAGAAGGATGTACAGCTCCGTCTCGCGATGAAAACCAACTGCATGCAGCCGTAGTAGAATTAATTGCTATGAACGATGCAGAAATTAAATATTCAACCGTTCAGAACTGGTTCCCAGGTGATAAAGAAGGAAAAGGTGGAGTATTTAACTTTGTAACCAAGAGAGGATTAGCAGAGAAAAACGCTAAAATTTCTTGGACACAAGTTGAAACTGGTTCAGCAGTAACTTGGAAATATCCTTCATGTATTTTGAAAGGAGATAATTCAGTAGGTGAATTTTATTCCATTGCTGTTACCAACAATTTTCAACAAGCCGATACAGGAACAAAAATGATTCATTTAGGAAAAAACACCAAATCAACTATTATTTCTAAAGGGATTTCGGCCGGAAAATCACAAAACTCTTACAGAGGATTGGTGAAAATTGGACCAAGAGCAGAAAACGCTAGAAACTTTACCCAATGTGACTCACTGTTAATGGGCAACGAATGTGGTGCACACACTTTCCCATATATCGAATCACAAAATGCAACCGCAAAACTGGAACACGAAGCAACTACCAGCAAAATTGGTGAAGATCAAGTTTTCTATTGCAACCAAAGAGGAATTCCAACCGAAACAGCCATTGCACTGATTGTTAACGGTTTCTCTAGAGAAGTTTTGGATAAATTACCAATGGAATTTGCCGTGGAAGCGAAAAAATTGTTAGAGATTTCACTCGAAGGATCCGTAGGTTAATTTTTGGTTTAAGGTTTAAAGTTCGATGTTACAAGATGGTGTAAAACCTTTAACAGAACAAACATTAAGCTAAAAATAACAACAACAATAAAAAGATTCGAAGATTTAGAAATCTGGCAAGAAGCAAGAAAGCTTTCTAAAGAAATCATAAACATCGATAAGCATATAATTAAAAACTGATTACTGGTTTAAAGAACAAATAAAATCTGCGTCGGGTTCTGTAATGGATAATATAGCGGAAGGTTTTGAGCGAAATGGTAATATGGAATTTCGACAATTTCTTTCAATAGCTAGGCTCGGCAGGAGAAACCAGATCTCAAGTTTATCGTTTGTTTGACAATGCATATATCGATCAGGAAAAGTTAGATTTCTTGATTTCTGAATAGGAGAAATTAAGTGGAAAACAAATAATTTTATCGTTTACTTAAATAAAAACGATTTTAAAGGAACAGAATTTCAATAATATTAAAAAAGGATAATTAAATGAATAAAAGTTCAAAGCCCAACAACTTTAAACTTTAAACTTTAAACTTCAAAAAAATGTTACAAATAAAAAATCTACACGCCTCTGTTGAGGATAAAGAAATATTAAAAGGAATCAATCTTGAAGTAAAAGCAGGAGAGGTTCACGCAATAATGGGACCTAACGGTTCAGGAAAATCTACATTATCGGCCGTAATTGCTGGTAATGAAAATTTTGAAGTAACGCAAGGTGAAGTGATTTTGGACGGAGAAGATTTAGCTGATTTTGCACCAGAAGAACGTGCTCACAAAGGGATTTTCTTATCGTTTCAATATCCAGTAGAAATTCCAGGAGTATCTGTGACGAACTTCATTAAAACAGCCATCAACGAATCTAGAAAAGCTAAAGGACAAGAAGACATGCCGGCTAACGAAATGTTGAAAAAAATCAAAGAAAAATCTGAATTATTAGAAATCGACCGTAAGTTTTTGTCGCGTTCATTGAATGAAGGATTTTCAGGAGGAGAAAAAAAACGTAACGAGATTTTCCAGATGGCTATGCTAGATCCGAAAGTTGCTATTTTAGATGAAACTGACTCTGGTTTGGACATCGATGCACTTCGAATAGTTGCTAATGGCGTAAACAAACTAAAAAGCGACAAAAATGCTGTGATTGTAATTACGCATTACCAACGCTTATTGGATTATATCGTTCCTGATTTCGTTCACGTGCTTCACGATGGAAAAATCGTGAAAACTGGAGGTAAAGAACTTGCTCTAGAACTTGAAGAAAAAGGATACGATTGGGTTAAATAACCTTCTCCTTCCCGAAAGGGAGTAAAAGAATGAATAAATAATTTTAAAATGCCCCTACAAACCCACTTTTAAAAAAAGTGATTGGGGTGAGGCTTATGGATTTAAAAGAAAAATTATTATCATCTTTCTTGGCTTTCGAACAAAAAGTGGATATCAATACAGATTTACACGACCTTCGAAATGAGTCATTAAAGATCTTTGAAAGCAAAGGTTTTCCTACAAAAAAAGAGGAAGCTTGGAAATATACCTCACTAAACGCTGTTTTGGCAAATGACTTTAACATTTTACCAAAAGGCGACAGCTCTGTTGAGTGGAAAGATGTAAAAAAATACTTTTTGAACGATGTAGACACTTACAAAGTAGTGTTTATAAATGGTGTATTTTCTTCACACTTGTCTTCAACAACTCACGATGGAATTGACGTTTGTTTGATGTCATCAGCATTGACCAAACCAAAATATAAAATGGTCATCGACACCTTTTTTAATGACGCAATTGATCAAAAAGATAGTCTAAGCAGTCTAAATACCGCTTATGCGTACGAAGGTGCTTATATCAATATCCCGAAATCAACAGTTGTTAGAAAACCTATCGAAGTGATTTATTTCACAACTGGAAGTAATCCGTTATTTGTTCAACCGAGAAACTTAATAATTGTTGGTGAAAATGCTCATGTTCAAATCATTGAGCGTCACCAAAGTTTAACAGAAGAATCGGTTTTTACGAACTCTGTAACTGAAATATTTGCGGCAAAACGTGCTATTGTAGATTATTACAAACTGCAAAACGATGTACAAACAGCCAATCTAGTAGATAATACGTTTGTTAAACAAAAGCAAGAAAGCCGTGTTTCTGTACATACTTTTTCATTTGGCGGAAACATTACTCGAAACAACTTAAATTTCTATCAGCAAGGTGAACGTATCGATTCAACCCTGAAAGGAATTACAATTATTGGCGACAAACAGCATGTGGATCATTATACTTTAGTGAATCACGAGCAGCCGAATTGCGAATCGCACCAGAACTACAAAGGAATTTTTGATGATCGTTCTACAGGTGTTTTCAACGGAAAAATATTTGTAAACAAAATCGCGCAAAAAACCGATGCTTTCCAGCAAAACAACAATATTTTATTGACTGACAAAGCCACTTTGAACACCAAACCTCAGCTCGAAATTTTTGCTGATGACGTAAAATGTTCACACGGTTGTACGATTGGTCAATTGGACGAAGACGCAATGTTTTACATGCAACAACGCGGTATTCCGAAAAAAGAAGCCAAAGCTTTGTTGATGTATGCGTTTACCGATGAAGTGTTGAAATCGGTAGCCATACCAGATTTACAACTGAAACTACAAAAACTGATTTCAATGAAATTAGGCGTGAATATTGGTTTTGATATATAATTTTAAACCCATCAAATATGCAAACCAGAAACTTTTTACAGTTTCTGGTTTTTTTTGGATTACGATTAATTCTAAGAAAATTTGGCTGATTTATTAATTGAGTTGATATTGGTAGATTCAACAAGCAAACGCCACACTTAAAAAAAACAGCTATATATTTTTTATTAACAAATTTAACGTAAATTAGCAAAATACAAGATTGTTTTTGCTTACAATCAATACAGAAGAAAAAAAGCAAACTATGAAATTTAGAAAACACGAACACTTTATTTTAAACAAATGAAAAAAATCGTCTTATTTATAGGAGTTACAATCTCCTTTTGGCTGGCTTCTTGTAGTGCAAACGCAAACGATGTGGACTTAATAAAAACGGAAGAATTATCTGAAAAAAGCAACACATTGATTAGTCCAGCACAAGCAAAAAATGCTACAATAAATTTTTTTTAAAACAACAGAAAAATCAGATCGTTTGGAATACCAAATGTTGACGAAAAAAACCTCGAAGAAATTCAAACGCTGGTTAATGACAAAGACGAACCTGTGCTCTATGTATTGAATTTACAGGAAAACCAAGGTTTTGTTGTAATGTCAGCTTCTTTATTAGAGCGACCAATACTTGCTTATGCAAATGAAGGACGGTTTGATTTGGAAAACATAACAGATTGCGAAGGAGTAAGCGATTGGCTTACGACCAAGTTTTTGAAGATTAGCGGATTAGAAGACATAGGAATCCCTTGGTCTGAAGATGTTCCAAACCAATGGAGTGCCTTAGGCATTCACATAGACGTAGGGCTTACTGACCCCGACGGAAACCTAATCCCCTGGAATCCACCAGTATTAATTGATGAAGACTCCGAAACATATGGTCCTTTATTGGGTAATATAAAGTGGGATCAAAACAACCGTTATTCATCCGAAATAATGTATAATAATAACATACGATACAATAATTGTTCGGCAGGAACAGCCCCTGTTGGTTGTGGAGCAGTAGCGATGGGGCAAATAATGAAATATCACAACCACCCGAATATGTTTAATATTGCAACGATGCATCCTTATATAACCGTAGGGGCACCATATAATTACAATACCCAACCGGCATATGATGTTGCTGATTTTTTAGGACATATAGCTAACAACGTAAATTCATATTTTTACTGTGACCGTTCCGGAGGGGCGTCTCAAAATGCTGCATCAGCTTTTAGCACATATTATGATTATACCACAAGTAACTTGACTCCCATGAACATCAATACCATAAAAACAGATGTGATTAATAATAAACCTGTGTATCTCAGAGGAAATGCCACTAAAAAAGTGGTAGTTGTAAAGAGTCCTAAAAAAATAGGGGTTTTTAGGTTTAGTATAGGACGCACAAAAACCCGAACCGATTATAAAGATGGACACGCCTGGGTGGGCGACGGCTATCAAAAAATAACAGGCTATTATTACGACTCAAATGTAGATAGGTATTTTTATGCTACTATTGCCGACCACGTACATATGAACTGGGGCTGGAGAGGAAGTCGCAACGGTTGGTACGATTATGATATGTGGACTACTATCGATGGAATTATTGTTACAAACGTACAATATATCTATAACCAAGAAATGATTCATAACATAACCCCAAACCAATAACTATGAAAAATTACAAAATAATATTTTTAGGATTTTTGTTCTTATTGTTTTCTTGTGAAGGCGAAACAGTATATCATCCGGATAAAAACCCCTGTCCGGAAGGGCAGATTCAAGTAAAAACTTTACAGTCTATAAAGTTTACCGATACAGAAGGTAATTGGGCGGAAAATATAGACTACGCAAACTTAAGCCTGATAGCAACAGATAGTTTATGGAATTATCAATATGCACCTAATGGCAATTTGATCGCCGATTTACCCAATTATGTAGAAGTTCAAAAAGAACTTGACGAAGATGGACAAATAATGTATATGCAACTAGAGTTAGGACATGTTCCTTACAGAAACGAAGTTTCAAAAACAGCAAGAGGCTATTTTTTGTTAAAGATAGACGACAACACTTTTGATGAAATCATTGGCTATTACGACACAGAATGTTATAATTTGTTGCTTGAAAAAATCAGCTACAACGGCGTAGAATATCCCGCAACTGGGTTTACGCCAATAGAAATCATTAAGGAAGAGTGATTTTTTGGTTAAAAAAGTCTATTTAGACAAGGCATTTTATTAAATTTAAAACTGTAAACAGATTGGTTATAACCCAATAAACTTAAATGGTTTTGAATCCATAAAAGCGGTAGAAGCTTCTCCGGAATACGTTTTGTTAGCAGACAAATCTAATTTTCTTACACTGGCATTTTCGCTGAAATCAATTTTCTTCAAATCTACCCAGAAGGCATTGGGTGTCAGGGCGGTTTCAAAGTAATACACAAGGTTTTTCTGATCTGCAACAGATCGCCAACGGGTAGTGGATAAGTTTGGATAGCCCTCTATTTCAAAGCCGTAAGGCACCGATACATTTCTCATCACACTTGCCACAGCAGCTACTGCAACTCTTGTGTCATCGGTTTGTGGAATGGATTTCATAAAAAAAGCTGCTCTTACAAATCGATCTGAAGCGGTAACAGAACCCGGCAGATAAACTTTTCCTGGAATATTTTCCCAATATTTAGCGATTGCTAGTTGTTGTTCATACGGAGGATCGTTTGTCATTATAGTATAGGAAGAATCGTGATGAATCACTAATTTGCCTTCGATATATTCAAAAATCGCACTATCTCCTGATGAATCAGACAAAGACAAATGGACTGTTGTAAATTTATCGGTTCCGGGAATGAAATCCGACACGACAGCAAATGACTCTTTTCTTAAATCATTAACAGCTTCTGCAACGGTAGCAAAATTATCCAATGCGTATTGCGCCCACAAGGAAATGGCAAGACCTTTTTTACTGCCTTGCTTATCAAAAGTTGGATATTCCGATTCCACCAGCCACAGCATATTGGCAACCAATCCCTTCTCATTCATACCATCAACCACAGAAATATCCCAAGCGCTTACAGCCAGACTTCCGTATTTGGAAGTCCATTCTATGGAATTCTTCCCTACTTCTCCATTTCTTTCCATTCCTCTCGGAAAAATCCAATGATTGGCGGGTATTTCCAGGGTAAAATCCATTGTTCTTCCTGTCATAACCATACCGTTAGATCCTTTGTACACCGCTCGGGTACAAGCATCAGCATTCTGTAAAGGGAAACATAACATAGCCAAAACTAAAACTACTCCGACTTTAAGTGAGGTATTTTTTTTCATGATTTTGTTTTTTAAAAGTTGAAAATGTAAATATAACTGTTTTTTATAATAGGTGGATTCAAGTATTAAATGCAACTTCACTCATTTCGTCTAATTTTTGTGCTAAAATTTCATTTGGATTTTTATATCCAAATCTTTTTCTGGGTCTATTGTTTAAAATTTTGATTACTTTTTCTATCTCTTGTTTATTTATATTTTCAAAGTTCGTCTTTTTAGGAAAATATTGCCTTACTAATCCGTTTAAATTTTCGTTTGCTCCTCTTTCCCAGCTATGATATGGTTTAGCAAAGTAATAATCAATATCAAGGGCTTGCGCAATCTCTTTGTGGTTGGCAAATTCTTTACCATTATCTGATCTAATCACTACATTTTTAGGGCAATCTAACTCATCAAAAAGTTCTGATAGTAGTTCTATTACCTGCTTTTGTTTAATATTAAAGCTGAAGTAGTCTTTTAATATTCTTCGAGTATGTACATCAATTACAGAAAGTAAATAAGCATTTTTCCCTTTTTGTGGTATCCATACCATCTTAATATCCATTTCAATACACTCTAAGGGTCTTGTAGTCTTTACTTTACGATGCTTAACATACTTCTTGTCTGAGTGATCTCTAGCTATACGAGTTTGTAAAAGCTTAGCAGCTTTCATGATACGGTATACTTTTTTGTGATTAATACTATACCCATCGCGTTTAAGATACTTGGATATGCAAATAAAAATTACAGTTTAAGTTAAGCGACATTTTTGTAAAATTG